>JABDIN010000063.1 GCA_013003715.1 Desulfobacteraceae bacterium | reverse complement strand
ATCCGCGGACCACTTCTTACGGGGGTTGTCGCTCTGGGCGGTGACGCCGCTTAAGCTGAACCACCTGGAAACAATGTATGCGTCATTGACTAATGATACGAATCGAATCTCTCTGTATGAAAACGATACGCTATCCTCCCCGTCAATCGCCCACCTTGCCGGAATTGCAATCAATACCTTGAACGTATAGTTTGCTCACAAATTTGACGTGAGATTTTGTAACCAATTGACACCTGGTGTTTCTACACCCAAAAAACCAAAGGATACGCATCGGAAAGACCTCGTGTGTTGAAATTGGCGGCTGTGTCTGGTAGAGAATAGGAACGACCCCCCCGGCAGCATGTCCGCATGCCGGAATCAGGTCCACATCAATATACTCGGGAGGACATTTAACTTGAAAATCAATAGGTATTCTCTGGTCCTCGTCACCGTCTGTATTGTTCTGTCCGTCGGCTGTACGTCCGGTCAACGATATACATACGACGCCATCAGAGATGAATATGCAGACCTGACATGTAATCTGCCCCCGGTCAACCAGCCCACCGCGGGCCACAAGGTCTGTTCACTGGAAGGCCCCGTCACGGTCGAAGATGCCGTAAAAATCGCCCGGGCAAATAACCCCGATATACTTATGGCCACGGCACGGATACGCCAGGCTTCCGCGATGATCGGAAAATCCACCGCCGCCTATTACCCGAGCGTCGGTTTCTACACCGAATACCTCCAGGGGGACTCCCCGTCCATGTATCTTTTCAAAAAGATAGATGCCCGCAAGCTCCCGGAACGGACGGATTTCAATGACCCCGGTTGGTTTGAAAATTTCGAAAGCGGGATCACCGCCGGTATCAATGTTTACAATGGGGGGCGGGATCGACTGCGCCGGATGATGTCCGAATCCGAGACCGCTGCCGCCCAATGGGACCGGCAGGCGGTGGAGAACCTGGTGGTATCCACGGTGATACAGGTCTTTTATGATGTGCTGGCGACACGGCAATTCATCACCGCGGCCGAGGAATCAGTTGAAACGGTAAAATCCCAATTGAAAGTCATGACCGTCCGGTTTGACTCCGGGGGGGCCTTGAAATCGGATATTCTATCGCTTCAGGTGAGATTGGATGAAGCCACCGAAGCCCTGCTGAAAAGCCGTAACCGTTACCGCGTGGCATTGTCAGCCCTGGCGAATATCATGGGCATTCATCCAGATACCCCGCTGACGATTGTTGAAAAAAATACGATCAAATCCGTAATACCGGCGGTTTACGAGGAGGGTGTCAACGAGGCGTTGAAGACCCACCCGGCACTTGCAAAAGCCAGGGAACATCTGCGGTGGTCGCGAATGGCCGTGGATTACGCCAACTATGGTTACCTGCCCCGTATTGACATCAATACGAAATACTATTTTGACGATCCGGGAATGGATTATGAGCAAAACCAGGAGAACTGGATGGCCGGTATTTATTTAAACTGGACGCTTTTTAAAGGGTTCAGCACCAAATGGGACAGCCGTAAAGCGAATGCCGTTCTTGAGGAGATGATTGCTGCCGACCGGAAGACCGTTCTTAATATTCAATTCGATGTCCGAAAGGCTTATCTCAGCCTGGAAGAGGCGGAGCAGCGGTTGATTGTCGCAAAATCGCGTGTATCCACCGCCCAGGAATCCCTGAGTCTCGTGAAAAAGCAATATGAAGGCGGTTCGGCCACCATCACTCGGTATCTCGAGGCGGAACTGGACCGGAACAACGCGCGCATCAGCGAAGCCGCCGCTTTTTATGACAAGCAGAAAGCCCTGGCTGAGATCGGCAGGACCATCGGCATATGGCACAGGCCGGATACGGCCGAATGATTATGCTCTGGTGGAAATGCACCCCGCGCAACGAACCTGAATCCGATAACAACCGAAAACAGGAAATGTGTCTATGAAGACCATCACCCATCACAACATCACTCAACGCGTGAACCTCGGCATGATCATCTGCCTTGTGATTTTTGTCTCAATCGGATGCAACAACATTGAGCCTGGCAGATTCGAAGCAAAAACAGGAAAGGGATTCACTCCCACAAATACGGCCGGGGTGGAGATCGAAGAGATTACGGACTGGTATGAGGCAGTGGGCACTTTAAGACCTCGTACGGAAACCCGCATCGAGGCGCAAATCACGGCCCAGGTTCTCGACGTCAAGGTAAACTCCGGTTCCAAGGTGACCAAAGGTCAGTTGCTGGTCGTATTGGACAGCCGCCAGCTCCAGTCACGACTGGACCAGGCCCGCCAGGCAAAAAAAAGCGCCGTGGCCGGTATGGAACAATCCCGACAGC
Source organism: Desulfobacteraceae bacterium (assembly GCA_013003715.1). Taxonomy (GTDB): domain Bacteria; phylum Desulfobacterota; class Desulfobacteria; order Desulfobacterales; family Desulfosarcinaceae; genus JABDIN01. Next base: position 26,731 of record JABDIN010000063.1, on the reverse strand, counting down.
GCCTGATCGCAGCGGAAGCGGCGTTCAAACAGGCTGAAGCCGCCTATAACCGGGTGAAGGGTTATTATGCATCCCAGGCGGCCACGGCCTCGGAGCTTGAAAAAGCGGAATCCGCATATTTACAGGCCAAGGCCGGTGTCAAACAGGCGTCCGAAGGTCTGGCCGCCGCAGAAGCGGGCATTTTACAAACCGACGAGGTCATCAAGGAATCCGCCATCGCTATGGGGTATACCAAAATTACGGCAACAGCGGACGGTATGGTGTTGAACCGATTTACGGAACCCGGTGACCTCGCCCTGCCCGGCAAGCCCCTGCTGACCCTCAGAACATCCGGCGCACTGAGGCTGGAAGCATTTGTCCGGGAAGGCCTCATCGACCGTGTAACACCCGGCCAGGTGTTGAAGGTGATCGTTCAGGCTGTTGACCGGACCATGGACACCCAGGTCGAGGAGGTGGTGCCGTATGCGGACCCCCAATCCAGAACTTTCCTTGTGAAATCCGCCCTGCCGGTAACCCCGGGCATTTACCCCGGTATGTTCGGGAAATTGCTGATTCCGGTAAGCCGGCACAAAGTGATATTGATACCCCGCGTCGCGGTTCGCCGTGTGGGCCAGTTGGAAACGGTCTTTATCGAACACAACGGCAGCTGGCAATCCCGTTTCATCAAAACAGGCAAAACACTCGGAGACAGGATTGAAGTTCTGTCAGGATTGAACGGAAAAGAGACCATTGGCTGGAAGGAGTCGGAAAATGCCTGATGACCAATCAGCACCCACGGGATTTATCTCCGCGGTGGTCCACCGGTTTCTCACATCACACCTCTCCATTATCCTGATTATTCTGTCCGTGTGTGTGGGTATAGCCGCCGTATTGGTCACCCCGAGGGAGGAGGACCCGCAGATCGTCGTCCCGCTGGCGGATATATATGTCAATGCACCCGGCACCAGCGCTGCCGAAATTGAAAAACTTGTGGCCACCCCGCTGGAACGTCTGCTCTACCAGATCGACGGCGTTGAATACGTATATTCGATGTCACGTCAGGATACGGCTGTGGTAACGGTAAGGTTTTATGTGGGGCAGGACCGGGAAAACTCCCTGGTAAAAATTCATAACAAGATTGCCATGAACACGGATGTGGTGCCGGCCATCGTTAAAGGGTGGGTCATCAAGCCCGTGGAAATTGATGATGTACCCATCGTAAACCTCACGCTGTATTCCGACGAATACAACGACCACCAACTGCGGCGGATCGGCGAAGAGGTACTGGCCCGCCTGGCGGAGGTCAAAAATATATCCCGGACTGAAATCGTGGGCGGCCGAAAGCGGGAAATACGTGTCGAGATGATTCCGGAAAAGATGATCGGATTCGGTGTCTCCATACTCGATGTTCAACATGTCCTCGGGGGGGCGGACGCATCGGTGCATGCCGGTGAGTTCTCCCGGTTCAACACCGCGTTTTCCGTGAGCAGCAATTCGTTTCTAACCGGTGCCACCGAAGTATCCGACCTCATGGTGGGCGTTTACGGTGATCGGCCTGTGTATCTCAGGGACGTTGCAACCATCACCGACGGCCCTGAAGAAGCAAAGGCCTATTCGCGTATCGGCTATTCCCATTATTATCGGCAGGAGGCTGGTAAAACCGGTGAACCCCTTTCATTTCCGTCGGTCACGCTGGCCCTGGCCAAGAAAAAAGGGACTAACGCTGTCGTGGTCTCGCGTAACATTCTCAAAAAACTCGACGCTCTCATGGGGACCATCATCCCCACCGGTGTCCGGGTGGAGGTGACCCGGGACTACGGTGCGACCGCCCAACAAAAGGTCAACGGTCTCCTCGGTTCCCTCGGATTTGCCATCGTTACCGTTGTTCTCCTGCTGTGGTTGACCCTGGGATGGCGTGAAGCACTGGTGGTCGGCATGGCGGTGCCCATCAGTTTTGCATTGGCATTGTTCGTGAATTATCTGTTCGGGTATACCATCAACCGGGTGACGCTGTTCGCATTGATTTTATCGCTTGGATTGGTTGTGGATGACCCCATCACCAATGTGGACAATATCCAGCGCCACATTTTCATGGGACGGAAAAAACCGTTGTGGGCTACCCTGGCTGCCGTGAACGAAGTACTGCCCCCGGTCATCATGTCCACCATAGCCATCATTCTTTCCTTTACACCGCTCTTTTTTATCACCGGCATGATGGGACCCTATATGGCACCCATGGCGGTGAATGTACCGGTGACCGTTATTTTCTCCACGGTGTGCGCACTGACCATCGTTCCCTGGCTGACACACCGGCTGTTGAAAGATAAAAAAACCGCGGCCAAACCCTCAAAAAAGAGAAAACCGGCGCACAAGAAACCATGGGTGGACCGTATCTACCGTGGTGTGGTGTCGCCGTTTTTAAGTTCCAAAACCAAACGTCAATTGCTGCTTGCCGCAATCATCGTTTTACTGATCATCCCCATAGGCCTCGCTGTGTTCCGGATGGTACCGCTGAAAATGCTGCCCTTCGACAATAAGGATGAATTCCAGATCGTGGTGGACCTGCCCGAAAGCACCACCCTCGAGGCCACTGATGCCGTGGTTCGGGATTTTGAAGATTATTTGAGAACGGTCCCCGAGGTGGTCAGTTTCGTCTCCTATGTGGGCAATTCTTCACCCATCGATTTCAACGGTCTGGTGCGCCACTATTATTTGCGGAAGGGAAGCCACCTCGCCGACATCCGGGTCAACCTCGCCGGCAAGGACCGCCGGGAACAACAATGTCATGCCATTGTATTGCGGCTTCGTAATGACCTCGACACCATCGCTCAGGCACACAATGCCGACATCAAGCTGGTCGAAGTCCCGCCGGGTCCGCCGGTGCTGGCCACCGTGGTGGCGGAGATATATGGTGATCCGGATCGATCATACGATCAGTTGATCCAGGGGGCTGACCATGTAAAAGGTATCATGGCACAGGAGCCTTTTGTGGTGGAGATCGACGACTCCACGGAAGCCGAACGCGATAAAATCAATTTTGTATTGGACAAGGAAAAGGCCGCGCTCCATGGGGTCAGTGCCACCGCCGTTATCCGCACCCTGCAGATTGCATTGAGCGGGGCGACACCGGCCACAGCCCATGTGGCGGGAGAGCGCCAGGCCCTGATGGTCCGGACCATCTTACCGCGGGAAAAACGGTCCGGCATTGCCGCCCTGACCCAGATCCCCGTAAAAACCGCCGGGGGAAAAATGATTCCCATGGCCGAGTTGGTTCAACCCTTCCGGGTTCCCGAAGATCAGCCCATATACCATAAAAACCTGGAGAGGGTGGTGTTCGTCCAGGCTGAAATGGCCGGACGGGCGCCGGGCGAGGCGATCCTGGATATGCAGGGCCGCCTGAAGGACAATCCCCCGCCGGACAGCATCCGGATAGACTGGGCAGGCGAAGGGGAATGGAAAATCACATTGCGGGTCTTCAGGGATATGGGCATCGCCTTTGTGGCGGCGCTGACCGGTATTTATATTTTATTGATCATCCAGACCAACTCTTTCTTCATGCCCCTGCTGATCATGATGGCCATTCCGCTCACGCTGATCGGTGCCATGCCCGGGTTCTGGCTCCTCAATCTCCTCGTCGGTGAATCCGTAGGTGGATTTGACAATCCGGTCTTTTTCACGGCCACCGGTATGATCGGTATGATCGCCCTGGGTGGGATCGTGATTCGTAATTCACTGGTTCTCATCGAATTCATCCAGGATGCCCTGAAACAGGGCACACCGTTTACGGAGGCGATTCTGCAGAGCGGCGCCATCCGTATGCGCCCCATTCTTCTGACCGCCGCCACTACGGCCCTGGGTGCATGGCCGATCACCCTTGATCCCATATTTTCAGGTCTGGCCTGGACCCTGATTTTCGGCCTTTTCGCATCAACGGTCTTCACCCTGGTCGTCATCCCGGTGACCTATTACGCCTTGTACCGAAAGGTGCATGACCAGGGCTAACGCATGTAAAAATGATACGGTTGAAAAGCGCCTATGAAAATCTTCAAAGGCCCCATCCTCACCTGTGACCGGCATGGCACCGTTCTGAGTTATCTCGTCGAGCACGAGGGCCGGATTGTATACACGGGAGATACGCTCCCTGACCGATATCCAGACACGGATATAATAGATCTCGGCCAAAAGGCCCTGATCCCCGCATTTGGCGATTCCCATCTCCATTTTCTGTCGTATGCCCTGTTTTCCGCCACCCTCGACGTACGGGATGCCGAGGATTTTGATGGGCTATCGGACCTTTTGTCGAACTATATCCGGGATACCGGTGCGAAAGTCGTTTTGGGTTTTGGCATCTCGGCGCACCATGTTCATGAGAAGCGGATGATCACCCTGCCGGAATTGGACAGAATCGAAAACAAACGTCCGGTGATGCTCGTAAAATATGACGGACACGCCGCCGTGATGAACACTGCCATGCGCCAAATGCTTCCGCCGAAAATCAAAAAACTGCGGGGTTACAACGCGCAGACCGGGCTATTGTACCAGGAGGCCTTCTTCATGGCCGCAGATCATCTCACCTCAAAGATGTCCGTAATTTCCCTGATTAAACAGATGCTCTCAGCCGTGGACGCCATGGCGTCGAAAGGTATAGGACTCATCCATCCGGCCGAAGGGGTGGGATTCCCCCTGGATCTTGATGTGGATCTCGTTCGGTTTCTGGCCAGGGGCTTGTCCAATCCGTTTAATGTCCGTCCTTTCTTCCAGACCATGGACATTAAAAAGGTGAAAAAACGAAAACTCCCCCGGGTGGGCGGCTGTTTTGCGACGGCACTCGACGGCTGTTTCGGTTCAGTCGACGCGGCATTGAAAGCCCCCTACAAGAATGCGCCTGACAACAAGGGTATCCTGTTTTACTCGGATGCCCAGGTAACCGATTTTGTGTGTAAAGCCCATGATAACGGACTTCAGGTCCAGATGCATGCCATCGGAGACGCCGCATTTGACCAAGCCGTGAACGCCATTGTTGCGGCGATTAAATCCAATTACAGAACGGATTGCCGGCATGGTATTATTCACGGTTCGCTGGCAACGGCGGAGGGGCTTGATAAATGCGCCGAATACAACATCGGCATCGCCGCCCAACCCGGGCTTCTCGACCTGAACCTTGAACCGTTTTCCTACCTGAATGAAATTCTGGGAGCAAGAGCGTATGATATCTCGCCGTTCCGGCGCATGGTCGACATGGGAATTCATGTTTCCGGCGGGTCCGATGCACCCGTCACATCACCCGATCCGATTTCAGCCATCCACGCGGCATGCAACCACTTCAATCCATCGCAATCGGTTACGGTCATGGAAGCCCTGAAAATGTTTACATATGAACCGGCCCGGGCCAGCTTCGACGAGAAAGACAGAGGTTCCCTGGAAACGGGAAAGCTCGCCGATATGGTGGTGCTTGACCGGAACCCACTTGATATGAAGGCGGAAGAGATCCGCAGCCTGACGACGGAAACCCTTTACCTCGCCGGAACCCCCTACAAAAAAGGTCAGACCTTACCCAATCTTTTGTGGCGGGCGTTGTTTAAACGTTCCGCCGGGGAATAGCCTGCCGGCAATCGGATGCCCCGGACACTTCATGTTACAAGGAACTCATCGGCGAGTTCTAATAATTTCGTGATGATTTTCCGCTGGCACTTTTTAAAAAATCATCTGCCAAATTATTCCCACCGCCGCGCCTGCCGGTACCAGATAGTGGATGGGAAAGTGAAATTTCTGGAGAAGTATCAACGAGATTGCAGCGGAGGCCAGTGCAAAAAAATCAATACCGCTTTCAGGCAAAATCACCTTATGCCCAAACCAGACCGCCAGGTTGAGCACAACGCCCACCACCGCTGCGGTAACACCGGCGAGCGCGGCCTGGAGCCGTTGATTCCCGGCCATGGCCTCGATGAACGGCGCACCGGCGAAGATGAAAAAAAAGCAGGGCAGGAAGGTCACATAGGTGGTGATAAAGGCACCGAAAACACCCGCGATTAAAGGATTCAGATCCCCGGGAAGATTCCAGGCCGCTAAAAAGCCGGCGTACTGTGTCACCATGATCAATGGACCGGGTGTGGATTCGGCCAGGCCGAGACCGATCAGCATCTGCTGGGTGGAAAGCCAGCCATTGGACACCGCGACCTCGGTGATATAACTCAGCACGGCGTAGGCACCACCAAAGGTGACAAAAGCGGCTTTAGTGAAAAACAGACCGATTTGGGTCAAGGTATCGCTTTGCCCGCGCCAGATCCATACAGCCCCCACCGCAACCACCCACAGGACGAGACAGGCGATAAACATCTTCAGGACATGGAAAAAAGACGGCCGTGTACGGTTTTGGCTGGTTCCCGGTTCGGTGTCGATACGGCATTCACGACTTGCCGGGTCGAAATCGCCCATGCAAAATACCTGAGGCAACCATCTCTGCAGGAGCAGGCCGCCAAGTGCCGCCGCAGCCACAATATAGGGGAACGGAATATTTAAAAAAGAGACGGCCACGAACGCCACGGCGGCAAATGCATAGAGTACGCTGTGATTCAGGGCTTTTTTACCGATGCGCAATACCGCTTCGATGACAACGGCCACCACCACCGGCTGAATACCATGGAACGCGGCAGCCACGGCCGGGATGTGGATATGGGCCACGGCCAGGTAACTCAGCATCAGCATGACGAAGATCGACGGGATCACGAAAAGCGATCCGGCCGCGATACCACCCCAGATGCCATGCAGGCGCCATCCGATATACGTTGCCAATTGCTGGGCCTCGGGACCGGGCAGTAGCATGCAGAAGTTGAGGGCCCGTAAAAACGGATATTCACCGATCCACTTTCGGCGCTCCACCACTTCCTGATGCATGATGGCGATCTGGCCGGCCGGACCGCCAAAACTGATGAAGCCGAGTTTTGTCCAGAATTTCAGGGCCTCCCTGAAAGGAATGTTCCGAGCTGAATTGTTCATTTCTCCATCCCTGCCGCCTCCGGTACCGGCATATCGCGCCCGTATATCGCGAATCCGATGGTACCGATGATCCCGAATATGAAGGCCGTTATCAGGTTCGTCTGCGGGCTGATTTGCCACAAAACGGCGCCGCCCATGGCGGCGGCGGACACGACAACATCCCGGATCAGGTAATAGAGTCCGAACATACCGGCTTTGCAGCTGTCCGGCGCCAGATCCATGATCAGTGACTTGCGAGTGGGCTCACCGAACTCCTTGAGCCCCCGCAGAATAAATGCCGCAATCAGCCACTCGAATGAATGGCTATACATAAGCATCAGGGGAAACAAGGTAAAGAACACGAAGGTAGCGAGCACAAAGGGTTTTTTGGTGCTGCGGTCGGCCAGGTATGCCACCGGGATGTACACCAGTAATGCTGTGGTCATTTCAATGGCGGTCAGTATACCGAATTGGAATGCCGATACCGGTGCCGCTATCACCTTCATGCTCCAGATCACCACAAAGGCATAGGGGATCTGCTCACAGAACCGGATGATAATATCGCTCACCAGCAATCCTTTCATGGCCGGGTTCATGAGTCGAAATAATTTCAGTGGATTTTTCTCTGGCGTAAGATCACAGGTATCGGCCGAAGATATCTGCTCAGGCTTGTCGTCTTCGATCATGCGCTGCTGCAGGAACAATGCAACCATGGACATAACCAGAGCCGCCCCAAAGGCAAACCGCACACCGGTACGCTCGCCCCACAACCCGATGAAAAGCCCGCCGATCAAAGGGCCGAGGGCCATGGGAATGCGCCGGACAAGCGAGTGCATGCTCACACCCATGGTATGTTTGGCCGTGGGCAGAACCTTGTAAATCAGGCTCACGGTGGCCGGCAGGGAAATGGCGGACCATGAGATAAAAAGCACCGCACCTGCCAGTACCGCTTGCCAGGCCGGTATCAAAACCACCAGGGCGAATCCGGCCATGGCCACCAGGTTGAAGATCAGGAGTGCCCGCTTGGTGCCAAGCCGGTCGGACAGATACCCTCCCGGAAATGAGTAGAGGGCGGAGAGCAGGTTGTCCATGGCCTGCAACAAACCGATGGCCATCACGCCCCCACCCAGGGCCAGCAGGTAGATCGGCAGGAAACGCTCGGCCATTCGTTCGCCCATACCCACCAGCACCACCATGGCCAACACACCGACAGTGCTGCGCTTGAGGGCGAGAAAACCGGCGATTCTGGTGGTCCGGCCGGTAAAACCTTCACGGATTGTCATATTTTTATTCCATTGGAATGAGAAATTCACATGCCGGCTTCATTGTCTCGGCGAGGGAACCGGTGAATCAAAAGCAGCCATTTCCATGATTTTGCAGCCGCCGCCTTCACCTCGATATCAATTGTTACATCAAAATGTATCAACCGACATATATTGTCAAGGACCCGGCAGGGCGAACGCATGTAAAAAGGATAGCGCAGGAATAGTTACCGATGAAAACAGATAATATAATGTCAAAGGACAAAGCTCAATTTTTAATTGAAGGTATTCTATCTATTTGAGGGTTCGGGGTGTTTTTTATTAAAAGCCGCGGCTCAATAGGAAGACCTCCTCGACCCCTAATCTATTTTAAGGTTTTAAGGATCGCTTTGATCATAAAGCGATCCTTAAATCGCCGGCATTCCGCCATTTGGTAATTGGATTCCGTCTTTTAAAATTATATCGGAATTGCTATTTTAATTGACAATCAGTACCGTTGACCTGTTTAACTATTCCATTGATTACCCACCCGTCAACACCCGGAGAGGAGGAGAACATGCTGTACCGGAAAGTGCCGAAAACCGGAGAAACTCTGTCCATTTTAGGCTTCGGATGCATGCGGTTGCCCGTTAAAGACAATCGTATAGACCAAAAACGAGCCACATACCAGGTCCGGTATGCCATCGACCAGGGGGTCAACTACCTGGATACCGCCTGGCCGTATCATTCGGGTGAGAGTGAACCATTCCTGGGACGGGCGCTTGCCGGCGGGTATCGGGAAAAAGTCAAGCTGGCCACAAAACTGCCCTCCTGGATGATCACCACCCGGCAGGAGATGGACGACTATCTGAACGAACAATTGACGCGTCTCGATACAGACCGGATCGACTATTACCTGCTCCACGCCATGAACGGTTTATTGTGGGACCGGCTGTATGAGCTGGGTGTCCTGGATTTTCTCGACAAGGCCAAAGCAGACGGCCGGATTGGTAATGCGGGTTTCTCCTTCCACGGCAAAATCGAAGATTTCAAGCGCATTGTCGACGCCCAGCCATGGGAGTTCTGCCAGATTCAGTATAATTATCTGGACGTCGAATATCAGGCCGGCAGGGAAGGCTTGCGCTATGCCGCATCCAGACAATTGGGTGTCATCATTATGGAACCCCTGCGCGGCGGAACCCTGGGTGATCCATCACCGCCGCCGGCTCTTGAGGATATTTGGAAAACCGCCGAAACACCCCACACGCCGACCGAATGGGCGCTTCGCTGGTTGTGGAACCAGCCGGAGGTAACCCTTGTGCTGTCCGGAATGAATGAGGAAGCTCACATCGATGAAAACCTGAAGATCGCCAATCAGGGGTTGCCCGACTCTCTAAGCCCGGAAGAGCTCCGGACCATCGGCATGGCCGCGGACAGGTATCGGGACATCATGAGGGTGAACTGCACGGGTTGCGGATATTGCAAGCCCTGCCCCCAAGGGGTGGATATCCCGAATTGCTTTGACGTGTTGAACCGGTTCCACATGTTCAAAAATGAAGCCGAGACGAAATTTGTATATGCCGTCCGCATGAGTGGTATCCTCAGCGGTGAAAACGGATATGCGTCACAATGCGTCCAATGCGGAGAGTGCCTGGAAAAGTGCCCCCAGGAGATTGAAATCCCCGATCTTCTGAAAGAGGTGGTGGAGATATTCGAAGGTTCCGATCTGAAAGATTATGTCGCCAGCGCAAAACAATATTTTAAAATTGACGAGCCGGAATAGCCTGACAACCGGGGGTTCTGGGATTTTTTTATTAAGAAGCAGAGGACAAGCGGGCTGGATGATTTTTCAGCACGCTTGTGCATTGACGGTTTCCTCTCAATTAGATCAGACAAGTGCCGATAACATATCTGGATTTTAATAAATATCAGTTCAAAGATTGTAGAATTCAACCTAAGCCGATACTGCCTACATGCAGAATCAGAAAAGGGGGACCTCATCGCGATTTATATAATTCTGGGTTTAATCGGTGCCTTCCTCGGCAGCGCGGGCATGTACAGGTCCGGATTTCTTTTCGGTGCAGCCATCGGCATAGGCCTGGCCGCCATTTTATCGATGCGGAAAAAAATCCGGGATCTCGAAACCAGGCTATCCGATATTTCCACCCGGTTGGCCGGCAAAACAGAAGCCACCAAACCAATCGAACCCTCCCCGGCTCCCCCAGCACCGGTGTCGATCAGCGTGGCTCATCCCCGCGCGGGATCTGAAGACGACTCACGGGCAATGCAAACGGCCACTGTCGATAAAGCCCCTCCCGCCACACCGGATTCGGATTTGGGGCTGCGTCTGGACCTGTCCGAAGTCGAATTGGATGAAACCGAAACAACGGCTCCTGCTGAAACAACGGAAACCGGACCCGGCAAAATACCATCGCCGCCATCACTGACCGATGAGGTGTTCGAACGGATCAGCGGATTTTTCACCGGCGGCAACCTGTTGGTCCGGGTGGGTATTGTCATACTGCTTTTCGGATTCGGATTCCTCGTCAAATACGCGGCCGCACGCAACTACCTGCCCATCGAGGTCAGGCTGGCGTTTGCCTTTCTCGGCGGCGTGGGGCTTCTGGCGATCGGCTGGCGGCTGAAAGAGCATCGAAAGGGATATGCCGTGACCCTTCAAGGCGGTGGCGTGGGTATCATGTACCTGACCCTTTTTGCGGCAGCCCGGTTGTATCATATCATTCCGATTCCGCTCTCATTTTTACTGATGGTGGCCCTGGTGTTTTTGTCCGCCGCCATGGCCATGATGCAGAATGCCCTGGGTCTGGCCTTTTTCGGCGCGGTCGGCGGATTCATGGCCCCGGTGCTCTCCTCCACGGGAACGGGCAGCCACGTCGTCTTGTTCTCCTATTATGCACTGCTCAATGCCGGCATCGTCGGTATCGCCTGGTTTAAATCATGGCGGATATTGAACCTGGTGGGTTTTTTCTTCACCTTCGGCATTGGCTCCACGTGGGGAATTCAATACTACCGCCCCGCATACTTCTCAACGACCGAACCCTTTGTGATCCTGTTTTTCATATTTTACCTCACCATTTCCATCCTTTTCGCTATGCGCCAACCACCACGCCTCAAGGGGTATGTCGACGGTACGCTGGTATTCGGCCTCCCGGTGATCACGATGACCATCCAATGGGCTTTGGTTCGGGACACGGCATATGGCCTGGCCTTCAGTGCCCTGGCCATCGGCCTGGTATACGTCATATTGGCCAGCATCCTGTGGAAGAAACGTCCGGAAAGTTTCAGGGCCCTGGTGGAAGCCTTTCTCGCCTTTGGTGTGGTATTCGGCAGCGTCGCCATCCCCCTGGCAGTGGATGCACAATGGACATCCGCGGCCTGGGGCCTCGAGGGGGCGGCCCTCGTATGGATAGGGGTCAAGCAACGGAGATGGATGGCACGGGGGTTCGGCATCCTGCTTCAAATCGGAGCCGCCGTCTCCTATGGCCAGGCCATGCAGTATGTACCGGATCCGGTTCCGGTTTTAAACCGGTATTTCATCGGGGCATTCATCATCGCCGGTGCCGGCCTGCTATCAGGATATTTTCTGTATGCAGGCCGTGATCGGTTGCATCGTTACGAGAAAAACGTGGACCGCGTCGCCCTGACATGGGGATTGCTATGGTGGTTTGCGGCCGGCTTGATGGAGATCGAACGGCAATTGCCTTACCGACATGAAACCCATGCGCTATTGACGTTTATCGCGTTGAGCTGCGCGGCCATGGGGATAGTCTGCAACCGTCTGAAATGGCGTGATATCGGTTTTCCGCCGATGGGACTGCTCCCGGTGGCGACACTGGTGTCGCTGTTCTCCCTCATGGGATTTTTCCTGGGTCACCCGTTTTCCGGGTGGGGCGCAGCAGCCTGGGTGACGGTCTTTTTTGCCATATACCGGGGTCTGCATCGTTTCGAGAACATATGGCCAGGTCGCGTGGTTCGCGTATGGCACATATGGACATTTTGCCTGGCGATATTTCTGCTGTCATGGGAGCTGTCATGGGTTGTGCACAGGCTGGTTGCCGGTGCCGAGGTCTGGGAATTTACCGGCTGGGCATTGATGCCGGCCGTGACCTTGTTATTGTTAAACACCCTTAAACGGCGATTGGAGTGGCCCTTCAAACGGTTTTCCGTCGAATTTGATATCTGGGTGCCGGGCATATTGTCAGCCGGCCTGATCATGTGGGGCGTTGCGGGGTTGGGTCAATCAGGGGATCCGGCGCCGCTGGGGTTCCTGCCCTTGTTGAATCCGCTGGATATCGTTCAAGTTTTTGTATTCATCGCCATTTTGCAATGGGTATTGTCCAAAAAAGACATGGTCCTCGAGAAATTCAAATCCGCAGAGACCACCGCCGTGATGATCATCCCGGCGCCGGCCATTTTCCTATGGCTGAACGCGGTGGTCGCCCGAACGGTTCACCATTTCTGGGGTATCCGGTATGATATGGATGCACTGAATCATTCGATCATTTTCCACACATCCATTTCCGTACTATGGGGAACCATTGCCCTCGGTATCATGGTATGGGCGCATCGGCGCCTGAAGCGTGCGGTGTGGTTTGCCGGGGCCGTTCTCCTGGCACTGGAAGTCGTCAAATTATTTGTGGTGGACCTCTCCGGCAGCGGTTCCATATCCAGGATCATTTCTTTTCTAGCTGTGGGCGGCTTGATATTGATAATCGGATTCTTTTCACCCCTCCCACCGACTGCTGAAAAGGAGCAATCCCCATGAAATCACTGTTCTCCATCATTTTCGTTATATGCTGTTGCGGCGTTGTATTGGCGGAACCACCATCCCCGGTTGATTTCGCCTATGGATTGCCCCTTCACATCACCGACGGTGCTTCGATTTGCACGATGTCCGTACCCGATGAGGTCTACCGCCATATCTATCGAAAGGATCTGGGTGACCTGCGGATTTTTAACGCCGGGAATCAAATGGTGCCACATACCATCGTTATGCCCGGCGTAGCAGTTGAAGAGGATATACAATGGCATCCATTGTCTTTTTTCCCGTTGCCGCAAACCCCGGACGGCAGCATCAAAAGCTACGCGCTGGACGTCAAAACCACAGATGACGGCACCATAGTCAGTGTCAGATCCAATACTAAATCCCCCGCAAATACAATGGAAGGCGGCGCGGTGCTCATAGACACGGGGAATGGAAAACCCGTATTCACCGAATTGGAAATAGGATGGCGGCTTACCGATGACAGTGTGATGACCGCCATTGTCGTGTCGTCGAGCAATGACCTTGATCATTGGCGCACAATGGTCAGTGGATATTCATTGGCGGATTTACGCTACAGCGGTCACCGTATCCATCAGAATACGATTCCCCTGCCGGCAGATCACCAGCGCTATTTAAGACTATCCTTCATCGATCCGAAAAACAGCCTGAAAATAACCGCTGTCAAGGCCAAAACGGAGACCAGGAAAAATGTGTATCATTGGCTCAAGGTTGAACCGAAGCGTGTCGCCGATGAAACCGGCGTATTTGAATATGATACCAGGGCGAGTTTGCCGATTGTGCGCATTGACCTGGACCTGCCGGAAGACAACAGTCTTGCCGCTGCTGAAATCCTGTCACGGCCGGACCCTGAGTCAGCCTGGCAAAATCGATTGAACGGGCTGTTTCACAACCTGAAGATAAACGGTGAGTTCCTCACCAATCAACCGCACGCCATCCGCATGGCCACGGATGAATATTGGCGGGCCAAGGTAAAGGATAGCCAAAGCGCTTTGGGCAACCGGATGCCGGGACTTCGTTTGGGTTATATCCCCCATGAACTGATTTTCGTCGCAAGGGGTCAGGGGCCATTTACCTTAGCCTTCGGCAGCGCTCACATCGGTCCCACCGAGAACGCAGTGGATGATCTGTTGCGGAATCTGAAAAAACAGGCGGATACGGCAATCCGTCAATCCGTGCAACAAGGGGATTTAATCGAGCTTGGGGGCAAATCCCGTCTCGAGGCCCAAACGCATATACCGTGGCGGCAACTCACCCTGTGGGCGGTGATGGTGTTGGGAGTAGCCGTAGTGGGAATCATGGCCTTCAGGCTGTATCGCAATATGTCCGTATCCGGAGAATAGCGTTAATTCAAACTAAAGTCTGAAACGATACGAAAATTACCGATAATGCTCATAAACTCAGGTGACAGTTAATAAATCAATGTCATCAAAGAACAATTCCACTGTGTCTTCATCAGAGGAGTCGTACAATGCCATTACGGATTCGGCGATTTTAGTGGCATATGGTTTAATGGGAAAAATATTCTGGGTTCGAAGGCTTGAAACCAGATCGCTGAGTCCTTTTGAGATGGAGCTCATGATAAGATCGCTTTCATAGGTTTCTTCGCATAGAAATGTAAAACTTCCCGTTTTCAGCATCGATGACGCCACTTTTTTCAAATTTTTATCGACAATGGCATACTCCCTGATTTTAAGTTTCTTTTTTGCAGCATCCCGGGATATCACATATTTTTGACGCATATCTCCTCCTTTTCATCCGGTTTTAAAAAGCCTAGGGTGTTTCTTCTCGATCATCGGACTGGTCCGGATTCTCTGGTGATTCTTCAGTATTTTTTCCCTGTTTTCGAAGTCGCTTCTCTTCTTTTTTTTTCTTTTTTGCCAATTCTTTTTGACGTTTATTAAATTGATAATTTGATCTTGCCAATGTATTCCCTCCATGTGTCGTTTCCGATCGAAAAAGCCTCCCCTCTATATCAGGGGTTGGGCGCTCGCTATTACGGTACAATCTAAAGAAAAAGGCATCCCTCAATATCAGAAGGAATGCCCTTTATACTCAGCAATAAGAAATTACATCACAGTGACATTTGCAGCGGCAGGACCTTTTTGTCCTTGTGTTATTTCAAAGGTAACACGATCGCCTTCACTGAGGGATTTAAAACCGTTTGCATTTATTGCTGAATGATGAACAAACACATCAGGTCCTTCTTCCTGCTCAATAAATCCAAAACCTTTGCGGTCACTAAACCACTTAACAGTTCCATTGGTCATGATAACATCCTCCTTTCTTATAAAAAATTTCAACGTTGCAAACTGGAGGGCGCCACTTTGACAAATGGATTGTTCCTTCAGAGAGAAACCGTCCCGTCCCATGAATGGACTAAGGACTTGATTGATTGCGCCCATCATATTCTTAAATGAAGCAAAAAGCAAGCTAATTATTTGTTTTTTTTAGAAAAATTAAAGCGCATAATTAAGTGTGCAAAAACGTAATGTTACACAAACAGTCCCAACGGCTGAGTTACGTCCGGTGGATTGATGTCAGATCATTATAAAACAGTGACATAATTAATTAATAAAAACTGCCAAGGAAAATTCGATGAGATACGAAATTGCTTTTTTTTCATCCGTAAGATATGAATCGCTGCAGCACGCTGATATCGATACCCGTTACGAATCATTAGACGAAAGCCCATGCATTTATTTTCAATTCTTAACGTTTTCGGCACCCTGTTTATGGTCACGGGAATCTCCATGGTATTTCCACTGATCTGTTCACTGATCTACCGTGAGGGAGATTTCCTGCCGATTTTGATCTCTGCGGTTGTGACACTCTTGATCGGAGCGCCCTTGTGGTGGCTTTTCAAAAAGTACCATGACCTGGGTATCAAGGATGGCATCTTCATCGCCGCTTTCGGCTGGATCCTGGTTTCCGCCCTGAGCGCCCTGCCGTTCATGATCCATGGATCAATACCGTCGTTCACCGATGCTTTCTTTGAGATGATGTCCGGTTACACCACCAGCGGCGCCACCATTCTGACGGATATCGAAGTGGTTCCCCACGGATTGTTGTTCTGGCGCAGCGAAACACACCTGCTAGGCGGAATGGGCTTTTTAACCCTGACGGTCATCTTCCTGCCGCACGGCATGGGCGGACTGCGCATCTTCCGCGCCGAATCTTCACCGGGCCAGGTCATCACCAAGGAAAAATTCCATGCCCGAAACCGGGATACCATGGTCCGCTTGTGGATCATCTACCTGGCATTGAACCTGGCCGAGACGATTCTGCTCTGTCTCGGCGGCATGTCGGTATTTGATTCACTCTGCCACGCCTTCGGCACCGTATCCACATCCGGCTACTCCCCATACAATGCCAGCATCGGGCATTATAACAACGCTTATTTCGACTGGATTATCATTCTGTTCATGTTCCTGGGCGGTATGACATTCGTGCTTTTCTACCAGATGATCCGGGGCGATTGGCGATCCCTCCGGATCAACACGGAGTTTCGCTGTTACGTGGGCCTCTTGCTCTTTTTCTGCGGTATGGTTTCCTGGATACTCTGGAAGGAGAACGCCTACGGTCTCATGGAGGCCATCCGCTACGGCACCTTTCAAGTGACAAGCCTGCTGACCACCACCGGCTTCACCACGGCCGATTACGAGCTATGGCCCCAGTCCTCTCAGATGTTTTTATATGTGGTCTGTTTTATCGGCGCCTGCGCCGGTTCAACCACCAGCGGCATCAAGATCGTACACTATGTGGTCCTGTTTAAATTCATGTCGGCCGCCATCAAAAAAATCTTTTTCCAACCCATGTCCATTATTTCCGTACGGCTGAACCAGCGCCCGGTGGATGATTCCATCATCCACTTGTCGGTTTGCTATTTTATTGTGAATATCTTCATGGTGTTGGCCGGTGGATGCGTAATGGTGCTCACCGACGATATGGATTATGTCACCGCCATGAGTTCGGTCATCGCGGCCCTGATGAATATCGGACCGGGTTTCGGGGCGATTGGGCCATCCGAAAACTATGCGTTCATATCCAATGCGGGCAAATGGTTTCTCTCCTACAACATGCTGGTGGGGAGGCTTGAGATGTTCTCCGCATTGGTGATATTCTATCCATCCTTCTGGAAACGATAAAACCTGAAGAGATGAGATTTCAGATTCAGTGATGATTCATCCCCTAGAGCGAACTGACATGGAGCAGGGCTTGAAAATTTGGCTTGAAACCTCAGTTGAGGATCACCACATTATAGAAAAAGAATGTTGGCAGTCTATAATCACTGACATGTGTGACATATACCTTCCTGCTGTAGAAACCTATGTCTGTGATGACAAAGGGTGCATTAAAGATTTTCTATCTGTACATAAGGAATATACAAAGAAGCTCACATTTCCGGGTAGTAAACGGCCTGCATCGATGATTCCCAGATATAGCCGTTTCCAATACCCGCCACTCTTCTGCCGTTTAGGTAAAAAGTTTTGGAACCCGCGCTGTCTACCGTGAATGTCCGACTTACAGTAACCGGTATTAATCTCACAACTGATGCACTCCAGGAGGGCTCATCTTTAGGTATTGAAAACCCCATTTGATTATAACCTTCCAGTGGTGCATTATATGTACAATCTGTTGCGGAAGCACCGATGTGCACCATCATCATGTCTATTTCTCCACTCGTGTGTCTTTTCAGGCCCAGCATCACCTGAGCGGTGACGGTGACCTTGCCCCGACCGGACACATTGATGCTAACCTGACCACCATTTTGGTTCGTGCAGACATTTCCTGCAGGTAGAAGTGTTTTGGTCTTGCTTGCCCACCCCGAAACGTTTACATGCATGCAGGCATTCAGTAAAAAAATACTCATAAGGAGCACGTAAAAGTTTCTCATTTGTGATCGTTTTTCCTTTAACATTTTGCACCTCTTTTCAATCCGTTATTCAGGAACAATTGATTCCTTCTTCTGTTTGAAATAACCCTCGTTTAAAAGACGTCATAATACTGGGTGATTGTCTTTATTATCAGATGATTGAAGTTATGCAAACAAGCTTGAATCAAATTGGATATATATCGTAATCAAAGCTGTTGAAATGTCTTTTCAAATTTCTCGGAATCAAGTCTGGTTGTATTTCAGCCGAGTGGATGGGGACGTAGGGCAGGCAGATTCAATTAACGTAAAATTCGGAACGGATTCAGCCAAACTCAATTTTAAAAATTCTATAATTCTTAAATCCTGTTGATGTCAAGCGAAATATATTGACTACACCGTGGTTTTAAAGCAGCATACCGAATCTAATGAGGGGGCAGCAGCACGAGGGGCGAGCGCCTTCTGGACAAGTTTGGTGTTCGGCGATTATTCCGGCTTGGCTTCAGGTTGGACAAATACGAATTCAAAGTTGGCATTAATGCTCAGACCCGCTTCACTGAAATTATGGTTCGTCTCTGCCCACTGCATGGCACGCTCAACCAATTTTCTGCCAATACCTTCACGGCGACAATCTGATCGTACAACCAGACCACCGATTTCTGCGAATGAATCGGATGCAACTCTATTGGCTCCAAAGAGGTGTATCCACCTTTTGATTTGATTGTCCGCTTTAAAAACCCATAAATGATCGGTTTTGGATTCCAGGATATCATTAATTCTTTTTTCAGCGACGTCCCGGGTGGCCATATCATAACCCATATCCATCGATAGCCGGTTTATGGCATCAGCATCCGTTTGCTTCGCTTCTCTTATTCGGGGCATCTTGCCTCTTGATCGAAATGACACTCGTTTCAATGGAGGAGATGGCGGTTGGCGTGTTTACACCTGCTACACTACGAACGGTAAGCTGTGTAGATAATCATCTGTAACCTCCATTTCGTAAACGGTTCGCGAATCCGCAATGCACTTCCACATTTCTGACCTGGCTGAAAAGTACTCATCACCGAGATCGCCTTTATCTTTGACCCATTGTTCTTTCGATGGCCATTGGGCATATGCGACGAAGGTCAAAAAATCTTCAGTTTTATGCAAGCGTGATCCCAAGCTTCCGAATTCATGATATATACCTTGGGTCGTTTTCAACCATGAGCGTTGAAACGTCCCTGACATTCCTTCTTTAATCTTGAACTCATACAATGCGATGAACATCAGTTCCCCCTAAATTAAAGATGAATATCATGAAAAACAAACGGTAGTGAGGACACCGCTTGGTGTCTTCATCCCCAGAAGAGCTTGTGCACGTCCTTCAGGTGTAGTGATTTGCAGACCACGATCACGCGTTCATTGGGAAGGATACGGGTGTCCCCCACAGCGATTTTCCACTGTTCATCGCGGTAAACGCCGCCGATGAGAATTTTGCCGTGAAATGACGGGTCCAGCTTGGAGAGCGGGACACGGGTGATCAGAGAATCCGGGGCGGCCAGTATTTCCACCACTTCCGCGTCAAACCCGTGGAGGTGGGCAACCGACAGCAATTCCCCCCGCCGGATGAACTTCAATATTTCATTGGCCGCCAGTACCTTCTTGTTGAGGGCGATATCCGAACCGCTTGTGGCGGCCAGCACCAGGTATTCCTCTTTATTCACCAGTGAAATGGTTTTGCGCTCCTTGTTGTGGGATTCGCCATTACTGGTGCTCATCAAATGTTTGGCCAGCATACAGCTCATGATATTGGTTTCGTTTTCACCGGTGGCCGTGATGAAGGTGTCCATATCCGCCAGACCGGCCAGATCAAGGGCATCGGCGTCGGAACCGTCCCCGTGGAGCACTTCGGCATGATCCAGGCAATGGCACAACTCAGCGGCCCGGTTTTCATCCTTTTCCACGATCTTCACCTGAACGTCCCGGCCCATCAATTCGGCTACGCGGGTGCCCACCAGTCCCCCGCCGAGAATCATTACCCGGTGCCGGCGCTGCTGCTCAACACCGGTCAATGCCATCAATTTGGGCAGATCGGATTTCGATGCCATAAACAACACCTGGTCTTGGGGAAGGATTTCATGATTTCCACCGGGAAGGATGGTGGTTATGCCTCGAGCAATGGCCACGACCCGGAACGGAAAGGTGTTGTGGGTCATGGAGAGGGTTTTCAGTTTCATGTGCGCCAGGGGTGAGTCATCGTGGACACGGGTAGCCATTACCTGTGTCTGGCCGTCGGCGATATCGATGATCTCATTGCCGGCTGTTCGTTTCACCAGCCGGACGATTTCCTGGGCCGCCAGCTCTTCCGGATGAATGATCAGATCGATCTTCAGATCGTCGGCATTGAGCACCGCATCCTTGCTGTCAAAATCCATTGACCGGACACGGGCGATTTTCAAGGGAATGCCGAACCGGTCGGCAATCATCGCCGCCAGCATATTAACGGCATCATTGTCAGTGACAGCAATCAGCACATCGATATTTCCGGCATTGGCTTCCCGCCAGCAATCGATACTCATGGCCGATCCCTGGATCAGCCGGGCATCGAGCTGGCCGTCGATGTGACGGATCAACCGGCTGTCCGGTTCGATGGCGGTAACCGCGTACCCTTCATGAACCAATCGCTTGGCCAGGTAGGTACCAACGCCTCCCAGACCCAGAATCAGTATATCTTCCGCCAATGCTCTTTTTTTGCCCAACATATATGAAATCCTTATGATTCGATCCGATAAAATAACTGCTGCTTGGTCATATATGATGCCATGTCCGTTGTCAACGCGATGCGGCCGATGGATCCGGGGGATCGCATGTGGATTTGACACGATCTCAGATACTTTCCAACATTGTTCATGTTTTGATGTAACATACTGTTTTAATTTTATATTACAAAATCACAATGTCAAATCAAGATAGGCTGTGGATTTGGTTTTTTATATTTTGCCGGTGAACAGTCGGGGCCGTTCAGGCCGAGTTTGATATGACCCGGTAGTCTTTGGTGATCAGGATGTCCGCCTGGCCCCTGAATGCCTGAATCGCCCGGTGTTCCTGTTGCAGTATGGATAATCTGAAATCGTCCATTCGTTCTTTCCGGCGGAGTTGTTGCGCCCCGCGGGTGTCTTCATAGGTCAGATCGATGAATGTTTTCAGGTCGGATGCGGCACTAAGGGCGTACAACCCTTCCAGGATGATCATCTGGATACCGGAAAAATCCGTCGAGAGTTGATCCACCTGGTCGCTGATCAAATCCACACAGGGCAGTTGGGCTTTCCGATTGTTTTTGAATGCGTCGATATGTTTCGCGAGCAGGTCCAGGTCATATTCCCCGACGCCCACGCTGTCGATTCCGTTTGCCTGCCGCCATTGTGTCCGTTGCCGGGGAGGGATTTTATAATAGTTGTCCGTGTGGATGATTTTTACCCGCACCCCTTCTGTTTTCAGTAGTCTGGCCGTAGCATGGGCGACGACGGATTTTCCCGAACCGGATTCCCCGCCGATGGACAGAATGGTTTTGTCAACCCCGATCCGATCAATCAATTGAACGATCCGTCCGGCGGCAGTTCTGTGTTTTTTCTGAATCAACAATACATCTTCAAGCATGATCAATTACCTTCATCGGACAAGGTTGGGCTCATTCCGGGAATGGTTCAGGGGACAATTTTTCCGTGTTCTTGATCCGGCGGCCTTCCATGGAAAACGTCCCCTGCCGTGCACAAATATTGTAGGACCGGCCCCTGAACAGAACATCGAATTCCAGTTGTTCCCACCTGTCCGGAAGATCCGGATCCACGATGGGTTCGCCATTTTTCACATCAAGGCCTGCATATGACCACATCGCTGCAAGCACGCTGCCGGCCATCACCCCGGTATGTATTCCCTCGCCGGTGGTTCCGCCCTGGACGTCCCGAAGATCGCTGGTCAGGGCTTCAAGGTATAATTTAAAACCCAATTTCTTTTTGCCCATCATATGGGCCAGGCGCGCGTGCACCAGTTTGCTCAAGGTGGAACCGTGACTGGTCCTGCCGTAATAATACTCAAAATTCATCCGGAAAAAATCATCCGGCACCACATACCCCAGTTGCTCGATTATCCGCCGTGTCTCCTGCTCGCCAATACAATAAAACGGCATGAGAGCATCCGCCTGCTTGCCGATCTTGTATTGATCGGCCGATCGGCCTTCCGAATTGAGGATTCGATCCATCCGGCCCATGTCCGTATATTTTTCGGCATAGGCGCCGAGGTCAAGTTCCTCAAGGTCAAAATACCCGTCGAACTGGCCGATAATCCCCTCGGCGGAAATGGGAAGCGCCAGCTTCGATCCGATGGTTTTCCATTCACTCACTTCATGATCGGACAATTTGTGGCGGCCGCATATTTTCGCCCGGTGTTGTTGAGGAAAATGATCCAACAATCGGATGACCTTATCAAACATCCAGGCCGTCATGATATTGGTGTAGCTGTTATTCTTCAACCCGCCGGTTTCCGCACCGGGATATCGTTCATGAAACTCGTCCGGCCCCATGACATCCGAGATATCATACCGGCCGGAGGACGGATTATAAACAGCGGCTTGCGCCCAGTAGCGGCATATTTCAATGACCATTTCCATGCCGTATTTCTCAAGAAACGCCATGTCTCCGGTGTAATCGACGTACAATCCGACGTTGAAGGCGACGGCCAGGGATACGTGGCGTTGCAGATAGCTCCCATCCTTACGCCATTGACCGGTCAAAGGGTTCAGGTGAACTGCCTGGGTCACCTCCTCGCCCGTGGAACCACTTTGCCAGGGATACACCGCCCCTGCCCCACCGGTGTCCGAAGCGATTTTTCGGGCTGCGGGCAGTCGCCGGTAACGGTACAACAAGGCGGATTTGGCAATTTCCGGGAATGAAAGGCAATAAAACGGCAGGATGAACAACTCATCCCAGAAAATGTGTCCCCGGTACGCTTCGCCATGCAGTCCCCTTGCCGGTATTCCGGCGTCGATCTCTCTGTTGTGGGGTGAAGCCGTACACATCAAATGAAAAATGTTCAACCGTATTGCCTTCTGTGCCAGCCGTGACCCGGTGATCCGCACATCACATCTATCCCAGATTCGCTTCCAGCTCCAGGCACTCATCTCACGCTCGCTGTCAAACCCCTTGCTGGATTCGACATCCCGCATGGCTTCGGAAAGGCCGTCCTTTGTTTCCGACCGTTCCGTTTTATGAATAGACACCACTTTGTCGAGGGTCAACGACTCCCCGGCATTCAAGGTCTGCCGTGTTGACAGACAAACGGCATCCTCTTGGATTTCAGAATCAAACTTCACAGGTACTGGATTGCCGTTGATGGATAATTGCAGTTTGGCCGCCTGGGATATGGTGATGCCCGATGCCGACGTTTTTGACCGCAAATACATTATGTTATCGTCTGCACCCACCCCGTCTGTCATCAAATGTCCATCGGCGAGACCTGCGTAGCGGCGAACCCCTTGATTTTTAACACCACCGTCCAAACCGGCCCTTAGGGTAAGCCGGGTCTCGGGGCGCAGGCAGGTGATCGTATACCGAATGCCGGCCATGTGGGGATTGTGCATGCCGACAAACCGCTGTGAAACAATTTCCAATCGATCACCGAACGGGTCGCCCATCAAAAGCCGTTTGGACAAAACACCTGTCCTGAAAGACAGCTCCCGGTGTAAACGATTGAAATCGCTGTCGCGCGCACCCACAACACCATCATTACCATCATTATCGATGACAACGGAAATCGGCAGCCAGTTCGGACAATTCACCATATCCTCGTTGGTGATGGTTTCACCCTGGATACGGGATGAAAGTGCATTGTAAACACCGGCCATATAAGTTCCGGGACAACCGGCCGGTCGCCGGCCGGTCTCCTCCATTGCACCGCGGGTGGCAAGATAGCCATTGCCCAGGGTCAGCAAAGATTCACGCAATTTCTCGGTTTCCGGTGAAAAACCATAATAGTGCAATTTCCAGCCGTCTTCCCGGATTCCTTCGGCAAACCACTGATCGATTTCATCAATGGTGATTTCCGACACATCCCGAACTGCCCGGTCTGCGCCATGGGCGAGCAGTTCCTGACCGTTGTTTTGCCGGGCCACACCCAGCACAAAGCCGAAGTCCCCGCTTTCCCCCGCCTTGACACCGGAAGCGGCATCTTCCACCACAACCGAACGGCCGGGCAGGACCCCGAGTTGCTCACACGCCGTGGTAAAAATATCCGGAGCCGGTTTCCCCTTCAGCCCCAACCGGGCGGAAACCGTTCCATCCACGCGAACTTCAAACAGGCCGCCCAGATTCGACCGCTTCAATATCATTTCACAATTTCTGCTCGAGGAGGCCATACCGATACGCACCCCACGCTTTTTCAGCTCGCCGATGAACGCTATGGTGGACGCATAGATGCCGACCCCCTGATGGGTGATCAAATCATGGAAAATCCGGTTTTTCCGGTTTCCCAAGCCGTGAATCGTACGGGTACCGGCTGAATCCCCCGGACTGCCGAGGGGCAGATCGATTCCCCGGGAAGCCAGAAAGGATTCTATTCCCGCATGGCGGGGTTTCCCGTCAACATACGGCAGATAGTCCCTATCTTCCGTGAAGTCATCAAAAGATACGCCGGATTTTGCCGCCCGTTGGGACAGGTATTCGTCGAACAATTGTTTCCAGGCCTGGAAATGAACAGCAGCGGTCTGTGTCACCACACCATCGAGATCAAAGATGACCGCATCGAAATTCAATTTTCCCGGGTACGATTTGACGGGATGCGATTTATCAGAATTCGTTTTCTTAGGCATAATCACGCCAAAATAGTTTACTAGCCCGCGTTAGTAAATAATAAAAATATATGCTTCTCTAGAAACCTCCAGTTATTTATAATACTGCAACATCCTGGAACGTCGATTGAACCTGTATAATGGTTAAATGGTATTGTGGTGAATTAGTGAATACCGGTGCATAAGACTTTTGACTTTTCAGGGTTGAATTGGTACCTGTTCAGATTCCGGCGCATATTACCGGCTCTCGATTCCCGATGGTTCTGACGGTTACCGTTGACACGGGCGCACCTGCGACAAACCAGCTAACGAGGAAGGCTACAAACATGAAAGATACACTGAAACAGCATCTTCCGGGATTGGTAAGTTTCTATGAAGATTTGCACGCCAATCCCGAAATATCGTTTTTTGAAAAGGAAACGTCCAAAAAGCTGTCGGCGGTATTGACCACCGCCGGATTCACCTCATCAACTCCGGTGGGGAAATATGACGACAACACCTTGACGTGCTACGGGGTGGTGGCCGTATTGTCCAACGGCGACGGCCCCACCATATTAGTCCGGGCGGACATGGATGCATTGCCGTTACAGGAGAAGACCAACGCCGCCCATGCCAGTTCGGTACATCATCTGGACGAACTCGGCCGGTCCATACCGGTCATGCATGCCTGCGGACATGATTTGCATGTGGTGACGCTGGCGGGCACTGCGCAGGTGATGGCCGCCACTAAAAAGAATTGGCGGGGGACGCTGGTCTTTGTGGGCCAGCCCGCTGAAGAACGCGCCGGCGGGGCAAGGGCATTGCTGGCCGATGGTTTGTATGACAATTGGCCGGTACCCGACTATGCGCTTTCTCAACACTGTGATCCAAACCTCGCGGTGGGACAGGTCGGACTGTGTCCGGGGTGGGCTATGGCCAATGTGGATATGCTGGATATCATTATCCATGGCATCGGTGCCCACGGTGCAATGCCCCATGAAGGCCGGGATCCCATCGTTCTCGCCGCTGAATTGATATCGGCGTTCCAGACCATTGTCAGCCGCAGCATAAATCCGGTGGATACCGGGGTGGTGACCGTGGGTTCAATTCACGGTGGGACAAAAAGCAACATCATTCCGGATGAGGTGAAGCTGCAACTCACCATCCGGTCGTTCACCGATGCCGTTCGTTCCCGCATTCTATCCGAAATAAAAAGAATGACGCATCATCTGGCGTTGGCACATGGTCTTCCGGATACCCTATTGCCGGAAATAATTCACCTTGAGGAAGAATATTTTCCGGCGCTCTATAATGATCCGGAGTTGACAACCACCGCCAAGGCGGTTTTCGGACAAGTGTTCGGAGAAGACAATGTGAAACACAAGCAACCCACCACCGGCGGTGAGGATTTCAGCGAATACGGCCGCACCGGTCACAAGGTGCCGCTACTCATGTTTCGCGTGGGAACGTCCCCAACGGATGTCGACCTGGAAAAGCAACCGGGGTGCCATTCACCCTTTTTCCTGCCGATGGCCGGACCATCCATAGAAACCGGCGTCACGGCGATGACCTCGCTACTGCATCACCTCATGGGCGGAAAATGATGATTATTAAAAACGACCGGATTTTATTACGGCGGACACAAGTCGATGATTTGAAGTTTGTACTCGGAGAGGAACGCGACAAAACGAATCAACCGTATGTCGGTCAGTGGGAGTTTGATGAGCACCAGGCAGCCATCGGGAACGACGATATCGCCCACTGGACCGTTGCCCGTCCATCGGACGATCGGCGAATCGGCTATGTAATTTTACTAGGGATGACGAATCCCCATAATAGCATTGAATTGATGCGGATCGTGATATCGGAGAAAAACAAGGGTATCGGCCGGATAACGCTTCGTCTGATCCAAAGGGCCACATTTTCCTTTTTCGTAAGCGTTCAGCGAACCCCATCTTCACAGGTACGAAAAGCTATGGCATGGTATATCCCGAAAACAATCACCCCTAAGGGAGGAACCCATGCCAAAGAAAACACCATCAGCCCAACAGATTGAA
>JABDIN010000057.1 GCA_013003715.1 Desulfobacteraceae bacterium | reverse complement strand
CCGTGACGGTCTCGTTGCCGTTAAAGTCGGTCTGCCTTAAGATGTTGCCCATCTTGTCGTATTCGGTGACGGCCCGGCTGCGCTCGTCGGCGGTGCCTGAAGCTTCGGTGACGCCGAGCAGCCGGTCCGCCGCATCGTAGCTCATGCGGGTGACAGCGTTGTTGGCGTAGGTGATGGTCGCAGGGTTGCCGTTGACGTCATAGGTGTAGGCGGTGGGGTTATCCTCGCCGTCTGTGTAGCGTTCCAAAAGGCCGGTGGGATCATAGGTCCAGGTGCGGTCGATGCCCCGGCCATTGGTAGTAAAAACAGTTCAGATCTTCACATTGTTTTTTTGGATAAGAGTTTCACTTGCCGGGTCAATCTATCCGGCATCATTAACATAAGGCATTGTATTCAAAATATTATGGTTAATTATATCAAATCATTCATAAGTGTCTAGACTTCTTTTTCCAGTGGTGTTGATTGTGTACATACCTTTAATTGAGACTTTACTATCGTTTATCCAAGGCCGCATACGTAACCTTAGCCTGCCATACATTTTCTTATCAATAATATTGAAATAAATGTTTACTATAACGTTTCTATCTTCTGTTAATAACAGATCATCCGTACTTTTTATTTCGATATGCTTTGTATAATTGCTTATTGGGGCTTCATTCGTATACAGATCTTTTGTTTGAATCAAACCGGTGTTGTCGGATTCAATCACAAATTTCCAAGAATCTTTACCTTTTTCATAAAATGCAAACATTCTGAATTGCCCTCTCTTCGGATCTGTCGATACTTTGTTTCTACCATATGCAAACAGATCCACAGAGTAAATTGTACCATTTGAGATTAATGATTCTATAAAAGAATCATTTACCAACTTATCAGTCGATTTATGATCATCAGGATATTTCCACGCTTTAAAAATACAGGGATTACTGATAGTACATTCAGTAAAGGATCTTTTTTGCTGAGCTGTTATTTTAGGATAAAAAAGGTGGTCTTGAATTTTGAGAGATACCTGATATCCTTCTTTCATAATGTCGTATATTCTAAGTGCAGTACCTTCTATATTCCTTATCTCGAATAAACCGTTTTGATCCGTTTCAACTTCACCGGCCCCGCCTTTGTATCCAAAGTAGCTGCTTAAAGCCGAAAATTTTACCGATGCACCACTTACAGGTTCGTTGTATTGATCAATGAGCTTCCCATAAAACTCTATGTCGATAATGCTTGATTCCATCAATCCAATTACACCTTTTATTTCAGCAGGCGCTTCTGAAATAAACTTTTTTTTGCGTTCATCATCACTATTTTCATTTGCAACAATCGGTTTCTCAAGATCTTTTTGTGAGCTCGTAACGGTGTATTTTTCTTTTTTTATCTTTTCGATTTTGTGAGGAGCATCATTTATCTCATTATTGCTATGATCCTCCTGGAAATAGAAATATACGAATCCAAGAACTATCACGGCTACTATTCCTGTAATAAAGATATTTTTTTTCATTTATACGGCTCTTTCTCTTCTTATTGAATTTTTTTGGTAATTTCAGTCCAAAAATCTTTCATATCAATGTAGTTGTGATTAAATTCCGCGCTGTGATCATAATTACTCCTCGTTAGGCCATGCTCAATCCCCAAGTTATAAGATTCGCCGACATTAGCATGCATCGCTCCAAAGGACCTCGTTCTGGATGGTAGAATATGACTTAATATCAATCTTGTATCTTCATCCGGCAGTAAGCCAACCTCTGGTTCAGTCCAAACAAGGGAGACACCTTCTTTTTTGTAGCGATCCTCTACGATTGCTAAATTATCAGGGTCCCGCCTTAGCTGGCACAAGATATCACAGCCACCGACTATGTCCCAATCGTATTCATATGCAAAAGCTGGATCCCACTCAGCGGCAAGTAATTTAAAATTGTCTGGCTTGGTATACTGATTAATATCCCAAGAATATAAGGCTGTATCAAGACCGTTATAGAAATTTACAAAATTTATACTATTGCTCCAATCATAATTCCTAAAATAATAAGGCACGGCCAATTCGTTATTTTCGCGATATATAGAAAAGCCACGATGTTGCTCAGGAACAATGAAACGATATTGATCCGGAGGAATATCGTAATCTCTCATATCGATCACCTGGGCTGTATTATTTGATCGCAGCCATTTCGTTTCAAAATCATCGATATCTGGTACCAGGGAATTGAATGCCCCCGCACTTAAGGCAGACTGTAAAGCTAAGTAGGTTTTTATTTGAGGATTAGAATCATTGGAGATCAACACCTTTTTTAACGCCTCGCTTATCACAATATTCCCCATACTATGAGCCATAAGATGAACATTTGCATACGTACTTCCGACAATACCACTCCCAATCAGTTGTGATAAACCGCCTCCAGAAGTTCGAGCAACATATTCACTTGCACCATAATTTTGTAAGTGTTTTAAAACATGATTGTATATCAAATCAAAGGACTCTGACCAGCTATCTTGCCATATACTCTCGTCATAATACAAATGAGGTGGTTTATCAAACCACCCGGTTGGCCAACTGAACAGACCAAATCTTCCCTTGTATCCGCTCCAGTACAGTCGTTTGAATGCGGTTTCGGCAAAATCGATTCTCTCATGATACAGCATGCGCCAGCCATGCACAAATAGAAGATAATCCTCTGTCGGTTCATCCTTGAATATGGGCATATAAATATAATTTGAGGTAGGATACTCGTGGACATTTTCGGCGGTGGTTTCCGGCTCCGCCATGTATCCCGTGCCAACAGAATAATGGTTGTAATAGTGTTTCAGCTCCATTAGCTGGATATAAGCTTTATCCGAAAGAAGAACCTTTTTTTCACTATTTACAATAGACAACTCGATTCCGGCATCTTCTACAAGTCCATTGTAAGTAAAAGATGTTCCGGTGCCTTCAAAGATCGTTCTGGCGATATTGTCATCATCAAATATTTGAGCATGTTGCAGTAAAGATTTTTCTCCATTGGATTCTCTCAGTTCTAGCAAGTGCAGGGCTTCTGCACTGCCTTCCACCTGTTTTTTCATGACATCTTCAACCCACAGGTAATCCGTGCCCGCAATCCACTTTCCTTCAAAGAAATTGGCAGAAAGCCCTTTTGCCTTGAGCCGGATGTCAAAGCCAAGGGGTAAGGTAAACCGGCCGTTGCCATCCCTGGGAAGCCCTTCTATCTTTATGGCCAGGGGGGCAAAGTCTTCAAGATCCCTTTCGCATTCAATTGTTTTGAGTTTATCCGTGGCTATGTTAGATGAGATAGGCGGACAGGTATAGTTGATGGTGCTATTGGATTCACACCAGTTCGGTGCAGCATCCATCTGCTCACACACTTTTTTATCCGGATTTGCCGGTGGGGCGCAAGCAGTCATCTCCTCCCTGACCACACCCTCATCCACCACCACATCGTAATCATCGTTCAACCAAAACCGGAAGGGTTTTTCTGTTGATGTCCGGTCACTGCTGTTTCTACCGAATTCCACTGTTCCATCGCGATCCAAGTCCACCGCAAGTTCCAGCTTGATGACGGATACACGCACCGTATCTTTACAGATATACCCATACTCACCGTCACCGTCCGGATCCATTTCAACTGCGATAACAAAATCATCATCGCTTTGCACCTTGCTGCTGATCCCTTCGATGTAAAGCTTCACTTTTTTATCGATCACATTCATATCCGATAACTTATACTCGGTTCCGGGCGCAATGAAATTACCGCCGTTGTTCAGGTCGGTGGACAAGCGGGGGGTATTTGCCTTGGCATTCCATATCCTCATTTTTCCCGGTGCCGGCACATAGGCAATGGGATCCTTTTTGTCTGTCTTTTCCATCTTATCCGGATCCGATTCGGAATAGGTGAAACGTACCTTGGCTTTTTTAATATCGATGTTATCATAAATCTGCACCAACAGGGGAGTGAAGTCCCCGGCCGCATTGGGGTTAGGATCATCATCCACCGTGAATTTACCGAACCCTTCGGCATAATTGGGAATGGTATCGTTGTCCGCATCGTCATCATTTACCACGATGAGTTTACCGGAACTGTTTTGCATGGAAATAGGATTTCCTTCATAATTGGCAATGGATTCTGCGTCATCCTCTTCAGGGCTAGGCCACCACTGCGGATATTCCTTATAACCGTCATTGTTGTCCGAATCGATGTCCAGATCGATCCCGTAGAACACATATTCCCATAAAATGTTTGATTCATCGCCGTTCTGGTAGAGTTGCACGGCAAGATAATCCGCTACGGTCAATGCGGCCAGATCCACGGTGTCTTTAAAATTGAGTTTATTGTTCGGCCCGATGACGGCTTCGAGCTCATGACCGCCGATGGAAAAAATCAGCTCTCTGCCCGGACCGAACGGTTCCAGGACCGGTAGTTCACCTTCAAGGAGCGTATAGATAAAGTTCAGGTTGCTGGGATTTTCAATGGTTTCGGTATTTGGGTTGATCAGATCATGCTCAACAGCGTTTTCATCGACATATTTAAATTTGCTCAGTTCAAACAGCGAGAACTGCATCTCGGGCCGATATACCCAAAGGTGTATGGGTTTCACATCACTTTGGGTGCTTTGCTTGATGGCATTTGTCGCCTCTTCATAATATATCGGAACTTTGATGGGTACATATTTGGCGGGCCGGTACTGGAAAATACCCTGTGCGTCTTCTGATGCTGAAAAATCCGGATTGCGGTCAGCGGGCTCTCCGGAGACATGGAGGTAATAATGAAATTTGTCGATCTCTTTTTTGGGTAGGCGCAGCAGGTGTGGATGCCGGCCGGGCTTGATGGAGAAATTAGCGAGGAGACCGTCCATGGGTTTCAGCGTGTTGGTTTCCACCACCTTGGCCAGACGCCCGGTATAGCCTTCCAGATCTTCGGGCAGGGGGCTGCCGTCCCAGTCATACCATTCCGTTGAGATGGTGACATAGGTGTCGTCGGTTAAACCCGATCCTTCAAAACCGATGAGATTGACATGCTTTTTTCCGGCGGTCATTCCGCTGTCGATGTCAAAAGCGCGCTTGGCCAGTATCTTCAGGTTGGGCGGGCGCATCTGGATGTTTTTATCCGGTGTGAATCCGATCATGCCGGTTTCGGTATCGGCCCCGTATACGGCTTCCCCGGTGCCGATGTATCCGGTGGCCCGGTTGACCAGGATCACCTTGACCTTTTCGCCGGGTTTCAAGTGATCGGCGTTGCGACCCCTTAAGTCCGGGTTGGTGATGACGTCGTTCTGCCATGTTTCCAGGGT
>JABDIN010000030.1 GCA_013003715.1 Desulfobacteraceae bacterium | reverse complement strand
CGGCGTTGATGACCATTCCATATTCGCATTTTCGTTCATTCACAAAATCCGTGATGGTCCGCAATTCCCTGGCCGATACCGCTTCACTACGTTTGATTTCGATGGGTATGAGCCCGAATTCACCTTCGAGGATCAAATCGATTTCCGCGCCTGCACCGGTGCGGTAATAAAAATAGTCAAAATGAAGGCCCTTGGCATTCAACCCCCGGATGAGGGTTTCGATTACAAGGGCCTCCCAGGAGCCCCCCATGGCCGGGTGAACCATCAGGTCATCCAGTGTGTATTGATGCAGCATGAAATGTAGCAGCCCTGTATCCCTCACATATCCTTTCGGGTGTTTCACGATGCGTTTTGTTGCATTTTTTTCATATGCCGGAATCGTTCGCCAG
The DNA here is from genome assembly GCA_013003715.1 of Desulfobacteraceae bacterium. Taxonomy (GTDB): domain Bacteria; phylum Desulfobacterota; class Desulfobacteria; order Desulfobacterales; family Desulfosarcinaceae; genus JABDIN01. The sequence continues at coordinate 105,504 of JABDIN010000030.1, read as the reverse complement.
AGAAATGTGCCGTGCGCGATGGTGAAATAATCCCTCACTGTCGGCTGTGACACGCCCAATGATCTTGCCACATGGGAATAGTTAATAATCGTCCCGGAAAGGTTGCTGAGCATTTGGAGAAACAGTCTGTATTTCTGATGATTCAACCCGGGAAACAGCTGCACGATATCCCGGTTCAGGTAGGTGCCGATGTAATTTTGCATCCACAGCTTATGAAATCTTGCGGTATTCCTGATCCATGGTTCCGGGTACCCCCCTTTTAACCAGTGTCCATGAATTTTGACTGAATTTATCCGGGGGCCGAGTTTGTCCATCATGGCTTCAGGCATATCTTCAGGACGGGTTCGTGTTGCGAGGAGATCGAAAAAAACCGAAGTTGGCGCCTCGTATGCCTCCGGCAGCGACAACGGGCTGAGTTCTATGATACCGATCCGGCCGGCAAGGCTTTCCGAGATTTTGTTCAGCAGATCCGGTGAACTCGAACCGGTGACCACATACCGGCCCACCATTGATCGATCCGCATCGATGGCGGCGCGTAACGCCGGGAAAAGTCCGGGGAAGAGCTGTGATTCATCAATGGCGATATTGGTTTTGTTCAGATCGAGGAAAAGGTCGGGATCCTGGGATATGAGTTGGTGGTCACTGATTTTTTCAAGGTCATATATTTTCCACTTTTCCGGCAACATCTTCAGCAATGTCGTTTTACCGCACTGACGCACACCCAGTATGGCCACACACGGAAAAGCATCGAGATATTCTTCCAATAGTGAAAAATAATGTCTTTTCATACCTTGCAAAATAAAACATATGCTTTTAAATTACAAGGTTAAATTGTGATTATATTCGTATACTTCGCGGTGCGATTCGATCTTTTAAAACCAGGCAGAAATCCTTCATTTGAAATTTGGGCTTTGTAATTTGACATTCCATTCCGCCATCGTTCCCATGCACCCGCATGGGAACGATGTGATCCCTCACACCATTATCCGTGTGTGTGGCGGTTGATTCCGCACGCCTTAGCCTTTCAGCTTGGCGGCAATCTCGGCCACGTGTTTCCCCTGGAACCGTGCGGCGTCGAGTTCATTTTCGCTGGGCATCCGCTCTCCTGATCCGCCGGCAATGGTGGTCGCGCCATAGGGTGAGCCGCCGGTGATTTCATCGATGCGCATTTGTCCCTGGAATGTATAGGGGAGGCCCACAACCACCATGCCCTGATGTAAGAGTGTCGTGTGGAATGAAAGGATGGTCGATTCCTGCCCCCCATGCTGTGTGGCACTGGCTGCAAACACGCTGCCGACCTTGCCCACCAGTGACCCCTTCATCCAGAGTTGTCCGGTGCCATCGAGGAACTGGCGCATCTGTCCGCACATATTGCCGAATCTCGTGGGCGTTCCGAATATGATGGCATCTGCCGAGGCTAACTCTTCAACGGTGGCCACCGGTATATGTGCCATGGATTTCTGTGCATCCGCTGCACCCATCTGCCCCAAAATTTCATCGGTCAGGGTTTCCGGAACCCGACGGAGTGCGGCTTCAGCCCCCCGGACCTGTTGAACGCCTTCCACTATCGCTTCCGCCATTTTATATAAATGCCCGTATGTTGAATGAAATACGATGAGTACTTTCATGTTACTTCTCCTTTCCCAATACCGGGAGTGATTTAAATTCACCGGCATGGTAGCCAATTTTTTTTAATAACCGCACGAACTCGGTTTTTTCCGCCTCCGTCAACACATCAAAGAGGTGGTCGAGGTTTTTTTTATGGTTTCCATAAGCCTCTGTAATCATTCTTTGCCCGGATGCCGTCAAATGAACATGAAAATAGCGCCCGTCGGTTTCATCCTTGATCCGTTTGACATATCCGCCGGATTGCAGGCGATTGATGGCCGCTGTCATCGATCCGCTGCTTAGCAGTATTTTGCCGCCGATCCGGTTGATGGGCAAAGGGCCTTTGTGTAACAATGCTTCGAGTATAGAAAAATCTGTCAGACAAAGTCCGGTGTTGATAATACTTGCCTGGTCTTCTTTTTCGACGGCTTTGGCGGCTTTCCATAGTACGAGCCGTATGTGGGGTCCGGTTTCCATAAGGACAAGATAACGCACAATATCTTGATGTCAAGATATTCGGAAATTCCGATTCGTTTTTTTCCACCCTCTCATCTATTTTAAAGATCGCTTTGACGATAAGGTGAAGATAAAATGACAGCATTCCTTCATTTGGCATTTGGATTTTGTCATTTGCCATTATCATTGTGCCATATCGATTGACGATAGTTGCCGTGAGTGCGTAAACTGGGGTATGATCAGCAGACGATCCATGGCCTGATATTACATCTCACCAAGGAGCCTGAAAATGACGGAATTGACCGGTCCGGAAAAGATCCGGGGAATTTTTTTTGATTTTGAAGGGACACTCGTCAACTTTCAATGGAGAATCGTACCGGCGATCAAGGAAGTACTTGAAGCGCTCGAACTGCTGGGTGTTACACCGCGGATGCTGGGTGGAAATCCGAATTATGCGCAGATTTTAAACCGTGTATACGATCTGACGAAAGGTAACGATGCTTCGGCCGGTACCCGGGCGCTGGATCTGGTTCACGAGGTGTATGACCGCTACGACGCGGATGCACTCACCCGCTGGCAATTATTGCCGGAAGCCCATGCGGTTCTCACTACGCTTAAGGCGCGTAAATTCAAGCTTGCCATGGTCAGCAATATCGGTGAAGCGGTATTGTCGACAGCCATGGAAAAGCTTCACATCAAACCCTTTTTTGATTGTGTGATCTCCCGCAACCATGTCTCATATCTGAAACCCCATCCCGGAGGACTCATTGCCGCCGCAGGCCAAGTGGGTATCCGTCCGCACCAGGTCCTTTTTGTCGGTGATTCCGTTAATGACATCGTGGCGGCAAGGGATGCAGGAATGCATGCCGGATATCTCGTGGGTGGCGAGGACACCGTGATCGGTGTTGAGGAGCAGACCGCAGACATAAGATTGAAAAGTCTGGCCGATCTGTTGTCTCTCGCCTGATTGCAGTGATGCTGTGAAATTTTGGATGTATTCGGGCGAGTACTGGCTTCAAGGGCCCGGCAGCAGCAAATACTGGTTTCGGCACAGAATCGGATCCGAAGGGAATTTCACCGGAAAAATACGAGCACCCACACCAACATCACCGCCCGGGACGACATGCTCAGCACAGTGGTTAATCCGCCGATGTGCAGTCCGGACTTAAGTCCGAAAATCGCCGTATAGCGCGGCAGGGTGCGTCGGAGACGGGTTGCCGGGATCATGAGAAGTGAGCCGGCGAACAAGGCGATGATGGCATGTGATTCCGTCACCAGCCGTTCTTCAAGCAGGTTCGACATGTAGGTGATTCCCACGGTGGGGCTCAAGATATAAGCGGTAATGGGGCCGATCACGGCGGCCGGCAGCTTGAGCAGAGAAGTCATGGGAATGATAAGCCGCTCAAATGCCACCATGGCACCGGAATTCATCAGGAGCTGCACCGCCAGTGTCACGAAAAAAAGAAGAAGTATCATCCGCAGGAACATCTTTTTTCGCTTTTCCCAGGCGTCCCTCAGCAACCGGGCGAATGGCCTCGGGGAGCAATCCTGATCAGCCGGGTTGCATTCCAGTGCATCAAAGGCGTCCGATGCTTCCCGGCGCCGGGGTACTAGTAACCGTCCGTAGACGATGACAAAACAAATTTTGATTACACCGGCCAACCAAAACGCCGCGATATAGATCATGCACAATTTCATACCCAACAGCGGAAGGACAATGGGCAATTGAAACGTCAGGGTCTCCTTGAAATGGAACGGGACGGTGTTCAGTACACCGGTTGCCACCATCTCCCGATTGTTCAGTCGGCCGTCCTGATGAAATTGTGCGGTCATGGTGTGGGCGGCGATCATGGATCCGATGGCCGACAGAAAGCTCAGGGCGCTCTCGGAGGGAAGATTGGCCAGCCGGGCCACAGGCTTGCCCATGGGTTTCAGATATTTCATGACACCCAACTGCACCAGAATTTCCACACCGAACAGGCTGATGAACATGATGACCCCCATGCGAAAAACCAGCCGTAGTGTATGATCAAGGGATGCTATGAGTATGTCCATCTTGCTGAAAGCCTTCTGTTGAAAATATTGGTATTCGTCCTAAACGATAAAAAAGTGATGGTTTATATCGCTGTTTCTGTCAACCGGTCACCATTGACACGGGACGCGGTATAATTAATCCGGCAACTAAACAGGTAAAAGGACGTATCGCTGATTCGCGTAATGAGTTTCCGGCGGAACGTACTGGGGACAGGCCTTCTTGCAGCCATCGCTTCCCATAAACCAGACATACGAGTTTTGCGTATTTATCCGCCGGAGCAATATTTGATGTAGGATTCGGGATTGTTCATGAAGTCCTTGTATATGGTGTAATAATCCGTTTCTTTGTAGGACAATCGACGGATCGGCGCATGATCGAAGCTATGGATGGCAGCGCCCGGATAGGCCAGGATAATGGGCGAATGGGTGACAATGATAAATTGAGCATTCCCATCCTGTGTGGCATTCATCAATAATTCCAAAAACTCGATTTGGCTTTTGGGGGAAAGGGCGGTTTCAGGTTCGTCCAGCAGATACAATCCTTTCCGTTGATACCTGCTTTTAAAGTAACTCATCTGGGATTGGCCGTGGGATTGGCTGATAAGGGATTTGCCGCCATAGTAATCCAGCATTCTCGGATCATCGATCGCCCATAATTCCAGATTCCGGTTAAAGTCGGTGAACAGGTCCGAAGAGAAGTAAGCACCCGCCACCCAGCCGTTGTACCATTCGGTCCGCACATATTCGTACAATTTTTTTTCGTAGGGATTATCGTCAACCCGCTTGGTATCGTCGTCCCGCCAGATATGGATGCCGCAGCGCCAGGCAAGAGCCTCCAGCAGGGTGCTTTTCCCGGTACCGTTCTCACCGATGAAATAGGTCACCGGTGTATCCAGCACGATCGGGGAAAAATCAAGAAACGAGTCAAGGGTGAATGGATAGAACTCGGTGGTCGGGAAGTTGTCTGAATCCAAGTCGATTTGTTTCAGGAACATGGCAGTCTCCGAATTTAACACGGCAGCCAATACTGCCGGGCATGTTCAGGATGATCCGTTGCGTAACTGGTTGCAGGTATGAACGGGTTATGTAATATTTCATGCGGGTTTCCGGTCCGGCATCACCGATGGGGCAATCACCATCATTGATGGAACAGGGATAGATTGGGGCGTGCGTTCTGTCAAGAGTTATCATGATGGATGATCGGGATCAGGATAGGGTTCAGCTTAACGTGAATTGCATACCACCGTCGGGAAATAGGATTCGGATGATTGATATTCCCCTCGGCAACTTAAGATGCCGGGTACCTGAATGAAAAGAGATAAGATACTCATTACCGGTGCAGGCGGATTCCTGGGCTGGGCGCTTTGCCGGCAGGCAATGCCCATGTATACGGTCTTCGGGACTTATTTGTCCAATCCGGTGGGGATAAAAGGCGTACACAGCATACAGTGTGATCTGACCCGGTACCCGGAGGTGAAAACGCTGATCTCCGAGGTCCGGCCCCAAATTGTTGTCCATGCGGCCGCTGTGGGTGATCCGAATTATTGCCAACTTCATCCGGCGGAAACATCCCGGATCAACGTCCAATCCGCGCTTGATCTCGCCACCCTTTGTGCGGACGGCCATGTCTGTTTCGGTTTTACATCCACGGATTTGATTTTTGACGGACAACAGCCCCCTTATACCGAGGAGGATGCGGTAAATCCGGTAAGCGTTTATGGCGAGCAGAAAGCCGAAGCCGAAATTAAAATATTAATTGCGAATCCCGATGCCCTGGTCTGCCGCATGCCGCTGATGGTCGGTTTTTCCGGGTCCATGAAAATAGGATTCGCACGACAGATGGTGATGTCCATCCTGAACGGTGATCCGTTAAATCTTTTTATCGACGAATATCGCACACCGGTGGATATCGATTGTGCCGCCAAAGGGATACTGAAATTTACCCCTGGATTGAGCGGTGTCATTCATCTGGGCGGCCGCATCACCGTCTCCCGTTACGATATCGGCCGGATCATCGCGTCCCATGCCGGGGTGGAAGGGGCCAATATCAACGCCGTCCACCAACGGGATGTCCCCATGCCCGCGCCACGTCCACGGGATGTTTCCCTGGACAGTTCCCGTGCTTTTGAAATGGGGTACGATCCCATGGGCATCCGATCCGTGTTGAAGCGCATCATCAAGGTTTTTCAAACATCTTGACAAAATGCACCAGTATAATACATTTTTTCTCCGTTGACGGTAAATGTATTTAGGCCATAGCAGCCCCGGCGTTACCGATGATGACGCCCGGCAGCTCGACTTCCATGACAGCGAAGGAGAATTGAATGGGCGCGTCCCACACGAAAGTGATAGACCTGAAATCGGCCATTGAGACGTATGTCCCTGATGGTGCCCATATTTCCATCGGCGGGTTTACCATCAACCGCAATCCCATGGCTGCCGTGTATGAAATCATCCGCCAACACAAAAAGGGTTTGCATCTGTATGCCCACTCCAACGGGCAGGGGGTGGATGAATTGATCGGAGCGGGTTGCGTGGCGCGTCTTGAAATCGCTTACGCCGGCAGCGGACGATTTGCCCCCACCTGTATTCGATTCCGTAAAGCAATCGAACGGGGAGATATCGGTTTCGAGGATTACTCCAACTACCAGATGACCCTCCGGTTCATGGCCGGGGCCATGGGTGTCCCTTTTCTGCCCACGCGATCCGGATTGGGCACGGACCTCATCCGGCAATGGGGATTTCAGAAAACCGAGCGTCAAAACGATATCAAACTGCCCGATGAAAAATTGGTTGTTCTGGATAATCCGTTCGGCACCTGGGCCGACACCCCCAAGGTGGTGCTGGTACCGGCCATTAACCCGGACGTGACCATCATCCATGTGCAAAAAGCGGATGCTGACGGGTTGTCCAGGATCAACGGCCTTCCCTTTGTTGATGTGGAGCAGGCCAAGGCCTCACGGCATCTGATCGTCACCTGTGAAGAACTGGTGGATACGGACGAACTCAAATCCGACCCGGACCGCAACCAGGTGCCCCCTTTTTGCGTGGATGCCGTGGTCCATGTGCCCTGGGGGGCTTTCCCCACAGCCTGTTTCGGGCGCTATGACTATGACCCGGCCTATCTGAACCACTACAAACAGGATGCAGCCGATGATATCCGCTATAAGAAATATCTGCAGAATTTTATATACGGCCCCGAAACCCATGAACAATTGTTGGCTAAAATCAATCCGGCGCAATTGGATGCCATCCGGGCGGATGAGCGCACGGGATATGCAACAGGACTGGACCGGAGATAAAGCATGAGTGAATATACCCTGCGTGAAATGATGACCATTGCCGCGGTACGGGAAATCAACGACGGCGATATTGTATTCTGCGGTACCGGGATATCCATGCTGGCGGCCATGGCCGCCAAACACATCAGTGCGCCGGATTCCTTTATTTTTTTTGAAACCGGAGCCATTGACTCAAAACTGGAGGAAGTCCCGCTGGCAGTGGGCGATCCCCGTGTCATGTACTGGACGGCGGTGAACGGCAGCCTGGCGGATGCCTTTGCCACCATGCAAAACCGTTTCACCGGCCGACAGGTGGTGGGCATCATGGGTGCGGCCCAGATCGATATATACGGCAACCTCAATTCCACATCCATCGGCGACTACCACCGGCCCAAGGTGCGCTTCCCCGGCAGCGGCGGGGCGTGTGATGTGGCCTCCTTTGTCAATCGTACCATCATCTTCATGAGTCTCGAAAAACGAAAGTTTGTTCGAACCCTCGACTATTTCACCAGCCCGGGTTGGATTGACGGGCCGGAGGGCAGGAAAAAGACGGGCCTGCCTGACGGTGGTCCATCGGTGGTGATCACCAATATGGGGATATTCCGTTTTTCATCCGATTCCCGAAAAATGTATCTTGACAGCTATTACCCCGATGTCACTCCGGATCGCATCCTCGATAATATGGAATTTGTCGTCGATGTCGTCGATGCCGTTCCCACCCGGCCGCCCAGTGACAACGAATTACAGATTTTGCGGGAAAAATGCGATCCGCAACGGCTGATATTATAATATTTCATGAATTACTCATCTCTCAGTGATGATTACAGGCGGTGGTTTGTCTTTATCCTATCCGCCCTGCTGTTTCTGCTGTCTCAGTTTTACAGGGGGTCCATTGCGGTTATTGCGCCGCAATTAATAGCGGACATCGGCCTGAGCACCCGGCAGTTGAGTCTTATGTCCGCCGCTTTTTTCTATGTTTTCGCCCTTGCCCAGATTCCGATTGGTATTTTTCTGGATCGTCTCGGGGCGCGTCTTACCATTACCTTGCTATCCGTTGCAGCCGTCATGGGCGCCTTGATTTTTGCCTGGTCGGACAGCTACGAGGGACTGATGCTGGGGCGCATGTTGCTGGGTATCGGCATGGCCTGCAACCTGATGGGGCCGCTAAAACTGCTCACCGTCTGGTTCGGTCCGGGCCGGTTTGCCACACTTATCGCGGTACTGACGGCTGTCGGCACCGCCGGCAACCTGATGGCCGCCACGCCGCTGGTACTGTTGGTTCAATCCTTTGGATGGCGCCTGACCTTTACCTTTTTCGCCGGGGCCAATCTCTTGTTGGTGTTGTTGTTTTATTTCATTGTCGCTGACCGTCCCGATGAGCCTGTAAAGGTGACGTATGAGACCGCATCGCTCTCATTGCGGGAGTCGCTTTCCGGAATCGCAAAAATGTTCCACACCAAGGACTACTGGATTATTTCTTTCGGCACCTTTTGCCGATACGGCATATTTGCCGCGTTCCAGTCCTTGTGGGCCGGACCGTATCTGATGATTGTTCTGGATCTTCCACCCGTCACCGCCGGTAATCTGCTTTTATTCATGAATATCGGCGTCATCACCGGCGGTCCCGTATGCGGTTATCTATCCGATCAAATATTTAAAACGAGAAAAGGGGTCGTGATTACGGGTCTGGCAGGCTTGTCCGGTATTTTGTTTGTGATTGCATTGCTGCCGAAATCCGTGGATGTGACCGTGCTTTCCATTCTCTTCATTCTGTGTGGCGTTTTCAGCAGCTCGGGGATGGTCATGTATTCACACATCAAGGAATTGGTGCCCCTGGACAAGGCTGGTGCGGCCATGACCGGGATCAACTTTTTCACCATGGCCGGCGCTGCCGTATTCCTGCAAGGTCTCGGCGCTGTCATGCAGCACTTTTTCCCGGCTGATACGCTCGGCCCGGCCGCGTTTCAGACCGTATTTATCATCTGCTCCGCATGCCTTGCTGTGACGGGAATGTTATACCTGCTGTCCAGGGAATCGCTAAGCGCAGGGGCAAAGGTTGAATAGGTGATGGGTTGGAAAAACGGTATCTCAGGTGCAGTGGGTCTTATGATATGATTTGGATACCGATTCTGTCCAGCCATAAAAGAGCGGAATGGGCAGAAGCGGCAGGAAAGGGAAGCCTTAGGGCTCGCGAAAAAATAACGTAACATTTTCGAGGACTGATCATCCCATTCCGCGGCGTTGCTAAAATACGAAATTGGCCGTCTATTTCTTGATTTTCGCGCCTTGCTGACTGGGCGCCTGACCCACGAAAATTTGTCAATATATTTTTACGCGAACCTTTATCCGGTAATAAATTGTGTTTTAATCTCAATTTGATCATTAAGGCTTCGCCGTACAGGGCACATGCCGATTGCGCGATTCAGCTTTTGCAATAGCGTTTTATTAAACTTCTCCGGATACATTATCTTCAAGTTTATGGACTCAATCATTTTTGGCGTTTCCGATAATGTTTTTAAAACTGAAATTATCCATGCTGCGCAGGCGTTGTCTTCTGCAGGAGAACTACTACGCCAAACACGATAAATCCGGTGACATCAGCCCAATATGTGGGCCAGAACAGTCCGGCGGCTGCCAGCCAGAGCAGGATGGTCTCCGGCCAGGTGGTTTTACCGAATAAATAGCGTTCCAGGGCTGCCGCAAAAGCGACCAGACCCAGGGTAGTGGTGAGCATGATCCATCCCACCTGCCAGTGGAACAGCTCATAGGTACTGCCCATGCCCAACAGGGGGCGATACGCCATGATGATGGGGATGATATAAAGTCCCTTGGCGAGTTTCCACGAAGTGAAGGCAGTTCGCATGGGATTGGCGCCGGCCACACCTGCCCCGGCAAAACTGGCCAGACTCACCGGCGGCGTGACATTCGCATCCTGGGAATACCAGAATACGATCATGTGGGACACGAGCAGGGGAACGCCCATGTCGAGAAGCGCCGGCCCGGCCAGCGTGGCCAGCACAATGTAACTGGCGGTCACCGGCAGGCCCATGCCGAGCACCAGGGAGGCGGCACCGATGAGCAGGATGGCCAGCGCCTTGATGCCGAAACTCAACTCGAGCACAAGACTTGAGAATTTGAGCCCCATGCCGGTCAGGGTAACCATGCCCACAATGATGCCGGCTGCGGCACAGGCCACGGAAACCATGACGGCGTTCCGGGCGCCTTTTTCAAGTGCCTCAACGATCAGCCGTGATTCCATGATGGCGAATCGTCCGAATCCAATCGGTTGGGAACCGCCCCCGGCCACCGGTGATCCGGTGATCGCCCAGCGAATGGAATTGGCGGCCAGGCTGGCGGCCACGGTACTGACCACCGCCACGAAACCGGCCATCATGGGAGAATAATTGGACACCAATACGTAAATCAGGATCAAGACCGGGATGATGAAGTGAAGCCCTTCCTTAATGACGGTCAACACCTGAGGCAGGTTTTCTTTGGGCTGGCCCTCAAGACCGAATTTCTTGGCTTCGAAGTGGACGAAGAACAATACAGTGATATAGTACATGATGGCCGGAACCAGGGCGACCTTGATAATGGTGAGATAGCTGGTATTGGTGAATTCGGCCATTAAAAAGGCCCCGGCACCCATGATGGGCGGCATCAACTGCCCCCCTGTGGAGGCGGCGGCCTCGATGGCGCCGGCCACATGGGGACGATATCCCACCTTTTTCATCATGGGGATGGTAAATGACCCCGTCGCCACCACATTGCCCACTGCCGATCCGGAAACCGATCCCATAAAGCCCGATGCAACAACCGATGTCTTGGCGGGTCCTCCTGAAAACTGCCCGGTGAGGGCGTAGGCGAAGTCGATGAAAAAATTACCGCCGCCGGTGGTCTCGAGGAAGGCGCCGAACAAGACGAACACAAACACGAATGTGCTGGCAACGCCGATGGGCAGGCCGAATATGCCTTCGGTGGTGAGCCATAAGGTGGTGGTGATCCGTTCGATGCTGTAGCCTTTGTGGATGATCAGCTCCGGCATGTAGGGGCCGAACATGGCATACAAAATGGCCGTAAGGCAGATGCCGGTCATGATAGTGCCGATGACCCGTCGGCAGGCTTCCAGGACCAGTAGGGTGCCGATGATGCTCACCACCAGATCCTGCCGCAGCCAGTCTCCCTGACGTTCAAAAATGGCGGTCAGATTGATGCAGATGTACGTGGTGCAATAGATACCGGCTGCGAGCAGCAGCCAGTCCAGGCCGACCCAAATATTCCATCTGTCCTTGCGGGCATTTTTGAACGGGGGTCGCAGCAGAAAGGTCAGGGTTAAAATGGCACCGAGGTGGATGGATCTTTGTATCAGGGCTGTGAGAGCCGTAAAGCCCGCGGTATAGAGTTGATATAAGCTCAGGCTCACCGCCACAACCATGACGGTCCTGGCCGTTGCGGATACGAGGACCGAATGCGGTCCGGATTTTTCCTGTTTATTGCCGGTATCGGTCATTTTTGTTTTTCCGCATGAAGGATAGGATAGGTAATGTTGAAGGTTGCACGGCCTGTTGTAAACCGGGGTAACCGGTCACCCACCGCCACATCCGGGTGATCAGGCAGACCTGGTGTCCGGTGAATTGCACGGCGGTGTGCGGCGCTATATTTGACAAGTTGGTACGGGTGTCCCGCCATATGATGGTGTGATCAACCCCCGGGCTGCCGATCCGCAGGATAAAATCGCCGGTGGGCTGGTGCATCTCCTCGATCACTTCGTAGGGACCGCGCATGACCAGCCGCCCGACACCCGGCATTTTCCCCATGCCGGCGCCGAATTTGAGATATTGCTCCTCCTCGATGAAGATCCGTCCGCTTGCGTCGAGGCTGTGTGTTTCCCAGATCGGTGAATTCTCCACTGAATGATTGTAGTGGATGGTGAATCGCTCTCCCGGTTCCAGGGGCAGGACCAGAAGCGGCGGCCCGCCTTTCACCGGCATAACCCACAACTCCAATCCGCCGGGAACCAGCATGCCGGTGAGTATCAGGAGGATGACCAGGCCGCAGACGCCGTATACGGTAAAAAGCCATGGCCCGGTCATCGTCTTCATATCACCCTAAGGGTTCGCGTAAAAATAAATTGACAAATTTTCGTTGATCACGCACCCAGTCAGCAAGGCGCGAAAATGAAGGAATAGTTTACCTATTTCGTATTTTCGCAACGCCGTTGAATGGGATGATTGGCCCTCGAAAATGTTAAGTTATTTTTTCGCGAGCCCTAAGATTATGGCATCAAATTCGAAGGAACTTCGATGCCTCTTTCCTTCAAATACTTAATGGTGCCCGGGTGCAGCGGAATCGGACAGTATTTGACCGCATTCTCCGGGGTGGTATAGGCGGCTGACGGATGAATTTTCATCAGGTAATCATTGTGCTCATACAATGCCTTCACCAGGTTATAGACCAGGTCGGTGTCGAGGGATGCCTGACATATCATCACGTTCCAGACACCGATGGTGGAAACGGGATTGTCGACCCCCCGGTAGACGCCGCCGGCCAGATCAACGGCCGAATAGGTGTCATTGGCGGCCAGAATTTTATCCGTCTGTTCCGGGGTGAACCCGATAACCTCAACCTCATGGGTGGTGGCCAGATCCAGGATCGAGCTGGTGCCCGGTCCCACCGACCAGGCGCCGACGGTAATGGTCCCGTCACGCAGGGCATTGGCGCTTTCCGTAAAGGAGAGACGGCTGTCTTTATACTTATCCTTGGGTATTCCCAAGGCGTTGAGAACGGCTTCGGCCATGAAGTTGGTACCGCTGCCCGGGCTGCCGGTGCTGATATTCTTCCCGGCGACCTGCTCGATATCGGTAATGCCGCTTTTTTTCAACGCCACCATTTGCAAGAGGTTGGGGTACATGATGGCCATGCCCAGTACGTCGTGTTTTTTACCTTTAAATTTGGAGAGCCCCTGATAGCCGGCGACGGCCACATCGCCCATGACCTCACCGATCACGGTTTCCCCCTTGTGGGCGAGTTTGACATTTTCCACGCTGGCGCCGGTCACTTCAGCAACGGCCTTGATACCGGGAACGTATTTGGACCAGATTTCGGCGACACCGCCGCCGTAGGGATAGTAGATGCCGCCGGTACCGCCGGTGCCAATGCTGATGAAGGTGGTCTTTGCTGTCGCGACACCTGCCGCCAGCACGAGAATGCAAATCGAAACCAGTAGGATTGTACGTTTCATTAGGATTACCTCCCTGATTGGTTGTGAAGAAAAACAGCGATGGTGTTTATTGGCTCATGGTCCGAATTATCAGTGTGATGCCCTTTGGTTTTGTTGTCATGCCGGTTACCGGATAGGTAAACGATTGGCCCTGACCGGGCGCTACCAGCCCATTGTTCAACTTTCTGGGTATAAGCCCGCCAACGGCCTTGCCATTGTCCAGGAAGATATTCACCCTGAAACGTTGGGGCTGATCACTGACATTTTTCACACCAACCGTGAAATGCACGACATCGCTGCCCTCGAATTTTTTGAAGACGCAGGAAAAATCAGTCAGTTCAGCTTCGGATGCGATCTCTTTGTCCAATTTCCCGTCGGCGACGCAGGGAAAAACCTCGCCGGGTTTGGGTTGCGATCCCGCACACCCGGCCAATGTCATGCCGGCGATGATCAGGAACAACCAACCCAATGTTGAAATGTGTTTTGCCTTCTCCATGACGACTCCTCCTTGGTTTGGTCGGGGAAAACGAATTGTAAAACAGATTAAACGTTATACCAGCCAATAGTACAGACATTATCACTTTTGAACATGTATAGTTAACCCGGTTTGAATCCGGGATACTTAATATATATTGGAGGGGAATGAACGGTGAGTATTCGCTTTGTCATCGCTGAACTCTGGAGAAAAAGAGCACAGCAATGGCCATTTGTCAAGCCACAACCCTGTTACCTTCAGGCTTAAGTTAGACAGCAAATTACTCACTTCGGTTGTAAGTTACCGAAATTACAGTGGCCGATTGTAGTAAAGCTTCAAAAGGTAGTGCCACAGAAATTACATATTAGTATTGATATATATAGTTTTAGGGTATATATTGGGGATGTCCTCAATTCAAAGGAGGCTCCCCGATGTTTGCACGCGTAAAAAAGTCCGGCAAGTACCAATATCTGCAGATCGTTGAAAACAGAAAAGAAAAGGGCAAGGTCAAACAACGTGTGATTGCCACCGTCGGACGCATGGACAAGCTTCAGGACAAAGGGCGGGTAGAGACGTTGGTCCGCTCGCTTAGCCGGTTTTCCGAAAAGGCGCTGATGATTTTGTCCGGCAATAGTGACGTCAGCGCTGACGCCCTTTCCATTGGTCCTACATTGATATTTGATCGATTGTGGAAGCAATGCGGCATTGAAGCCTGCATCAAAAAATTGCTGGTCGGTCGCAAATTTGAATTTGACGTCGAGCGGGCGATTTTTCTGACCGTTTTGCATCGCTTGATGGTATCCGGATCGGATCGGTTCTGCGAAAAATGGAAAAGGGATTATTTGATCCCGGGAACAAATGAGCTGGAACTGCATCACCTGTATCGTGCCATGTCCTTTTTGGGTGAAGAGTTGCCAGAGCACAAGCAAACGACTGGTTTGGCTCCCCGGCGCAACAAAGATCTGATCGAGGAAATGCTGTTCTTTCACAATCGAGACTTGTTCTCCAAACTGGACTTGGTTTTCTTTGATACCACCTCGATTTACTTCGAAGGTAAAGGCGGGGATTATTTTGGCCGCAGGGGCTTTAGCAAGGATCACCGGCCGGATTTGCACCAGATGGTCGTCGGTGCCGTGCTCGACGATAATGGAAGACCTATTTGCTGTGAGATGTGGCCGGGCAATACCACGGATGTTACCACCCTTATGCCGCAGGTTGAGCGGTTGAGAAGCCGCTTTGGTATCGGTAAATTTTGCATCGTTGCCGATCGTGGAATGATTAGCGCCGATACACTGGAAAAGCTCGATGAAGACCAGATGCCGTATATCCTGGGCACACGCATGCGGCGGGTGAAAAAGATCAATGGCCAGATCCTCACCCGCGCAGGAAGATACACCGAAGTATATCCGGAAAGCGCCGACCGTCGCAAACCGGCACCATTGATGGTTAAAGAAGTGGTTCACGAAGATACCCGCTATATCGTTTGCTTGAATCAACGCCAGGCACGCAAGGATACCGCCGACCGGCAAGCGATCATCGAATCTTTGAAGCGGCAGTTGAAAAAAGGCCCCAAGGCGCTGGTCGGCAATAAAGGCTATCGCAAGTATCTTAAGCTGGCCAAAGACAGTGCCCGCATCGATCCGGCTAAAATCAAAGCCGAAGCGCGTTTTGATGGCAAGTGGGTGCTCACAACGAACACGGATCTGCCCGCCGACCAGGTTGCTCTCAAGTACAAGGAACTGTGGCGAGTCGAGCGTGTGTTCAGGGATGTCAAATCACTTTTGGAGACTCGACCTGTTTACCATCAAAATGATGCCAATATTGCAGGCCATGTGTTTTGCAGCTTTCTTGCTCTGGTTCTTCGAAAAGAGCTCGATCAGCGCTTGGCCGATAGTGAGCACAGGTTTGAGTGGTCCGATATCAAGCAGGACCTCAAAGCGCTCAAGCAAGTGAGAATTAAAGAAAACGGCCAATGCTTTGCCATCCGAAGTGAAAGCAAGGGCGTGTGCGGAAAAGTTTTTCAATCGGTACGGGTGGCGCTTCCGCCCACGATCAAAGAACTCGATTGAGCGATAGATACTTGTTTTGGTAGTGCCAAAGCCGTGGTGCGCAAAGTTAGTGCGCTGTTTTTATTGAAAATTAAAAAATCAACTGTCTAAAATCAGTTCAGGGGGATTGCATGTCCTGGCGGGACAGGCACCGTCACTGTTATTGGCGATAACTATTTATATTAAGCGCCAGATCGAGCCTGGGGCTGTGGAAAGTTTAAATTCAAGGTACCGGGCACATATGGGATAAAGCATCAATAAGCCCGTTGCCCATCCCAGGTAGGTCCATAGCAGGTTGGATCTGATGAAAAAGAAGGGCAGGCTGAAGGCCGCCAGGAGATACCAGTGGGTAAAGTAGAAGAACAATGCGGTCTTTCCAAAAATCAGTAACGGTTTTTGCCAGTTTCCCAATACGCCGTGGATTACTTCCAACAGATAAAGCAGGACAAAATTCAAGCCCAAGGTGATGAGGGTGAAGACCAGGCTAGGTGGGTATTTGACCACATTCAAAAAATTTATCCACCCTGACCCGGCAGCGGGTCTGAAGTTTCCGAAGCCGCCAAGCCACCGGATGATCGGAAACAGGGCCAGGCAGATCAGGCCGGTCATTAGCAGCCGTCCATATGCTTTATCCGGGTGTAGCAGTATTTCTTTTCCGAACAACATGCCCAGGGCCGTTATACTCATCCATGGCAGGACCGGGTAATAATTAACCCAGCCACCCGATACTTGTGGAACCAGAAAAAGAATCATAATCGGGTTATTATACTGCCCCATAGTCATTATAAACTGGGGCGGTAACTGGGTGATCATAACTCCTGCCACACCGAATCCCAGCAATACCATCCGATTAAATCGAATCATAAATGCACCGACGACCATCGCACCACCTAAACCGAAAAGAACTCCTAAATAGGTAAACACGGGTTTGCCATGGAGAATTGGCGTCCATAGTATCATTTCTAAAAATATAAGCAGAGCCCCTCTTAAGGTCAGGTGACACACTATTTCACCATGGGACCACCCCAGCTTGCGGCGTGATTCCGAAAACAGGATCATGCCGGTACCCATGAGAAAGAAAAAGCCAGGTGCACAAATGTGGGTGACAAAGCGTGTAAGAAAGAGACCGGGTGCGGCGAAGTAATCCGGCATGGGAAAATTCCAATATTCGAAAGGATGAGACCGGCGGATCATTGCACTGGCATGGTCGATGGCCATTATTACCATGATCAGACCTCTATGCAGATCCAATGACACCAGCCTTCCAACGCTTCCCGCTTCGGTTTCAGGTACATCCGCTCTCTTTTGAGTTGGCCGGGGTTTCAACCAGAAGATGGCAGCAGTCCAGATCATTCCGGCAGCGATCAGGTACAGTCGCCCCGACCATTGGTACGCCATGCCGGCATGGCCCAGTACGAATCCCAATATCCAGAGGATGATGGCAAGATGTGGAAATTGGCCGGCCTGAAGGGTGGCTGAGCCGAACATCATGATACCCCAAATGAATATAATCCTGGCCCAGGCGGTCCACAGGGAAACGGTTCCGGCCATATTAAGAAAATCCGAAATATAAAACCAGATTCCGATTAAAATCAGACCCACCACCGCTGCGAAGTAACCGATGGCGCCCATTATTCCAGACTTGTTTTGTCCCCACAGAAATGTCCCGGTAAGCCAAACGAAGGTTGCCGACAACATGGTGAGGTGGATGAAGACGTTCAAGGTGCGGTGGTGAATCGGCTGGAAGAACGGTACCGTAAGATTTATGGCAAAGAATAAAAACAAGAAACCGCCCAATATGCCCGGGAAGGCTGTCCAGCGTAGAACCTTACGATCCGCAAGCTGCATTTTCCCCTCCGATTCAGTCTGATGGTGGTTCAAAAAATGAGGTTGTTGACGTCCTAAAACCTTGAGATGGTGTTCCCAATCAATCGGATTGTTCCATATGTAGCTCCAGGGTACAATTAATGTCAATGAATTCGCCGGTCGATCTTCAAGCTTGACGAAGGATCCCGCCATCGGCCATATTGCACCCACATTTAATCAATTTTAAAGGTTTATGGTCATGAAAATCCTTCATACATCCGATTGGCACCTCGGCCGCTCCTTATTCGGCCGCAAACGATACGATGAACAGGAAGCGTTTTTGCATTGGCTGGCGGAGTATATCCACACCGAGGGTGTTAATGTATTGCTGGTTGCCGGCGATGTGTTTGATACCAGCGTGCCCGGCAATCGTGCCCAGGAATTGTACTACCGGTTTCTCTGCCGGGTTGCCGATTCGCCCGGCAGGCACGTGGTGGTCACCGCCGGGAATCACGACTCCCCCTCTTTTCTCAGTGCCCCCAGGGAACTGCTGCGGTACATGAATGTACATGTCGTGGGGTCGATAACCGGTGATCCGGCCGATGAAGTGCTGGTATTGAACGGTGTATCCGGTACCCCCGAACTTGTCGTCTGCGCCGTTCCTTATTTGCGGGACCGTGACATCCGGACAGCGGAACCCGGGGAAAGCAGTGATGAGAAAAATCGTAAATTGATCGCGGGGATTCAGGAACACTATGCGTCTGTCTGCGCCGTGGCCGGTGAACGGCAAGAAGAATCGGGCGGTGTGCCCATCGTCGCCATGGGCCATCTTTTTGCCGCCGGCGGCAAAATAGTGGAAGATGACGGGGTGAGGGAGTTGTACGTGGGGTCACTCGCCCGGGTGCGGAGCGAGATATTCCCCGATTGCATCGGGTATCTGGCGCTAGGGCACCTGCACATCTCACAAAAGGTGGGCGGCCTGGAACATTACCGCTACAGTGGATCTCCCATTCCCATGGGGTTCGGGGAGGCAAACCAGGAGAAAAAGGTGATGCTGGTCGAATTCACTAAACTTAAACCTGTCGTAAAAGAGGTTCCTGTCCCTTGTTTTCAGGCGCTGGAACGCATTTCCGGGCCGTTTGACGAGATTCAAACCCGTATCAGGGAGTTGAAATCCAATGAGAGCAACGCCTGGCTTGAAGTCGATTATACCGGTGAAGAGCTATCCGGAAATCTGAAAGATATTCTCAATGACGCCATATCGGATTCTCACCTGGAAATCAGGCGGATTAAAAACCGGCGGATTCTTGAAAAAATCATGCACCGGCAAGACATGGAAACCCTGGATGATTTGGATGCCGGGGAAGTTTTCGACCGGTGCCTGGATGCCCATGATGTGCCAATGGAGCAACGGCCCGGCCTGATAGAAGCCCACAATGAAATACTTCAGGGACTCTATGAAGAAGATAGAAACGCACAATAGCGGAGCGGCCCATGAAAATTATACACCTGCGATTTAAAAACCTGAACTCACTTTATGGCGAATGGTCCATCGATTTCACTGATCCGGCGTATGTTTCCGACGGTATCTTTGCCATCACCGGTCCCACGGGGGCGGGCAAAACCACCATTCTCGATGCCATCTGTCTTGCCCTGTATTGCCGAACCCCAAGACTGTCCAGGGTAACCAAGACCACCAACGACATCATGTCTCGGCAAACCGGCGAATGTGCTACCGAAGTGACCTTTGAAACACGGGAAGGTACGTTCCGCTGCCATTGGAGCCAGCACCGGGCGAGAAAGAAACCGGACGGAGAACTTCAGATGCCCAGGCATGAGTTGGCCGATGCCGAAACCGGAAACATTCTGGAAACTAAGTTGCGGGATGTCGCCGGAAAGGTGGAAATTCTGACTGGCATGGATTTTGACCGGTTCACCCGTTCCATGTTATTGGCCCAGGGCGGATTTGCGGCGTTTCTACAGGCATCCGCGGATGACCGGTCGCCGATCCTGGAGCAGATCACCGGTACGGAGATATACAGCCATATTTCACAACGGGTTCATGAGCGCCAGCGTGAAGAGCAGGCAAAGCTGGAACTGATACAGGCGGAAACCGCAGGGATTTCCATCCTGGGTGATGAGGACGAAACACGACTCAGCCGGGAACTGGAGGAGATGCAAAAAGCTGAGAAAAACCTCCGCGTCAGACATGACAGGTTGGAGAAAGAGATACACTGGCTGGATGGAATTGACGCGCTCAAAAAAGAACTGCTCCTGATTGACGGTGAAACAACCGCCCTGAACGAGGAATTACAAGCCTTTCATCCCCAGCGACAGAGATTGCTCAACGGGCTCAAGGCCGCTGAACTGGACAGCGTGTATGCAACCATCACTGAAAAAAGAACACAGCAACAACAGGAGCTGGATACCCTGGCCAATGCAGAAAAACAGCTTCCGGATCGTGAAAAAAAACTCGGAGTACATGAACTCGAGTTGAAAAATGCAGAGGAAGCAGTCGTAAAAACGAGAAATGACCAGAAAAGCAAGCTGGAAATGATCAAACAGGTCAGGGCGCTTGATCTTCGGATTTCAGATAGACAGCAGCAGTTCGAGTCATTAAAATCCGAATACCGGAAAATGGACATTCAGCTCTCCGGTAAAAAAGAACTTCATACCAGATCAACAGAAAAACTGACGACCGTCCGTTCAGCGCTTTCCGCAGTGGAAGCCTATCTTCACGCCAACGCCGCTGACGCGCGACTTGTAGGGGAACTGACGGGTATAACGGAACAGATAAAAAATCGGCATCTGTCCATAAACGTCGTTTCCACATTGGATCAGCAGGTATCCGGTTTGAAGAAGTCACTCAAGGCGAAAAACACGCGTTTCGCCGGCCGGGAGAAGCTGTGTCTTGCCCTGAGCGAAAAACATAAGGAAATAACGCGGGAAATGGAGAAGACCCGGTCAGCCATATCAACCATTTTGGGCGGGCGATTGCTGCGGGAGTATCGAATGGAGCTGGACACCCTCATGCGTGAGATGGCCTTCCTGAGGAATATCAACGACCTTGAAACCGAACGCTCAAAACTCGAGGATAACTCCCCCTGTCCGTTATGCGGATCGCTGAACCATCCCTATGCCGAAGGAAATGTCCCGGCAACGGATGAAACGGAAGAAAAAATAAAGGTGCTTTCCCGCCTGATTCAGAAGGCGGACGACCTGGACAATGATCTCAAACAGCACGCATCCGATGAAAAGGATGCGGCGTCGGCATTGGCCGACGCCGAAAAAAAACTCGTCCGTGCACGGTTTGAAACGGAAGAGGCTTCGACATCCGTGATGCGGGCGGAAATGGAACGGCAGGCCGCCGCTGATAAAGGATTCGAATTGCACCATGGCATCGCTGCCAAACTCGATCCCTTTGGTATTGCCACTTCCCCGGGCGACAATCTGGATGCTATTCTGTCCGGTCTCGGTGAACGCCTGGAAAAATGGCAGACCCATCAACGGCGAAAAGATGATGTCGGACGGCAGATTGGCGAATTGGAGGCGGAATTGAGTGGCCTGGATGCCGTCATCAAAACCCTCGGTGAGGCATTTGGCAAGAAAAAAGAGGCGTTTGACGCCCAGGAAAAAGACCTTGAGACACTGATGCGTGAGCGAACAGCGCTTTACGGCAAGAAAAATCCTGATCGGGAAGAAACGCGACTTGAAAAAGCGTCAGCGGAAGCTGAAGCTTCGGAAAAAGCCTCAAGGGAAACCCGGGATCGGATCAAGCAGGGGTTGAATGAACATAAAGCACGAATCGATGCCCTGAAAGAGACGACAACCCGTAGAAAAACGGAACTTGAAAGAGAAGAATCGGTCTTTGCCGACGGTTATCGGAAAGCCGGATTCGAGGATGAAGCGAAATTCATTTCCTGTCGCATCTCAGCCGGGGAACGAAACGACCTGGCCGGCCGTGAAAAACGTCTTGATAAAAAACAAGCCGACATCGCTGCGCGCCAAACAGACCGGGAGACCCGCCTTGCACAGGAAATCAACAAGAAAATAACCGACACGCCTCGGGAAGATATCATGGAAAACCGCACCGCTGTTGCGGAGGCGTTAAAAGTATCCGGCGAGCAGATCGGCGCCGTCAAGCAAAAACTCACAGATAATACCGATGCCAAACTCAAATATCGTGACAAACGTAAATTGATTGAAGCGCAGACTTCAGTAAACTCACGGTGGGATGCCCTGCACCTGATCATCGGTTCCGCCGATGGCAAGAAATACCGGAATTTTGCCCAGGGCCTGACCTTTGAGCTCATGGTCTCCCATGCAAACCGGCAGTTGGAAAAAATGACGGACCGGTATTTGTTGATCCGGGATGATCACCAACCACTGGCGCTCAATGTGGTGGACAACTATCAGGCCGGTGAGATTCGTTCGACCCAGAATCTTTCCGGCGGCGAGAGCTTCATTGTAAGCCTGGCCCTTGCCCTGGGACTTTCGCATATGGCCAGCCGGAAAGTCAGTGTGGACTCTTTGTTCTTGGACGAAGGTTTCGGTACCCTGGACGAGGAAGCCATGGATATCGCACTGGAAACACTGGCCGGGCTTCATCAGGAGGGAAAACTGGTGGGGATTATTTCGCATGTGTCGATGTTGAAAGAGAGGATCAGTACCCGAATTCACGTGACACCGCAATTTGGCGGAAAGAGTGCGATGACCGGTCCGGGGTGCCGGCAGGGTGATCGCATGTAGATTCGGCATGACAACAGAGATTTTAACATATTGTTCATGTGTTGAGGCAAGGGACAGTTATAATTTCAAATGAAGAAACCCAAATGCCAAAGGGCGGAATACTGACATTTTAGCTTCACTTTATCGTCAATGCGATCCTTAAAATTGGATATCATACCGCCATTTGACATTTCTCGTATTGACAGGTACATCTTGCTCGCATATTGATGAAGCGCAATGGCGAACGCATGCCCCCGCTTCTTGACGCGGGGTTCTTCAATAGTTCACCAGGGGTTAAGGATGACTGGGAACAGATACCTTCAGTTTTCCGGGTTCGGCTCGTGTCCAGCCTCAGATATATAGTTCACTAACCGTGTTCAGCATGAAAGGAATAGAATATGATGGTACCAGAGATTAAAACCATTCTCTATGCTACGGATCTGTCGGACAATTCCAGGCCTGCTTTTCACTATGCGGCGAGTCTGGCTGAAAAATACGGTGCAAAGATGACGGTGCTCCATGTGATAGAGGAATTCGGTGCCAGCACGTATTTGCAAATCAGCGGTTATTTGGGGGAGGTGGAATGGCAGAAATTGTTGGAAGACAGGGAAAATAAACTATTGGACCATGTTACGGAACGTCTCAACGAATTCTGTTCGGAGATGAACACCAAACTCGATGCCTGTAAGTTTATTCTGGGTAATATCATAACCAAGCGGGGTATCGCGGTGGAGGAGATTCTGAAGCAGGCCAAGGAGATAGATGCGGATATGATCGTCATGGGCACCCATGGTTACAATGCTTTTGCCGATGCACTGCTGGGGGGTACCGCAAGGCGTGTGGTGCGGCGCAGCCAGATACCCGTGTTGGTTGTCCGGCAACCGGAAACGGAGGAATCCACCACGGGATAAGGATATGGCCTCCACCTCATTACCATGCCGGGGCATGGTAATGAGGCAGGGATGTTGTACGTTCGCAAAATTCCTCAAGTTGCCATTTGTTTTTTGAACTTCCCCCTCTATGCTTTGAGCTTGTACTTGTCCGCAATCACGTTGTAGTAAGCATTCTCCGACACACTTCCCCATATGCCCACCTGTTCCTTGAACTTTTTGAAGGCCGTATGAACTTTGGTGGACATGGCATCTTTGGCGGCTTCCTCCTCCAGCGTCTCCTCAGCCAACTCACGGAGTTTCGCCAGTAATTCCTCGGGAAACCTTACCAGATTGACATTATGCTCGGTGATGAGTTCCTGGAGTGCGGCACCGTTTCCAGCTTCAAATTCAGACAGGCTCCACACATTCGTCTCGGCGGCCACCGCATCCAGTATCGCCCTGAGTTCCGATGGCAGGCCATCGTATACTTTTTTGTTGAACATGACTTCCAGGGTGGTGCCGGGCTCATGCCATCCCGGGTAGTAATAATATTTAGCGGCTTTGTAGAAGCCCATTCTCAGGTCATGCATGGGGCCGACCCATTCCGTGGCATCGATGACCCCACGTTCCAGGGACGTGAAGATTTCACCGCCGGGCAACAGTACCACCGTGCCGCCGGCTTTACTCACGACTTTACCGCCCAACCCGGGGATGCGCATCTTCAGGCCTTTAAAATCATCGATGGTGTTCATTTCTTTCCGGAACCACCCACCCATCTGAACGCCGGTGTTGCCCTGGGGCCGGGGTACCACATTGAAGGGCGCATAAACTTCTTCCCAGAGTTCAAGGCCGCCGCCGCTGTAGAACCAGGCGTTGATGCCCTGGGCATTGAATCCAAACGGAACGGCGGCAAACCATTGGGCGGCCGGCGCTTTGCCTGCCCAGTAATAGGACGCACCGCTACCGACTTCCACCGTGCCTTCGGATACGGCATCAAACACCCCAAGGGGCGGTACAAGTTCTCCTCCGGCAAACACCTTGATTTTAATTTGTCCGCCGGTGGCCGCCTCCACCCGTTCGGCAAATCGAACGGCGCCGGTTTGCAGGACCGGCAGGTTTGGTGGCCATGTGGTGACCATTTTCCATTCATAGGTTTTCCTGGTGATCACCGCCGGTGCCTCCATTGGTTTCTCTTCTTCCTTTTTTCCGCAACCGGCGAGCCCGGCGGCGGCTGTTGCGGCAGCGGCTGCTGCCAGACCTGTTTTTTTAATAAAATCTCGTCTCTTCATAGTAGCCACTCCCCTTTCCTGTTTAACGTTAAAGATGGGATCATCTCCGGTTAAATGCCGTCAATCATGGTATTGCAGATGTGGTGGAAACCACACCCCCCATGAAGACAGATGAAAGATTATCGTTCCAAGACCTAAATTGAGATTCTTTTATATAGAGCATCCGGGGCTGCCGGACAGCTTTATTTTCCAAATACCACAGTCGGCAGCCAGGTCACAAGCTCCGGGAAGAAAACCACTATCAACAGGCCGATGAGCTGAAAAATGACAAACGGTATTATGCCGCGATATATGTGGCCGGTGGTGATTTCCGGCGGTGTCACGGCTTTGAGATAGAACAGGGAGAATCCGAAGGGCGGTGTCATGAATGAGGTCTGCAGGTTCACGGCGATCAGGATGCAGAACCAAATCGGGTCAAAACCGAATTCGAGCATGATCGGTGCGAGAACCGGTACATGAATGAAAGTAATTTCGATAAAATCCAGGAAAAAGCCGATGACGAAGATCAGTCCCATGACGAACGCCAGCACGAACCATTTGCCATGACTTTCGGCAATGGCCCCCAAAAACCCCCGAACCAGCTCATCGCCGCCCAACCCCCTGAATACCAGTCCGAAGGCGGCCGCCCCGACAAGAATGATAAACACCATGCAGGTGAGCTGAAGGGTGGAATGCATGACATCATGAAGGATTTTGAGGCTGAATTTGCCGTTGATGACCGTCAACAGCGTGGCGCCCACCGCTCCTACGGCGGCGGCTTCGGTGGGGGAGGCCACGCCGGCGAATATCGAACCGAGAACGGCAAGCATCAGAAACAACGGCGGAAACAGCGCTCGGGTCACTTTCACCAGCAATATCTTGGTCGTCAATGCCGCCAATTC
This sequence comes from Desulfobacteraceae bacterium, assembly GCA_013003715.1. GTDB lineage: Bacteria > Desulfobacterota > Desulfobacteria > Desulfobacterales > Desulfosarcinaceae > JABDIN01. The sequence goes on along the minus strand of JABDIN010000030.1, from coordinate 79,806 downwards.
GCTCCGGGGGATTGCCGGTGCTGCCTTTGGCCGGATCAAGGCAATCATCAGTATATAAAAAATGTATAACCCCACCAGGATCAATCCGGGTATGATCGCACCGATGAACAGATCCCCCACCGGCACACCGACAATATCGCCGATGAGCACCAGAACAATACTGGGGGGAATGATCTGTCCCAATGTCCCCGAGGCCGATACCGTTCCGGTGGCCACTTCTTTCTGGTATCCCCGTTTTAACATGGTCGGCACGGCCAAAAGCCCCATGGTAACCACCGTAGCGCCTACAATGCCAGTGGATGCACCGAGAAGTGCGCCCACTATGACCACCGATACCGCCAGGCCGCCGCGGATTCGTCCGAACAACAGGCCCATTGTATCCAGGAGCTCTTCGGCCAGGCCGCTGCGTTCCAGCATTACCCCCATGAAAACGAACAGCGGCACGGCCAGCAGGGTGACATTGGTCATGACTCCCCAGATTCTGATGGGCAGCAAATTGAAAAATGACCAGCCGAAGCCGATGAGACCGAAAACCAGGGCTGTTCCCATGAGGGTGAAGGTGACCGGAAAACCGGCCATGAGTAAAATGGTGAGTGCTAAAAACATCCAACCCGGCAGATATTCCATCAGAGCTCGGTTTCCTTTTCCGGAAGTGAATCAGCAATGGTCAGGATTGATTTTATCCCAAGGGAAATTCCCTGGAGCAATACGAGTATGAAGCCTGCCGGGATGGCGGCCTTGAGTATATATCGATAGGGAATGCCGCCGGGATCGGGCGAGCCTTCCATCACTGCCCAGGCGTTGTAGACAAAAGTGTAGGAGGAGGTGATGATCATCACGCAGCCGGGTAGCAGAAAAAGGATGACGCCGATAAGATTTATCCATGCTCTGGCTTTGGGATTCAGACGCTGATAGATGATATCCACCCGCACATGACCGTCCTTGAGCAAGGTATAGCCGGCGCCCATGAGAAAAATAAAAGCGAACAGATGCCACTCCAATTCCTGGGTGAACACAAAACTCATGTTGAACGCGTAGCGCATGACCACATCGATGAATACCACCATCACCACGAGGCCGGTAATCCAGGCGACACCACGGCCCACCCATTCGTTGATATGATCGATGGTGCGGCTGATGGCGACCAGGATTTTCATGTTTTCTTATTTTGCCTTTTGCCCGTAAAGGGAGATGATGTTAATGGGATTTAATACAGGATTGAATATCAAAACAGTACCTGATAACAATACGACCTTTTCGATTTGTATTGTATGCAATGAACATCCGTCGATGAATCGGTCGCCGGACGGTCACCGACAGCGCATGGCACTCCGGGTCTCGGACTGCAAGGCAGGTAGCAGTCAGGAATGAAACCCCATGTTTTTTTTTATGATTCGGCCAACATAGCTTTTTTTTGAAATTTTTGTCAATAGTTTTAAGGTGAATGGAACCCAATGAATACACAGGAGAAACGAATTCTTCTGACCACCTGTTACGGTCATTTCATGAGCCATTTTAACATGTTGACCTTCCCGGCATTGGTATTGCCGCTGGCCGCATACCTGGACCTGCCCCTGGCCGATGTCCTGAACCTTTCGTTCTACATGTATGTCCTGTTCGGTATTACGGCGTTGCCGTGGGGGTTGCTGGCGGACCGGATCGGGGCGCGATCCCTGATGGCGCTTTACTATTTTGGCGCCGGCATCAGCGGTTTGGCCGTTGCCGTATGGATCGACTCTCCCATGATAATCGCCATCGGGCTTGGGGCGGTTGGATTTTTCTCAGGAATTTACCATCCCATCGGCTTGGGTATGATTTCAAAACAGATCCGCCGCATCAGTGTGGGGATGGGTTATAGCGGCATGTTCGGTAATCTGGGATTGGCCATGGCACCGCTGGTGGCCGGTATCGTGAATTGGTCTGCCGGACCCCGGGCGGCCTTCATCTGCCTGGGGTTACTCAATCTGCTGGGGCTGGTTGTGATGATGCTGTTTACAACGGGCCGCGATAGTACAGCGGCCGGTAAATCCACTGGTGGCGGCAACACGGCGGCCCTTGCCTTTTTCATACTGCTCATCGCCATGATGCTCGGCGGCATCGCCTATCGGGGGGCCAGCGTCATCATGCCGGCTTATTTTGAATTGAACCTCGGGGATATTTTTCTCCGGCTGTCCGGCGTGTTTGACCGTGAAATTTCAAAGAATCTCGTGGCCACCGGCACCACCTCCCTGATATTCATGATCGGTGTGCTTGGACAATACATCGGTGGACGAGTCGGTGAACGATTTGATTGCCGGTTTGCTTATCTGCTGTTTCATTGTTTAACGATTCCACCGGTATTTTTAATGGCCTGTGCTGCCGACGGAAGTTTGATGATATTGGCTCTGATCTATTTTTTCTGCCTGTTGGGTATGCAGCCCATTGAGAATACTCTCGTGGCCCGGTATACGCCCAAAAAGATTCATCATTCCGCATTCGGTACCAAATTTGTATTGACCTTCGGTGTCGGGGCATTGGCCGTCAAGCTGGTCGCAGCCATTGAAAAGAGTCGGGGCATCGCGATGGTTTTCCCGGTCCTTGGTATTTGCTCACTTCTGTTGGTTCTCACTATAGTCGTGTTGATCCGGTTCACCCGGTCCACCGCCGCCATATCCGGAAAATGATACTTGGCGACCGCATTCCTAAAAACAAGTCGGAAAGTGTTGATATGTATCGGTTGAAGGGGTATCGTTTTACTTGGTTTAATAATTTTTAGAAAACGTGTCACCGGAGATACAGCATGGTAGGGTCAACCTATTGGGCCGACAATTACGTAGAGAAAAAATGCACCGTTAAAGAGGCCATTAGTCGAATTCGGCCGGGGCAGCGGATATTTATCGGATCATCCTGCGGGGAACCTCAGCATCTCGTGAGACAATTGGCGGAAGCCTCCTCCGGTCTGACGGATCTTGAGGTCGTCAGGCTCATGGCCCTGGAGAGCACGCCGCTCACCCTGATCGCCAATAAAACCAAAGGGCAAAGCCTGAATATCCGTCATTTTTATCTGGGGTCCGCCAAGCCGAGAAGTCTTGCCCGAAATGCCCGGTTTATCACACCGATAAACCTCTCGGCAGTTCCCCGCCTGTTCAAAAGCCGGTTGATGCCCATTCATGTCGCCCTCATACAGGTCACCCCACCCGATGATTTCGGCTGGATGAGCCTCGGCGTTTCCGTGGATATCTGCCTGTCAGCCGCTCTATCCGCGGATCTGGTGATCGCCCAGGCCAATCCGAAAATGCCGCGGGTGCTTGGACAGAGCTTTATCCACGTGAATGATGTCGATCTTATCGTTGAACATGAAGAACCCTTGGTAACGGTGGGGGGCTCTCCGGAATCCGAGGCGGCCAAAAAAATCGGCAAACTCATCGCCCGGCTCGTCGACGACGGGTCGACGATTCAGATCAGCCCGGGGACAACGCCGCAGGCTACCCTGCTGGCCCTGTCCGATAAAAACGATTTGGGAGTTCACACCCAGTATCTGACCGATGATATCATGGATCTTTATTCCACCGGTGTGATCACCAATCGCAAAAAAGGCTTGAATGACGGAAAAATAGTCGCCAGCACAGCCGTCGGATCGGACAATCTGTACGAATTCATAAATGACAATCCCGCCCTTGAATTTCATCCGTCCGATTATGTGAACGATCCGTCGGTCATCTCCCGGCATAATCGCATGACCTCTTTGAATGTGGCCATGGCCATGGATCTGACCGGCCAAGTGGCCGCAGATGCGCTCCCGTTCAATCATTTTTCCGGGGTCACCGGGATGATGGATTTTATCCGCGGCGCCGCTCATTCCGAAGGAGGGAAATCGTTCCTCATGCTTCCTTCAACGGCCATGAAGGGTAAAAAGAGCCGTATCGTTCCAATCCTCGACGATATGGCCGTGGTCGTCCCGAGGGGGGATGTGCATTATGTGGTTACCGAGTACGGCGTGGTGAATCTGTTCGGGAAAAGTCTTCAGGAAAGGGCCATGGCCCTGATCAGCATCGCCCATCCGGATCATCGTGATGAACTGTTTCATTACGCCAGGGAAAACGCTTTAATCGGTCGCGAGCGCACATTAAAAAGCACCATACAGGCCGTTTACCCCGCAGGCCTGGAAGAAAGCGTGACCTTCGCCAATGACACCGTGATTGTCCGTCCGGCCAAACCGGTGGATGAGCGTCGCATCCAGGAGCATTTCTACAATCTGGACAAGGAAGATGTGATTGCACGGTTTTTTCACGAAAAAACCAGTTTTGTGCATACCGAAGTCAATGATGTCTCGCAGGTCGACTATATAAAATCGCTGACAGTGGTTGCCGTGGTTGGGGAATTCGGTTTTGGCAAGGTCATCGCTGTGGGTGAGTATCAGTTGGATCCGGATACCAATATGGCCGAAGTCGCTTACTCCGTGAGTAAGGACTGGCAAGGAAAAGGCCTGGCCAGGATCATCCAGCGAAAATTGTGTGAGGCTGCCCGCGGGAACGGGATAGCCGGTTTCCTGGCATACACCTCCCCGCAAAACATCGGCATGGTCCGGTTGTTCAAGGCATTGCCGTTCAAGATCAAGACGGTGCCGGAAAACGATATGCTTGTGTTGAGCTGCAGATTTGATGAACTCAAACCGTGAACGTCGGCCACCATGTTTCCCATTAAATCGGGCTGTATCAAATTCATGGCCCCCACATGGCCGGCTCGTTGTACACCTTCTGCGGGTACCGCTGGTATTCGCTTCGTATCGTTTGTAATTTAGCCACTTAACCCCCCAAATTTTTTGAACTATCTTCAATGAATCGAATTTAGTTTCAAATTGTAATTCAATCCGACTACTCTATTGACAAAAAATAAGACCCTCTATATGTAGTACCATTGGTCTGGAAAGGGCTTCTACCGGCTATCAAAGAGCCGGATTTTATTCCTTATCACGACGATCAACCCTGAATGTCAAACAACCGAGGACGCAGTATTCATGATGGGACGTACCTTGCACTATACCGGTTTGCATTTTCAATCCTTCCAGCTATTTACCGGGTATCCGAGTTGTTTGTTCGTCGTCTGTAATCCATTAGTGGTTAAACTGCCGCAGCAGAAAAGCATACGATTTAAGAGAATAAAAAAACAAAATGAAAGGGGGGGTATTGATTCGTGATTTGTGGTGAGCGAACGCATTATTATGCGTAACGTCAACAGGTTGACTTGTTGATATGCGATTAACAAAAAACCATAACCGGTATATCCACAAGGAGGTAACATTGGGTTTCGAATACTATAAAGAGGCTTATGCCGGCGCCATTAAAGAGATTTCTTTAGGGTCCGGTGACAAAGCCGTCACTGTCGGTGGAGAATCATGTTATCCGTTCTATCAGTTTGAAGGTGACATGCCCCACAAGCCCAAAATTGCAATGGAAGTCTGGGACATGGAGCCGGATGAATGGCCTGAAGCAGCCCTGGCTCCATTCAAGGACGTGGCATCCGATCCGGCAGCATGGGCTAAAAAATGCGTTGAAAAATATGGCGCGGAGCTTATCGTTCTGCAACTTAAAAGTACGGACCCCAACGGCCAGGACGCCAGCCCGGCGGACGCCTCTGCCATCGTCCAGAAGGTGTTGGGAGCCATTGATGTCCCGTTGATCATCTGGGGAACCGCTAATGGAGAGAAAGACGAAGCCGTCCTCAAGCAAATCGCCGAAGAATGCCAGGGTAAAAACCTGATCATCGGACCTGTCGAGGATAAGAACCACAAAGGTATCGGTGCCGCCGCCATGGGATACGGCCACACGGTCATCTCTTCCTCCCCCATTGATGTCAACCTCGCCAAACAGGTGAATATCCTGCTGGAGAATCTCGGGGTTTCCATGGACAAGGTGATCATCGATCCCACCACCGGTGGGTTGGGTTACGGCATGGAGTATTCCTATTCGGTAATGGAACGGCTCCGCATGGCCGCTTTGGCCCAGGGTGATGACAAACTTCAACTGCCGATCATCAATAACCTGGGGAATGAAGTCTGGAAGTGCAAAGAAGCCAAACAAGGCGTCGATGAAGCACCGACCCTCGGTGATCCGGAAAAACGGGGCATCCTCATGGAGGCCGTTGGTGCTGTTTCCTACCTGATGGCCGGTTCCGATATTCTGATCATGCGTCATCCGGAATCCATCCGGTTGGTGAAAGGCTATATCGATCTGATTGCCGACGGCGGTTCCGCGCAGGACCTTGCGCCCATCACCAAACAACTTGCGGATGTGGATATTGACCTGCTGGCCCTTTCGCCCGAACCCGATTTGAAGATCGAAGAAGAGACGGCCAAAAAGGCTGCTCCGGCGGAAAAGGCTGCTTCGGCGAAAAAGCCGGCCCCGGCGAAAAAAGCCGCCGCCAAACCGGCGAAAAAAGCCGCTGCAAAACCGGCGGCCAAAGCCAAACCGAAAGCCGCAGCACCTGCCGTAGATCCCGAGGCGGATGCCAAAGCCAAGGCGGAGGCGGATGCCAAAGCTAAAGCCGACGCAGAAGCCAAGGCAAAGGCGGATGCAGAAGCCAGGGCCAAAGCGGAGGCGGATGCCAAAGCCAAGGCGGAAGCCGATGAAAAAGCCAAAGCGGAGGCAGAAGCCAAGGCCAAAGCCGATGCGGATGCCAAAGCCGTCAAAGCACGTGATGCCGAAGAACAGGCCTTGAGAGAAAAGCGTGCGGCTGAAAGAGAAGCGTTAATGGCCAAGCGGGAAACCGTAGAGGATACTGATGTCACTTTGACCCCGGCCGCAGAACAGAAATCGGATCTTGAAAAGATGCTGGATCTGTTGAATCGAATTCATCGACGAGTGGCCTGATACGGTCGATGATCGTGATCTGTGTGATATTTCAGTTTATTTTATAATACAAATTGCCATACCAACGAAAATCGAGGAGGAACCTCTGATGGCAGAAGAAAAAATAGTAAAAGCAGCCGTAAAGGCGCCCAAACTGGCGGATCCCATTGCTTCATCCATTGATCCAGCTACCCAGGAAATGATCAAACGAGCCCAGGAGCTGGGCATCGATACGGTTTTTGACCGTGCCGCCCAAATGAAACCATGCAATATTGGTATTCAGGGCATTTGTTGTAAGAATTGTGCCATGGGCCCTTGTCGCCTGCCCCTTCCCAAAGGGGGAATTGAAGGTGAAGACACCCGAAAGGGACTATGTGGCGCCACCGCAAATACCATTGCCGCACGCAATTTTGCCCGTATGGTGGCAGCCGGCGCCGCAGCCCACTCCGACCACGGGCGCTGTGTGGCCGAAGTGTTCATGTCGGCAGCCCGTAAAGAGAGCGATGCTTATAAAATCAAAGACGTGGCCAAGTTAAAGTCGGTGGCCAAGGCTTTGGGTGTGGAAACCACAGTGGATGTCGATGGTAATATCCAGGACCGTGATGTCGATGAGATTGCTCTGGAAGTGGGCAAAATCGCCCTGAATGAATGGGGCAAGGCCGAGGGTGAACTGGTTTACCTGAAACGGGCCCCCCAACCGCTGTATGATAAATGGAGCAAGGCCGGGGTCAAACCACGCAATATCGATCGTGAAATCGTTGAGATCATGCATCGAACCCATATGGGCGTGGACCAGGACTATAAAAATATCGTCAAACAGTGTACCCGCGCCTCGCTGGCGGATGGCTGGGGTGGATCCATGCTGGCCACCGATCTTCAGGATATCCTGTTCGGTACACCCTATCCCCTTCAAGCTGAAGCCAACCTTGGTGTCATGAAGCAGGATCATGTCAATATCATCGTTCACGGCCATGAACCGGTACTCTCGGAAATGATCGTGGCTATGTCCCAGAAACCCGAAATGATTGAATATGCCCAATCAAAGGGCGCCAAGGGCATCCAACTGGGCGGCATCTGCTGCACGGCCAACGAGATTTTTCAGCGCCACGGCGTACCCCAGGCCGGCACTTACCTGCAACAGGAACTGGCCATTATCACCGGTGCCTGCGATGCCATGGTGGTGGATATCCAGTGTGTTTTCCAGAACCTGGCCAATGTTGCCAAGTGCTTTCACACCAAATTGATTACAACCCATCCCATCGCCAAGATGGAGCAGGACAACGTAATTCACATCGAATTCGATGAGCATCATGCCCTGGAAGACGCTGAAAAAATCGTGCGCATGGCCATCGACAACTTTAAAAACCGCGGTTCCGAGGTAATGATTCCCCAGCATAAGGCATCCGCCATCGGCGGTTTTGGGGTCGAGTCCATTGAGTATCATCTGGGTGGCACCTTTCGCGGCACCTATTTCACCTTGAACGACAACATCATCAACGGCCGTATCCGCGGTATCGCCGGTGTGGTGGGTTGCAACAATGCCCGTACCCGTCACAACGAGGCCCACATTCAAGTGGTCAAAGAGTTGATCAAGAACGATGTCATCGTATTGACCACCGGTTGTAACGGGATCGCCTGCGCCATGGAAGGGCTTCTCACCCCGGAATCCGCCGGTGTCTATTGCGGACCGGGTCTGAAAGAAGTGTGTGAGACAGTTGGTATTCCCCCGGTACTTCATCTGGGTTCCTGTGTGGACAACAGCCGCATCCTGCTGGCCGCCACCGAAGTTGTAAAAGCCGGCGGATTGGGCAAGGACATCTGTGACCTTCCGGCAGCCGGTAGCGCACCTGAATGGATGAGTGAAAAGGCCATCAGCATCGGCCAGTATTTTGTCAGCTCAGGCGTCTATACGGTCTTCGGCCTGCACCTGCCCACCAGCGGTGCGCCGGTCTTCCATGACTACCTGTCCAATGAAGTGGAAAACCTTTACGGTGGGAAATGGGACCTCGAAGCGGATCCGATCAAGCATGCGCAATTGATGATCGCCCACATCGACAAGAAACGCAAGGAACTCGGCATCGACAAGGCCAGGGAGCGTGTTCTTATGGATATGGCGGATCGCCAGGCATTGGAAGCTTAATTTTTAAATTTACAACTTAAATCCTCAGCGAAGGAGGAATTCATGAGTAGATTAGTCGCTTTTGCCGCCATTCAAGGTGGTTATAATATCGTCTCGAAAGTAGAAGGTCAGTATAAAAGGGCACTCGAAACCTACAATGCAGACACCAAGGTCGGATTTCCCAACACCGCTTATTTCCTGCCGGTAATTTATTCTTTGTTGGGCCTCAAGGTGGAAACCCTGGAAGATATAAAAAAGCCCCTGGATTTTGCCCGCGGTTTACTGCCGCCGCATGTGAAGGGTTCCAACCATCTGCCCTATCTCGGTCCCCTGTTGGATGCCGGTATGGCAGCCCTGGTGGCTTTTGAAATTGAAGAAGCCCTGCGGTATCTGAACGATCCGGATTTTTATCTGCATTCCGAAGAACCGGACCTGGAATCCGGGAAGATATGGCTGGGTGCAGCAGACGACACTGTTTTCAGAAAAAGAGGGGTTGAATTTGTCGACGGCTCCGCGCCGGGTTTTGCCGCCATCGTGGGTTCCGCGCCGGATCCGGAAACCGCGAAACTCATTGTGGAAGAATACCAGAGACGAAGTCTCTATATATTCTGTGCCGCCAACCAGAACGGCACCACCGTGATTGAACAATTGATCGAAGCCGATGTTCAGGTCGGCTGGAATACCCGTATCGTGCCGTTCGGCCCGGATATTTCATCGGCTATTTTCGCCCTGGGATTTGCCAATCGCGCCGCCATGGCCTTCGGTGGTATACAACCCGGCGATCATAAAAAAATGCTGCTTTATAATAAGGACAGGATATTCGCCTTTGTCAACGCCCTGGGAGATGTAAATGCCGAATGGGCCGCGGCAGCAGCCGGTTGTGTAAACTGGGGCTTCCCCACGCTGGCGGATACGGACATCCCGGAAATTCTGCCCACCGGTATCTGCACTTACGAGCATGTGGTGGCCAACGTCGCCCATGAGCAGATGGTACAAAGATCCGTTGAAGTCCGCGGTCTGAAGACCACGGTCAGCGAAATTGAGATACCCTGTGCATTCGGACCGGCCTATGAAGGCGAGCGTGTGCGCGGTGCGGATCTGTATTGCCAATCCGGCGGCGGGAAAACCCAATGCACCGAGTTCCTGCGCATGGCGGAAATGAACGAGATCGAAGACGGCAAGGTTGAGGTTATCGGACCTGATATGGCCGATATGAAAGAAGGTGATACCTTTTATCTGGGTATTTTTGCCCAGGTCGCCGGCCGTGAGTTCCAGGCAGACTTCGAGCCGATCCTCGAACGCCAGACACACCATTTGATCAACTATATCCAGGGTGTGATGCATATCGGACAAAGGGATATCGCCTGGGTTCGTGTGAGCAAGGCCGCCGTTGAAAAAGGATTTACCCTGAAAGATCTCGGTGTGGTGCTTCACGCCAAATTCCACCAGGATTTCGGCAAAATTCTCGACAAGGTTCAGGTTACCCTGTACACGAATAAAAAAGACGTGGATAAACTCACCAAGACCGCACGTGCCGCCTATAAACATCGGGATGAACGCGTGGAAAAGATGACAGATGAGGACGTGGAGATCTATTACTCATGTACCCTGTGCCAGTCCTTTGCACCCAACCATGTCTGTACCGTCAGTCCGGAACGTACCGGCTTGTGCGGTGCTTACAACTGGATGGATTGCAAGGCTTCTTTTGAAATCAATCCCACCGGTCCCAACCAACCCATCGAAAAGGGCGAGTGCCTTGATGCGAAAATGGGTATGTGGAAGGGTGTCAATGATTTCATTCACAAAGCTTCAAGGGGCGCCATCAGTCAGTATAACTTCTATTCAATGGTAACCGAGCCGATGACCACCTGCGGCTGCTGTGAATGTATCGCGGCCATGCTGCCCTCCTGCAACGGTGTGATGACCGTGAACCGTGAATATGCCGGTGAAACACCCTGCGGTATGAAGTTCACCACCCTTGCCGGTGTTATGGGTGGCGGAGCCTCTTCACCGGGATTCGTGGGTCATTCCAAGTTCAATATCACCCAGGGCAAGTTCATCATGGGTGACGGCGGACTTTTGAGAATGGTATGGATGCCCAAGCAATTGAAGGAAGAGATCAAGGAGCGGATCGACAAACGCGGCGCGGCAATGGGCGTTCCGAACTTGTACGACATGATCGCCGATGAAACCGTTGGCACCACGGAAGACGAGATCCTGCCTTTCCTCCAGGAGAAGGGACATCCGGCGCTCTCCATGGAATCGCTGATCGGATAATCGGTTGAACATTGTGTTGCGGTGGTTGTGTGCCGTCGGTTTGCAACCACCGCAAGGCTGACTAAAAAAAGAAGCATACGATTTGATGACGATCGAGTTGAAATCATCCGATCCTCTTGCTCTTAATTATACAAGGAGAAAAAAATGGCATTAACCGGTATTCAGATATTCAAATTACTGCCGAAAACCAATTGCAAGGAATGTGGCGTGCCCACCTGTCTTGCTTTTGCGATGAACCTGGCATCCGGCAAAGCCGAACTGGACAGTTGCCCGTATGTTTCCGATGAGGCCCGGGAGAAACTTTCCGAAGCATCCGCACCCCCCATTCGTCCGGTTGTTCTTGGAAACGGTGTTCGAAAAGCCACCGTCGGCGGGGAAACGGTCCAGTATCGTCATGAAAAAACATTTTTCAACCCTACTGTTCTGGCTGCCAGGGTCGGTTCCGATATCGATAAGGGTGCGCTTGAAACCAAACTCAAGGCTTGGAATGCCTTTCAGTATGAACGTGTCGGGCTCAATCTGCGCCCGGAGCTGGTGGCCGTTAAAGACAGCGGGGGCGGCAAGGACGCCTTCGCCGCCGTGGCCAAACAAATCGCCGAAACCAGCGAGTTTAACCTGATTCTCATGACCGAAGATGCCGATGTCATGAAAGCCGGCATCGACGCCTGTAACTTCAAACGCCCGTTGATGTATGCCGCTACCGGAGATAACATCGATGACTTTGGCACCCTTGCCAAGGAAAATGACCTGCCGCTGGCGGTCAAGGCGGACTCCGTCGAAGCACTGCCGGCCATGACCGACAAACTCATGGGCATGGGACTGAAAGATCTGGTCCTGGATCCGGGATCAAGGGAAGTGAAACAGTCCAACGACGACCTGATCGCCATGCGCCGTTCGGCACTGAAAGACAGCAACCGGGCCATCGGTTTCCCCACCATCACCTTCCCGTGCGAAATGGCCTCCAATCTTGATATGGAAACCCTGATTGCGGGTATGCACATCGCCAAATACGGCAGCATTGCCGTGATGTCCGATTTTGCAGGGGAAAACCTCTTCCCCTTGCTGCTGGAGCGATTGAATATTTTCACCGATCCGCAACGTCCCATGACTGTGACCGAAGGTATTTACGAGGTCAACAATCCGGATGAGAATTCACCTATCCTGGTGACCACGAACTTCGCATTGACCTATTTTATCGTTTCCGGTGAAATTGAAGGCAGCAAGGTTCCGACCTGGCTCCTGATCAAGGATTCCGAGGGACTTTCCGTATTGACCGCATGGGCGGCCGGAAAGTTCGCCGGTGATGACGTGGGGACATTCGTTAAAAAATGCGGCATCATGGACAAGGTAAAGCATCAGGAGATCATCATTCCCGGATACGCCGCCGCCATCGCCGGCGATGTTGAAGAAGAGCTGCCGGGCTGGGCCATTACGGTGGGGCCGAGAGAAGCCGCCCATATTCCTGGTTTTCTCAGGGCGCGTTAAGCCGGTTGGAATCACGGGGTGGTTTTGGTTATAATGCTGCCCCTTTTTCCATGATAAACCGGTTGCTTTTTTTTGCCGTAGTGCTTAAATAGGCCCTATCTTGGCTTTTTGAGTATTCGTTGCGCTTAATTACCGCGTCATAACCCCGCAACGGTTTAAATTTATAAAAAGGGAGGTTGTTGTATGCTACTCATAGGTGAAAGCTTAAACGTCATCTCCACCAAGATCGGCAGGGCGTTTAAAGAACGTGATGCCAAGCCGATTCAGGAGGAAGCCCTTTTCCAAAAAGAAAAACAGATGGACTACATCGATATCAACCTGGGACCGGCCAAAAAAGACGGGCACGAATTGATGCCGTGGGTGGTTCAGGTTGTCCAGGAAGTCGTACCGGATATCCCCCTGGCACTGGATACTTCCAATATCGACGCCATAGAAGCGGCATTGAAGGTTATCAAGGAAGTGCCGGGGAAATCTCATATTGTCAATTCGATCATGTGCCGTCCCGAACGCTATGAACGCATGGTGCCCATGGCCGCCGAGTATGGAGTGGATTTCATCGCCCTGATGTGGGGACCCGACGGATTGCCCAGGGATGAGAATGAACGCGCCGCACTCTGTGTGGAACTGCTCTATTTTGCCAATGAGGCCGGTATTCCCAACGAAAAAATATGGGTGGACGGTATTGTCACCCCCGTGAATATCCAGCAACCGCAGGCGATCAGCCTGATGGAATTTCAGAAAATGATTCCGGAAATGTCGCCAGGTGCACGCAGCACCTGTGGTCTGTCCAATATCTCCAACGGTCCTCCGGAACATCTGCGCCCGATATTGAATGCAACATACATGGTCATGCTTGAGAAATGCGGTATGGAATCCGTTATCGCAGACCCCCTGGATGAGCAACTGATCGCTATCGCAAAGGGAAACCGGCAAGATATCGTTGATCTTATTTATGGTATCCTGGACGGCAACGATCCGGATCTGGGAAGCCTTTCCGATGAAATGCGCAACTATGCCAAAACAGTCAATGTGATTTTGGGAAAAACACTCTACTCGGATTCCTGGCTGGAAGTGTAAGTAAACGGCTCTTTTCTTTTGTATCGAATACAAAAAGCCTCCCTGCCCGGGGAGGCTTTTTGGTCGGGACCATTGCCCGGACAAGATCATGATTATCAACGGATCGAGTCCGTTGTTGACCAAAACAAGGCGAATAATTTATGGCACGTGTAGACGACTATCTGAATGCCAAGAAACTGGCAGTGTCCGAACTGGCGGGCATGGATGTTGATGCGATGGTTCAAGGCGCCGGCCTGGAAAAAATAGACGGGCATAATGTCGGTGTACCCTTCCTGGATCACAGATACCGGATCACATGTCCCGCCTACGAATTTTTCGATGAAACCCAGCCGAACCACCAGGTGCCGATCCAGGAACAGGTGCTGATCCTTCACTATATTCTAGGGACCCGGAAAAAGATAAAGTTGACCGGGAATTGGATATCGTATCGCGAAATACCGGGCGCTTCCTTTTATTTCAGCGCATTTGTCAAGCGGGCAACCAATCCGTTAAAAAAAGTATTCGGCGATAATCCGGCAGCCTTGAAAAATGCGGCACCCCTGATTCATGCACAACCAATCGACATGGGGGATGCGGGATATCAGGTCGCCCCTCTGCCCCTTGTTCCGATACAACTCATTATCTGGCAGGGCGATGATGAGTTCCCCAGCGAAGCGAATATATTGTTCGATGAATCGGTTGGTGATGTGTTGTCACCGGAGGACGTGGCCTGGCTTGCGGGGATGGTGGTTTATCGGTTAATGGCCCTTGCCGGTTGATATGAACCCGGCAACTGAATAGGTATACAGAACGGATGTTTCATTGCGACGGCAGGCTTTGCCCTTTCCATTTCCCCCATCCATCTTCCAGGTAAAAGATCTTTTCAAATCCCATTTCCCTGAGTTTGGCCGCAAGGTTTTTAGCCAGGGGGCACTCCTCACCATGGCAATAGGTGATGATGGCCGTATCCATTGCCGTTGATGTGAAAAAGTCCCCTATCCAATCATCCGGATGATTCACGCTCAGGTTTCTTGCGCCGCTGATATGCCCCTTGCGGTATTCTTCAGGCGACCGTGCATCGGCGAATATGGCGGATGTATTCTCAAAATGAGAGATCGCTTTTTCCAGGGATATAATTTCGTAAGGCAATTCCAAACCCCCCGGCATGGGCCGGCCGCTGGCAAAGAAAGGCATTTTATCCGTGCGAAAGGCATATACGGACAAGGCGATCACCGTTGATATTAGGAGAATCAGACACAATTCATAAATGGTACGTTTGATCATTTTCCCCACCAGTCGTCTGATAAATTTGAGTTGAATGAATTTCCCGGACCACGCTATTATCTTATGATGTGTTTTTTTTCACAAGCCTATTTTTAAACAGGCGAAATACCATCTGAAATTCGGCCGTTGCGCTTGTGAATCAAATCCGTTTTGCGGTCAGGTGGCCGGCAGATAGGCGCTGAATTCACGCAGGGCCTCGTGTATGGATATGGCAAATCCCAGACCCTCGAATTTGTGGGTGATTTGTTTGAATGTATTGATGCCGACTACTTCGCCGCTTTGGGTCACCAGCGGGCCACCGCTGTTCCCCGGGTAAATTTTTGCGTCCGTCTTTACATAACTGCCCTGGTAACCGGATATGATGCCCTTGGCTACGGAATGTCTGAGATTTATGGGGTTACCGATGGCATACACGTGTTCGCCTTGCGGCAGGCGGCGTTTGGATGCGGGCTGGATAAACGGTGTCCTGAAGTGTGCGAGTTTCAATAGCGCAAGATCCAGGGTATCACTGGTGGCTACCAGTGATACATAATGTGTTTGTCCATCCGCCAATTCGATTTTAAAACTCTTGTTCAGACCGGCAAGGCTCTGTTTGTATAGATAATCGGATTTTTCCTGTTCGTAGGACCTCTTTTGTTCTAGGAAAAGTTGTTTCCGGCTGCGGAAGTCCCGTTCCCAGGTCTCATATTTCCCTCTCAGACGCTCATAATCCGCATCATAAAAGCTGCGGAGCTGTGCGTCTGACTCGTTTTCCGCCCTTTTTTGGAGCGCATCGACCCGATCTCTGGCGTGGCTCAAGTCTTTTTCTTCATTATCCAGCCGTTCTTCAACTATGCTGAATTGCTCATCATAGGAATCGAATTTTTTTTCAGTGGAGGCTTCCTGTTTATCCGTAGCGCGTATAACGTGTTTGTTGGTGAGAATATATCCGGCGTCATTGATGAAAAAACCGGTCCCTTTCCCGAATCCGCTGTGGACGACAACCGTCCCGGCACAGGCCTTCTCAATGAGATTGGCGGGTTGAATCGATCGGATTAAACGATCGTTTAAATCGAAATCATTGCCCGGTGTTTTGCTGCCGGCGGCCCCGGTATCCCGGTTCCGGGAGTTCCCGTCGGCGATGTCCGCTTCCGGCAGATTCACGGGTGTATCCGTGTAATGCCAGACGCCATTTTCATCCTGATATTTGTATATCTGGCCCTGTACCGGATTGATATTAACCATGATCAGTACCACAGAAATTATCATGAACAACGCTATCGCTCTTCGCCG
Organism: Desulfobacteraceae bacterium; assembly: GCA_013003715.1. Classification (GTDB taxonomy): domain Bacteria; phylum Desulfobacterota; class Desulfobacteria; order Desulfobacterales; family Desulfosarcinaceae; genus JABDIN01. The sequence continues at coordinate 63,486 of JABDIN010000030.1, read as the reverse complement.
CATAATATCACCCTTCATCTGCATATATAAATGATGGAAGCGTTTCAACAGGAATCCTGGAAATTGACGAACACGTGACACCAGCTGATATCACAGCAATAACATCGGGATTATGGATGATTTCTTTAGATTGATAAGACACCCGCATGCGTATAAAGGGAGGGGAAAATAATTTTTAGAACCACTTGTTATAGTTCCTTGAAGCGCCAGTATGGATAATCGAGTTCATATTCAGCAATCTTGCCCGGGCTGTTTTCACGGCTGGCGACCATCCACAGAGTGCTTTTCCGGATGTTAGCCGTCAGGGGATCCAATGGATTCCAATTGGGGGTAAGCACCATGGCATTATCGGCGCTGTACTCGATATCCCCGGACTCTTTGAAGGAACCCAGATGGGGCGTTGATTCGTATCCACCTTCCATGTCGCGGGACAATTCAGAGATAACCAGGAACGAGGCGTTTTGTTCATCCCTGATGGCTTCGATATTTCTGAGCCACCAGTCAATGCCCGTACGTCGTTCGGTGAGATCCTTGAACGGCAGTTTGTGGAGACTGTCCAGGACGATCAGGACCGACTCCGACCGGGTTTCGTGTTTCAAGAATTCGATATGGCTCCGCATGATTTCCGGGCTCAGCTTTCTGTCCGTAACCACCCGAAAATAATCCAGCATTTTTTTAAACCGGTGATAGGCGTCCGTGATCGCCCCGGCGTTTGTGGCGGCGGAAATATCGACCCGGAACGCTTTCTCTTCCAATCCGCTGATCCGGGAAAGGGTCCGGACATAAATTTTCTGGCGGCCGTTTTCAAAATCATAGTAAATCACGGGGGTCTTATTCGCCGCCATTTGGGTGGATATCTGCATGAAAAAGCAAGATTTTCCGGCCTTGGGCGGCCCGCCCATGATGTTGATGCCGCGTATGCCGTCAAGGGCATGGTCCAGTTTTGGAAAGCCGGTGGCAAATCCCAATACGGTCTTGCCCTTATTGCTGTCGATGGTCTGAACGGTCCGGCGGTATTCACGATCCGGAGAGGAAAACGGTGAAAATGCCTTGGCCTGTTTAACCATGGCTCCGAAAACCTGTTTGAACTGTTTTCCCTTGTCCCTTGCCAGGTCGGAAAGCTGATAATCGCGGACCGTTGAACTCGGCCAATTCATTATCCTGGCCTTAAAACCGATCTTCCGGGCAAGATCCCGGGCGGAGAGTCGATGCTGAGGAGAATTGGACACCATGATATAGATGTGTCGAATGGCCGCGAATTTGGCCGGGTCGATCGACTCCAGATCTCCTGCCGAGGGTACTGCGATGCCGGGGTAGCCCAATTCCTTGATCGTCAGCAGATTCAGTTCATTTTCAGTGACAAAGACAGCACCCCCTTCACAGCGGTTTATCTCCCGGGCATTGAAGATACGAAACCGGCTGGTAAAAAAGTTTTCATCGCCCCGCCAGAAATGATCGTCGGACCGTGTGGGCAGGGTGCACCGTACCGCATAAACATTGCCATTTTCCAGGACATACGGATAAACGATATACCGCCCGTTATAACCGACACGCAGGTGGTCGACCACCTCCTTATGGATACCGAACTGCCGGAAGTAGGCATACTGATCGTCATCCATGAGTGTCTGAAATTTGTCGACCTGCTTGTTCATATCGGCCGAGGGGAATTTGACTTCCTCGACAAACGGTTCGGCATCCGGATCAAATCCGGGAACGCGCTCAAGATCCATCCCCATACGCCGGCCGAAGTAGAGCGCGAACCCACCGGGCATGCAGCCGCGGGTGCATCGGAAGTATCCAAAAAAATAACTCTCAGGATTCACCAGGACAGCGAGTTTGCCGGGTGTGGTCGCGGGAGATGCGGGGCAAAACGGACAAGTCGCTACCAGGTAATTGCCTTCCACGGTTGCCTCGGGCAGGTGCTCTTCGTAAAATGTCCGGATGCGATGCTGTAGACTCATAATCGGCTATTCCTCGTCTTGAAGATTTCCGGGGTCGGTGCGGTGATGATACAGTTATACACCAATTGGATTCTGAAACAAGGGGATTGGTGGGGACAACAGGACAACTCTATTTCAAATCGGTTCACATATATTATGATTGAAATTATCTGCCGGGGACTCCGTTTTTATCCCATTTCTCTCCATGTCAATGATACTTCTCAGGGCTGAGCAACCATCTCCCGCAATACATTTTAATCACGCCATGGCAATGCCTGTCTGAGTGGAGAGAATATTTGACCCGTTTGCCAGGGCTAACGCATGTAAAAATGACAGGGCTGGAATTGTGTCTGATGAAAACAGGAAATGTCAAATGAAAAAGCTCAAATTTCAAATGGCGGCATGCTTCACAAATGGATTCAGCTGTTGTATAGAAATGGTATGCATTTCCACATGGAAAAGATGAAAATTAATCTGAATAAATACATGAAAAAGTCAAGGGCGGTTACCCTGCTATCACCATTTCCGATCATTGAAACTGAGGTTAATGAATGAACTCCTTGCCAGTAGAATATGACGGCGCCATCGATACCTTGTTCATCAATGCCAACCTTGCCACCATGGCCGGGCGAGAGCCCTACGGACGCATGCACGAAGCAGCGCTGGCGGTTTCACGCGGCAAGATCGTCTGGCTGGGAGAAAGTAAAGGACTACCCCCGGCGTTGTTGTCAGCAGCGAAAACCGTTGAGGATGTGGATGGACACTGGATCACCCCTGGTCTGATAGATTGCCACACGCATATCGTCTGGGGCGGGACCCGGGCTGACGAATTCGAAAAAAGACTGACAGGTGTCTCCTACGCGCAGATCGCCCGCGAGGGGGGCGGTATTCTGTCCACGGTGAAGGCAACCCGGAAGGCGTCACCGGATGACCTGTTCTCCGACGCCTCCCGGCGATTGGCATCGCTCATGACCGAAGGCGTGACAACGGTCGAAATAAAATCCGGATATGGCTTGGACCTGAATACCGAAGTGAAGATGCTCGAAGTGGCACACCGCCTTGGAGTTGAACTGGAGGCTGATGTGGTTCCCACATTTCTGGGTGCCCATGCTTTGCCGCCGGAGTATAAGGGGAGAAGTGATGACTATATCGATTTTATCTGCCGGGAGGTCCTGCCGGTGGTGGCGAAAAAGAACCTGGCCGAATTCGTGGATGCCTTTTGCGAAACCATCGGGTTTACAGCGGATCAAACTCACCGGGTGTTTACCGCTGCCGGCCGACTTGGGCTCGGGGTAAAGCTCCATGCCGAACAATTATCCGATCAGGGCGGGGCGGAACTGGCGGCACGGTTTGGGGCCTGTTCCGCGGATCACCTGGAATACCTTTCGGAAAAAGGCGCCCGGGCCATGGCTGCAGCCGGTACCGTGGCCGTATTGCTGCCCGGTGCGTTTTACTATCTGGGGGAAACCCGGAAACCGCCGGTGGACCGGATACGTGAACTGAGGATTCCCATCGCCATATCCACGGATTGCAATCCCGGTTCCAGTCCGGTGGGCAGTATCCTGACCATTATGAACATGGCCTGCACCTTGTTGGATCTGACCCCTGAAGAGGCGTTGGCCGGTGTCACCCGACACGCCGCCAAGGCACTGGGAATCGGGGACTCAAAGGGCACGTTGTCCGTGGGGAAACAGGCGGATCTGGCGGTATGGGATATTGCCTCGCCCGCTGAACTGGCCTATGGTGTCGGGTTTAATCCGTGTCTCGGCGTAATTTACCGCGGGAAAAAAGTGATGTCCAGATCTGCAACCGGTGTTTGAGCAATAGCGTTACCGGCGTGTGTTATGCCGGCATGGCGCTAACCAAGCTTCAGCTCCGGTGCGGTATGTATATCTGTTTAAGCTTTTGTTTATCGATGTTGCCGGCGGCATCCATGGGGATGTCGCCAAAGATGATTTTCCGGGGTTGTTTGTACCTGGGCAGGCTGCCGACATAGCCGCGTATGTCCGTTTCCGTGAGGGCGGCATTTTTTTTGGGTTGAATCACCGCCGCCGCGATTTCCCCGAGCCGTAGGCTGGGAATACCGATGACCGCCACCCGCTCAATGTCTCCGTGATCTTTAAGGTAATCCTCGATTTCAAGGGGACAAATGTTCTCTCCACCGGTAACAATGGCCTCTTTTTTACGTCCCACAAACCATAGGAATCCATCTTTATCCATGCGGACGATATCCCCGGTGTACAGCCAGCCATCACCGATAACTTCATTGGTGAGTTTTTGGTTTTTATAATATTCTTTCATGATACCGGGACCGCTGACCACCAGCTCTCCGGCTTCACCATCGGGAACCGGATGATTCGAGTCGTCCACAATTTTTATTTCCCAGTCAAAACCGGGTATGCCGATCGCGCCGGTTTTGTGGGTATTTTCCATGCCCAAGTGGATGCAACCCGGACCGGTGGCCTCGGCCAATCCATAGTTCGTATCGTATTGCTGGTACGGGAAGTGTTTTTGCCATGCCTTAATGACCTTCAATGGTACCGGTTGGGTGCCGGTATGCATCAACCGCCAGGGGCGAAGATCATACTCGCTTAACTTGATTTCACCGCTGTCGATGGCAAACAGGATATCCATTATCATGGGTACCAGGAGCCAGGCGATGGTTACCTGTTCTTCGGCTATTGTCCGTAGAATTTGCTGAGGTGTTGTCGCTTTGAGAATAACGGCCGGCGCGCCCACCATAAAGTTGCCCAACCAGTGCATTTTGGCGCCGGCGTAATACAAGGGCGCCACACACAGGAAGTTGTCGTCATGGGTCTGCTGGTGATGGTGATTTTCAACATACCCGGCGTGTTCAAGGTTGCGGTGATTCAACAAAACGGCTTTGGCCTGATATTCGATGCACGCGGAAAAATAAAGCGCGGCATCGTCGGTGATGCGCAAGGGAACAACCGGATTTTCCGGTGGGTAAGTATTCATTATCTGCCGGTATGAAAGGGCGAAGTCCGGTGTTCTGCGTTCGGGGCCCACAAAAATAAAAGATTCGACACTCTGTTCAAACAGCTGCTTCGCCGATGTGATCTCATCAATGAAGGCCTCGCTAAAAATCAACGCCTTGGCCGCTGATATTTCGGCGCATTTCAGGACGGTATCCATTTCAAACCGCGTATTCACGGGTGACGCCCATGCACCGGTTCGCAGGATGCCAAAATATATGGGCAGCCATTCCAGACAGTTTTCCAGCAGCAGCAGCACCGGGTCGCCTTTGAGTATGCCCTGAGAGATCAAGGCCTGGGCCAGACGATTGGCGTCATCATCGAATTTTTTCCAGCTCATCCGCCGTTGCCGGCCTGCATCCGGATCAATTTCAACCAAGGCCGTATGGGCCCCATACATCCTGGCATTCCTGGCCAGTATTTCCGTAATCAGCATGACGTCACCTTTTCCGTTCCCATCGTAATTATCACTTGAACATGTTTGTTTTTTTAACTAATATTGCTGAACCATTCAACCATTTGGTATCATATTGTATTCATGTTTACATCATTTGGTTCGGAATATAATGCCTTATATAGGAGAGAGACCATGACTGATCAAGAGAAAGATAAGACAGGCGCGGAGAACGATCAAGCGTCAGTGGAGGCGGGCCCGTCAAAAGGGAATGAACAGGCAAAAGATGACGAACAGGAAATGTTGCTCCCAAAAATCAACTTTTCAACCTTCATTTTTTCGTTGAACTCATCAGCATTGGTCCACCTGGGTATCGTTGATGACCCGAGTATCGGTAAAAAAGTCAAAAATCTGCCCATGGCCAAACAGACTATCGATATCCTTGCCATTCTTGAAGAGAAAAGCAAAGGGAATCTGACCATGGATGAGGAACAAATGTTAAAGAACATCCTCTATGATCTGCGGATTCTGTACATCAAGGAAAAGGAATAGCAGCGCGTCGCCGTTTCGCCCGGCGAATATAAGGCCGGCCTCGTGGGGACTAAGGGCTCGCGAAAAAATAACGTGACATCTTCAAGAGCCAAACATCCCATTCAGCGGCGTTGCGAAAATACGAAATAGGCCAGGACGGCATCTGCCGATATGCTCAAAAATACACTTGAAATAGCCACTCCCGCCAAAATCAACCTGTTTTTACATATAACCGGAAAGCGTGATGACGGGTATCATGAATTGTGTTCGCTCATGTGCGCCATCGGTTTGTATGATACCTTGCAGCTTGATCTGAATGCCGATAAATTGCGTATGGTCTGCAATCATCCCGATGTCCCCGGAGATGAAACGAACCTGACGGCACGTGCGGCCAAACTGTTTCTGGAAAAACTGGAGATTGAAAAAGGCATCCGGCATCCGGGTGTTTCCATCACGCTGGTGAAAAACATTCCCGTGGGTGCCGGATTGGGCGGTGGCAGCAGTAATGCAGCCGGTGTATTGTCCGGTCTGAACCAATTGTTCGATTACCCGTTTTCATCGGATCGCCTGATGGCCATGGGACTGCAGATCGGTGCTGATGTTCCTTTTTTTATCCATGGAAAACCAGCCATCGCCACAGGGGTCGGAGAACAATTACAGCCCTATGACAGGCTTCGTCCCTGTACCGTGTTGCTCATATTTCCCGGCTTCCCGGTGTCCACGGCATGGGTCTATAAAAATCTGAAATTAGGATTGACAAAACCCCGAAAACAACTTAATTATCAACCTTTTGATGGCCTGATTTTCCAGGCAGGACGGCATCTTAACAATGATCTGGAAGCCGTAACCGCCGAAAAATACGAGATTATCGACAGGATCAAAAAATATCTCATTTCATCCGGCGCTGATGGTGCATTGATGAGCGGCAGCGGGCCGACTGTATTCGGATTGTATTCTGATGGTCAAACAGCCCTTGACGCCAAGGCGAATTATCCGGACCGTGTTGATGAAAAAATATTTCTGGCCAATCTGTTACTTTAGTGTCCATCCAGAGATAGTAGCTTGTGGTTCAGATCAAGGCCGCACTGTTTTAGAAAACGCAGTCGTAATGGGCTTACGTCGAGTATTTCTAAAACGCGAGAACGCAGATATGGGCCACAAGATGCTGTCTCTGGATGGACACTACTTTAACATTGCCGGTGTTCAATAAAGACTCATCCTATTGCGGATCCGACGGCCGCCGATGGGCTGGGGTTAATGTTGAATTCGGCGATTTTTTATAGTGGGGCGTCGTCAAGTGGCAAGACACAGGATTTTGGTTCCTGCATTCGGAGGTTCGAATCCTCCCGCCCCAGCCAACTTTTATGCTCAGGTAGGAGTGGGGATCTAATGTAATGAGCGATTTTTTTGTGTTTTCGGGAAATTCCAATCCGGCACTTGCGGAAAAAATATGTGAATATCTGAATATTTCCCTGGGCGGTGCCAAGATCGACCGGTTCAGCGATGGGGAAGTTCAGATCGAGATTGACGAGAATGTCCGTACCAAGGATGTCTTCATCATTCAATCCACCTGCCACCCGGTCAATAACAATCTGGTTGAACTATTGCTTATGATTGACGCGATGAAGCGGGCATCCGCCCGTCGAATCACCGCGGTCATCCCTTACTATGGATACGCGAGGCAGGACAAAAAAGTGGCGCCGCGGGTTCCCATCAGTGCCAAACTGGTGGCCGACTTGCTGACGACGGCCGGCGCAAACCGGGTAATCACCATGGATCTTCATACCGGGCAGATCCAGGGTTTTTTCAACATTCCCGTTGACAACCTCTTCGCCGCTCCGGTTCTCATCAGCTATATCAAGGAAAAGTTTAATTCCAACCTCGTCATTGTTTCACCGGATGCCGGTGGTGTTGAACGTGCCAGAGCGTTCGCAAAACGATTGTCCGCCGGCCTGGCCATCATCGATAAACGGCGTTCAGCACCCAATAAAGCCAAAGCCATGGCGGTTATTGGCGATGTGAAGGGCAAAGTTGCTGTCATTCTCGATGATATGGTCGATACCGCCGGTACGTTGACTGAAGCGGCGGGATTTTTAGCCGAGCACGGCGCCAAGGAAGTTCATGCCTGTTGCGCGCATCCCGTCCTATCGGGCCCCGCCGTTGATCGGATCGAATCTTCCGACATCAAAACCCTTGTCGCCACAGATACCATCCCATTATCCGAGGCTGCCGCCCGGAGCGGCAAGATTGTTACACTGTCGATCTCACCTCTTGTTGGGGAAGCGATAATTCGCAGCTATAAGGGAGATTCAGTTACATCACTATTTATTTAGAAATTCGTCTCAAGGAGGACTAACTCTTGGATTTAATTAAGTTAAATGCGAAGCTGCGGACCACCAAAGGGGATGGACCCGCAAAACAAATGCGACGGCAGGGGCAAATCCCCGCCGTTTTATACGGTCCCAAAACCGAACCGGCCATGTTAACCATTTCGTCGTTGGACCTGGAAGCGGTTCTAAAGCAAGGGTCGGCGTATCGTGCGCTGTTTGGATTGAGCATCGATGGTAATGATGACAAGCCCCGAGCGGTAATGATCAAGGAATTCCAAACCCATCCGTTGACCAGAAGCTTTATCCATCTGGACCTTTATGAAGTGGATCTGGAAAGCAAAATCAAGGTGAATGTACCTGTGGTCACCACAGGTATCGCCGCGGGTGTTGAAGCCGGTGGCACGCTGCAGATCGTTCGCCGGGAACTGGAAGTGTTTTGCCTGCCCCATGAAATTCCCGAGGCCATAACCCTTGATGTCACCGAATTGGATATTGGTGACAGTGTTCATGTGGAGGACATCCCACTGGAAGGCAACGTGGAAATTCCTTACGATGTGAACTTCACGGTACTCACCGTCCTTGTACCAAAGGCTGAGGAAGAGCCCGAAGAGGAAGAACTTGAAGAGGGCGAAGAGGGCGAAGAAGGTGCAGAGGGTGAAGAAGAGTCAGATGAGGACACCAAATCCGCTGAAAACGCATAGGCCCCCCGACGCCGGGACCGGCTGTTTTTTGTGGATCGATTTGCTCTTTATAAAAGGGTTACATGTCGGAACAAAAGCTTACGCTCATTTCCGGACTGGGCAATCCGGGTAAAAAATATTCGGCCACCCGGCATAACGTCGGTTTCATGGTGATTGATACGATTTCCGATGCTTTTTCCATACCTTTGGACAAGGTTTTAAACGGTATCCACTATGGTCGTGGTGTTATGGGGGACCGGAAGGTGATTCTGGCTAAACCCATGGCCTTTATGAACCGCAGTGGGCCGCCAATACAGAATTTAATAAGTTATTACAGGATATTATGTGAGGATGTGTTGATCGTTCATGACGACATAGACCTTGCTTTTGGAAGATTAAAAATAAAAGAGAAAGGAGGACATGGAGGGCACAATGGTGTGCGGTCCATCATAGGGGCCGTTGGCAGCGGAGACTTCGTTCGTCTCCGGATTGGTGTCGGGCGTCCTGACACACAAACGGGTGTCGCCAATTTTGTGTTGAATGGCTTTTCCACGGCCGAAAAAACAGAATTGGTCACTATCCAGGACAGGGCGAAAGATGCCGTAGTCACCATCCTTTGCAAAGGCGCAGCTGATGGGATGAACAATTTCAATCGAAAATTATGAATTATAGGTTTTTAACTTATTATGGAGGACAGAATGGACGTTGTATTGAATAATATACCGCTAATCTGCACATTAGTGGGTGTGGTCGGTGTTCTGTTTGCAGTAATTCTTGCCGCAGTCGTGAAAGGCGCACCTGCTGGAAATGAGAAGATGCAATCCATTGCCGGCGCCATCAAAGAGGGCGCTATCGCTTATTTGAATCGACAGATGAAAAGCATGGGTATCACCGGTGCCGTCATTTTTGTGGTGATATTTTTCGCCATGACCCCGAAAACCGCCATTGGCTTCTTACTCGGCGCGGTTGCCTCGTTTCTGGCCGGTTACATCGGCATGCGGGTTTCCGTTCTTGCCAATGTCCGTACTGCTGAAGCCTCTAAAAAAGGTCTGGCTGCAGGATTGGCCATGGCTTTCCGTGGTGGTTCCGTTACCGGTATGATCGTTGCCGGGCTGGCCCTGACTTCCGTTGCCGGTTACTACACTATTTTACTGAAATTCGGTGTTGATCCTAAAGATGCGGTTATCGCACTTGTAGCCCTCGGCTTCGGCGGCAGCCTGATTTCCATTTTTGCCCGTCTGGGTGGCGGTATCTTTACCAAGGGTGCCGATGTGGGCGCCGACCTGGTGGGTAAGGTTGAAGCCGGCATCCCGGAAGATGATCCCCGTAATCCGGCAACCATTGCTGACAACGTCGGCGACAATGTCGGCGACTGCGCAGGTATGGCAGCCGATCTGTTCGAGACCTATGCGGTTACCGCTGTTGCCGCCATGCTTATCGGTCATCTCCTTTACCCCGACAACGCGATGGTTGTCGAATTCCCGTTGATTCTGGGCGCCATCTCCATTATCGCCTCTATCATCGCCATATTTTTCGTTCGCCTGGGCAAAAGTGAATACATCATGGGCGCCCTGTACAAAGGCATGTTCGGATCAGCGATCATCGCCGCCATCGCATTTTACTATGCGAGCAAACAGTTCATGGGCGGTATTGCCGGTATTTCGGCGATGCAAATTTACTACTGCACCCTTATCGGCCTTGTGCTTACGGTCGTGATCGTTGTCATCACCGAATATTATACCGGCATATACACCCCGGTAAAAAATATTGCCGAAGCTTCAACCACCGGTCACGGTACCAACATCATTTCCGGCCTTGCCGTATCGATGCAGGCCACCGCCGCACCGGTTCTGGTGATCTGCCTGGCCATCTATATGGCCTACGCATTTGGCGGTCTTTACGGAATCGCCATGGCCGCCATGTCCATGCTGTCCATGACCGGTATGGTCATCGCCATCGATGCCTACGGCCCCATCACCGATAATGCCGGTGGTATCGCCGAAATGGCCGAAATGGATGAGAGTGTCCGCGCCGTGACCGATCCGCTGGATGCCGTGGGTAACACCACCAAAGCCGTAACCAAGGGATATGCCATCGGCTCCGCCGGTCTGGCCGCCCTGGTTCTGTTTGCCGCCTACGTTCAGGAATTCACCATCCATGGCGCCGCAGAAGGCATCAAATTCGATCTTTCCGACGTTAATGTCATCATCGGTCTGTTCATCGGCGGCCTGTTGCCTTACCTGTTCGCCTCGATCGCCATGAAGGCGGTTGGAAACGCCGGCAGCGCTGTTGTTGACGAAGTACGCCGTCAGTTCAGGGAAATCCCCGGTATTATGGAAGGCACTGCAAAACCGGACTATGGAGCATGTGTGGATATCGTCACCAAGTTTGCCCTCAAGGAGATGCTGGTGCCGGCACTTCTGCCGGTCATCGCACCGCTTCTGGTTGGATTCATTCTCGGTAAAGTCGCCCTTGGCGGGTTGTTGATCGGTTCCATCGTGACCGGCGTGTTTGTCGCGCTGTCCATGACCACCGGTGGCGCGGCCTGGGACAATGCCAAAAAATACATCGAAGACGGTCATCTGGGCGGAAAGGGCAGCGATGCCCATAAAGCCGCGGTTACCGGCGATACCGTAGGTGACCCCTACAAAGATACCGCAGGTCCCGCCATTAATCCGATGATTAAGATCCTGAATGTTGTTGCCTTGTTGATGGTACCATTTTTGATGTAGTCATCAGAGAATAATGTACAGCTGAGAATAAGGATTGGCGCAGAAATGTGCCAATCCTTTTTTTTATTGATTAGTAAGGGCGCAAATGATATTGTTACCGTTCAGTGACATTTACCTATAATAGAAGTTCCTGGTGTTGAAATGCCCGATAAAGTCGTTAGTGACAACAATGAAGGATCTGAAGCGGTTGAACAGAAAAAGTTTCAGGTCGGAGACCTCGCAGTTTATCCCGCACATGGCGTCGGCCGCATCGAGGCAATTGAAACTCGGGTGGTAAATGGAGAAGAGCATGATTTTTATATCATGAAGGTCATCGAGAACGGCATGGTCATCATGATCCCGACCTGGAATGTGACTTCCGTGGGGTTGCGGGATGTCATCAATGAGAAAGATATCCCCAAGATTATCGATGTGATGAAGGAACGTCCTGAAATCAATATCGATAACCAGACCTGGAACCGGCGTTACCGGGAATATATGGAAAAAATAAAGACCGGTTCTCTATTTGAAGTGGCTGAAGTATACCGGGACCTTTCCCTTCTTAAACTGACCAAGGATCTGTCATTTGGTGAGCGCAAACTATACGACACCGCTCAAAATCTATTGATCAAAGAGCTTTCCACTGCAAAAGACACCGATGAAGGTACCGTTGCCGGTGAGATCGACTCGCTGTTCGTCCCCGAACCCGAACCTGAATAGAACACCTCCCCTTACTGCATGATGATGCAGACCAATACCTTTACTTTCAAAATAGATAAAATGTCGATGGGTATCCGCCTGGATGCCGTGGTGGCCGACACGCTTGAAACCTGTTCGCGATCGTTTGCCGGCAGGCTGATACGTGAAGGGCATATCCGGGTCAACGGCAATGCTGGAAAGCCGGGATATCGCGTCAAGGAAGGGGATAATATTTCCGGTTCGATCCCGGATCCCGGTCCCATAGATCTTGATCCGGAACCCATTCCGCTGGATATCCTGTTTGAAGACAGCGATATCCTTGTGGTGAACAAAGCCGCCGGTATGGTGGTTCACCCGGCGCCGGGGCATTATTCCGGCACCCTCGTCAATGCGGTTCTCTACCATTGCCGCGATTTGCAGGGCATTAGTGGCGATCTCAGACCTGGCATTGTCCATCGGCTCGATAAGGACACATCGGGTGTGATGGTGGTGGCCAAAAACGATCGTGCCCATCAGAATCTGGCTGCGCAATTTAAATCCCGTGAAACCGGAAAGAAATATCTTGCCCTGGTTCATGGAGACCCTCGGTCGGAGTCGGGTCAAGTCAATCTGCCCATCGGCAGACACACGCAGAATCGGAAAAAAATGTCAACGTCCGGCGCACACAGCCGGGTGGCCGTCACCTTATGGCGGGTCAGGGAGAGGTATTCGGGCATTACACTTCTGGAATTGAAAATCGAGACCGGCCGGACCCACCAGATACGCGTGCACTGCCTGTCCATGCACCATCCGGTGGTAGGGGACAGTGTTTACAATCATCGACGCTGGGAAAAACAATTACCGCTACCCGGGTCCGACGGGTCCCGGCGGTTGATATCGACCTTGAACGAGGTGAGGCGGCAGATGCTGCATGCGTTCCGGCTGGAATTTCGTCATCCCCGGTCAGGTGATCCCTGCCGTTTTGAGGCACCTTTGGCGGAAGACATGCAAGTCGTCGTCGAACAGCTCAGGGCGCTGACATCGGAGAACTCTCAATAAAAAAACGAATCCGGCGGTCTATGGCTGCCAAGACGCCGGATTCGTTTTTATGCGTGGGGTATCCGTTGCCGATCAGGCCGCTTCTTTGTCTTTGTTGTAGCATATACGGCAGCAGGAGAGGCAGCGGTTGGATTCGTACCGGGCATCTTTTTCACTGATCACCAAATCCACTTCCACCATGGAACGGATACGCTCTTCAACCGGCAGCTCAGGCATTTCAGTACGCTTTTTCTGCACCACACCATCAACTGATGTGAATAGAGAAACGGGTATATGCCGTTTTCTGAGGGATTTTTCGGCGCCTTTGACCTCTTCACCGGTTAAAAACTGGTGAATGGATCGTGCAGCACGGCGGCCGCCGCCGATGGCTTCGACCACAAGAGATGCGCCGGTGGCTGAATCGCCGCCGGTATAAATAAACGGCAGCGTCGATTGCAGGGTTTCCGGATCGTTATCAATGGTGTTCCAGCGGGTAATTCCCAGATTTTCCAATATTTTCTCTTTTTCCACAAAGTCCACTGTGGGCCGTTGGCCGATGGCGGTGATCAGATTGTCAATTTCAAGCAGGGTTTCGGAGCCTTCGATGGGTACGGGCCGACGCCGTCCGCTGGCGTCCGGTTCTCCGAGTTCCATTTGTAGATATTCGAGGTGGGTCACTCGCCCGTTCTCGTCACCGACCACACGTGTGGGCGCCGCCAGGAATTGGAATTTGATGCCCTCATGTTCGGCAGCCACGATTTCGACTTCGTTGGCCGGCATCTCCTTCCGGGTTCGCCGGTAAACGATGTAGACCTCTTCCACACCAAGCCGCACTAGTGTGCGCACACAGTCGATGGCGGAGTTCCCACCGCCGATTACCGCCGCTTTTTTTCCGACCTTGACCTCTTTGCCGGCAGCTACGCTGGAGAGAAAGGGGATACCCTTGTAACTACCGTCGAGATCTTCACCGTCCACCCCGAGTTTGTAGTCATCCCACGCCCCTATTCCCAGGAATATGGCGTCAAAACCATCGGCCTGAAGCGACTCGATGGAAAAATCAACGCCGAGACGTGTATTCAGATGGGCTTCGATACCCAAATCCAGGATGCCCTGGATTTCCCACGCCAATGTTTTTTGCGGGCATCGATACTCAGGAATACCATAGCGAACGATGCCGCCCAGCTCGGGCATGGCCTCGAAAATGGTCACTGAATGGCCCAGTCTGCGCAGGAAGAAAGCCGCGCTGAGACCGGCGGGACCGCCGCCGACGACGGCAATTTTCTTGTCGGTGTCCGGTGCGCAGGCAACGGGTATCCGTTTACCTGAATTCATCTCCCAGTCTGCGGCAAACCGTTTGAGCTGGTTGATGGATACCGGTTCATCCTCTATGCCTCTTCGGCAATAATCCTCACAGGGGTGGGGACAGACACGGCCGCAAGCCAGGAGCAACGGATTTCGTTCCCGGATAGTGTTCACGGCCTCGGCATAATCGCCATCACGGATCTGGGCGATGTATTGTGGGATATTGATCTCCGCCGGACAGGTCTGGCGGCAGGGCGCCAGGGCATCATCCTCTTCATTGAAATGCAGGAGACGTTCGCTCATGGTACGCACGGTAATGATGTTTTTCGGGCAGGCCTTTTCACAGGCGCCGCACCCCACACACTTGATTTCGTTGACCACCGGATAGCCGTCGGGGCCCATGTCAATGGCGTCGAACTGGCAGGATTTGATGCAATCCCCATAACCGATGCAACCGACGGTACAGACCCTTTTCCCGCCGAACAGGGCCGCCATGGCACGGCAGCTTTGAACTCCATTATAGGCGAACTTGTCGTCGGCGCGATCACCGCCCAGGCACTCGTTGATGGATTTGATGGGTTCGGCGCTGCCCGGGTCCACACCCATTACGGCGGCAATGCCCAAGGCGGATTCAACTCCGGCGACGATACAGACACTGGGTTGGGCTTTCCCGGCAACAACGGCAACAGCCGCGGCGGAACACCCGGCAAAACCGCACCCACCGCAGTTGGCCCCGGCCATATGATACTCAATTTCGGCAATTCTGGGATCTTCCCAGACGTAGAAAACCTTTGATGCGACACTTAACACGATACCGCAGGTTGCGCCGATTGCCAGCATTATCAATACCGCAGTTAACACAATCATTACCTCCTTGGTAAACCTATACCATGCCTTTGAAAGCAAAAAAGGATAAAGAGATCACACCGGCGGTAACCAGCGCAATTGATGTATCCTGCAAGGGTTTCGGCACGCGTGCCAATAATGTTTTTTCACGAACACCGGCAAATAGTACGAGCGCTAATCCAAAGCCCACCGCATAGGCGAATGAGGCGACCAATGCTTCCAGAAAATTGAATTCTTTGTCTATATTTAACACGCAAGCCCCCATTACCGCACAATTCGTGGTAATCAGCGGCAGGAAAATGCCCAAGCCCGCATACAGGGCCGGTATGCTCTTTTTCAGGAACATTTCCACAAATTGAACCAGGGACGCAATGACCAGGATGAAGGCTATGGTCCGGAGATAAGTCAGATTTGTCGGCACAAGTATCCAGTTGTAGATGACCCAGGTAATCACGCCGGCCATGACCATGACAAATACCACCGCCATGGACATACCCACCGCCGTTTCCATTTTTTTGGAGGTGCCAAGGAACGGGCAGTTCCCCAGGAACTGCGCCAGCAGTATGTTATTGACGAAAATACAGGAGATTATCAGTTCGAAATAGCCCATTGGTTGGTTTCTCCTATTTGGATTCCATAAGGTTCATAAGACATAGCATCAAGCCAAGAGCAACAAAGGCACCGGGAGCTTGAACCATAAATCCGAAGGGTTCAAATTTAGGAAAGATGTCGGCAATACTGAAGATGGGACCGGTGAAGAATGGTTCCCCCCACACCGTCAATGTCCCTTTCCCGAGGATTTCGCGTATACCGCCCAATGATGCCAATGAAAGCGTAAAACCGATACCAATACCCAATCCATCGGCAAGAGACGGCAGGATGCCATTTTTCGCCGCAAATGCCTCGGCGCGTCCCAGGATCACGCAGTTGACCACGATGAGCGGGATGAAAACCCCAAGCTTGAGAAAAATATCGTATGCAAATGCTTTCATCATGATTTCGACAACAATCACAAATGTGGCGATGATGATAATGAAGCAGGCGATCCTCACCTTCGAGGGGATCATTTTCCGTAGCAGCGACACCAGAAAGTTGGAGCAAATCAGGACAAATGTTGTGGCCAGCCCCATACCCAAACCATTTTCAAGCGATGTTGTCACACCCAGTATCGGGCACAGGCCGAGCACCAGCCGGAATGGGGGTATCTCTTTCCATAGCCCCTTTGTAAACTCCTGAACGATCGATTTAGCCATGTTAACGACTCCCTATTTGGAAAATCCTTTTATCTGTTCCAACACTTGCGGTTTAAGCGCTTCATAAGTCTTGGTGGCGCTGGTCGCTGCCACGCAGACAGCCCTGGATGTAACTGTCGCGCCACTCATGGCACTGATTTCACCACCATCGTTTTTAACAAGGATCGGTTCACCCACGGGTAAACCTTCAAACAAGGCGGCAAACTCTGGATCATCCTTGGCATTGGCCCCAATTCCGGGGGTTTCGGCATGGGTGGTGACACCGACGTTCATTATTTTATCCGTAGTGACATCGATGGCCACCATGAGTCCGACTTTATCGCCATAGCCATTTCCAAAAGCCTCGAGAACCACTATATTGGGCGCTCCGTCGAAAATTCCGACAAAAAAACTTTTCTCATCCTTGCCGGAGCCGATTTTAAACCTGTCCGCCACCGGATCGTTTTCGCTGCCGACTAAAAGTTGCCGTAGCGTCGGTGCCTGAACTTTTTCCAGGATCGTATTTTCAATGCGTTCTTTCAAGCTGCCTTCCAGGTAGGAAAGCACGCCGCCTGAGACCAAGCTCAGGCCGGTAAGAACAACCACCATTTTCAACATTTCGTTCATCTTAAGCTACCTTTCCCAATGCTTTTGGCCGGATCTTGTCCAATACGGGATTCACGACATTGATCAGCAGGATGGCAAAAAATACACCGTCCACGTATGATCCAATGTTTCGTATCAATACAGTCAGTACGCCCCCTAAAGCGCCGTATATCAGCATGGGGATGAAATTTACAGGGGAAGAACCGTCATCCGTGGCCAGAAAAAACGCCCCGATCAGCGTGTAACCGGTCACCAGGTGAAAGAGCGGGGCACCATAGACAGCCGGATTGTAAACGTTAAACAAGAAGGCTGTGACAAATACGCCGACGACGAAGGATACGGAAATTTCCCATCGGATAAAACCCCTGAGAATCAGATAAACACCGCCGAGGACAATGGCGATACCGCAAACGGAGCCGATCCCTCCCACTTGTTGCCCCATGAACATGCCGAGCAGGCTGAAGGGTTCCGTCGCCGAAGGTCCGAACGCCTGCAAGGCAGCAATTGGATAGGCTGCCGGAAAATCAAAAGTGTAGTTGGCCAGCTTCGCGTTGAAATCCAGGTGGATGCCCCAGGACACCAGTAGTATGGCATAGGCCAGGGCAACGGCGTTGAACGGATTGCTGCCGATACCGCCGAATATCTCTTTGCCGATGACGATGGCCAGAAAGGTCCCCACAAGTATCAGCCACCAGGGAACGGTTGCGGGCATGACCATTCCGAATATCAACCCGATATAAATGGCATGGCCGTCGGCGACGGTATAGGGACGTTTGGACACATAATTGACCGCAAGCTCCCAGAGCACGGCAAAGGCGACAGACAGTGCGATAACACCGACGGCGGGGATACCGAATACGGTAAAGCCCATGAGTACTGCCGGCAGGGCGGCAATGATCATATTGTAGTTCCGTTCGGGGATGCCGCTGCCGATATGCCAAAAGGGGGCATGCGAAACGATGAATTTTTTCTGTTTAAACATTCGTTTCCTCCGCTTCGCTAATCCGGCTGAGTTCATGTTTGGCCAGCTTTATATACTGCAGAATTGGGATTCTGGATACACAGACGTAACTGCAGAGTCCGCAATCAACGCACGAATAAAGATCATAAAGGTTGACGGCATCATCATATTGCCCGGCTTCCAGAAACCGCACCAACATGTTGACGGAGATGTTTGCGGGGCAGATCCGGATGCAGTCCCCGCAATTGATGCAGGGGTAGTCGGATGAGAACGAGATATCCGATGCATCCTGTATCATGATGGCATCGGTATCGGGCTCTATGGGATGTGTTTCGGTATAGATGGCGAATCCGGTCATGGGGCCGCCGAGAATGATCCGGTCGCCATCGTCGACTGTGATATTAACGGCGTTCAGCACATCTCCCATGAGGGTCCCGATTTTTGCCGACACAATCTTCTGTTCACCGTTTTTCGCCACAATGGTCACGAGTTTTTCCAGGGGAATCCGCTTGTCCGCAACGGCCCTGCCGATGGAAATCACCGCCTCGGCACGCATAAAACAGACGCCGTGGTCCTCCGGTGCTTTCCCGTCCGCCGCCGGTTTCTGCAGCAGATGATGAAGAATCATTTGCGAGCCGGCGTATGGATATTCGGCCGGCACATTTCTGACGTCCGCGTTAAAATGGGCGTCATAACTCTGGAAACTTTCTCCGGGGACGGCCAGGATGACGTTTTCGATCCCGCTTGCCTTTTTCAGTGCGGAGATACCCTTTTGCAATTCACCTGTCCGGGTTTTAAGCGCGTATTGATTGGTGCCGATCAGAACGTCCGTATCACCCCCATAGATGACAATCGTCTCAATGGTTTTTTCCGGATCCATGAGCAGCTCGAATGGCGGCCGCCCCGGGGCTGTGGAGAGGAAGGCGGAGAGGTCGGCCATGGACAGGTCACCGCCGAGTTGCGCGAACTGATCGTCCGTTTCTTCCGAGCCGGACACCGCAATGGTGATGGCGGTGAACATTTTGCCATAGTTACCCGCAAATTCCGAGAAGGCGTCGATCTTACCGGTGACCGTCGATACCGCGGCGGCTGTATCGTTTTCCGCCAGCAGAAGCCGCTGACCGGTTTTAACGCTGTCACCGACCTTGATAAATTTCGGATCCCGGTTGCCCAATGGACTGTCGATGAGCAGGGTGACGAATTTCGGTTGGGGAACAGGGACCAGTTGGGGTAATGCTTTGGTGAATAGTTCGTAGTCGAATCGGGGTTTTGAAAAGTTGAAAAAGGGTCGTTGTATCATAACTCAACCTTTAATCCATGCTGCAGCGAATTAATATGAATGCTTTCGGACTAGTCAATTCAAAAGAACATGACACTTTGAACAATCATTCGTAAGAGGGCCGGCCTCAAACTCCTCGTGGCATCCGGCACATTGCTGATGGAATGCTTTTTTTATGCCGATTTCTTCAAAATCTTCATCGATATCTTCTTCGTCATGGCATTCCAGGCAGTTTTCGGAATAGGCCTGGCCTTCGGGAGGCTCCTGGTGGCAGTATCTGCATGCCCGTTTATCATCTTCGTCTTCTTCTCCGTGATGATGGCAATCGTCACAGGAGATACCATAACCATCGGCTGCGGTGTGGGTTTGGTGGTCAAAAAGGACCTTGCCCCCCTTGTTTTCGAGCATGATCCTGATGGGTTCATCAGGCGCTTTTACCGGGAAGGCCGCATAACACACAATACCGATCAGCAGCAAATGTATTGCCACCAGGACAGCAAGTTTCAGCTGTTTCTTTGTCGTCATCGAACAATCCTCATCTACACTAGTGGGTTGAAGGTGCGGGCGTAGTTAAACCAAAGGTCCGACTACCATAATGCGAGTCGGCTTTCAAGTTTTTTATTCGCGGCGGGTTGATCGGGGGGCGCATTGAAAACCGGGTGGCCAGGTCGGTTGGATTCATGGGAAATCACAGGCGGTGTGAACCGGATAACGGTTACTCGAACTGCTCGATGCACCTGCTTTTTTCGATATGGCTGCTGATTTGATCGTGTGCGCTTTTGTACGAAGCGATCACCGATGCGATGCGCACGGTTAACGGATCAGTTTCACCCAGGATATTCCAGGCTTCCGCGAGAAGCTGCTCTCCGCCTTGAAGATGGGTGGTTAGTTTTTCCAATACCATTTTGCGTTTCTCATGCTTTTTTCTTTCCTGTTCGATAATCGGCCGCAGGCGCTGGATGGAATATTCCACCAGCGCATCCCGTGGCGCATCAAAGATACGGGACGCTTTTTCGAGGGATGACAATGTCTTTCTGCTGAGGACAAAGGTTTTCTGGACCCGGTTGAGCTGCTGGAAGCCGGACGGCTCCACATCTTTGGCGATCATTTCCAACGCGCTCAAGTCGTCAATGAGATGATCGAACAAGGATTTTTGTTTAACCCCCAATTGAATCGACACCACGCTCAAGGTTTCGATGGCTTTTTCAGTCAGTTTGAAAGTGGCACGCACGGATTGTTTGCCGAGCAATTCGGACCTGGAGGTTTCCGGCAGTGAAAACGTGATGTGAAATTTATTGTTCCCCATATTATCTCTCCTGAACACTATTCAACTGATGTCACGTGTCGTTTCTAATTTTATTTTCACAATATATATAAGGTGCCCGGCCCCATCATTCATTACCTGATTATTCATTTATTATAAGTAATGCAACCAAAATTTCAAGGTGGTGCCAATTTCGATGGGCATGCATGCTGTGAAAGTGGCAAGTGGTAAGTGGTAGGTGGTAGGTGATTAATACACGCCGGACGATGATGCCGGCATCACCGCTGTTTCCGGCCCATGACAACAGATCAAACCATGTCAGCGTTTGATCCAGATTTCAAAAATGTTTTTGTCGTTTTCGCGCCGGTATGCCATGGAACGCATCATGTTGCGTACGAGATGGATGCCCAATTCCGCTTTTTGAGTCTCCACCTCTGCGGCGTTTGGCCGGGTGTGCGGTAATGCCAGCGGATTGAATGCTCGCCCGTTATCCAATAGCTCAACGCCCACCTGATCCGCTTCGAGCTTTAGGGTTACCGAAATGTCGTGTGAGCCCGCCGTGGCCTCCCCATGTTGAATAATGTTCAGCATGGCCTCTTCCAGTACCAGGTTAAGGCTGTTCAGAATTTTTTTGTCCAGTTGATGCGGGGTTAAAAAGGAGTTGATATCCTCCAATAGCGCCGGCATCTCCTCCCGTTGATTTTTGATGGTTCGTGTAAAGGCCTCGGCCACAGCGCGCTCCTCCCCGTCTAGAAATCGTAGACGCCCGTGTAGTTTTCAGGTGTAATGTCGAGCAGCTCCTCCTTCACGGACTCCGATACCGATAAGGTGCCGATAAATTTAGCTATACTCTCGCGATCGATTACTTCATGGGTGCGTGTCAATCCCATTAGCGCCTCGTAAGGTTTGGGATACCCCTCCCGTCTCAGTATCGTCTGGATCGCCTCCGCCACCACAGCCCAATTGTCGTGGAGGTCTTTTTGTATTGCCTCGGGATTCAGGATAAGTTTGCCCAGACCTTTCAGCAGCGATACCAGGCCGATCAGTGTATGGGCCAATGGTACGCCGATATTCCGGGTAACCGTGGAATCGGTCAAGTCGCGTTGAAGCCGGGAAATGGGTAATTTTGCGGACAAGTGTTCAAATACGGCATTGGCGATACCGAGGTTTCCTTCGGAATTTTCAAAATCTATGGGATTGACTTTATGCGGCATGGCGGATGATCCCACCTCACCAGCCTTGATCCGCTGCTTGAAATAATCCATTGATATGTACGTCCAGACATCCTTGTTCAGGTCCAGGAGAATCGTGTTGACGCGGCGAACGGCGTCGAAGAAGGCCGCCATATTGTCATAATGCTCGATTTGTGTGGTCACCGGCGAACGGTCCAGTCCCAACACCTGGTTGACCAGGTGGTTCCCGAATTTGATCCAGTTGATTTCAGGATAAGCCACGTGATGGGCATTGAAATTACCGGTGGCGCCGCCGAATTTTGCTGAAAAGGGTATCTTTACAAAATGGACCAATTGCCGGTTCAACCGGTTGACGAATACATAGAATTCCTTGCCGAGACTGGTCGGGGATGCGGGTTGTCCATGGGTCCGGGCCAGCATGGCGACCGGTTTCCACTCCACCGCTTTCTTCGTGAGCAGATGGACCACTTCTTCCATTTTGGGTTTGACCACGTCCATCCAGGCCTCCTTCAGTGCCAGGGGAACAGCCGTGTTATTGATATCCTGGGAGGTGAGGCCGAAATGGATGAACTCCTTGTATGGGTCTATACCAAGGTCGCTAAATTTCTGCTTGAGAAAGTATTCCACCGCTTTTACATCGTGGTTGGTGGTTTTTTCGATCGCCTTTACAGCCGACGCGTCGTCGGCTGTAAAATTTTCATATATGGCCCTGAGGGAAGGGAAGATCGCCGGTTTGATTGTTGCCAGCGCCGGCAGCGGTAATTCACACAGGGCGATGAAGTATTCCACTTCCACCCTGACGCGGTATCGAATGAGTGCGCCTTCACTGAAATATGGGCTGAGATCTGCCACTGTTTTCCGGTATCGACCGTCAATCGGTGATACCGCCGTCAATTGGGTGAGGTCCATTTTTTAATCCATTTTTGGGTAATGATATTATTATTCGTGGGGAAAAACCGGTCGCAGACACACCGAATATAAAAAAGGCGGGTTGGCGTGTCAAGACATCTTAAAAATAGATAGATTACCTTCATTTGATATTTGAGCAAGCGTTGGAATTTGACATTACGGTTACCTGGACCGGAGTGATCTCTACCCATATGTCCCCACGGTGGGGGCCAATCGTTCGGCGAGACCTGTGAACCGGTGTTGGGGCCGGTCGTTTTTTATACCGATGGCCATGGCCTTGCGGGTACCGATGACCACCACGAGCTTTTTACCGCGGGTGATGGCGGTATAAATAAGGTTGCGCTGAAGCAGCATGTAATGCTGGGTCAGTATGGGCAGGATCACCACCGGATATTCGGAACCCTGCGATTTATGAACCGATATGGCATATGCCAGCGCAAGTTCATCAAGATCCGCTGATTCATATCTTATTTCCCGGCCGTCAAACCGTGTGACGATATCGTGGCGTTCATGGTCCACGGCGCAGATAATGCCGATGTCTCCGTTGAACACCTCCTTTTCATAGTTGTTGATGATTTGCATCACTTTGTCGCCGCAACGGAAGCGCCGCCCGCCCCTCACCAGATCGCCGTCTCCCGGATTCAAATTTTCCTGTAGTCGGTGATTCAGGTTCATGGACCCCACAATGCCGCGGTGCATGGGTGTGAGCACCTGGATGTCCAGCATTGGATCAAATCCGAATCGTTGCGGAATCCGGTGTGTGGCCAGCTCCAGGATCAGATCCAGCACCTTTTCCGGATCTTCCTGATTGATAAAGTAAAAATCAGATGGCGGTTCATCTGCTGCAGGGGGATCCCATAGCGGCATCCGCCCGCTGTTGATCCGGTGCGCGTTGATGACGATGCGGCTTTTTTGGGCCTGCCGGAATATCCGGTCGAGGGTGACCACCGGCACCGAACCGGATCGAATGATATCATTCAGCACATTTCCCGCACCCACCGAAGGCAATTGAAAAACGTCTCCAACCAGAATCAGTGTCGTCCGCGACGGTATCGCCTTGAGCAGATGATGCATGAGCGGGGTGTCCACCATCGACGCTTCGTCGATGACCAGCAAATCGCATTTTAAGGGATGGCGGTCATTTTTTTGGAAACCCCCGTTGGCTGGAGAAAACGCCAGGAGCCGGTGAATCGTGGCCGACGGAAATCCCGTGGCGTCGCTCATCCGCTTGGCAGCTCGACCCGTGGGGGCGGCCATAAGGATTTTAATGCCCAGTTTTTGATATATCCTGAGGATGGCATTGATCAAGGTTGTTTTCCCGGTGCCCGGCCCCCCAGTAATCACCATGACCTTTTGTTCCACTGCGGTCCTGATGGCCAGGATCTGTTTGTCCGCCAGTTGAATATCAAGCCGGCGGGACAACCACTCCAGGGCTTTTGCGGCGTCAATGGGGCGGATGGACTTTGGGGAGCGGATCAATGCTGTCAGTCGGCCGGCGATCTGTGTTTCACATCGATAAAATTGGGTGAGGTATATGGCTTTGCCGGCGTTGCCTTCAGACGGGAGTTTCGAGACGATATCCTCGATCACGATTTCCCGTTCATTTTCAATGACAGGGAGCGCCTGGGCCACCAGATGGGCGTCAACCGCCAACATTTCGCACGCCCGGCTGATGAGTAGCTCCCTCGGTGCATATACATGGCCGTCATCGGCCAATTGCGACAGAACGAAAATAACTCCCGCCTGGATGCGAAACGATGATTCCCGGGCAATCCCCAGTTTTTCGGCAATGCGATCCGCCGTGATAAATCCGATACCGCGGATGTCTCTGGTCAGACCATATGGATTTTTCGTCACCACGGAAATGGCGTCCCGGCCGTATGTCTTGAATATTTTCGCCGCATACCCGGAACCGACCCCATGGCTTTGCAGAAACACCATGACATCACGGATATCACGTTGTTCATCCCAGGCCGAACGGATCATGTCGATCCGCTTCAGCCCGAAACCCCCGACTTCGGTGAGACGATCGATCTCATTTTCGATCACCTCAAGGGTCTTTGTGCCGAACCGGTCCACGATTCTGTCGGCCATTTTAGGCCCGATGCCGCGAATCAGGCCCGATCCCAGGTATTTTTTTATGCCGAGGACGGTGGTCGGAACAACCTTGGTGTGGTGGCTCACTTTAAACTGGCTGCCGAATTTGGGATTCATCACCCACACACCACGCATATGCAGGGTCTCTCCACGTGCCGGTGACATGAGGTTGCCCACTACCGTCACCAGGTCGCGGCGGCCGCTGACCTTCACCCGGGCCACGGTATAGCCGGATGCCTGATCCGCATAGGTGATGCGGTGGATCATCCCGGAAAGCTCGGCAATGTCATGGGGGGCTGTGTCTGTATTATGGTCTTGAATCGACATCGGTGTCTTCAATTCTGATAGAAATAAGGGGTATTGTTTTTGGAATCGTCGATACGCAGGTTTAAAGTTTCGAGACCTATGACAGGATGCAAGTTCAGCTCAAGGCCAACTACCTGAAAAATCATAAAAACAGTTTAAGACACGGATTTCAAGGCTTTTGATATACCGTAACTGAATAAAAATTGACGGCGAATCTCATTCATGGCATCATACGGGCTTTAACAGGATATCACCCAACAGTCGGCGGAATGCGCGACTGCTTTTCACGTCGACACACCGGGCTGTACATTAGTCTGATAAGGTATTCACTCGGCAGGTTTTTTCCATGGGACTCGTATTCGACTTTACAGAATCCAAAGCCTATGAAAAATGGGCCCATCAGTTCAAGAGCCGGCTCGACACCGAACTCGAGTTTAATTTGATGCGCCAACTGCTGAAGCCTGCGACTGGTGAGTCCGTTATCGATATCGGTTGCGGCATCGGCCATAGTCTGATGCATCTGTTGAATGCCGGTTTACAGGTCACCGGGCTGGATCCGTCACCCTACATGCTCGACATTTCCCAATCCGTGGTGGGCAACCGGGTGGACCTGTATCGCGGGTTCGCCGAAGACCTGCCCTTCGACGACAATTCATTCAATCATGCCAGCATTTTCACCACACTCGAATTTGTGGACAATCCACGCAAGGCGTTGGCGGAGGCCTTTCGTGTGGCCAAAGACCGTGTATTCCTCGGTGTCCTGAACCGGTATGCCATTCAGGGGGCAAACCGCCGGGCCACCAGCCCATCCATAGAAGCCGTATACGAAAAAGCCCGTTTTTTCAGTATTTGGGAATTGAAAGGTCTTATCCGGGATTTGGGGGGAGCGATGCCGGTTCGATGGCGGACCATTTGCCAGTTTCCCAATACATCAGGGAAGTTTGCCTCCAGTTTTGAACGATCACGCATTGTTCAGAGATGTCCATTCGGCAGCTTTGCGGGCATGGTGATTACACTTGTGCCACGGGTTCGAACCCGTCCGCTGGCGCTGCGTTACTCGCCAAAACAATCGCCCGGTGAACTCTACGGATAGCACCGGAGAGGGTTTCGCGCCGACCCGATGAGGGATTTGATACCATGAAAGCCTATTTGTTCGAGCGTCTTGACGATGACAAGGTTCGCTGCAACCTGTGCAATCACCGCTGTGAGATCAAGCCCGGAAAGCGGGGGATCTGCGGGGTGCGGGAGAATCAGAATTCAGAGCTGCATACTTTGGTATACGGTCGTCTCATCGCCGGACATGTCGATCCCATCGAAAAAAAACCATTGTATCACCTGAAACCCGGCAGTCTCTCCTACTCCATTGCCACGGTGGGATGTAACTTTAAATGCAAGTTCTGTCAGAATGCCGATATTGCCCAGCTGCCGGCGGATCAGAAGGGCAGGATTGTCGGCGAAACCGTAGCACCGGAAGCCGTCGTGGCCGATGCCCGGCGAAAACAATGCACCACCATTGCCTATACCTACACCGAACCCACCGTCTTCTTTGAATTCGCCCATGACACCGCCCGGCTTGCTCACGAACAGGGCATCCGGAATGTATTTGTCTCCAACGGATACATGACACCGGAAGCCCTGGATATGATCAGTCCCTACCTGGATGCCGCCAATGTGGACCTGAAAGCCTTTACCAACGACTATTACCGGAAGCTATGCGGCGCCAAGCTTGCACCGGTGAAGAATACGCTGATCAAAATGAAGCGCCTGGGAATATGGGTGGAGGTCACGACGCTGGTGATTCCCGGCCTCAACGATTCACCCGGTGAACTGCGTGGCCTGGCAAAATTCGTTGCCAATGAACTCGGGCCCGAAACCCCATGGCACGTCAGCCGGTTCCATCCCACCTATAAGCTCACGGACCACCCCCCCACACCCGTCGAGACCCTGTTGACGGCAAGGAAGATCGGCATAGACGCCGGATTGCGTTATGTCTATACCGGCAATATCCCCGGTCAGGGGGGGGAGAATACAGTATGCTACAACTGCGGTGAACTCCTCATCGATCGCTGGGGATTCCAGGTCCGCCAAAATAAGGTCCGGTCGTCCAAATGCAGTCATTGCGGTGTGGCGATCCATGGCGTGGAGCTATAAATATGTGGTCAAAGCGCCAGCCGGCGACGATCTTGAAACGGGCAGGGTAATCGGGGAAACACCACCTTCCCCGGAAAGGAAAAAAATGTGCGGCCGATTCGTGGGGTTCCGAAAATTGGAGGAATTACAGGTATATTTCCCAATAGATCAAACGGTGTGCGATGTCGCGGCCAATTACAATGTGGCCCCGTCCCAGCCGGTGCTCGCCATTGTTAAAAGGGACGGCCAAAATGTCCTGGACCGGTTTCATTGGGGTCTCGTGCCGTTCTGGGCCAAAGATACCACCATCGGTCATAAATTGATCAACGCCCGTTCGGAAACCATCGCCGAGAAACCCAGCTTCCGGAATGCATTCAGGAAAAAACGCTGTCTGATCCTGGCCGATGGATTTTACGAATGGGCCGGCAAAAAAGGCGACAAGCAACCCGTATTTATTACCCTGCCCGATGATAAACCCTTTGCATTCGCAGGACTCTGGGAAACCTGGCAGCAAAAAGACTCCCAGGAGCGCTATCAATCCTGTACCATCATCACCACGGCGGCATGCGATGCCATACGCCCCATTCATCACCGTATGCCGGTGATTCTAAATCCGGATTGCTATGAGACCTGGATTGACCCGGTTCAACAGGATACGGTGGCGTTGGGAAACGTCTTGAAATCCAAAGCCCAAACCGAATTTAAAATAGAATCTGTCTCAAAGCGGGTGAATATCGTGCGGCATAATGGTCCCGCCAATATCGCACCTGTTCAAACCGAGTTTGATTTCAATACCTGATGGGAATGCCCCTGTTACCATTGATGCCGGGTTGCACCCCATCTTGGTGGATACCGCGGACAACCATTATCTGTCCGAGATGCTGACGGGCCTGAAGTTATGTCATCGCAGACTTGAAGTGATCTACTTCGGCGGTTGCCTTTCCGCTGAAACCTCTATTATGGAACATGCACGGATGGTGAAAACACTTGCCGCCGGTGAGTTCTCCGTAACCCGGGATCTCATTGAAACCAACTGGCAAATGGCCCTGAACCGCATGCGTTCCGGCCCGGACGGTATTTAACGATAAACGAATTGCAGGAGTAAAAAGCGTGAAAGAGAAAATAAAGGAAATGGCCACCGTTATCGAAGCGGAGCTGATACGGTTTGCACAGGAGCTGGTAAAATTAAGGAGCTATACCGGACAGGAAAAAGAACTTGCCATGTTCATCAAAGACAAGATGACCCAACTGGCATATGACCAAGTAAAGGTCGATGGGTTGGGAAACGTCTTCGGTGTCATCGGCAATGGTCCGACAAAAATACTTTTTGATTCCCATATCGATACCGTCGAAGTGAATGATGCCGTTCAATGGTCGGTGGGCGCTTTCAGTGGTGCCATTGTCAATGGAAAACTCTATGGCCGGGGAGCCGTTGATATGAAAAGCGCCGTCGCCGCAAGCGTCTATGCCGGGCATGCCATAAAGAAGCTGGGGCTGGACAAGGGAAAAACCATTTATATCTCCACCTCCGTCATGGAAGAGGATTACGACGGCGAGCCCGTACATTACCTGTTGGAAAACAGCGGTATTCGTCCGGATTATGCGATCATCTGTGAGCCGAGTAATTCACAATTGGCCTTGGGGCATAAAGGAAGAGCACTCATAAAAGTGGACGTTCAAGGTGTATCCGCCCATGGCAGCGCGCCGGAAAAGGGCGTCAATGCCGTTTACAAAATGAACGCCATCATCAAACGGGTCGAAGCGCTCGGCCAGAAATTCATGGGCATTCAAGGCGATAGGGGATCGCTGGCGCTCACAAAGATTGATAGTGATGCCGTATCGCTGAATGCGATACCGGATCATTGCCGAATATATCTCGACAGAAGGCTGGTCATGGGCGAAGATGAACAGGGTTTGGCTCAGGAAATGGAATTGCTGTTGGACGGTACCGATGCGACCTGGGAAATCCATAGTGTCGCCGGAAAGAGTTGGAAAGGCGAAGATATCGTGCTGCATTCCTTCCTGCCGGCATGGGAAATCGACGAAGCGCACGAACTGACCACGGCATGTGTGTCTGCATTTGAAGAGCTGAACGGTTGCAAGCCCAGAATGACGACATGGGATTTCAGCACCAATGGCGTCGCCACCTCCAAACGCGGTATCCCGACAATCGGATTTGGACCGGGGGACGATAAACTGGCCCATTCAAGGGACGAGCATTGCCCGGTTTCAGCAATCGTCCGCGCTTTTGAATTCTATACCAACCTGGTTGCCCACTTCTAGCGCTGCCTTGAGGCTAAAAACAATGTGCCGGCTCGGTCTACTCCAGATCCCGCACCGGCAGCACCCGGTAGGCGCGCTGGTGAACTTTGCGAACGGTGTAGTGGTAAACATTATTAAAATTGAATACGCGGGCCGTGGGAGCCACCGGATCCGTTTCGGAGGTCCATATCCACCCGCAACTGAGCCGGATATACGGAACGATTTTCACCCACTGGCCGCAGTTGGTCTCATATCCCTTGGCGCGTTTGTCATCGATAGCGAGGCTTTGGAGTTCCGTAAGGGAGGGGAGACGCCAATTGTCGTACCAGGTGGTCAGGGTATAGGGAAAGGTATATAGGGACCATTGCACGGCCTGATGCCAATTGATATCGCCGTTGTTGTCATGGGTGGCCCACATCACCCCCAATTCATGATCGGTCACCGTGCCGTCTCCATTGTCCGTAAAACGGTCGGCGGCAATGGAAAAGGGAATCAGCGCAAAAAGGAATAGTAAGACGAACGGGATTGAAAAAAACAGCCGCTTTTTCATCGCTTACCCTCCTGTGGTTTGTGGACAAACTCAGGGCGGTTATGTTTGCTGGATGCGCTTTCTCAGACGTTGGGCGGTTTTTTCATCCCGGTAGGAGACAATGGTCACCGGGCATTTCCGGAACATTTTTTCCGCAACCGAACCCACGAAAATATGCTCCAGGTCCGTTCGCCCCTTCACACCCATCACCACCAGGTCAACGTCGTTTTCAACCGTTATCTTGAGTAGTGCCGCCACTGGATTACCCACAGTAAAAATGGTTTTTATCCGGTCCCGGGGAAACCCGGTGTCGCTCACAAAGGCGTCGAGTAGATCAGAACGCTCCTTTTTAATATCATCCACGTAGTGGTTGCCCCCCACCTCATACCCCATGGACTCGATTTTCGTGACGGCATCCACATCCCTCGAGTTGATGATGCTGGCCACCAGCAAGTTCGCACCGGTCTGGTTAGCCAGGTCCGCCGCATAGCTGAAGATACCTTTTGAATAATCCGCGAATGCGATAGCCACCATGATATTTTTTATTTTATGCATTGTCGGTCTCCCCACCTGAGTTGTGATGATATCGTCTGTTTATCCCAATTACGTGCCGTTTCCTGAATGTGAGCAAAAGAACTCATGACAGTTCAGGCAGCGCCTGTGTTTTGGTGATCCGGGGCCGTTGCATCAGATAGATTACACCAAAGAGGGCAAGGCCCATGGGGTATACCCAATAGCGCTGGTCATGGGGGATTCGCATCCATCCGGCGATCATGTCCGGCCGCATGAGCATGATGGTTACGGTCAATAGCAGGGGCAACTCCCAGATTTTGTTTCGGGCCACAAACCATCCCTGGGTGGCCGACGCAAAGGCGAAGTTGCCGAAGCAGGCCATCAGGAAAATCAAAATCCCCTGGAACCAGTTGTTGATATTGTGCAGGATCAGGTCAGCATTGAAGATAAACATGAACGGCAGGATGGCAGTTCGTATATCATACATGAACCCCTGCAAACCGGTGGGTATGGGGGGAGATTTGGCAATGGCCGCGGCTGCATATGCCGCCAGACCCACCGGTGGTGTGTCGTCGGCCAGGATTCCGAAATAAAAACAGAACAGGTGCGCTGCCATCAACGGTACGATAAAATCGTTGAGCATACCGATTTCGACGATGACGGGAGCGGTCAGGGAGGCCATGACGATGTAGGTGGCCGTTGTGGGCAGGCCCATGCCGATAATCAGGCTGGCGATGGCCGTAATAACAAGCATCAGGTAGATGTTACCCCCCGAGAGAGTGTCGATGATGGCCGTAATCAGTTGGCCCAGTCCCAGAGCAACGACGCCCACGATGATGCCGGCCGCGGCCGTGGCCAGCGCAACGGAAACCATGTTGCGGGCACCGGCCGCCAGGGCTGAAAAAATATCGGTAATACCGTGCTTTAAAGCCGGAATCATGGGTTCTTTCCGGAAATACGCCTGGACGGGCCGTTGCAGCAGCATGACCACCGCCATGATCCAGATCGCGTGGAAAGCGGCAAGCTCCGGCGAATGCCGAACCACGATCAATTCGTAGAGCAGCACCAGGATCGGAAAGATATATTGCAACCCCCCCATGAAGGTTTTGAAAAACGGCGGCAACTCAGCACGCGGTATCCCCTGTAATCCCAGTTTGGATGCTTCGATGTGGGTGATGTAGAACAGGGCGGCATAAGAGGCAAATGCCGGTACGGCCGCCGCTTTGATCACTTCCACATAGGGGACGTTTACGTATTCGGCGATGATGAAAGCCGCGGCACCCATGATCGGTGGTGCCAATTGCCCATCCGTGCTGGCGGCCACCTCGACGGCCGCCGCTTTTTTCGCCGGGTAACCCACTTTTTTCATCAAGGGGATGGTGAATGTGCCGGTGGTAACGATATTGGCGATACTGGATCCGGATACCAGCCCGGTTAAACCGCTGCCCATGACCGCTGCCTTGGCCGGACCACCTTTGAACCCCCCCAAAAGACTCAATGCCAGGTGAATAAAATATTGTCCGGCACCCGCTTTATCGAGCATGGCCCCGAAAAGAACGAACAGAAATACAATGGTGGCCGAAACATCCAATGGAATACCATAGATGCCTTCGGTGGACATGGTCATCTGACCGACGAAACGGTTCATGGACGTTCCCTTGAAGGCAATCAGGTCCGGCATGTAGGGGCCGGCAAAGGCATAGACGATGAATGCCCCGGCGATCACCGGCAGAGCGGGTCCGATGACCCGGCGGGAAGCCTCCAGCAGCAGAAATACCAGAACGAGTCCGATGACAATGTCCCTTGCGATGGGATCCCCATAGCGCAGGGTCATACCTTCATAATCAATGGCGATGTAAAGCGCCGCAAAAGCCGCCACCAGGGCCACGGTAAAGTCGAAGATGGGGATGCGGTTTTTGGCTGACAGGAATTTTAAACCGAGAAACGGTTTTTTCAGCAGCGGGTAGTTGAGATAGACCACCAGGAGCGCGAAGCCCAGGTGGATAGAGCGGATGAAGGTGGTGTCCAGGATCAACCAGCTCGCAATGGAGAGTTGGAAAACACTCCAGGTCACGCAAATAACGGGAATCACCCATTTGGACGGGCCTTTGGGCCGCCTTCCAAAGCCTTCCTCTTCCTCGGCCATCTGTTTTGCCAGCTTTAAACCGTCATCGTGATCGTCGATTTCTTTTTTGATTATGCTCATCATCTACTCCATGGGAAGGAAGGGTCGGAATCTGCCATTACCGCATCAGGCGAGAGGGCTGAACATTGTTTTAAGCATCCGGCACCGGCGGTAACCGGACCCGCATGTGTCCCGACAACAAGGGGTGGTCGATCAGGTACCGGTATGACGGCAGACCCCCGTTTCCGCCAGAAGCAAGGTCTGCCGCCTGTTGTACACCGGACTATTTCAGGCCGGCTTCCTTATAATACTTCATGGCACCGGGATGAATCGGCGCGGAGAGACCGGCAAGCATGCTCTCTTTGGTTAAACCGGCATAGGCCGGGTGCAGTTTCTTGAACGTCTCGAAGTTTTCAAACACTTCCTTGACGATGGCGTAAACCACCTCATCCGAGACCTTGGCGGATGTGACGAAAGTGGCCTTGACACCGAAGGTTTCCACCGCCTCTTCCGTATTCTCCGCCCCCGGGTAGTTGGACATCAGGGTTTTGGCCGCGGCGTAATAGGGATATTTTTCCACCAGGGCTTCCGCGTTGGGTATCGGGATAAATTTGACCTTGCGGGTACCGGCGGTGGCTTCTTTATAGTAACCGCTGGGGTGTCCAACGGTGTAGAAGGCTGCATCGATACGGCCGTCCTGGATGAGTCCGGGAGCTTCGGCGGCCTTAAGACTTTCGGCATGAAAATCGGACTCGAAATTCAGGCCATTGGCTTCAAGGGCGTCTATTGCGTTTTGGCGGTAACCGGAACCGACGTTGCCCACATTGATGCGTTTGCCCTTGAGGTCCTGGATACTGTTGATGCCGGCATCGACGGCGGCGATCAGGTCAACCGTTTCGGCGTGGATGGAAAACACAGCTCGCAGGTCTTCCTGGGGACCCTTGTCCGACCAGTCGGCAATACCCTTGACCGCCTGATATTGGCGGTCGGACTGGGCCACACCGAATTCGAGATCTCCGGCCAGGATCGCATTGATGTTAAACACCGAACCGCCGGTGGATTCGACGGTAGCCCGGATACCATAATCTTTGCGTTTGGCATTGACCATCTTGGCAATGGCGCCCCCGGTGGGATAGTATACACCGGTGATGCCGCCGGTCCCGATGGTGACGAATTTTGACGCCGTCTTCGCCTCTTCTTTGCCGCATCCGATGAACATCAATGAGACAGCCAGTAAACAAACAGACAATACAACAAGTTTTTTCATGTTTCTCCTCCTCTTTATCGATAGTAATTAAGGTGCAGGTTTTAAAATTCAAAAACTTCACCGCCCGGATACGTTGTGTCCCGTATCTGAATGATAAACAGATCATGTTGGTAACTTCAACGGTAAGGAATAGCCGAAGCAGACCGATGATAGTATAATGAATCCGGATTGGCTCTCTATGAGTGGGGTGCTTTCGATAATGGATAGAGAGTAGGTCTTTTAATTTAATATTTAAATAGGATACCTGAAATCACCCCCCATACCGATCTCAGGCGCATTATAAAAATAGATATTGAATCCGGTGCATGCTATACGCTAATTTTTACACCATAACCGGCGCAGATGTCAATCCGTGCCTGTGGATTTGACGGAAAGCCCGACAAAAACAACAGTGATGGCGATGGCCGGACGGAATTTATGAAAAAAGAAGAAGCCCCTCCCATGGTAAGCGTGATTATTCCAACCCATAATCGGGGGTGGATTTTACCAGAGGCCGTCGACTCCGTACTGAATCAGACCTGCCGTGAGTTTGAATTGATTGTGGTTGATGACGGCTCGACGGATGATACGGCGCGCATCCTCACTGGTTATGGAACGGACATAAGTATCATTCACCAGGAGAACCGGGGGGTAAGCGCGGCCCGAAACAGGGGCATCCATAGCTCTCGCGGGGAATATATCGCATTTCTGGACTCGGATGATCTGTGGTTGCCGGAAAAGCTGGCGGTTCAACTGGCTTATTTTAACGATCACCCGCAATATCATATCTGCCAGACTGAGGAGATCTGGATCCGTAAGGGTGTCCGGGTAAATCCGAAAAAAAGGCATAAAAAACTATCGGGTATGATTTTCGAAAAGTGCCTGCCGCTTTGCCTGGTCAGTCCATCCGCCGTGATGATGCGCCATAGCCTTTTCGACGACATAGGTGTATTTGATGAATCCCTGCCGGCCTGTGAAGACTACGATTTATGGCTCCGCACGACCTGGAAATACCCGGTGGGCCTTATCGAAACGCCGTTGATCATAAAACGCGGCGGTCATGATGATCAGCTCTCGGGAATGCCGGAATTGGATAAGTTCAGGATACAAGCTCTGCTCAAGGCGTTGGAGAGCCCAAACCTTGATGCCGGCCAGACGCGTGCCGCTGCCGCCGTGCTGGCCGAAAAATGTAAAATATACGCCGCCGGTTGCCGGAAACACGGCCGCCCGGATCAGGCGGACGGCTACCTCTCCCTTGCCGAAAAGTATATGAAGCCGTGACGGGTGGTTAAATCATCCGCTCCATTTCACGAATACGCTTTGACAACCGTTTTTTGGATATTGGTCCGTCGGTTTTGATTTCCTGGGCGAACACCGAGATCTTGTACTCCTCTATCATCCAGAATAACCCTTCTATGGCCGATCGTTTTTCAGGTGATGTGTTCGGCGACAACCCCTTGATCATCTCGGATAGCTGTTCGGTGAAAGGCGTGATCTGTTCCCTTCTCACCTGATCCTTTTCAGGATTCACGGCGCCGCGCTGAGCCCGAATGGACATTGATTTTAAGTACCGGTCCATCTTTTCAAGACGGGAATTGGGATATAATAAAACGAAATTCTCGGGCATCAGTTTTGTGAGTTCCTCTCGAATGGATCTGACTATATCCAATACTCCCGGATTTGATGGATGGGTTTTCTCCAGGTCGTGCAAGGTGTCGCGGGTGGCGCGATAGACCTTCAACAGGGGGACGACAAGGTCGATTTTTTCCTTTCCCTTCCGGTGTATGATGGCGTGGGAAAGGGTGTCTCGATAAGTGGCATATTGTTCGGCGGTCCGGATATTCTTTTCGAACAACTCTCCGGCAATCCGTTGAAATAAATATTTCTCAAACACCTTTGGGCCACCGAAAAACGCCACGGTTTCGATTGACAGCACCGGTACTATCAGATCTTTTTTTAGATATTTCAGATCTTTGGAAAAATAGCGGGACAATAATGCCGCAACCCCCTTGACATGTGAGATATTCGCTTTAGCACGGTTTTGGGATAATCGCAGCCATATCTCCTTATCCTCCACCGATAGTCCGGGATAAACCACCCATTTCCCGCCCCGCCGCCCGGTCAATTGAATGGAATCCGGCAGATCGCCGATATCCCAATCGCTTGTTATTCGACGTTCCCGTTTCGCGCAGGCATTTTTAAATTCGGCGCCGATGTCATCGAGTCCTTCAGCTGTTTTCAGAATACTTTTATCTCTGCCTGCTCGAATGATATCGCCTTTGGGATCTGTCAGGGCAATGCGCATTTTTAAATGATCCGATAATTGTTCCTCGGGCCATGCGGTAGCCGGTATATCCACACCGAACCGGCCATGGATGAACTGGCTCAGCTGTGTTTTCAACCTCGTCTTTTTTGAAGGCATTTCCGCAACAATGATATCCACCGACGTGGAGATGGGAACAAGTTTTTTGCGAAATTGTTTGGGAAGCCCCTTCAGCATTTCCGTGATTTTTTCTCCGAACAAACCCGGCACAATCCAATCCAGCTCTTCGGTGGCCACGGACGCCGCAGCGTCAGCGGGAATACCAATGGTCACCCCATCATCTTCCCGGCCGGGATCGAATCGGTAGCTCACCATATATTCCTGCTCACCGACGCGCACCTTATCCGGGTATTGATTAAGCTCGTCATGTGCCGGGGTATATAGCTGCAGGTCTTCTTTCCGCATCCTGAGGAAATCATCGCTACCCCGGTTTTTTATGTGCTTCATAAGAGTGTCGATACTATAGATACCTTCGAGACGCTGTTCATAAAAGCGAACCAGGTTATATTCATCCACCAGTAAATCTCTCCGTCTTATGCGATCCTCAAGGGATCCGATTTCTTCGATCAGGCGTCTATTGTGAACCATGAACGGTGCCGGCTTTTTAACGTCCTGCTGGATCAAGGCGGATTGAATAAAAATGCCGGTGGCTTCTTCAGGATTGATTTTACCGAAAGATACGGTTGTCCCCGAATCGATGAGTAAACCGTAGAGGCTGACCTGTTTGGTTGCTCTCACTTCTCCCCGGTTCTTTTCCCAGTGAGGATTAAGATACGTGTACTTGCATTGGTTCCGGGCAAAAGGCTCTATCCACCGGTTATCAATATTGGCAACCCCGCGTGCAAACACCCGGGAGGTTTCGACAATTTCGGCCGCGACGACCCATTTCCCCGGACTTTTAAACAACCCCGATCCCGGAAAGATCATGATCTCCTTGCCCATCGCTCCTTTAAAATATGGTTTCTCCGCCCGCATGGCGATATTCGATAAAAATCCGGAAAGTATGGATTTGTGGACGGCCACATACGTTTCCGAGAAGGGCTCAATGCTGGTCCTTGCCTGTTTCGCAGAGTTGTCGATAATATCGTGTTCTTTCAGCAGGACCTGGATCTGGTGATGTATGTCGCGCCACTCCCGCATGCGGTTGAATGACAGAAAGTTCGATTTGCAGTACTTTTTCAAGTGGCCGAGACCCATCTTCCCGGAACGGCTATTATGATAATCATTCCATATATTGAGCAGTGAGATGAAATCCGAGTTGGCGTCCGAGAAACCGGCGTGCGCCCGGTCTGCTTCGGCCTGTTTTTCGGGCGGCCGTTCCCGGGGATCCATGATGCTCAGGGCGGCTGTGATAATCATTATTTCATTAAGACATTCCTGTTGCCGGGCTTCGATGATGATACGGCTCAAACGGGGATCCAGGGGGATTTTTGCCATTAGCTGTCCGTAGGATGTCAGAACAAACCGTGGGCCGGTCTTTTCTTCTCCCCGGCGCGTACCCTGTTTTTTCCGGTTTGACCGGGCCGGGGTGGTAATCGCACCCAATTCAAGCAATAGATTGAATCCGTCCCGGATGCTTTTTTCCGCCGGGTTGTCGATGAACGGAAACACCGAGATATCTCCGAGTTTCAGGGCGATCATCCGCAGTATGACCTCGGCGAGGTTGGATCGCAATATCTCGGGTTGTGTAAATTGAGGTCTGTTATTGTAATCACTCTCCGGATAGAGGCGGATGCACACCCCGTTCTCGACGCGGCCGCATCTTCCCTGTCGTTGGTCTGCGCTGCTTTTTGAAACGGGCACCACCGGTAGTGAAGTCGTGCGGGTCCGCGGCAGGTATTGGGATATGCGTGCAAGACCGGTGTCGATTACATATTTAATCCCCGGAATGGTGAGTGAGGTCTCGGCAATGTTTGTGGCGACAACAACTTTTCTTGCCGGTACACTTGAGAATACGCGTTTTTGCAGATTGGCCGGCATACGGGCAAACAACGGCATGACCACCAATCCGTCATGTTTACGGCCTTCAATGAGGTCGCAGGTTTCACGGATATCCTGCTCAGTGGGCATAAAAACCAGGACATCCCCATAAGGATTTTTTTTGTGCAGCCGGTCCAATACGGTAACCGCCCATTCCACATGCGTCGCGTCACTAATCTCATCGAACCCGTTCTCGGGGAATTCGTATCGGGTATCGACAGGATACATGCGTCCGGATACTTCGATGACAGGCGCACCGTTAAACGCTTTTGAAAATTTGTCCGTATCGATGGTCGCAGAGGTGATAATCAGTTTGAGATCGATTCTTTTGGCGAGCAGTGTTTTGATGATACCCAGGGAGAAATCGATGTTCAAGCTTCGTTCATGGGCTTCATCGATGATAATCGTGTCGTATTCGTTCAGATAGCGATCATGTTGGGTCTCAGCCAGCAACATCCCATCGGTCATGATTTTGATGTACACATTTTGACCACCTTTCTCCTTAAATCGTATTTTATAACCGACACTCCGGCCCAGCGGTTCCCCCAATTCTTCAGCGATGCGTTGGCTGACGGAGATTGCAGCAATACGCCGGGGTTGCGTACACGCGATTTTACCATCGATTCCACGGCCGGCGGCAAGGCATAGTTTGGGGATTTGAGTGGTTTTTCCGGAGCCGGTTTCTCCGGAGATAATCACCACCTGGTTTGCGCGGATGGACTCTATGATGTCGTTACCTTTGGTTGTAATCGGTAAGTCCTCAGGATAGGTTGGCCGGGGACGATTCTGTATTCGTTTAGATTTGCGGTTCACGCATTTCTTGGCATGTGCCCGCAGCTCCCTGATGGCGGTCGCCATTTGTCCTGCATCACCCTCATGACGCATAAGCCGGCGGAGGCGAAAGATCTCTTTTTTTATCACCACACGGTCCGCGGTCAACATATCCGGCAGAAATCGGTGGATGGCGTTAATTTGTGTGGAAAACGAGTTCACGGGTCTGACCTGTCTCACGTGTCTGAAAGTGTAATTTATGTCGCATCCGGAATGGTGACCAAACTTCCGGAGGCGCTACCTGAAAATTGCCTGCGCACTGTCCGATTCTTTAATACAACATTTTTACTATAAAATAAAAGGCTCATAGGTGTTTGAACCGTTCCCATGCTACATATCCCGGGATACCGGGCCGGCGGCCCTTCAAGTGACCATACAGGTGCCGGTGCAGTACAACGGATCCGGCGGTTAGGCACATGTTGCCAAGATCGGTACTGCGGAAATACCAGTACAATAACTGATTCTTATCCATGTGCCGGAACAACATTTTTATCATAATAATCTGTATTTGTCGTGTTGACATGAAAGAATGCCGGGCGTACAATTCGTGCGTTATTTGGTGTAGAGCCCATTGTTTCAGGGGGGTGAAGAATAATAAGCATAATTAATGAGGAGAATGATCATATGAAAAGCTATAGAAAGGAACTATGGTTTGAAGTGCCGACCCGGCGTGCCTTTATCAATATTACTCCTGATGTGGTTCAATGCCTTGAGGACAGTAATGTCACCGAGGGTTTCGTACTCGTCAACGCCATGCACATCACAGCGTCAGTGTTCATCAACGACGATGAATCGGGCCTTCATCAAGATTATGAGACGTGGCTTGAAAAATTGGCGCCACACTCTCCACCTTCTCAGTATCACCACAATGTGGGAGAAGATAACGCGGATGCCCATATGAAAAGGCAGCTCATGGGACGTGAGGTCGTCGTGGCGATCTCGGGCGGCAAACTGGATTTTGGCACCTGGGAGCAGATTTTCTATGGAGAATTCGACGGGAGAAGAAAAAAAAGGGTCCTGGTGAAAATCATCGGGGAGTAGGCACCGGCTAAGAACACCGGGACGCAAGACCATTAAATAAAAAAAGGCATCCGCTGTATAACGGACACCTTTCATTATTAAATTAAGTAGTTAAGCGTCTTTTTTCACCTTCTTGGCTTCCGGACCGCGATCGCTCTCTTCGACTTCAAAAACCACCTTGTCTCCTTCCGCAAGTGTCTTGAAACCCTGCATATCAATGGATGAGAAGTGAACGAATATATCACGGCCTTCTTCTTCATTGATGAAACCGTAACCCTTTCTGTCATTAAACCATTTTACAATACCATTTGCCAAAGCTCGACCTCCTTTTACCTAATATTCCTCATGTTGTCCCCTAACCTCTGGACGATCCCTCGGCGACCTGTATTCTGTGCAATTTATTTTAACTCCGTCCACAGCCAAACCATCATCCAATTTTCACCATAGCCAGCGATTCTGGAAAGGTCAAGGAAAAAAAAGCCTGAATTACGGGTTTTTTCGCAGAGATACCAACTCCGGTCTTGTCTCTGAAACTTGCCGGTACTACTCATTTTTATCGTTTATGGGTTGGGCTACGATTAACCGGGTAATTCATTGCCGATTCTTTTGTTGGCTTCATTACCGATTCTTTTGTTGGCGGGAGAAGTTCTGAAATTATATCCTATCCCCGGTAAATCGGACATATCTCAAGGCGGGAATCCGTTTGGCTGGAACCGTAAACAGGCATTGGTTCGTGTAGATATTGCTTTACAACAATATGAATATATTACATTAATTTATCTATCTCAGCTCTTTTTTTAAGGGTGTTGATGTATTGCCTCACGGCTGCTTGCCGTTTTCGGTTTTCAAGAATATTACGGATTTTTTTCTGGACATCTTCAAAGGAGAGAGCTTTCGAACCGGTCGTGTCCTCAACCGTAATCAGATGAAAACCCAATGATGTTTCTATGATTTGACTGATCTCACCGGAAGAGAGTGAAAATGCGGTTGCCGCCAGGGGCTCGATCAGATCCTCTCGGCCAACATAGCCGAGATCGCCGCCCAGAAACCGGTTGGGACCGTCTGAGTATTCGATGGCAAGCACCGAAAACAGATCCCCGTTTTCGATCCGCTGTTTAATCATGGCCGCCTTATCCATAGCATTCATTCTGGCGTCTGCATCCGCACCTTCCGGCACCCGGATCAGAATGTGCCGGACTTTAGCCGTCCCGGGCTGAATGAATTCCTCTCCATGTTCTTCATAATAGTTCATGGCTTCCTGGTCGGTTACAACTATGCGCCGGAAAACCTCGTCTTCCAGTAAGAACTCAACCATGAGCCCCTGTTTGATGAATGTGCGGATATCATCCTCATTAAATCCGTTATTCAATAAAGCGGTATCAAAGGATTTGGTATTGGAAAACCGCTTCTTCAAGCGATTCAGTCTGACCTGGATCATGGACGCTGTTATGGAGATCTCCTTATCCATTGCTTTTTGAACAAGCAATTCACGCTCGATCAATGTTTCCAAGAGCTGATTCAGGTTATGGGGTTGAGACGAATTACCCGATTTTACAGGGTTTTGGTATGATTGCAGATTGTGGAATCTTATTTCACGATCCAGTGTGGCCCGGGTGATGACATTGTCATTTATCCGAACGACCGGATCAGAAGGATCCGCACCTGTTTTTGAACCGATACCACCAATACAAATCGTTGTTAACAGGACAATGAACGAAATCCATTTGAAATTCTTCATGTTTGGCCGTCCTTTTCTTGCTCCCGGATCATTTTTTAAAACCCCAGATGTTCATTGATCATAATTACCGATATATCTGTTTTCAACGGCTTTCGGTGCAGTATCGCTGTAATTCTACAGATACGTTGTGGTGAGTTGCAGTCGCTGCAAATCCCTGTCTTTGCGCAGGGCGTGTCCATCTGTAAGCTTTTTGCGCGCATGGGCGCCGCTACTTCCCGTATCCGCTTGAGTGCGGAAGGTATGTCCGGTGTCACTTTATTCATACCGGCGATGACAATCACCTTGGCCGGACCGAAACTCATGGCGTTGGTTCTATTGCCCACACCATCCACGTTAATTATTTCTCCGGTCATGGATACCGCATTGGCACTGGTGAAATAGCAATCGCACTGCCCCTGTTTTTTTCTGATTTCAAGGTCTTCCTGCGCAGTGAGATTTTCCCGCCAATGGTCGTATACCAACATACCGGCATTGATCAACAAAGGGAGGACGCCTAATCTGCGGGTCGTGTCCGAACCGCCGAAACCGAAGGTTTCGTAGGGTTTAATCATTGGGAGGACCAGGTGCAGGGCTTCTTTGATGTTGTTGGCAAAATGCGCATCAAATTCATGTTTATTCAGATTCTTGACCGTAGCCTGACCTGTTTTTTTCCATAACCATGTCTGATATTTTGTTCCCGAGTCCACCGATAGTCCGGCCAGCTTAAGGTTGGCTTCCTTATCGTCGGTCATATCTTCTCCATTCTTTCTGTCATTATACTTCATTGGTCCGGTGCTTGTTTTTTGGCGATTTTGCCGGGTATACTCTTCGCAGAAGATTGTATAGATTCACCATTATAACAGCGGCAAGGAGTCTCGGAATCCATAACCAGAATATCCCGATACCCAATGGGATAAATAAAACCGGATCTTCGATCAGCGAGTGATTGATTCCGATGGAAATCTGTAATCGGCTCAGCTCGGCTGGGCTGATGTTACCCTCTTTGGCTTCCTCTACGATGGCTGCTCCGCCGTAGGACAGTCCGAAAAAAGCCCCGGTAAGCCATAAAAAACCCACATTTCGGTTGAGTCCCAAAAACCGGAGAAACGGTGTGAGGGGCAGCGTAAAGAAACGAATTATATTATAATTCTTCATAAATTCCATAAGTGTCAACAATGGAATAATAATCAGGCATATCTTTATACTCAAAAAGAGGATATCATTACACCATTGCAGGAACAATGGGCCGAAGGCTGCGGACGCTCCCACAACCGTGGTGTTGGTGACAGTGGATTCGCTCTCAGGTAAGAAGGGGTAGATGACCATTACAGTGACAACCGAGGCCAGGAGTCGGCTGATGGTTGCCTTGACCGGATGAAACCCGGATTTTCCCTGAATTATCGACTCCTGTATGAGATTATGCGAGATCAGCAGGAATACGGCAATGATGGTCATCTCGGTATGGCTTAAGGCGAGGGTGGACATGGAGGCGATTCCGCCGTAAACCCCGGTAAGCAGGCCGACGGCCAGGGGGAGACCGGCGTTGGGCGGTAAATGCATCAGATTCATCAGCGGGGACAATAAAAAATCGATTTTTGTCAACCACCCGCTGAATTCAATGAGAAAGGTCAACAAGGATATGGGGATCAATATTTTCAACAACCAGACCATGGCGGACCAACCCTTCAACAGGCCGGTGATCAGGGTGTTTTTGAATTTGGATTCAGGCCGGGGTATCGTCTTCCGGGTATTCATATCGCGCCGTCCGTCACTGAAATAGGGGAGGTGCATCGTATTGAAGCATATGGCGTATCGAGATATCCCAGTGGGTTCAGGGTGTCAAGACAGAAGAAGCGATTGATCAAGCTGATGTTACCGGCGGGATTGACCGGCAACATCAGCTTGAATAGTCCATGGAGGTGGAGCGGCGGTTAACCGTGGATGGCTTTGTCGCAGGCCTTATGGGCGGCTTCCATCATCACTTCGGCCAGGGTGGGATGTGCATGGATGGTATCGGCCAACGTGCTGACATCAATACCGGTTTGCACGGCGAGTGTGCCTTCCGCAATCAAATCCGTTGCATGGGGGCCGATCATGTGCACCCCCAAAATCCTTCCGGTTTTGTTGTCTGAAACGATTTTTGCCATACCGGCAAGCTCTCCGATGACTTGCGCCTTGCCCAATGTCCTGAACAGGACCGTGTCCGAACGATAGTCGATATCCTGTTCCCCGGCCTGGGTCTCGGTCAGACCGACATTACTGACTTCCGGCATGGTGAAGATGGCCCCGGGTACGGCATTGTACTGCATTTTGCGTGTCGCTCCCAAGGCGTTTTCGGCCGCCAAAGTGCCTTCATGGGAAGCCACATGGGCCAGCATTACATGCGTGGGGCCAAGCACATCGCCGATGGCATAAACCCCGGGCACCGACGTCTGCATGTGGTCATCAACCGTAATCCAGCCCTTTTCATCCATGTCCATGCCAAGGTCCGTGAATCCCAGTCCTT
Organism: Desulfobacteraceae bacterium; assembly: GCA_013003715.1. Classification (GTDB taxonomy): domain Bacteria; phylum Desulfobacterota; class Desulfobacteria; order Desulfobacterales; family Desulfosarcinaceae; genus JABDIN01. Next base: position 19,011 of record JABDIN010000030.1, on the reverse strand, counting down.
TGGTATTTGGTTTTCTGCCGATACAAACCAGTACTTTTTCCGCTTCGATCTTAATGGGTTCCTTGTCTTTTTCTTTCAGGGTTGTGGCAAATGGGGAGGGTATGACCTTTACCTTCAGCAGGTCACCGGAGCTGTCCACTTTTTCGACGGTTTTATCGACATGGAATTTGATCTTTCGTTTTTTCATTTCGCGCTGCAGCACGGTAGAGCATTCTTCATCCACGGACGGCAGCGGCAACAATCGCGGAAGTGCTTCCACGACGGTAACCATTGTCCCAAGCGCAGACAATATGCACGCAAATTCACAACCGATGACCCCGCCGCCGACTATCACCATGGATGAGGGTACCTTGTCCAGGCATAGCGCGTCGTTACTCGAAATAATGCGCTCATGATCGAATGGAAAGTCCGGGATATTGAGAGGGACTGTGCCCGTGCTGATGATCAACTTGTCCCATGCCACCTTTTCACTGGTCCCATCCGGCAGTTCAACCTCCGCAACACCCTGTCCGGGAATACGGCCCGTACCTTTTATATACCGAATCTTGTGGTGTGCCAGAAGCCCAAGGATACCTTTGATCTGCGTCTTGAGGATTTTTTCCTTTCTACGCATCAATGCGGTCATGTCGGGAGAAACGGCGCCGTCCACATGCACGCCGTATTGTTCGGCGTCTTTAAAACGCTCCAACAATTCGGCGGTGGTTTTCATGATTTTTGAGGGAATGCATCCCCAGTTCAGACAGGTACCACCTGGATTTTCTTTTTCGATCACCGTGACGTCCGCGCCCAGCTGTGCTGCCCTGATCGCTGCCACATATCCGCCCGGTCCTGCCCCGAGGATACAAATTTTTATACTCATCTTTAAAATCTCCAATCTTATGATTAGGTTTTCGATAATGCTCTGGTTTGGATTATCGATGATCCCTTATTTCTTAATCGCTAAACGCATCTAAAACAAGAATTGTCTTTTTTCAAGACATATTTGATGAAAAATGAAAAAAAATCGAATAAAGTTGATGAAAAGCTAAAAATTTTATATATTGTTCGAAATATCATCAATTTTTGTGAAAACATAAAAAATCAATTTCTTTATTGACAAATACATAAAATTATCCTTTAGAATAAATGGATTTCATCACAAAAAACCAAAATGATTCCGGAGATTCTTAAAACAATGAAAATTGATGATACGACCATCGCGATACTCAGGCATCTTCAACGTGGCCGAAAATCCTTTAAGTCCATAGCTGATGACCTTGGCATCACTGAAAACACGGTCCGTAACCGTGTGAACAAGCTCAAGGACGAAGGCATTCTGAAGATCACCGGTGTCGTTGACCCGGAAGGATTGCCGGGCCACACCATGGTTTTTATCGGTGTAACGGTAACCTCCATGGAACTGATCCGCAAGGCAAAGGAGCTGTCGGAGCTCAGCGGCGTTGTTTACACTAGTGTCGTTACCGGTCGTTTTGATGTCATTGTTCAGGTTTTTTTGAAAGAAGGCTTCGGGTTGCTTGAATTCTTCACCGATGAAATGTCACGCGTAGAGGGGATACAATCCGTTGAAACCTTCGTTGTGTATAAAGGTTTTAACATGAGGGTACCTTATATACTATAGTAAAACGGTATTACTGCCGAAGATGGAAAACATACCGGCGTGTTGTCAATTTCATTCATATACAGCCCAATCAGCCGGAAATTCACGCCCAATTGAAAACACGAGCCGGGCATTTATAGTGACAACAATGTTACCAATATTAACCCCGTAAAGGATCCAAAAAAAATGTCAACAGAATCAAAAAAAACCCTCTTACACGCCTGGCATTGTGAACATGGTGCTAAAATGGCGGATTTCGGCGGCTATGAAATGCCATTATGGTATTCGTCGGTAAAAAATGAACACCTCGCGGTTATCACCAATGCCGGCTTGTTTGATACCAGCCATATGGCCGTTGTCCTGGTCGATGGTCCTGAGGCCTTTGATCTGCTTCAAACCTGCTTTACCAACGACCTTTCCGCATGCATCGGTCCCCAAAAAAAAGAGCTTTACCCCGGACGTTGCGTATATGGTGCATTTCTAAAGGAAAACGGCGATGTCATCGATGATGCGATCATTTTTCAATTGGCCAAGGCCGATTATATGATCGTGATCAATGCCGGTATGGGTGCTTCCATCGCCGCGCACCTCAACGCCCATGCCGCCGGTAAAGACGTAGTGGTAAAAGATCTGACCGATATGCTCGGCAAGGTGGATGTGCAGGGACCAATGGCCGCTAAAATTGTTTCGAAAGTTCTGGCTGAACCCGACCGCGTGTTCGAAGCCATGCCCTATTTTTCGTTTAAAGGTCATTTTGATGCCGCTTCACCGCTTGCCGACGCCGTCCGGACTTCGGACGGCACACCCATCCTTTTGTCCAGAACCGGATACACCGGTGAATTTGGCTTTGAAATTTTTGTGAATCCGAATATGATAGAGACGCTATGGCAGACCATACTCGATGCAGGAGATGAATTCGGTATCACCCCTTGCGGTCTTGCCGCCAGAGACTCCCTTAGAGCCGGCGCGGTTTTACCTCTTTCTCATCAGGATATCGGTAACTGGCCGTTCATGAATCACCCCTGGCTATTTGCGTTACCGACCGACGGACACAAGACCGATTTTACAAAAACGTTTATTGGTAGTGATGCACTGCGATCCTCAGAAAATGCTGATTATACCTACGCTTTCATCGGTAATGATTTGCGCAAAGTCTCCACAACAGACCCGGCCCAGGTCCTCGATGCCGATGGCCGGACCATCGGTAGCGTGTTGACCTGTGCGACGGACATGGCGCTGGGCATGGTGGACGGAAAGATATACAGTGTAGCCAGTCCTGACAGACCTGCGGCCTTCAAGGCCAAGGGATTGAGCTGTGGATTTGTGAAAGTCGATCGTGAGCTTTCGCCAGGGCAGTTATTGCAGCTTAAGGATAATCGGCGCAGTATCAAGGTTCGCACCACCGAAGATGTACGGCCGTACCGTACCGCCCGCGTACCATTGAAAAATATGCTCTAACGGGTGTTTAGGGCTCGCGAAAAAATAACTTAACAATTTCGAGGGCCAATCATCCCATTCAGCGGCGTTGCGAAAATACGATATCGGTTTAGTGATTGTCTGGTGAATCCGGTCCATCCGGACCCTGCATATAGTGCAATGTATTTATGCATATGATCATATACCAATAAATGCGATTCAGGACAAAAGGAGGAAAACCATGAAAGAAATCAGTGAGATGAAATTACCGGACAATGTGAAGTACACCGATGACCATGAGTGGGCAAAAGATGAAGGCGGCAATGTGAAAATAGGCATCACCGATTATGCCCAGGACCAGCTCGGCGACATCGTATTTGTCGAAATGCCCGAAGTCGGCGCCACTTATGAAAAAGGTGATGAATTTGGCACCGTGGAATCCGTAAAGGCGGTTTCAGAATTATTTATGCCCATTTGTGGCGAGATTGTCGCCATCAACGAGGGATTGGAGGACGCGCCGGAGCAGGTGAATTCGGACCCATATGACGGTGGCTGGATGATCAGCGTCAAACCTTCCGATACCGGTGAGCTGGATGCACTGATGGACAAGGCGGCTTACCTTGACATGTTGAAAGGATAATATCATGCGTTATTTACCACATACTGATGAAGAGATATCCGAGATGCTCGGCGTGGTTGGTGCCGAATCTCTTGACGATCTTTTTTCAACAGTTCCCACAAACTGCTGTTGCAGGCTTCCGATAGATCTTCCGGAGGCCCTTAGCGAATGGGATCTGAACCGGCACATGGATGAATTGTCCGGCAATATGGCGGTCAGCCCGGACTATAAAGTTTTTATGGGCGCCGGCAGCTATGATCACTTCATTCCCGCCAGCAACACATATGTCCGGAGCCGAAGTGAATTTGTTACCTCATACACGCCGTATCAGCCAGAGATGAGTCAGGGGACACTCCAGGGAATATATGAATATCAGACACTGGCGGCCCGGCTCATGGGAATGGATGTCGCCACCGCTTCCCACTACGATGGGGCAACCGCCCTGACCGAAGCCTTACTGATGGCGATTCGAAAAACCCGCAAGCAGAAAGTGGCCGTATCCCGTCTGGTTCATCCGCTTCATCGCGAGGTCATAAAGACCTATTTTGGCCCCACCGGATTTGAAATCATTGAATTACCCGCCGGACCGGACGGGCGAACCGATCTGTCCGCCATTGACGGATTGGATGATATTGCGGCGGTGGCCATACAATCCCCCAATTTTTTCGGCTGTATCGAAGATTTGAAAATCGCCGCGGAAAAGGCAGGGGCTCAAAAAGCCCTGTTTATCACCTCGTTTACCGAGGCCATTGCCTACGGGTTGCTTAAAAGTCCGGGAAGCCTGGGGGCGGAGATCGTTGCCGGTGACGGACAAAGTCTTGGCCTGCCGCGTTCATTCGGGGGACCTGGTTTGGGTATGCTCGGCAGTAAAAGCAAGTATGTCCGCAGCCTGCCCGGCAGACTGGTCGGCCGGGCCACGGACGTAAACGGTAAGGACGGATTTGTGCTGACGCTGTCCACCCGCGAGCAGCATATTCGCCGTGAAAAGGCCACCTCCAATATTTGTTCCAATAACAGCCTTTGTGCGCTTTCAGCTGCCATTTATATGGCCACTCTGGGGGGCAGTGGATTACGGCGGCTGGCCGAGATGAATCACCAAAAAGCCGAATACCTGAAAAACGAACTCAAAAAAGCCGGAATGACCATTCCCTTCAGTGCAAAAACCTTCAATGAATTTGTTGTAAAATTTCCCGACGGATTCAAGAGCTCATATGACCGTTTGCTCGAGAAAAAGATTGTCGCGGGCTTACCCCTGGCGTCCTACTATCCCGAGCTTGCAGATCATTATCTGCTTTGCGCAACAGAAACAGCCTCGAGAGAGGATATGGACATGCTGGTACGGGAGGTGACCGTATGACTGAAAAAATGGGTACCACAGGACTGATATTAAAGGAGAAGTTACTCTGGGAGCGCGGCAAGACCGGTAGAGAAGGGTTTTCCTTCCCGCGTCAGGACGTTGATCAAACCCCCATGGATCCTGAGTTCGCCCGGGATGATCTGGATATTCCGGATCTCAGTGAGGTGGATGTGATTCGTCATTTTACGCGGTTGTCCACCTGGAATTTCGGTGTCGACACCGGTATGTATCCTTTGGGTTCCTGTACCATGAAATACAACCCAAAGACCAACGAGCGCCAAGCGTCCCTGCCCGGTTTCGCCGGCGCCCATCCGCTGCTGCCCGAGAGCTTGTCCCAGGGGGCATTGGAGTTGATGTATAACCTCGAGCGATATCTAGCCGAAATTACCGGCATGGATGCTGTCAGCCTTCAGCCGGCGGCGGGGGCCCATGGTGAATTGGCCGGCATGCTGTTGATATATGCCTATCATAAAAGCAAGGGCAACCAACGGCATAAAATCATTATCCCGGATACGGCCCACGGTACGAATCCCGCCAGTGCGGCGCTTTGCGGATATACACCGGTGCCGGTCAAGTCCAACGAAAGGGGTGTCCTCTCCACAGAGGATATCGCTGCGGTCATGGATGATGACACGGCCGGCATCATGGTCACCAATCCCAATACCCTCGGCCTGTTTGAAGAAAATATGAAAGAGGTGGCCGATATCGTCCACGCAAAAGGCGGTCTGGTGTACGGTGACGGCGCCAATATGAACGCCGTGATGGGCATCATTGATATGAAGGAGATCGGTATCGACGTATTGCACCTGAATCTTCATAAAACCTTTTCCACACCCCATGGGGGCGGTGGACCCGGTTCCGGACCGGTTTGTGTCAATAAGATATTGGAGCCGTTTTTGCCCGTACCCCGGGTGGAAAAGAAAGATGGAAAATTCAGACTCCAATATAACCGCCCTGATGCCATCGGCCGGTTGATGACTTTCCATGGTCATTTCGGCATCATGGTCCGTGCATACAGTTACATTCTCAGCATGGGACCGGATGGTTTGAAGAAGGCAAGTCAGCTTGCCGTTCTCAACGCCAATTACATCAAAGAAAAACTGAAAGATATTTATCACTTGCCCTTTGACCGGCCATGCATGCACGAATGTGTGTTTTCCGACAAGCATCAGTCCGGAAACAAGGTGTCGACACTCGATATCGCCAAACGGCTGCTGGATTATGGCTTTCATCCACCAACCGTATATTTCCCGCTGGTGGTCAGTGGCGCCATTATGATCGAACCCACGGAAACCGAATGCAAGGACGATATCGATCAGTTCATACAGGCGATGCGTGATATTGCCGGTGAGGCAAAGGAGAATCCCGAACTGCTGCACAAATCACCTGAGAAAACCAAGGTGAGCCGACTTGACGAAGCAGCTGCGGCCCGAAAACCGTGTCTTGCCGGATAGTTCTCCTGAAGCGTTGGGTATAAATCATGTCGGGGCCGCAGTGCATATCGCTTATGCTGCGGCCCTGATTGTTTCAGTTCGTGAACAATCATCTCGCCGGCCGGGGTGTCAGGCCGGAGGGCTTATTCACTCATTTAAAGAAAAAGAAATCCGGGCTCTTTTATTGGAAAGAGACATAAGTGGAAAGCAGCCCATGACAGAAAAATGTTCATCATTTCAGGGCAGGGAGTGTGTCCGATGGCTTGATTTGCCGTTGATGGACTATTCGGCCGCCTTGACCCTTCAACACAAGGTTGTCGGCGCAATGATCGAAAAAAGACTGAAACATTCGGTCATCCTCGCCCTTGAACATCCATCGGTATATACCCTGGGGCGCCGGGGCGGACGCGAAAATCTCATGGTTTCCGAAGCATTCTTAAACCAAAAAAATATCCGTATCATGCAGGTGGAGCGGGGCGGAAATATTACCTATCATGGTCCCGGACAACTGGTTGTCTATCCGATTGTCAATCTGAAACAAACCCGGTTGAAGGTTGTGGATTTTGTCGCAGGACTGGAAGAGGTCATGGCGCGTACCGCCGGTGACTGGGGCATAGATGCCGCCGGAGACACCACCAACCGGGGTGTATGGGTGGGGTCAAGGAAACTGGGCAGTATCGGAATTACGGTGCGTCGCGGCATCAGTTTCCATGGCCTGGCATTTAATGTCGACCTTGATCTGGAACCTTTTTCCTGGATGAACCCATGTGGTCTTTCAGGGATCGCCATCACCAGTCTTAAAAATGAACTGGGCCGTGAAATATCCATGGTTCGTGTCAAACGACACCTGCACCGGCATTTGGTTCGAGTTTTTGATTTTAATACAAAACTGATGGAACTGCATGAATTGAAGGCGGCAATCCACGCCCCCCAGCCCAGCGAGTGACGGTTCAACATCGGTTTTCCGGCTGCACATTCCGGCAATGGAGTGACCCATGAGTCAAACGAATAAAATCCAAACCAGAAAACCTAAATGGTTGCGGCGTAGATTGCCCAGCGGGCCGGCATATGAGAAAATCCGGTCGCTGATCAACAAGGGCCGTTTGCATACGGTGTGTCAGGAAGCCCAATGCCCGAATCAGTTTGAATGTTTTTCACAGAAAACCGCCACCTTCCTGATCATGGGGTCGCGGTGCACCCGGAATTGCAGGTTCTGTAATATCGAAGCCGGTCCGGACAGCCCGCCGGATCCGGATGAGCCGTTGCGCGTGGCTGAAGCGGCTGCCTTCATGGCGCTTCAATATGTTGTGGTGACGTCCGTTACACGGGACGATATCCCGGATGGCGGTGCCGGTCTTTTTGCCGAAACCATCACGGCGCTTAAAGAAAAGATTCCGGGGGTGATGGTCGAGGTGTTGATTCCTGATTTTCAAGGGGTGAAACAGGCGCTGAAAACCGTATTGGCCGCAAAGCCGGACGTGCTCAATCATAATATTGAAACCATCCCGCGCTTATATCCCGTGGTGCGGCCGCAAGCCGACTATGAACGCTCGCTGACCCTGCTGAGGCGTGTTGCCGACATCGATGATACCATTCCCGCGAAATCTGGTCTGATGCTGGGTTTGGGGGAGACGGATCAGGAAGTTGAGGAGACATTGACCGACCTGCATGATACCGGTTGCCGGATGCTGACCCTGGGCCAGTACCTCCAGCCCACACCGGCGCATTTGCCGGTATCCCGTTTCATCCCCCCCGAGGAGTTCGACAAATGGCACGAGCGTGCTCTGGGCATCGGCTTTACGGAAGTAGCCAGTGGACCGTTTGTTCGCAGTTCTTATCATGCAAAAGAGCTTTTTTGTGACAATGGCTCCAGGTGATTTTCCATTTTTCAATGTAACACTCAACGGGCAATGAACCGGAATGATCGCTGACCGGCGCTCATATTCGCCCCCCCTGGTGGCCGATATTTAATGAACGCCGTATCGGCAGGGCAGGCAATCATCCATCAATGTTCTCAGCTTGCGGCGGAGCACTTTATAGGAGTAGTTGCGCAGGGCAATTTCATAGTTCTGCGCCACCATTTTTTCAGTAAAATCCGGCTCTCTCAATACCTTCTTTGCCAACCTTACGGCTGAACGGGTAACATATCCGTCGATTTCGATCACCGAAAACCCCTTGGGTCTGATATCGGTGGCATAAATAGAGTAATTGTTCACCACGATGGGCTTTTTGTAATACACAGCTTCCACAAAGGCGTTTCCGAATCCTTCATAATTTGACGGGTAGGTGACCAGGTCCGCGAACGGATAGATATCCTGGAGGGTGTATATCTTGCGGCCGTCCTTGGTTTTACCGCGACGATCGTTGATGATATCCGATACAAACAAGGTGTCAACACCCATCAGGTGGGAATACTCCCACACACGATGCTCATAATCGTGACCCTCATCACCGGATGCGTGGGAGATCACCAGTTTGGCTCTGGCGCCGAGGCGGTGAACAAATTCGATGGCATGTTCAATCCCTTTCCGCTTGACCACCCGCGTGGGCTGCAGAATCAACAACTCATAGCTTTTCAAGCCCAACGCTTCCCGGACGTCCGATGAATATTCATCGGGCGGCGAAGGCGGGTTTTCAAAATCCATCACATTGGGGATGACCGTGCTGGAGATACCGGTTCTCAGGCTCAACTGGTTGTCCGCGGATGTGTTTATCACCACATGATGGATCTGAGGCATGTGGGGTGGGAAGGCCATGTTCAGGTAATCCCAGCAGGCATTGGATAAAAATTGCTGCCGTTCCCAGTAAAAATCGTGGTGATGGGCAATGGTGCTGATACCGGTTTCTGTAATCACCTCCGTGATGGCCAATCCGAGGGGAATGTTCATGGGAATGGTCAGGGCATTTTCAGGTACCAGAATATCTATCTTGTATTTGTCTATAAATTGATAGAGATGATCCTTGAGGGTTTCCTTTAGCTGGTGAACCTGTTGGGTGACAAAGCGTCCGCGTTTGGTGGCACCGAAACAATGCTGATTGACCTCCCGGATTTCAGGGTGGGTGAAGTGTGCTTCCGCCACCAGATAGGACCGGTCTTCGGGGCGGTCCAGTTCACCGGCAAAGTAAAAACAGGTCAAACCTTCCTTCTCGAATGTCCGCGCCCATTTTTCCGTTTCCAGAGAAACACCGTCGGTACCCGCAAACCGGGTGGATACGAATCCGACGTTATGTTGTTTTTTACAATACTCGCAATATGCCATTGGTGTCCACCATGTTCAGGAATAGGAGTCATAAAAGATCCAGGATCGATTGGACCGATAATCAACAGATGCATGATAAGCATTCAGGCGGATTTTGAAAGAGCGGCAAATACGATGCCATATCCTGATCATCAACGCTTGGACGCCGTCACCAGTCCGGCCGTTCATTCCAACTGCCCTATACTTCATCGTATCGAAAGCAGGAGGTGATGTGGTCGTTTACCATTCCGACCGCTTGCATGAAGGCATAGCAGATGGTCGGTCCCACAAACCGGAAGCCTTTTTGTTTCAAATCTTTGCTCATGGCAGCGGATAATTCGGTCTGGGCAGGAATTTCCTGCGTATTGCGCCACCGGTTTATAATGGGGACTCCACCGACGAATTGCCAGATATATTTTTCAAAGCTGCCGGCTTTTTCCACCACTTTCAAATATGATTGCGCATTGGTCACGGTGGTTTCGATTTTCAGGCGATTTCGTATAATACCTTCATTTTGAAGAAGCTGGTTTATCTTCGCGTCATTATACCGGCTGATGGATACCGGATCGAAGTTATCAAAAGCGGCGCGGTAATTTTCTCTTTTACGCAGTATGGTGAGCCAACTCAGTCCGGCCTGAGCCCCGTCGAGAATGAGCGCCTCAAACAATTTCCGGTCGTCAAACTGCGGTACGCCCCATTCCACATCGTGATACCGAATATACAGCGGGTCGTCACCGGGCCACCCACACCGGGTCTTTGATTTGTCCATGTGGTATCTGAAGCCTCCGTATGATGTTGTCCGGCCGTACAAGGTCCCCCGAACAGTCAGGACAGCAGGTAGAAACCGATGGCGGGGTCCGCAACATCGTTGGCCGAAAAGGATACACCAATTTTATTTTTTATGATATTCCTGACCTCGACCCTTTTCTCGATCAAGGTCCGCTTTTTATCATTGAGACGGAACTGGACATCCATTTTATCCCCAACCGCCATTTTACGGTCCACGTTCAATACCAGTTTCAACCCGGTAGCGGAAATATCCACAACTTTCATACTTCCTTTATCAACATTTTTATCACTCAGAAAAAGCGTGTATGTGCCCGCCAAGTCGGTCCCTTTCCGGTATTTGCGTCTTTTTTCCAATTGTACACGAAAGGCATGGCCACACGCGCATTTCACACTCACGACCACTTTTTTATCTGTATTCGCATATTTTGTCACGTCCGCCGTGGTGGACCGCTGGCATCCCGGGCAAAGGAAAGTCGCCGTGTTTTGTTGGGTGATATAAATTTTTTGGGTCATTGATTTCTTCCTTCGCCTTTGTAAAAAGACGTCTGAGTTTTTCCGGTTGTTGCACAACAGCCGCAGCGACAACCATACACGAACTTCTCTTCCTTGAACAGCCGGCGTCGATATTAGTCATGAACAATCATGTCGGGATTCAGCTTGAAAGGGCAACACCTGCGGTCGCTGTAGTATTCATGGGCGCCTTATGCGCCTGAAGAGATCGGTGGTTTTGACGACACCTTGTGCATAATCCTTGTGATCCGGGGTTTGTAATCCGCATGCTCGGCTAATTTGTTCCCTTTCACCCGGATATAACGGAACGATAGTCCGAAAAAGAGGAATGCGGTCACCGCTGATCCGATCGAGGCATTGTAATCGTTCATCTCAGCCAGCATCTGCCCGATGAATGCCCCACCGATCATGCACAGTACCGGAAATATATATAATAAAAAGGTGGCTTTCAAGAGGGATGTGGTTTTAAAACTGAGCACGATTCGGTCACCCACAACGGCATTGGCGGCATTGACGGCTTCCACTTCCATCTCTTCGGTGTTCTCTTCCGGTTTGCAGGAATTGCGCGCAGAACATGCCTTGCATGCGCTTGAACGAGTCGTCCTGACCCACATGGTAGACCCGTCTAAACGCCCGGGTTTAATAACGATACCTTCTTCAGTGGCCATGGTTTTCGATTATTCCGCTATGGAAAATGTCCCCGCCTTTCATTCAGGCGTTCACCGTTGACCGGATCTGTACACCGGTTTCCTCCCCGGTGCGCTGGTAGCATATGAGTCCGCACTTGAGGCACCGTTTGGCCTCTATCCTGGCCGTTTCTTCGGAGAATCCCTTTTCCAACTCTTCTTCCTTGAGAAGCGGCGCCGTGTCGGCAAGCGGCATGATATTGCGGGATGAGGGACTGACATCCGCTACAGCGTCCACATCCTGAACCACCGAGGTGGGCGTCAGCAGGGTGTCCGGAAGATCCAGGTTGATATCATAAATGGATTTATGAATTGAGGCCGCCGCTCTTCTGCCGGCGGCAATGGCAACGATGGCGCCGCTGTAGTCGGTGAGTACGTCTCCATCGGCAAATATGCCGGTCTCCGTTGCATGGGCAGGTGCTTTATAAGGTAAAAAGGCCTCCCATTGCATCGGTCCGCCGGTTGTGTCCTCTCCGGAACCGGACACATCATCGGCCGCTGTGAATATCATCTCGGGATATCTTCCCGCAGCAAACAGGAGCACGTCGGCCGGCATCCGGTTTCGATCATTGGTGCCGAGGTCCAGATACTCCACAGACTTGAGCTTGTTTTTTTTACCGAAAAACCGGGTGATGCCGCAATTGGTAAGCATGGTGGCACCCATCTGCTCAAGGGCGTCAATGGTTTCCGGAGAGACTTCCAGTTTATGCGGAGCCTCTCTGAACATCAGTGTGACCGACCTTGCACCGGATTTAATCAAATCCGAAGCGGTCTCGACGGCCAATGTGCCGCCACCGACAATCAGATAGGCCGTATCATCGCCATGGGGTGGTTTTTCCCGGTCGTCCGATCGCCAATAATCCACCAGAAGCCGGGTGCCGGGAATGGGCGGAGCTTCGGCGCGCACGCCTCTGGTTAGCCTGCTGTCCCAGCCCCCACCGGCCAGGAATACGCTGCTGAATCCTTTTTCAAGAAGGGCGTCGATGGTGAAATCACGGCCCATCATTTGTCCGGTTTCCGCTTTGACACCCATTTCCAGCACACCGTCAATATCCCAATCCAGGACTTCCCGGGGCAGCCGTTGTGCGGATATCGCTGTACGCAGAAGGCCGCCCAATCGATCCGTTGCTTCAAAGACGGTCACCGAGTGGCCCAATCTCGCCGAGAAAAAGGCGGTGGAGAGTCCCTGGACACCGCCACCAACCACGGCTATTCTATGGCCTGTTTCCGGTGCCTTGTAGGGTAAAATGCGTTTGCCCTGCTTTCGTTCGTAATCCGCTGCAAATCGTTTGAGAAAATTGATGGCCACCGGTTCATCCACAAATTTGCGGCGGCATTCATTTTCACAGGGTCTCGGGCATATTCTGCCGATTACTGCCGGAAACGGATTCCGTTCCTTGATGACCTGGACCGCGCGATGGTAATCGCCATTGTCGATCTGCCGGATGTATTCACAGATATCGATACCGGCCGGACAGGTCCGCTGGCAGGGGGTGGTGCAGATCTCCGTGGTATATTCCCTGATGATACGGCGGGTAACCGACGACAGTGTGATGATGTGTTTCGGGCACACCCTTTCACAAGCGCCGCAACCGGTGCAACGCTTTTCATTGACAACCGGCAGACCATTGGGCCCCATGGTGATGGCGTCAAAGAGACAGGTGCGTTCGCAGGTGCCCAATCCGATGCACCCGATGTTGCACACTTTCATACCGCCACCGAGCATGGACACCGCCCGGCAGTCGGTCATGCCGTCATAAGCGAATTTGACATCGGCATCCGCCACACCGTAAGTGCATCCGGGCAGTGCGATATCCGGTTCTCTGGCTTCGACACTGACACCCAGAATCGCCGCTATGGCCTCCGCTGTCTCCGGGCCCGCCGCCACACATGAGTTGGGTGCGGCTTTACCGGCCACGATGGCTTCCGCATTGGCCGAACAGCCGGGCAGCCCGCATCCGCCGCAATTGGCACCCGGTAATTCCTCGTCTACTTTCAATACCAGCGGATCCACGTATACATAAAATATTTTAGAGGCTAATGCCAGCCCGATGCCGACGATTATTCCCAAACCACCCATTATCATTATGGCAGTGTACATGTTGCTTGGCTCCTGTTAGGCAAAGAGGATCGCGACATCACTCAGGCTGCGAGCAGGCCGTTCCCGATCCCGGGATATTAAAATATCGCGCCGAATTTACATTTGTCATAACATGTCAGGCATTTGATGCATTTATCCTTTTCTATCCTGGCCACCTCTTTCTTTTTCCAGATAATGGCGTCGGACGGACAATGCTTGAAACACAATCCGCATTTAGTGCATATATCCCGGTCGATTTCGAATTTCAACAGGGCTACGCATCGTTTGGCGGGGCATCTTTTATCATGGATGTGGGCTTCGTATTCATCCATAAAGTAGCGCAATGTGGACAACACCGGATTCGGTCCTGTCTGACCCAGTCCGCACAATGCCGTCTGGCTGATGGTGGCCGACAATTCCCTCATCTTGTCAATGTCTTCAGGTTTGCCGCGACCCTCGCAGATCTTCTCCAGTATCTGCAGAAGCCGCCGGGTACCCTCACGACAGGGCGTGCATTTGCCGCAGGATTCGTCCTGGATGAATTCCATGAAAAACCGGGCCATATCCACCATGCAGGTGTTCTCATCCATTACGATAACACCGCCCGATCCCATGATCGCACCCACCTTGGCAATGGCCTCATAGTCCACCGGTGTGTCCAGATAAGCATCGGGGATGCAGCCGCCGGAAGGGCCGCCCAGCTGGACCGCTTTGAACTTTTTCTTTTTGGGGATGCCGCCGCCGATATCGTAGATAATCGTACGCAGGCTTGTTCCCATGGGCACTTCCACCAGTCCGATATTGTTCACATCACCGGAAACCGCAAAAACCTTCGTTCCCTTGCTGCTCTCGGTGCCCATGGCCGAGTACCAGCTGCCGCCATGGCGGATAATCTGAGCGACGCTGGCCAGGGTTTCCACATTGTTCAGAACGGTCGGTTTTTCCCATAAGCCCTTATGGGCGGGGAAAGGTGGCCGGGGGCGCGGCATGCCGCGCTTTCCTTCAATGGATCGCATCAAGGCGGTCTCTTCGCCACAGACAAAGGCACCGGCTCCCTGGTAGATTTCGATGGCGAATCCGAAACCGGACCCGAAGATGTTTTCACCCAGCAATCCGTAAGCCGTGGCCTGCTCGATCGCTTTGGTCAACCGGCTGATGGCCAGGGGATATTCGGTACGTGCGTACACATACCCCTTGCCGGCGTTAATGGCCCTTGCGGCGATGATCATCCCCTCGATCACTGCGTGGGGATCGGCCTCGAGGATACTCCTGTCCATGAAAGCGCCGGGGTCGCCTTCATCGGCGTTGCACAACACATATTTGGTCTCTCCGGGGCTTTTGCTCGCAAATTCCCACTTGAGGCCCGTCGGGAAACCGGCGCCGCCCCGGCCGCGGATTCCGCTGATTTTCATCTGTTCGATGATCTCTTCACCGTCCATCTCCAATAACGCTTTGGCGGCACCGCTGTAGCCGTCCCTGGCGATGTAGTCGTCAATGGATTCAGGGTTGATAAGACCTTTGTTCCGCAGTACGACGGGCTCCTGATGGGCAAAAAAGGGAATTTCCTTTTGGGAGGCAATGCGTTTTCTGGTGACCGGATCCTTGTACAATAGCCGTTCCACCGGTTTTTTTCCGATAATATGTTCCTTGACGATGGTTTCCATATCCGCGATGGTCAGTTTCTGATAGAAAACATCGCCGGGCTGAACCACCAACAGCGGACCCATGGCGCAGAATCCGTTGCATCCGGTTTCGACGACTTCCGCCTTATCCGAAAGATCATGTTCGGCCAGCTGTTGTTCCAGGGCTTCCTTTACCTTGATGCTACCGGTTGCGTGGCATCCGGTACCCCCGCATATGAGCAGATAGGTTTTATCCGTGAAAGCAAATTTTGCTGCATATTTTTCTCGAATCCGACCGAGTTGTTCAACGGTTTCGTGCGCCATAATCCCTCTCTTTGATCCGTTACCAGGAGCCGTCCAATCCCCGTATACCGTTCATGTAAAGCCTGCCGCAGGCCACAAAAAGCGAATATTTGCTCAACAGACACGGTATGTCATAGCTTTTCGCCATATTGATAAATTCTTCAGGCGGCTCTTTTCCCCTGACAATGACTATCGCCCCAACGCCAACGATCTTCGCGGTGCGGATGACATGATCCGTGGTAACACCGGTCAGCAGGACGCATCCCTTGGCCGCTGCCGCGAGCACATCGTCCATCAGGTCTGCAGCGCCGGCGGCGACCACGATCTTATCCAATTGGTCTTCTCCGCAGAGCACGTTTGCCTTTAATATCGATTGGACTTCGGATATTTTCATTGTTTTTCCGTAACCTGCATTGGCATTGGGAACTCAATTAAACGCGGGTCGTATATCGTCACTATCCTTAGGTGTAATTGTCCAGGATGCCGAGGATCTTATCCGGGCTCACATCGCCATGGGTGTCCTGGCCGACCACCATCACCGGCGCCAGACCGCATGCGCCCAGGCATCGCACCCCCTCCAGGGAGAACCGTTTGTCTTCGGTGACCTGGCCCTCTTCAAGATTGAAGGTATTGGTGACACGGCTCATTACCTCTTTGATCCCCTTGACATAACATGCCGTACCTAGGCAGAGCTTGATGGTGTGGCGGCCTTTCGGCACCAATGAGAAAAGTGAATAAAAGGATGCCACCCCAAACACCTCACTTGACGGCAGATTCAGGCCTTTTGCAATATAATCCAGCAATTCCACGGGAAGGTAGCCGGCAATATCCTGGCACTCCCGTAAAACGGTGATGATAGCACCGGATACCGATTTGTGTTCAGCGATGACCCGATCGATGCCCGTCCACATCTCCGGGGTGATGTCTTCATGAACCGGGTGAGGGCTTTTTGCCATTACGCGTCTCCTTCACAGATGTAATAATAGCGGGCTGTTAAGGCGTCCTTAAAACCCATCGGTGTACATTCCATAATTAAAAATAAATGTCAATGATCCCTGTTTATTGTATTTGAAAAACAATAATGATATTGTGCCGCGTCTGCGAATGGTGGACAAGACAAGTGGATGCATCACCAACATATATGAATGAACTGCTATTGACAGCCGGGTTGCCGCACTTAATATCAACGATATGAATCGGATAAGAAATAATATTCCACCGAAGACCACCACCGAGAGCCTGAAGATCCGGCTCCGGTTTTTTCTGAAACGGGTGCGCCGCCTGAACGGGGATCCCCATTATATCGCCACCGGCCTCGCCATCGGTGTTTTTGTGGCGGTTACCCCCACCATACCCTTTCATACGGTCATTGCACTTGCATTGGCCATCATCTTCAAGGGAAGTAAACCCGCTGCCGTCATCGGCGTCTGGTTTTCAAATCCCGTCACCATTCCGATGTTTTATATCGGCAGCTACAAATTAGGATCATTGTTCCTGGGGAACAACATGCCGTTCGACCCTTCTTTCGAGTCCATCACCGAATTGATGAAAGTGGGGTTTGACGTCACCATATCCCTGATGCTCGGGGGAATTGTGCTCGCTATCCCCCCGGCTGTGGCAACCTATTTCGGCGCCCGCTCTATTTTTACAAAGATCCAGGAGAAAAGGATAAAGCGCAGGGCCAGAAAAAAAGCGAAATCCAATACGTGAACCGGCCATGACCTCGCCCAGAACCATCTTAAAAGCCTGGAATGTACACGCCCGTAAAGAATTCGGGCAGAATTTCCTGAACAATTTTACCATTGCCGAAAATATTCTGGCCCGGGCGGAATTGAAAAGAGAGCACGCGGTCCTTGAAATCGGCGCAGGACTTGGTGCCCTGACCATTCCCGCAGCCGCCAAGGTGGATCATCTGATCGCGGTGGAGCGTGATCCCCGCATTATCCCCCTGTTGAAAACGGAACTGCTGGAACACAAGATCGACAATGTCCGTTTGATCGAAGACAATGTATTGTCCCTTGACTTTCAGGCCATATCAAAAGAGGTCGGTCGCCCCCTCATCGTCATCGGAAATCTGCCCTATAGTATTTCATCTCAGATTCTGATCAAGCTCATCACCGAGCGGCCCGGCATTCAACGGGCCATTCTCATGTTTCAAAAAGAACTGGCCGAACGGGTCCTGGCCGCTCCGGGATCCAGAACATACGGCCGGTTAAGCGTGATATTGCAATACTGCGCCGATGCCGGTGTATTGTTTGACGTGAAAGCAAGCCATTTTTTTCCGAAACCAAAAGTGGATTCGACGGTTCTGGAAGTTTGTTTTAAATCAGAGCTCCCGCATGCGGCCGACGATGAGGCTTTATTGGTTCGAGTGGTCAGGCTGGCATTCGGCAAGCGGCGAAAAACCCTCAAAAATGCACTGGCCGGTAGTGATTTGGGCCTGGACGCGAACACGGTACGGGATCTTTTGACAACCGCGGGGATCGATCCGGTCAGGCGGGCGGAAACCCTCTCCGTGGCGGAATTCGTGCGGCTGAGCAACAGCATCGGAACAACTCTCAGGAGAATTGAAAATGCGTGATTATCAGATACTACTGGTGGACGACGATCCCATCCTGCTTGCGGGCATAGCCAAAGACCTTGAAACCGAAGGCTACAAGGTCACGACGGCGATAAACGGTGAAAAGGCGTTTGCGCTGATCAACCGGCAGCACTTCGATCTGGTGATTACCGATCTGGTCATGGGCAATATCGACGGCATCCAGGTCCTGGAACGGGTAAAAGACAAAAACCCGGAGACCATGGTGATCATTCTGACCGGTTATGGCGACATGGCCTCCGCCATATCCGCCCTAAGACACCATGCGGACGATTATATGCTCAAACCCAGCGATTCCGAGGAATTTCGATATCGTGTGTCCCGTTGTTTCGAGCAGTTGGAACAATCCCGAAAGATAAAAGTATATGAGAAAATGCTGCCCATTTGCTGCGAATGCAAAAAAATACGGGATGATGCCGGAAAAGAACCCGGCACCGGTTCATGGATCTCCGTCGAAGATTTTGTCTGGACCAAAATGCGCCTCTCCCCCACCTCCACCTATTGCCCGGACTGTGTGGCAAAGGTCAAGGCAGAGATGAATAGAGTGGACGGGATTGAGGAATGATAGGGCCGTTTGGGGTAATTTTAAAGGTCAAATTTTAAATCAAATCTGAAATTCAAATGTTAAAACCCAGGGTAACCGCATTTGTCATTTTTAATTTGGTATTAATCTCCCTGGGGCATTGTTTTAAAATTTATCATTATAATTTCATTTAAAATTTCTCATTTATAATTTAAAATTCAACACCAATTCCTCAGTT
>JABDIN010000004.1 GCA_013003715.1 Desulfobacteraceae bacterium | reverse complement strand
TGAAGATAGAATTGGCACACAATGTGATCACCACCACCAAAATCGACGAATCCATGGACTTCTACACACAGCATTTCGGGTTTGAACTGGTTGCCGATGTGGGCTTCTATAAACATCTTCGCGCCGGGGAGGGGGTGGAAATCGCCCTGATGGAACCGAATCACCCGAGTCAGCCGCCGCTTTATCAACCGGAGTGGAAAGGGCAGGGATTGATTCTGACCTTTCAGGTGGCGGATGTGGCATCCGCCTATGCGGACATGAAGGAGAAGGGTGTCCCCATCGCGTTTGATTTGAAACGCGAGGAATGGGGCCAGGTGCATTTCGGCATTAAAGATCCCAATGGAATTCCAGTGGATGTCGTTCAATATATTTAGACCCGGTAGAGCCGATGTCCATCATGGCCTTATCGCCGTTTTCTGAAAGAAAAACCGCACATATCCGCCCCTCGGGGGGTTCCGAACCGGAGAAGCCGTGGAGAATGATGACTTAAGTGCATACCACAGCACCCTCTGGAAAGCGCTGGTGTACATCCAGACCCACCTGGACATGCCCCTGACATTGGAGGAGATTGCCGGTGCCGCCGGGTATTCGCCCTATCATTTTCATAGGTTGTTCCGACGGTTTACAGGTGAGTCCGTAAGGGCCTATATCCGAAGGCTTCGACTTGAAGAGGCCGCGTTCCGGATCCGGGTGAGCCGCAGTCAGATCCTCGATGTGGCACTGGACAGCGGATATTACACCCATGAGACCTTCTCGCGGGCATTCCGGAATCGATTCGGAGAGAATCCAGCTGACTATAGAAAAAGACCACCGGAAGATGGGTCCGATGAATTCATTGAATCTGTTCAGAAGGTGTTCTTCAGCAAGCGGAAGTGTATTTTCAAAAGGCATACGGGCCGGTATGACACTAGTGGCATGCCGGAAGATGCCCATTCCCTCTGGCGTCGGCTGATCGCCTATCTGCCGGACAAGTCAACATCCCTGACATCCTATGATCTGTTCGGCATCAGCCGGGACGACCCGAGTATAACCGACCCGGCTCAGGTTCGCTACGATGCCTGCGTGGGGGTCCCCCATGATTTTTCCGCTCATCGTCTGACATGCATCATTCCCGGTGGTATATACGCAAGAGCGCTTCACCATGGACCTTTCAATGAACTTACCCTGAGCTACAACTATCTCATATATGAATGGTGCCCCCTGTACCGCCAGCGGATCAATCACCACATCCCACCGTTTGAACAATTCCTGATCGAAAATGATGCAAATGCCGTCCGGACGGCGTCAATCGCGATTTACATCCCCCTGATTCAATAGTTTGGACCTATGGATAGAAAATGCTTGCAAAATAGAATCCCCTTGCCTAATAATGAACCATCTCATGCATCCCCTATTCCCATTCGAATGAATCCGTCTCTTTAATCGATTCCAGGTATTGTCAAGTTTTCCGCTGCCCGTTCCAAGTCCGAATGCCTGATTTTCAGGTGCTGATCTGATGTCCGGTTTGATGATACACCCCCTGCGCCGAGTCCGATACAGGTGAAATTCCGCTATCTTTCTTTTCCGGAATTGGTTCGTTCCGGTGGCTGCCGCGCGTTCAATCCATGGTCAAGCTGAGGATATTTATGCTCATCTCTTCCGCCATTATTCCTGATGGACGGCTGCCCGGCAAGTCTCAACTCTATTCCGCATGAGCGCATTATCAGGATCAGGTCCGAACCGGCCGGTATCCATCCCCGAAATACAAAAAAGCCTGAAATACATACGGTTCAAGGTTATCAAGGTTCGTAGGCCATTATTCATGGCGCTCAACTGGAATTTTCCTTCATCACGGCATCTTTGATTCGGTTCCAGGGATGGATGCAACCTGCTGCCGGTGGGCTCGGGTCACTCCGAGCCGCCGGTGTAACCACCATTCAAATGAGGAGGAAATGATCATGGCAAATCTTAGGACAGGATGGGAGAGTACGGAAAAAAATCCGGATGAAGATTTTTTAAAGAAGCAGATTCAGGAGGAAAATAAAATCTTCGAACAAAACATCGCGCTGTCTGCCGAGGCTTCACGGCAAAAGACGGCCAATATCTCCAT
Organism: Desulfobacteraceae bacterium; assembly: GCA_013003715.1. Taxonomy (GTDB): domain Bacteria; phylum Desulfobacterota; class Desulfobacteria; order Desulfobacterales; family Desulfosarcinaceae; genus JABDIN01. The sequence continues at coordinate 31,090 of JABDIN010000004.1, read as the reverse complement.
GTTGCTTGAATCCACCGGCATCAAAAAGGATATCATCGAAAAGCAATTGAAGTACGATGCCGAAAGGTCGGTGAAAGTGATCAAGGACGCTGAAAAATCGTTGCTGAAACCAACAATGGATATTGAAACCATGCATAAACAGGATATTGAGCAGGCCAGGATGATTGCAAAGAAAATGAAAAGTCCGGGGAACCCCCACTGGCAGGGATATATCTGGAATGCCAGTTATGGTGGTGCATGGTGGAACTGGAACGGCGAAGGGGAAGAAGTTCCATCCGTCACCTTTGATGTGGCCAACAACCGCATCGATCCCCGAACCCAGGCATTTGGGGAAGGATGGTGGGATGCGGATTTCAGCAAGATAAATGCCTACCTGTCATTCCGTTTCACACCGCCGTCATGGGGACACCTGCACATTATCACCAGCCCATGGCTGCATGGATACTATAGTTTGTATTCGAATGACGCCTGGTACAAGGGCGAACATGCCAAAGCGGATTTAGACACATGGGTCGATGTCCATCAGAATTTCTGGCGGTCGAGAAGCACCAATGATGTCTTTTACATGTCCGGTGACGAACTGCATCCCACACGTTCTGATCGTATTGATCGTCAAAGCACCATGCGCTATTATACGAGCGTCGGTGAAGGCGATCCTGTGACCATCCGGGTAGGGGCGCAGTTATATTGCCGTGGCAAAGCCAGCGGTGGTCAGGCCAGACTCAATTTCCAAAGTGGCGGCGCGAATTATATCTACGCACCATATGTTTACTGGTACCTGCATAACTAACCCTAAATACAGGTTGGTCCGAATGACATCAAGCGACTAACCGGGGGACGTGGAAAAGCGCTACAGGCCAATCTCGTTTTTTCGCGCTCCCCCCTTCTTCTCAAATGATTCCATTTCCATCCTTGCCAAAAAACACCATCCCATATTAGACTCTATACTAACTCGCACCGGAACACTTTTGTCTGCTGGTGTATGGGAAGGAGACCCCACATGATCGAGCGGATCGAAGACTATAAAATAGGCATCATTGGCGGCGGACGTCGCTGCAGGGCACTGTTGCAGGCCATATACTCCGAACCGGATGTGTCTGAACGGCCCCAGGTTCTGGCCGTGGCCGACCCCGATGAAAAAGCCGTCGGATTGGCCTATGCACGGGACAAAGGCATCTTCACCACCACCGACTATCGTGAAATTTTATCCATTGAAGACATCGAACTGATATTTGAGCTGACCCCCGATGACAGCCTGAAGTCGGCCATCCTGGACCTCAAGCCTGCCGGGATTCTGCTGGTGGATCACCATGCGGCCCGTGCCTTGCTGGACAAGTTGCAGATCAGGGGCAAATTCAACGAGATCAGACAGCAACTTGGTTCCGGGCAGGACAGGGCTGTGCAATTGTTGGAAGCGTTCCATGATTTCGTAACGCAGATCAATGACGGTGCCAACGCCTATGCGGAACAGACGCGTGAAAATCTGTTGACCAGCGAAGCGACATTGTCCCAGATCATCGATGGCAGCACCATTCCCACATTTGTCATCGACCGGAACCACAGGGTTCTCCATTGGAACCGTGCTTGTGAACGTTTGACCGGCCTGCCGGCGCACAAGGTGTTGGGCACGGACCAGCACTGGAAAGCGTTCAGGGAGGAAAAACGCCCCATCATGGCCGACTTGATTCTGGACAGTGTGGATGATGAAGAGCTGTGGCGTCTCTATGCGTCCAAATGGAGCCGATCCGATCTGATCAGCGGCGGCGTCGAATCCGAAGAGTTTTTTCCCAAATTGGGCGCGGGGGGGACCTGGCTCTTTTTCACCGCCGCTCCCATCAAGGACCGGGACGGTGAGATCATCGGCGCCATTGAAACACTTCAGGACCGTACACGGCAGAAAAATGCCGAGATCGAGCGGGAGCGCAAGAACAGGGAACTCGCCGCCAAGGTCGAGGAACTGCGGGAAAACCGGCAGGCCATGTACCAGATCATCAATGGCTCGACCATACCAACCTTCGTGATCGATCAGGATCACAAGATCTCCCATTGGAACAAGGCGCTGGAACGGCTGACCGGCTTTGACGCCAAAGATATGATCGGTACCAGCCATCAGTGGAAACCGTTCTACAAGCAAGAACGTCCTTCCATGGCCGACGTGATTCTCGACCAGGTCGACGAGGCGCAACTGCGCGATCTCTATGGCGGTAAATGGCGACGATCCGCGCTGATCGACGGTGGTTGGGAAGCCGAAGCCTTTTTCCCGAATCTCGGCGACGGCGGCAAATGGATCTGGTTCACCGCCGCCCCCATCACCTCACCCGACGGCCGGGTGGCCGGTGCCATCGAGACGCTATGGGACAAAACGGAAGAACACAAGTCCGCCGGCGAGCAGGAAAGGCATACCCAGGAACTTGCAACTTTCTGTTCGGTGTATGCCACCTTGAGCGGCCCCCTGAGTCTTCAGGACCGGATCAAGGAATCCATTAAGGAAGTGGCCGATATATTCCAGATCGATGCCATTTGCCTTTTTCAACTCAGACCCGACGGCCGGTTTTATCTCAAACACAGTTATGGTCATGCGGATATTTTATGCTTTCATAACCGGGTGGCGGAAGAGGGCAGCCTGTTGATGGGAGTGGCCAAAGGCGGTAAAACAACCGTTTATAAACCCCTGCCAATGAGCGATGACCATGAAACCCGATTGCTCAACGAAGCCGGGCTGGGTTCCATGATTTATATCCCGATATTCGACCGTAACAAGTCAACCATAGCCGTTATCCGGGCCGGCAGCAAATCGACCGATCATTTCGGGAACAACGAAATCCGATCGCTGGAGTTGATTGCCAACCGTATGGGGGTGGCCATTGAAAATTCACTTCTCGAAGAGGACATCCGCCGCCAGGTCAACTTTCAGGCCCGGTTGATAGGCAGCTCCAACGACGGCATCGTCGCCACCGATGATCAATGGCGCGTGGTGGTTTTCAATCCCATGGCGGAGACGATATTTGGATTGAAACGGGACGAGGTGATCGGCCGCATGGATGCAAGAACCTTCTATCCCCGGGATATCGTCGAGGCATTCGGTGACTTGTCGGTTGCCGGGTCCGGCACGGGCAACCTGCCGTGGCGGGAGATCACCTTAGTCTCCCGGCAAAACGAGGACATCCCCGTTCGATTTTCCGGTGCTTTGCTCCGGGAGAAACACAAGGTGATGGGCTGTGTGTCCTTCTTTCACGATCTGCGCGAAATCAAACGTCTGGAAAAGGAACTGCTCGGTGCGGAACGGCTGGCGGCCATCGGTCAGACAGTGGCCGGCATGGCCCATTGTGTGAAGAACATCCTGCACGGCTTCAAAGGCGGCAGTTACATCCTCAACCAGGGCATCGAAAAAGACAACCCGGAAAAACTCCAGGCCGGCTGGCAAATGGTCCAGCGCAACATCAATCGTACATCCGGACTGGTTCAGGATCTGCTTTCCTATTCCAAGGAACGTGATCCGGAACCTGAAGCCTGTGAGCCGAACGACATCGTCAGTGATGTCTGTGACCTCATGGGAGCTGTGGCGGAAGAGCATGCCGTGGAGATCCGGAGACATCTCGACCCCGGCCTCGGTGAAGTTGTTCTGGACCCGCGAAGTCTCCACCGCAGCCTCATGAACCTGGTTTCAAACGGCATAGATGCGTGCCGGGATGACGACGTTCCCGATAAGAAACATTGGGTCCTCGTGACCACAGCCGTGGAGAGCGGGGATTGGATCCGGTTTTCCGTTCAGGACAATGGCTCGGGTATGAGTGAAGATGTCCGGAGCAAACTGTTCACCTCCTTTTTCAGCACCAAAGGCGTTCAAGGCACCGGGCTCGGTCTTCTGGTGACCGGAAAACTCATCGAAGAACACCATGGCACCATCGAAGTGGAATCCCGGTTGGGGGAGGGAAGTACATTTACATTGCGTCTACCCCTTAAAAGCGGCGTGTAAACGCAATCCACAAACGTACTGAAATACACCCCACCTGCTTCTTTTTTTCTTTGATTCCACTATCTCTCAATCAGATAAAATCCCCTTGAGTCGGATTCCCCACAGGTTGCTGCGCGGTGTTCAATTCGCCACTTCCCTCTGTTCCCACCCAACCATGGCCAGATAAAACTCATGTACCATCTAACATCTTGTTATTTAAGATATTTTCACATCCAATTGCCTTTTAATCCGACATTTTCATGATGTGTCCTTGACAATGGAACACTTGTATCGTACATTTGTTCGAAACAAGTGTTACAGATTCTCCCGGAGTCATCATGCGTATCGAATATATGGATTATTTACCCGACTCATACCGTGCCCCGGCGGCGCGGCTATATTTATCAGCCCTGCGGGATAAGTTGGGACCGGTCCTTGGGTATGGTTACCGCGCGCAAATGATTATTGCTGAACACATCAGGACGGATAATTGCATAGCTGCTGTTTCCGCCCGGGAACTCATCGGTATACTGGGTATAAAAGCCGGAAAACATGGATTTTTTAATCCGACGATAAGGGTTTTATGTAAGAAATTCGGTGTGATCGGCGGGTTTTTCAGTATCCTGGGACTGATGCTCCTCGATCACCGGACCGGCGCCGGCGAGTGGCATGTGGATGGTGTTGCCGTGGCAGACCATATGAGAAACCGACATATCGGCACCACGCTGTTCAACCGGTTGGAGATCAAGGCGCGGCATCACGGGATACGCAGGCTCTCGCTTGGGGTCATAAATACAAATCACAGGGCCAGGATCCTATACGAACGGTTGGGTTACATGAACGTCCGGCAGGACAGTATAAAACCATTCAACACCATTTTCAGATTCAATTTCGACTCCGCAAGCATCATGGAAAAAAAGATGTGAAACGCCGGTAATCGATCGGGCGAACGTCGTTTCGAAGTGGTGCGAAGCAGTCATCAAAAGGGGGATATTTATGGGAACACCAAAAGATTCAGAACTCACAAGAGCCAGAATAATCGATGCCGCCGGACAATTGTTTGCGGAGCAGGGCCGCAAGGGGGTAACGGTCAGGGATATTGCCCGGAAGGCGGACACCCATCTGAGCGCACTGAACTACCATTTCAGGACCAAAGAGTCCTTGTACCGGGAGGTATTGCTGTCTGCTTGTGAATCCGATTCGATCTCGGAGAATGATCAGGAAACGCTGCGCAAACTGCCGGCACGGACGGCGCTGAAGATTTTAGTTAAAAAAGCGCTTGCGGAATATGCAAAGCAAACCGCAAACAACTGGCGGACTGTGATTATCAACCGGGAGACCTGGGACCCGAGCCCGGTATTTGAAGAGGTTGTGGAAGCCTATTTCAAGCCGAATGCCGAATTCATGGCCGGCATTATCGGTAACATCGTGGACAAGCCGCCGGATGACCAGGAGGTTCGGTTTGCCGTCATCGGCCTGATCGGATTGCTCGAGACATACGGACTCTATGGTCATCTGATAGACGGCGTTTTCCCGGGACTGGTCGACCGGTTTGCACAAAAAGAGTGGTTGGCCGACCGGATCGTTCATCTGACATTGGCAGCGGCGGAGAGCGGATTATAAGGTTTTGCGAATGAAGAAGAGGCACCTCACCGGCGTAAAAAGGTACCAATGCAATCCGGATACATTGATTGTGGTTTTTACCTGTTTCTGGATGATTGTTTCCGGGTGTGCCTTACCCCCGGCCGCACCGGAATTGCCGGAAGACCTGCCGGTGCGCTGGTCCTCCACGGTTGGGGTCCAGGATTTGCCGATCACGTCGAGCCTGCTGGATTTGCTTGACGACCACCGCGCCATCCGACTGGTGGCGGAAGCACAGGCGAACAATCCGAATCTCAAAGCAACTGCATTGCGCCTGAAAGCAGCCGGTCACCTGTTGAGCGGTCAACGGTCGAGGGCAATGCCGGCCATTCATGCCGAAGTGTCAAAATCGCGGGATAATCAGTCGTTCGAAGCGGAGACGGGAGAGATGACAACAGCGGATAGCCATCGCCTGACAATAGGTATCGGTTGGGAACTCGACATCTGGGGACGGCTGGCCAACGAACACGCAGCAGCACATTATGATTTAAAATCGCAGGAGCAGGCGTATATGATCGCCCGCGATTCCCTGGCGGCGAGGGTCGTCCAGGCATGGATCGAGTTGACCGCCGCACGGCTTTCCGTTGAATTGGAATCCGAGCAGCTGTCGGTGTTGCGTACAATAGAAGAAGTTAACCTCCAGCGATACGCAAGCGGTATCGGAAGTCTTGATGAATTCTCTGTTGCAAAGACCGGAACCGCCATTGCCACTGCAAACCTGAGTGTTCGTAAAGCGACTTATTTTCAAGTCGCCCGGCAATTGGAACTTCTGTTGGGACGGTATCCAACCGGTGAGATGAGCGCCGACAACGGGTTACCGAAAATCGAACCGCCACCGGTCAGTCTGCCGGCCGTTGCACTGATGAATCGTCCCGACGTACAAATGTCATTCCAGCGTATAATGTCGGCCAGGCACCAGTCACATGCGGCGGACAAGGCAGTGTTGCCGGATTTGCGACTCTCAGGGCAGGTATTTAAGGAAAATGCGAGGTTGTCGGGTGTGGGCGGATCCACAGCAAATTGGAGCCTTTTCGGAGCGCTATTGCAACCCTTGTTCGAAGGGAAACGATTGTTGAACACGTCGAAGGCCCGCCGGGTGGAGGCCGAGGCTTCCCTCATGGATTTGTATGAGACGATTCTATCCGCTTTGAAAGAAGTCGAAGATGCGTTGGGCTATGAGCACGAACTGGCGATTCAGGAGGGATCATTGGCCAGAGCTGTGGGTGAATCGATAAAAAGCAGTGACTACCATCTGCAAAGATACCTCCAGGGACTGGATACGATCCGGAATCTGTTGATCTCGAAGGAGCAGGAAATTTCAGTGAAGCTACGGCTGAATGACATACAGGCGGAACGTTTACGTAACCGGATAGCTCTGGCCCTGGCATTGGGTGTGGGTGTTGACAAATTTCCGGATGCCGGTGAAGGAGAATGAGGATAATGAACCGTATCAATCGGATGAAGACATTTTTATCACGAAAGGGTGTGAAGAAAACCATGGTTTTTATGGTTGTGGCGGTGGTGTGTGTCCTGGCATCTGAAGCTTTATTGTCGGTGAAACCGGATAACCCCACAGCCACAGGTGTCAAGAACCCCCAGGAAACGCTTATGCCGGTAACGATTCGTGAAGTATTCGCCCGGACCCACAAGGCCCGGGTAAACGTTTTGGGGGAAGTGGTGCCGGTCCGTGAATCAATCGTCAAGGCACAGGTGAACGGTCACGTTATTTCAATATCAAACCGGCTGCGTATCGGAAATATAGTTGCGGCAAATGAAGTTCTCATAACCCTTGAAAAGAGTGAATACGAGATGCAACTGGCTGAGGCGCGCAGTCGCCTTGCAGAAATGAAAGCCGCCTTGCTGGTAGCGGAAAGCGAGGCCGGGGAAGCACGGCTGAACTGGAAACGATCCGGTATCACCGAAAATCCGGCATCTCCTCTGGTATTGCACGTACCACAATTGGTTGTTGCCAGGAACAATGTCAATGCCGCCTTAGCAGCCGTTTCACATGCACAGCGGGTGTTGGACAATACGGACATTCGTGCGCCCCATGACGGCGTCATTGTGGGAAAACCGGTTCGTCTCGGGGATACCTTGTTCACCGGAGAAGATGTCGTCGTGATATTCGGAATGGACGCGGTGGAAGTCGGCGTTCATCTCGATGCCCACCAATGGTCCCGGTTGACTAACGAGTTGCGACTCACCGGTGCTCAACTGCATGATCCGGAGCAAGGGGCAACATGGATTGCCGAGCCGGTACGCGTGAGCCGGCACCTTGACCCTGACTCACGGTTGCGTACCCTGTTTCTGGAAGTGAAAAATCCACTGGATCAAAATCCACCCCTGTTTCCGGGTACATTTGTGCGGGTTGAATTGACGGGCAGGGATGTGCCTGATTTGCTCTGCGTTCCGGAAACGGCTCTGACCCGGCAGGGAAACATCTGGTTTACGGATGACGAAAACCGGCTCAGGCGCTTTTCAGCCGAAGCCGTTTTTCATCATCGCGGCTTGATATATGTCATCCGTCCCGGCGATTTATCTCAACCGGTCCGTGTCGCCATGTCGCCGAATTCAAGCTACGTCAACGGGCTGAATGTCCAACCGGTTCTGATCGGCGAAGGAGAATAGGATATGCATGCATTGTCCGCCTGGTTCACCCGGAACAGGGTGGCCGCAAATTTGTTAATGATGCTGATACTGGCGGCCGGTTTTTTTACCCTCAAGTCTATGCGGATAGAGGGATTCCCGGCATTGTCCCCTGATTCCGTCACCGTCACCACGGTTTTTGCCGGTGCCGATGCCGAGCAAGTGGATCAAGGTGTTTCCCGCCGGATTGAGACCGCTTTGGAGGGTATGCCGGGGCTCAAAAAGATATCTTCCTATGCCGAGGAAGCCATTTCCATTGTCAGGGTGCAGAAAGTCAGCGGGTTCGACATGGATCGATTCCAGAATGACATCCAAAGTCGAATCGACGCCATATACGGATTCCCCCAGCGGGCGGAACGCCCGGCCATCTCACGGGATGAATTCAATGTTGAAGCGCTTCTGGTTCAGGTATACGGCAATACGGACCGGCAGACACTCCAGATGACAGCCCGTCGCGTCAAGGCGGAATTGATGACGGATCCGAATATATCGAAAATGGTCGTTTTTGGATTGCTCCCCTATGAAGTTCGTATTGAAGTGGATGATCAAAAACTCCACGCTTTCGGTCTTTCCATTGATGATGTCGCCCAGGCGGTCAGCAGTGCTTCGCTGGATTACCGGACAGGCAGCATTAAAAGCGAGGCCGGTGAAATCGTGGTTCGTGCGGATAAAACAGCCTTCAATTATGCCGACTTCATTGCCGTACCGGTTCGAACATTGCCGGATGGTACACGGATTTTGATTAAAGATGTTGCCATCGTCATCGATGGAAGTGAGGATGAGGAATTGTTTGCCCGATATCAGCATATGCCTTCCGTCGGCATGATGATTTACACCAGTCCCAAAGGGCATCTTATTGAGGTGAGCAATGCGGCGCACGCGGTTTTGAACCGGATTCGGCCCACCCTGCCCGAGGGTGTCTACACGGATATCTGGGGAGAATACAGTATTTACATGAAAGCGCGCCTGTCGCTATTGGCGACCAACGCCTGGCAGGGGCTTATCATCGTGTTTGTGCTGCTGGCGCTCTTCTTGAATCTGAAAATGGCTTTTTGGGTGGCTGTGGGTATCCCCATATCCATTTCCGGTGCACTGGTAATCATGGGTGACCGGTTCCTGGGTCATTCGCTGAATGATATCACTACCTTCGGATTCATCGTCGCCCTGGGTATTCTGGTGGATGATGCCGTGGTTGTCGGCGAAAGCGTGTTCGAATCCCGGCGTCGCATTAAAGATCCGGTGGAGGGGACCATTGCCGGTGTGCGTAAAGTTTCCACTGCTACCGTGTTCGGCTGTTTTACCACGGTGGCCGCTTTTTATCCCTTATTGCTGATTGATAATGACCTGGGGAAGATATTCGCCGGTTTTTCGGTTGTGGTGATCATTTCCCTGCTGGTTTCTTTAGTGGAGAGCAAACTGATTTTACCCGCCCACCTGGCCGCCGTAGCTGTTGACGGCAGACCGTCCGAAAGCCTGCTCCCCCGATGGTGGTCGAACACACAACGGGTTTTCAGTTGGGGGCTCGACACACTGAACCTGCGGTTGTATCAGCCCATACTCACTTGTGCCTTGAAGCATCGTTATGCCACTTTGGTGGTTTTTCTCACCACGGCCGTGATGGGGATAAGCCTGCTGTACAGCGGACAAGTCCGGACGGTCTTCTTTCCCGAGGTTCCGGGCCAGATAATTACGGTCAAACTGAAGATGAACTACGGCAGCCCCCTGAACCTTACGGTGGCGAACGTAATGGAAATCGAGCGTCAGGCGGAAGCGGTGAATGCACTGGCAATGGATGAATACAATGCCGCCAATCCACCCATTGTCCGTATCCTGACAGCACTCACGGACCCCTTCAATGCTGAGATCTATGCGGAGCTTCAACCCGAGGACCAACGGAAGATGGAGACCATGGAAACACTCCGGCACTGGCGGGATCTGGTCGGTCGGTTGGAAGGTGCGGAGGAACTCAGTTTCAGCGGTTCCTTTGAAACAGGCGGTGGATTTATCGTTGAGCTTGACGACCGTGATGAAGCGGCGCTGGCCGATGCCGTTGATCGTTTTACCGATAGACTGCGGGAACTGGACGGCGTAAGTGATGTCCGCGATGATCTTCGGCAGGGGCGTCCTCAAATACGGTTGCATTTGAAACCGGAAGCACAGCATCTTGGATTGACCACCGCTGATCTGGCGCAACAGTTCGGTGATGCATTCGGCGGGATAGAGGTACAGCGCATGCAGCGCGGTGCGGAAGAGATAAAGGTGATCGTGAAATACCAGGCACAGCGGCGACAGTATATGAATGATATTCTGACGATGAAAATCCGGACCGGGACCGGCGAAATCCTGCCCCTGTCCCTTGTGGCCCGCGTGGAAACAGGCTTCATCCCGGCATCTCTTCATCGTCAGAACGGGCGACGCGTGGTCTCTGTGCGTGCCTCCCTGGACAAGGGGAAAATCAGTGCCACGGAGGCTTTTGCATGGATCCGTCAGCAAGTGGAACCTGAACTCATGGGTCTGTATCCGGGATTGACCATCCGGGGTGCGGGAGAGCTTGAGGAAGTGGGTGACATAAAAGCCGGTATGAAACAGGCATTGATGATGATTTTCCTTCTGATATATGCGCTGTTGGCGACACCGTTGAAATCCTATTGGCAGCCGTTTGTCATCATGTCCGTTATCCCGTTCGGTTTTGTTGGTGCGGTCCTGGGCCATATGATTACCGGCTTCGCCCTCAGCATCCTCTCATTTTTTGGTATGCTGGCCGTCATGGGAGTGGTCGTCAACGACAGCCTTGTTTTACTGACCCGATTCAATCAATTTCGAGCGGAAGGCCTTCCATTGGAAAAAGCACTGATCAAGGCCGGTGTCACACGCTTCAGGCCTATTTTTCTGACCACGGTGACCACTGTATGCGGTTTAATCCCGTTGATGTTGGAATCTTCCGAACAGGCACAATACCTGATCCCGGCGGCCATCTCTTTGGCATACGGCGAGTTGTTCGCGACACCGATTACACTGATTGTCATCCCGGTGTTGATCCATGTGGCGCAGGACGTATCGTCCCTTGGCAAATCATTCCTGGCCTGGCTGAACAAAGATGTGCGTCGTGCATGATGCCCGTCCGGATATGGAAATGAAGGGTCGCCGCCGTTCCGATCGAATCGTCTTTTCAACTGGTGATGTCGGTAGACTCCCTGTTTTTCGAAAAAAAAGCCCCGCGTCGTACCACGGGGCTTTTTTGCTCATCGTTGATCGTCGAAGCTTTGCAGATGTATTTTAAATCTTCACGGTTTCTTCCTGGATCGGATCCTGACTCAGTTTGAACTTGCCAACGGAAAGTCTCAGACCTTCCGCCGTTTGGGTCAGTTCCTGCATGGCCGCGGCTGTTTCACGACTGCTCTGGGAGGTCTGTGTACTCACCTCTCCCACTTTCCCCATCAGTTTTGCGACGGTTTCCGATGCATTCGTCTGTTTTTGGGTCATCAAGGTGATGGCGTTGACCTGCTCAGCCAATTGTGCGGAAACCGATTCGATTTCTTCCAGTTTTTTATAGGCATCATCCGCCAGCATTGAGCCATCGACTACCTGTTGTATGCTCTCTTCCATACTCGTACCGGCATCGTTGATGTCGCCCTGGATGTTTTTGACCAGTTTTTCGATCTGTTTGGTGGAGTTCGTGGACCGCTCGGCCAGTCGCTGGACCTCTTCGGCGACGACGGCAAAACCTCTTCCGGCATCACCTGCCATGGCGGCCTGGATGGAAGCGTTCAGCGCCAGGATCGATGTCCGGTCGGCGATCTCATCGATGATCTGGACGATATTGCCGATCTCCTGGGAACTTTCACCCAGCCGTTTGATGGCCCGGGCTGTTTCCTGGACCCGTTCACGGATCATGTTCATGGCCTGGTTGGTTTTCTGCACCATCTCCGCACCTTCTTTTGAGTTGCGGATCGATTCTTCGGAAACTTTAGCAGAATTCATGGCACGCTTGGCCACCTGCTTGATTGAACCGGCCATTCTATTGATAACTTCAACAGCCCGTGTAACCTCTTTGGACTGGACCTGGCTGTTCTCGGCCAGCAGTTCGGTTGTGGACGTTACCCTGCCGGCGGTCTGCCCCACCTGATTGGTGGCGGTTTGCACATCGCGAACAATCTGACTGAGCTGGATTGCCATGGCATTGAAGGAGTCGGCAATGGCGCCGGTGACCTCTTCGGTGACTTCCGCACGGGCGGTCAGGTCACCATCGGTCAAGGTGCTGATTTCACCGAGCAGCTTCATAATTGAAGCCTGGATGGCATCACGTTCCTCGCGACTCTGAATCAGTGTCAGGGTGTTGTCGAGCATGGCGTTCAGCGCTTCGGCCATCCGGCCGATTTCGTCACGGCTGATGATTTCAGCACGGGCGTCGAAGTTACCAATCCCGATTTCCGAAAACATGTCGGTGATATTCCGGACTTGACGGTTAACACCACCGGACAGGAAAAATGCGGCCAGGATCACCACCAGCGCCGTCGCGGCAACGATCAAGCCGGTCGACCACGCCAGGCGGTTGACGGGTTGGTGGATCTCGTCCACGGCGACTTCGGAAATCAATGCCCATGTGACGGTCTGTCCCACACCTTCGTCCGATTCATTCACCACGAGGGGGGTCCAGGAGCTCAGGACAGGTACACCGAGATAGTTGTTCAGTATGCGGGTGCCGGACTGCCCGCCAAGGGCGCCACGGACAGCGTCGTTGTCCACCCTGGCCTTCAGGTTCAGGATACTCGTGGCGACACCCATGGTTTTATTATATTGCGACTCACTTCGCCAGAGCTTGTCCGGTCCGATGAGGTATGTCTCACCTGACACGCCCAGGCCGGTCCGTTGCCGCATAATCCCGTTAAGTGTTGATATGGGCAATTGGTAGATCATAATACCGACAATCTGTCCCTCCTCCTCTCCATCATCGTCGTCATCAAACCCCTCGTCGTTGTCGTCATCATCCGAACCGACCATCTCGGCCTCTTTCTCGAAATATTCCGAGAACATGGGAGACGCGATAAAGGCGGCAGGCCCATTTACCGGTGAGAAATGCGCATAGTCGGTAATCGTCACAAAGTCGTCATCACCGGACTCTATCGCAGTGCGGAATGCGTCGGCCATATTGGTGTTTTTGTAGGGTCCTTCCATCAGATTGGTGCCGAATTCATCCGTTTTTCTGGTGCTGTAGACCACATCACCTTCCAGGGTGATCATGTAAATCTCGGAAAAACTATAGTATTCAAGAGATTCCACAAACAGTTCGTGGACTTCCTCGTGCGCTTCACTATACGTGCTACCGTCATCGCTCTCCGCTATATCCGGCTTTCCCAGATAGAGTTCACGCACCCGTTCGGACGCCGTTTCGCCAAGATCCTCATAGCCCTCTTCCAATTCGAGCATGGCGTCAATGGCGGAGGGGTTCTCGGAAAGAATCAAAATATCTTTTTTTCGTTCCCCGAACCAGGATTGAATCTCCTCACCCTTGATGGTTCGGACAGCTTCAAGTTTTTCGGCTGCTTGTTTCGTCAGTGCGCCCGAGCTTGAGCTAAAGCTTATAAACCCCAATGCCACCAGGGGTATAAGAGATAATCCCAGGATGGATACCAGGATTTTGGCTCGGAAACTGCTACCGATCCGGGATGCTGAAAGCCATTGAATAATGGCCGGACCCCATTGTTTGACATTTTTCATGACGACTTCTCCTTTGTCATATACCTCTGTGAGTTATTTGAGTATTTTTTTTAGTAATTTTGATTGACAACATTCTATTATCCTCACGCTTTTCCGGAGACATCCGCCCGAGATAACGCGATAATCTTACCTGTCGGTCAGGAGACCGTTCACAGCCGACAGCAGGTCCTCGTCATTGAATGGTTTTGTCACATAGTCATCCGCTCCCTGCTTCAATCCCCAGTATCGGTCGCTGTCCTGGGTTTTGCTGGTGAGCATCAGGATTTTAATATCCCGGGTATCCGGTGTTGTCTTCAGTTGACGGCACACCTGAAAACCGTTTTTTTTCGGCAATATGATATCCAGAACAATCAGATCCGGTTTTTTTCCCATGGCTTTTTCAAGTGCTTCTTCACCGTCCATGGCATTGATCAGTCTATGCCCCTGGTTTTCAAGAAGTGTGTTGATCAGTCGCATAAAAGTCGGGCTGTCCTCAACTACGAGTATGGTTGACATCGATTGCTCCCAGATTGCGATTCCGCCTATTTTTTGATGAATTTATCGATACCTTCCTCCTGCCATACTTTAAGCGTCCGCTCATCTTTGTTAGCGATTTTAACGCCAATGGCATTCACCGGCACATCGTGTTTTTTCTGAATTTCGATCCAGTTTTTTTTGATGACTATGTCTATTCCCATGACGATCCCCTCTTTTTTTCACCGGTTGAACGGAGACCGGTGATATTGAAAACGATATCGTTTTTCCTGATGATGTGTTGAAAATATGATGTCCATGCCGCATATTGTTCGCATCCACAGGTGTTCGATGTGATTCAATTGATACCCGCCAACAAGTTGTCTATTGACGCCGTGTTGTAAAATGATCCCTTGTCCGGACCCACCAGCACTACCGCTGCCTCGGATAATGCCCCACAGAGCGTATCCGTCATCAGTTGCCGCAGACCATCGACATTAATCGCATCGATCTGTTGAATAATCTCCCCGGTTGAAATATGACGACCGAAATAGAGTTCCTGGGTAGCCAGCCTTCCCATTCGGGTATTGGTGTTTTCAGCAGCGATCAGATGTTCGGCTTTGAGCTGTTTTTTCACTTTCCATAATTCATCTTCATCCACCGGATCGTCACCAGTGAACATGCATTTGATTTCATTCAGGGTCTGGCCCAATACATCACGTAAATTTTCCGCCGGTGTACTGCCGTCGATGACAAGCAGACCGTCATCCCGATAGGCTTGGTATTCCGAGCCGATATGGTACACTTGCCCTTTTGATTCGCGGATACGCCGAAAAAGCCGGGAACTGATACCGCCACCTATTAATTGATTAATGATATGAATGGCGTAGCGATTTTCATGCGCGTAAGGTAAGGCCCGGATACCCACAGCAAAGTAAACGAGATTGACGTTCCGGTGTTCGATGACCGCACCCCTGCGAAAGTCGGGGCGGTGGACTGCGGATGGTGTGCTGCCTCCCGTCATTCGCCAGAATGCGTCACGTACCTGGGCCACAAAATCTTCATGATCGACATTCCCGGCCGCTGCAATGATGATATGAACCGGTAAATACCGGCAATGCATAAAATAGATGACATCCTCACGGGTCAGGGAGCCGATCGTGTCCACGCTACCGGCCGTCGGCTGGCCAAGAGAATGACCTGACCACACAAAGGATTTGAGCAGTGTGTCTGCTCGTTGTGCGGGTTGATCGTCGGAAATTTCAATTTCGCGAATGATGGCATTTTTCTGCCGCTCAAGTTCCGCTTCGGGGAAGAGGGAATTTAGAAATATATCGCCCAATAGATCCAGTGCATAGGTATGGTAATCGTCGAGAACGGTTGTGGTAAAACAAGTGTAATCCCGGGATGTGAATGCGCCGGTATGACCACCGGCCTCATCCATCAGCCGGGCGATCTGGATGGCGCTGCGGTTGCTGGTCCCCTGGAACATGAGATGCTCCGTCAGATGTGCCAGTCCGCTTTTCGTGGAAAGTTCATCCCGCGATCCTGAGTCGACCATGATGCCCGTGGCCACCGATCGTACCGCCGGCATCGAGTCCGTAACGACGCGAATACCGTTTTCGAGTATGGATTTCTGGTACATAATTCCTCGACCCCAGCGTCAGTTCGGTTGCATGGAGCCCTTCAAGGTTGCATTGCCTGGGGTTACGGCATACGGTCAGCGTCGCCGTTCCCTTCACGCTCCGGCCAATCCCGACCGTTGCGGTCCTGAGCATCCGCATCACTGAGCAATCGTCGGAGATCGGCAACTATCAGTATTTTGTTCCCCCATTCATAGGCGCCCCTCAGACGTCCGCTGTCATGGCACCAATGGGAAATATCGATGGGCCGTGTCTCGGACGGTAACGTCATTTTTTCGACATGGGGTAAAATTTTAAGAATCCCCATCCGTCTTCCGTTTTCATCGGGGGGGATACCTGGTGAGCGGACAACTATGTGGCGATATGATTCCGCAACTGTTTTCGTCTGTATCCCCAGATAGCGTTCAAGCGACAACACCGGCAGCGACCGGTTTCGCCAATGGGCGACACCGTCCGAAAACCGTGGTGCAAAGGGTGTCGATCGCACGTGTATTTTTTGCAAAATGTCCTCTACCTGCAGAATACTCAACAGGAAAAAAATCCCCTGTCCCTTTATCGGGGGGGTGTCGGCGGTTATGAGCAGCACTTGTTTTTCGGCGCTTTGCCGTCCGGAAACAGCCTCCTCAGGTGGCCCTTGAGCTGCCTTTTCCCCTTCGTTCATACCGTATTCGGTGATAATCGTGTTTTCCATTAGCGGTAATCCGAGGCTGATATTCCAGCCGTGTTTTTCGAACGACACGCGGACTCGGTACCCCTTGATCTTGATGTCTCATCCACAGCAGCGGCATTCTGATTGCCTAATATTCCCGAACGGTTGAGCGACATATTGTCCGGCTCGAGTATGGGGGTGGTTCGGCCGTCCGGCATATGCACAAGCGGGAAAAAGAATTGTGGCGGTCCGCTGATGGCTGCCGGAAGAGAATGGATCCCGTCACGGAGACAATCCACTACACCGTCGATCCGATCGACCTTTACACCGTCGATCCGATCGACCTTTATGGCTCGATCTATATCACCACATTTCACAACCATCCGCTTGGGGCTCGATCCGACCAGGCGACTGAAGTCATGGCATTCAACTCGCTCAAGAATAGCCTTTGCCGCGGATTGATCATTGCCAGGGATATGGCCGTTATGATTCAAGTCGATGGCAAATTGCTGATTTTTGTTCGCAAACAGCAGGATATGCTGCATAATTCTCTCCCGGATCCTTTTGTTGTCATATGTCGCGACCGGTAACTCTCAGTACCTGCGTTATGAAGTCTTTTTCATCATAGGGCTTTCCCAGGTATCCCTGGGCACCCATTTCCACTGCTTTCATGCGATGTTTTGCTCCTGTCCGGGATGTCAGCATGATCACCGGTATCCGGCGATAAGCTTTCTCGGCACGAATGACTCCGAGGAATTCATAACCGTTCATCCGCGGCATCTCTACATCGAGAATGATCACGTCGGGCGACGTATCCTGAAGTTTTTCAAGCGCCTCAACCCCGTCCTTGGCGGTCATCGCCGCCCATCCCTGGGTCTCCACCAGCCGGGACACCACCTGCCGGACACTGACTGAATCATCCACAACCAGGACTTGCAATTGTCGATCGAACGATTCCAGCCCGGGTCCGGGAGCTGACGTCGTCAGTTTTCCGGCATCTATCAGTTCGGTTAAATTCAATATGGGGATGATTTTACCATCCCCGGTTATGGTCACACCCGTAACACCCTTCACGTTCTGTAGATGGTCACCAAGGTTTTTAACGACGATTTCCCGTTGTCCAAATAGCTCTTCTATGGCGACCGCTCCCTTCCAATTGCCGGTATTTATGTTCAATACAAGTGTCTGGTCCAGATTTTCTGCAGCGGTCTTGGCGGCGCCATTCAACGGAAGATACTCGCTCAGGTGATACAGCGGAAGGATAGCATCGCCGATACGAACGGCCTCTTCCGGTTCGGATATGTAGTCTTGCGGCTGAATCCGGAGTATTCCGTCGATTTCATTCAGCGAAATCGCATATGTCTGGTCATTGACGGAGAACGTGATCGCCCGGAGTAATCCGATGGTCAGGGGAATCTGCAAATTGAACCGTATTCCCGTGTCGGATCGGGAATTATCGATCCAGACCGATCCTTGGAGCGCGTTGATGTTTTCCTTGACTACATCCAGCCCGATACCCCGACCGGAAACAGCGGTGACATCCTCTCGCGTGCTGAATCCCGGATGAAATACAAATGAGGATAATGTTTCATTATCGAGGGTTTCAGGGCGGTCATGTATTTGCACTTGTTGAACACGCTGGCGGATTGCCTCATGATCAAGGCCGCTGCCGTCATCGGAAATGATAAGTTTGACATTGTTGCCGGCGTAAGCGGCTTCAATTCGAATTTGTCCGGTTTCCGGTTTGCCGGCCAACCGCCGTTCGTCCGGCGTCTCAATGCCATGATCGATGGCATTTCTCAGCAGGTGCATCAATGGATCCGCGAGTTTTTCCCAGATTCTTCGATCCAGTTCGATTTCTTCCCCGACTATGGCCAGATTAACCTCCTTTCCCACTGCTTTCGCGGTTTCACGAACCGTTCGGTACAGTCGGTTGGATATGACCTTCATGGGGGTCATTCTGATTCTGGTGATGCTGTTTTGCAGATCACTCAAAAGGACATATTGCCGGTTCAGATAACCATCGAAGTCACTGTGAAGGTTGGCAAGCTCGGAAGTGATGGTGCCCACATCAACCACTGTTTCTTTGATGGCTCTGATGATGAGATTGAATTCTGAGTATTGGTCCATTTCCAGCGGGTCGAATTCGGGTTCCAGTCCGGTATGGGGAGCCGCTTTCATAGATGCCGTATCCGCACTTGCCAATGATCCGAGCTTCTGGATGGCCTTGACCTCATAACCGACTTCCAGGTGACGTCCGGTTTCTTTCAAGCGATTCCGTGTCAGCTCCAGTTCATCAACGGTTTCTTTGAGGCCTTTGAGGCGTTGCTCCAGTGCACTGAAATTAATGGTCAACTCTGCGGCCAGATTAGTATGGGCATCAACTCTTTCCATGTTGACACGCATGGATTTCACGGCCTGAGGTGACGACTCCGCCTGGGATGCGGAAGATGCCGGTACCGTGAGTTTTTGAAATGGGGCCGTCTGCTGTGATGCGAACGGATTTTGGACCGGAAATACGATGCTGCTCGCCATATCGTCGATATTTCCGACGGTCTCCGTTTCAATTTCAGGCAGGAACGCCGATAGAGCGGACTGAAGGGTTTCCCGTTTCAGGGAATCCACATCTCCCGGCTGGTTGAGATATTGTTCCAGCAGGTCTCCGGCATCGATAAGGGTGGAGACAATTTGTGGTGTTATGTCCTCAGCATCTTCATACAGCCAGTCCAATAGGTCTTCCATCTTATGCGCCCAAGCTGAAATATCTTTAAATCCGATGGTGGCGGCCGCACCTTTAAGGGTGTGCACGGACCGTCGTATTCTCTGGAGCTGGTCCCGTTGGGTTGGCATAATGGTGCCCGGAGTGGTTATCTCGGACGACAGGATCTGAAGCCCGCTGCTCAGATCCTCCAGGTGCTCTTCAGCCTCCAGTCGAAAGCTGTCAAGAAATCCGGCCTGGATATCATTGGAGTCATTCAGGGGCTTGTCATCAGCCGTCGCTTCCGCGAAGATCTCATCGACTCCGATATCCGGATCATCCTCGTTGGTCATTTCAAGGATGTCATCGAGACTGCAATCGTCCTCGAAGTCGGCTGGTGAATTCTCTATGTTTGCCTCTATGGGTAATGAAACATCAGATATTTCATGCTCACCGGCGGTATCCGAATCAAAAGCATCGATCATTGCCGGGGCGGCTGAAACCCGTGTTACATCATGATCGTTCAATTCGGCCGTTTGTGTTAATCCGTCAATAACCGCTATTGTCTCCTGAACGACAACTTCCTCATCGAATTCGCCGCCGGCTAATCCTTTGGCGAAAGCTTCAAACTTCATGAGGATGTGGTTCATTTCCTCAGCGATGCCCGTGTCGAATGCGATACGGCCGTCCATTAATTGTTCCAGTGCGTCTTCCCAATGGTGCGCCATCCTGCTCAACCCTTTAAGCCCGACCATCGATGACGCACCTGTGGTGGAATGTACCATCCGGTGTATTTCATCCAGACTGGATTCAGGATCGGATTCCCGGGCGGCCTGTTCAATCAATCGGCGTATGCGTGGTATGTAATTCTCCAGTTCGCCGATAAAATCGATTATGATATCATTCATATGTGAATCCGGCATCGGTTCCTCCTGTCATACTGCAGCATACACCAAAGTTGTGTTTTTTGTGAAAAACCACACCTGATTCAGCACCGGGAAGAAGTAAGGGGGGTAAGGATGGTGATTTATATCGTCCTGATCGCCGCATATAATTTCTCACAATCCAATATGTGAATTATGTCGTCGTCCAAAGCAAAGGCGCCGGACACATAGTGGACAATTGTCCCGGTTTCAGTGCTTTTCTGTTGTTGCACAGCGGATTCCGGATTGAATGAGAACATCCCCTGAATCCGGTCGACCATGAATCCTGCAACCATATCCCCATACTGTGTGACGATTATATGTTCGCCTCGGTTCATGCCCATACCGGGCAGATTGAAGAAAAGCCTTAGATCGACAATGGAGATGATTTCACCCCTGAGGTTGCCCACACCCAGAAGCCATGGGGGGACGTTTGGAAGCTGCACCCATTCCACCAGGTGGCTGATCTCGACAGCATTTATCATCGGAAGACCGCAAACCAGATCTTCTAGTATGAACCGGATATATTGTACGCTGTTGGACGCGGACAATTGATCGGCGCTATCCACAAGCGGATTATCGATAAGTATTGGCGCCAAGTCCCCGGTCGTCAAAATTTCGTCATCAATCCGACCGATAAGATCTGCGAGCCTATTTTCTCCAGGCGACGATGATAGCGTTGCCACCTCTGGTTTCTCAACACTGGTTTTTATCGGCTCTTGCATGAGGGTCGGACCTTCTTTTTTATTCTTTTATGCACCATTTGGATTGACTGCCATGCTCATTGTCGGTTTTGACAATAATTGGAAGAGCGATTTTCAATGACCCAACCCATGGCGAGCCTGCCGCGTACTTCGATCTTCGGGCTTTAAAAGAGCTGTTCCACATTTGTTATCAGTTCTTCACTGGAAAACGGTTTTGTCATATAAATATCGGCACCTTGTTTCATCCCCCAGAACTTGTCGCTTTCCTGACTTTTACTGCTGACCATGATGATCTTGGTTTTTTTCAGGTCGGCGGAGGTTTTTATTTTCCGACAGACATCGAAGCCGTTTATTTTGGGCATGATAATGTCCAGAACTACCAGGTCCGGATTTTCCTGTTGTACCATTTTCAGGGCGTCCTCGCCGTCCACTGCCTTGATAACGGTATATCCGGCCGATGAGAGGAAACCACTGATCAGCTTTAAATCGGTCGTACTGTCATCAACGACCAATACTTTTTGACGTGGCATGGTGGATGTCTCCTTTTCTTATTCCCGGTTACACTTCTTTATCGCTAAAGATAGGTGTTCAGCGTTTTTAAAAGTTCCCGGTGGTTCACGGGTTTCGTCAGGTAGGCGGTGGATCCCGCCAGTTTACCTTTCATCTTGTTGATCAGGCCATCCTTGCTCGTGAGCATTATCACCGGAATTTGCTTCAATTCCTCGTTGTCGCGTATCACCGACAGAATCTTATATCCGTCCATTTTGGGAAGAATGATGTCCAGAAGCACTGCATCCGGGGAATCTTCATTCAGTTTCCCAAGCGCCTCAAAGCCGTCTTCGGCTTCGATTGTGTCAAACCCGCTTTGTTCCAGAAACGTCACGACCACCTTTCGTGTTGTGGGGCTGTCCTCCACCACAAGCACTTTTTTCTTCGACACATCGGGTGTGTCGTCTGTGTCGGATTCGACATCCGGTTCCTCGTCCCTCTTTTCTGCCGAAGCGATTGTCGTGTCCGAATTCAAGAGGCCTTCACCCTCCAATAACGAGAGTTGATTTTCAAAAAATTTGTTTCCCGGTGATAGAGAAACCGCCTGCCTCATATTTGAGATCGCTTCATCCATTTTTTGAAGGTTATAGAAAGCGATGCTCAGGAAGAAAACCGCATTCAGATCGTTTTCATTTTCGGTAATGCGGGTATAGCGTTCAACGGCCTTGTCGAAAAGTTTGCTTTTTTCGGTGTCGATCTCAGGGTATTCATGATTGCGCGGCACATGCAGGAATGCGTTGCAGAATATACATTGAACGGCTTTTATGCTCAGGGGTGTCCAGCAGATCGGACACCGTCGAATTCGGCCTGAGTTCAGACTGGAGCGGCATTTCTCGAATCTTTCCCATTCGTCCTTGACCGTGGGATCGTCCGGCGCCAGCTTCACCGCTTTCCGTAAGGCCTTTTCGGAGGTTTGCATCATATTGGTACAACGCGAAAACCACAGCCATCCCTCACTGTTTTCAGGATTCTCTTTGAGAAAGTGCTTTAGTTCCTCTACTGCCTTTTTGAAACGGTGGGCATCGGCGAATTTTACAGCCTTGCCCAATCGATCATTATCAGGAATTGGGCTCTTTTGTTCACCGGCTCTCCGGATGGATTCCATCAGGAGGAATGTCAACGAGAGTTTGATGATGCATTCCGTCTCATGAATCCGCTCATCGATGCTGATTTTGGAATCTTTCCAGCTTAGAATGTCGAGTGCCGCTTCTTCACCGTTCAATCCGTTGGAATTCGCATTGACCAGATCCCCGCCACGAAAGTGCATGTAACCCGCTTTTGCACCGGACAAGATTTCCAGGGTGCATGACTTTTCATCGGCTTGGACACATTGTAGAAAGTTCGCCAATGTAACACCGTGTATATGTCCTTTGAACCCTTGGAAACCAGCACTTACCACATTTTTAGTATTAGTCTCGTTCAAATTGCACCAAAATCTATGTCTGTACGTCCTTGATTATCAGGGGATGCTTCTTCGGGTGATGCCGTATCATGGAAGACCCGAACTGGTTCCCCGGATACACTCTACCAGCCTATTAAAGATAAAATTGATGAATTTTTTTAACTCATTGATACGGATATGCCTGCCGGGAGTTCACAGGTTTAAAGCTTTATGCTGCTTTACCTTTATTCTATCGGCCGAAATTCAACATTCTTGAATAGAAATACGCGTTACCACGATACGGTATTATTTGCCCGGTGATTGAATACCTCACGCTCGTCATTTCGGCGAAAACCGGAATCCAGCATCGGTCCTGTTCGTGTATTTCGTGTGTTTCGTGGTCGATGGATCCTTTTTTTACCACGAATTACCTTGGAATTTATCTGTTACGGGCACCCACAAGGGGCAACCCATACGGGAGTGGGATTGTTCCGGTATTGCAGATTTTGGACATAGGGTGCTTTTCCGGTCAATTACTTGCCATTTTTGACATTATTTTGACAACTTTTGTCTGTGAGATCCGGCATGTCGGATTGGTACGCCTAAGCCGATAATGATATATATGCCATCTATACAGCCATCAACCGATGGTCTGGTCGTCCGAATAAACACTCCAGCTCGAGATGACCATTCTTGTCGAAACGTAATCCTTGAGTTTTTTTCTTTTTGAAGTTTCTAAGTCTATAAATTCACAGCCAAAACTGATATGATTAAGGCCATCGATATCCAAAAGCCACCGGACGATCAACTTGGATGATTTTAAAAAATGCAAATCCCGCGATCCGGTTATGTTTTCAAGCAATAAATATTTATCCTCTTTAATAACGGGAAGTTCCGGACGTTTGACCAAAAAGCCGAGCCCCCCCTCACTCAAATCCTTGATTCTCACATTCAGTACACTTGTTTCGGTTTTGTTATATCGCAGGTCAGCGCTAATCACTTCTGTTTTGCCGAGATAAATACGCTCGTTCTTTCTTCGGTTTACTGGATCATTCATTTCCGCATCTTTTCTTTTTGTGGTCATAAATTGGGATCTTGCATGAAGCGTAAGCTCTGATTATGCATTTTATATGCCGAACCTCCAATACTTCAATGAGAATAATAAGGACATAGGTGCATGAAGCGCCAAACCGCGAAACTCATTCGCCCTGAAGCATTGGTTTATTGGGTTTTATACGGATTCGTCAGGTGCCGGTATTCCCAAATCGAATTCAAGGTCTTATGGTGTTAGCTGAAACCTGGTTGCGTTTTAAAGGAGTGCATCAATATAATTATGGGCGTTGCTTGCATGAACGCTCACATACGAAATGAAAGGATTTCAGCCATGGCGGAATTAAAATCGTCCGATCAGGATCTGGGGAAGGAAATCGTCAACCTCAATATCGATACGGAAAATCTGGATTTGGAGAGCGCCCGGACGGCGGCCAGAAATAAGGCTAGGGAAATGAATGCCGATGCCATGATGTTGTCATGGCATAACGAATCCACCGGTGCATACTGGCCGACCTATGAGTGTGGTGCAGGCGGGGAACGCCCCTGGGTTTTGTATGCGGAATCCAGGGGCAGCAATCTGACCGTCCGGATAAACGACGGAGAGTATGAGTTTTACTTTTTATTGTTTTGATTTTTTCAGATGCTGTTCCAGTCCGCGCACGATCAGGGAGAGTGTTATCGTCATCACCAGGTAGAGAAACGCCACCACATTGTAAGTTTCGAAAAATTTGAAGGTGGAGGCGGAATACACCTTGCCGAGTTGGGTAATGTCCTGCACGCCAAGCGCTGAAACCAGGGCGGAATCCTTGATCATGGCCACAAAATCATTGCACAGGGGCGGCAGTACGTTACGGACGGCCTGGGGCAGAATAACCGTCCACATGGCCTGCCACCGCGACATGCCCACGGCCTTGGCGGCTTCCATCTGTCCCTGATCCACGGATTCAATTCCGGCACGGAATATTTCTGCGATAAACGCGCTGTAGCCGATGGTCAGGGCGAGAATGGCGCGCCACACGAAGTTCAGGCTCCGAATGCTCAAGCCTTCGGTAATCCCCAGATTGATCAGCGGCCGGCAAATCCAATTCACCGCCTCCACCATCGCCGGTGCGCCCACAAAGGCGATGTAATACAATATCACCAGCATGGGAACGCCACGGATGATTTCGGTATACAGGGATGCGGTTTCCCGCAGTATCCGCCAGCGGGACACCCGCATGAGCCCCACCATTAGCCCGGCTATGGTGGAGAAGACATAGGCGATGAACGCGACATAAAGGGTGGTGAACAACCCTTTGGCCACGGCGGAAAATATCACCCGGTAGTCGGCGTCCGTTGACGCCTGCCAGATAAAGACGAGCCCCATCAAAATGGCGATCACCAGCCAATAGGGAATGCGGGATAGGATGGTGGGGGCCGGAAGACAATGCCCGTTTTTAGTTGATTTCCCAGGTTTAACGTTCAAGAGGACCTTACCCGGACTGGTTTGATTTCATCGTTCGGCAATCGCTTTTCCCCGGGGAAAATAGTTGCGGTATGCACGGAAAGAGGGCGGAGGCCATTTGCTTCCGCCCGTTTGTCTCCGTCAGGCCGTGGGACTTATTTGTTGTATTCAAAAAACCATTTGGTATTGAGTTCGTCCAGAAAACCGTCCGCCTTCATGGCAGTGATGGCGGCGTTGAACGGGGCCACGAGATCTGAACCCGGTTTGAAAATGAAGCCAAAATCCTCAGTCCCCAATGGACCGCCGACGGTCTTCAGTTTCCCGGCATGGGCACCGATATATCCGCGGCTGGAAGCGGCATCCATCAGCACCATATCCACATCTCCGATGAGCAGGGCTTGCACGACGGGGCCGAAATTCTCGAATAATTTAATCCTGGGGTTGGACTCGTCGCCGTCCAGTACATCATAAACGGCCACGTAGAAGTTGGTTGTGCCGGTCTGTGCACCGATCAACAGCTTTTCGTCTTTTTTAAATGCTTCGGCCGTCGAGAATCGTTTCTCGTCTGCTCTCACCAGCATGAATTGTTGGGAAACCATGTAGGGGGTGGAAAAGTCTACCTGTTTTTTACGTTCCGCCGTGATGGTAATGCCATCCATTCCCACATCGAACTGACCATTGCGAACGGCAGCCATCATGGTATCCCAGGCCGAGACTTTCCACTCTATCCGGCAATTCAACCGCCGGCCGATTTCATTCACCGCATCGTATTCCCATCCGACGGCCTTGCCTGTCTTGGGGTCGATGAAATTAAGGGGTGTGTAATCATTGCCGGTAACGGCGATCACCTTTCGCCCCTTGAGGTCCGGTAAGGCCGAATCCGCCCATACCGAAACGGTAAACAATAGTATTCCGGCCAAAAAAACACCTGTCAATCGCGTCAGATTCTGTTTCATGTTATCTTCCTTTTCTCCTGAAATATTGATTTGCGATGTAATATCCATTTCGTGGGCAGGTTGTCAAGAATCCACATGGTCACTGTTCATGATCAGCCGGGGTGACCGGTCCTCGTCAAAGTACTCCACCCGTTTTTGGATCTGTTTGGCGATATCCTCGAGGGCCACCGCCGGTATGAGGGCATCCTCCGGGCACTGGCGAATGCAATTGAAACAATCGAAACAATCACTGTTGAAGATGGGATGCGGGGACAGTGAAATGGCCGCCACCGGGCATTCATCCCGGCAAATTCCGCATTGTGTGCAAGCCCCTTCATCAAGGGTTTTCGGCATGATCATCCATGGCATGCCGAGTTTCTTCTTCATGCTGTCGCCGTCAATATGCTTCTGGTAATCAAGCGCTTCAACGGCCAACGGTCGGATCTTGCCATCGGTTAATCGCCGGGTGATTTTTCCGATAAAGTCGGCGACGGCCTGCAGATCATGCGTATCGGGATGACCAGTGCATTCCGGCTGCTTGGACTGCCACATCAGTGAATGTACCCCAATCACCGATAACGCCCCGGCGAGGACATATCCTTTTTTCTGCAATGCCTGTCCCATTTGCCACAGCGCCACCCCGGAGGATGCACCACCCCATGTGATAAACGGCACGGCAAAACCACCCTCTGCACGGGGCAGGGCCTCGATGAATTGCATGACCGGTGGTATCGCCGTATCGCGGTAAACCGGTGATCCGATGAACAGACATCCGGCTTTGCCGGTCAAAAATGGTGATCCATCATCCGGACCGGCCAAATCCCTGGCCTGAACCGTCACGGATGTATTCTTCAACGTGTCTTCGATGACCGTGGCGATGCGGCGGGTGGATCCGTTGGGCGAATAATAAACGATACAGCATTCGGATTTCATTTTATTCTCATATGATACGGACATTGGGGGGTGAACAGGGGAAAAACCAAACTTCTGCAAACCTATACCCACTGTCAATACACAATTGCTCAACGGATGAAAAGTCTTTTTAAAGAACCCGACATATACTGCCGATAATTGTAAGGGGTCATATCTTTCACCGCAAATCATCTAAAGCGGAAGTGATCGTACAGTATTAACCCGGCGATAATATCGTTAACGGAAAGCATCCTGGATTTGTGTAGGGAATTTCCGGCGGTATATGCGGGAAAGCTATCTTTTTCAACAGTCGTCTCCGGGGCGCCGAAAATGCAAGTGTTGTGTATGTCCCCGCCGGAGCAATTACATACAGGAAGATACAGAAGAATAGCTGACATGGGCATATCCGGAAAAGTTGAAGGCCGTAAGCTGATCAATCTGTTCAACATGCTGGTCGAAAATAAAATGATTATATCCATGGCGGTGGTGCGTGCGGAATTCGAGCGCCTGACCTGTGTTACGGATGTCACCTGGGCAAACGGTACCGGATATTTCACCATCGATCTTCCCAGAGGGTTCAGAAGCGTTACCCGGTTTATTAAACCCTTGAAACTCAGCTTTAATTTTAACGGTCCCGATAATCTGGAATACATGTTCGGCACCGTGGGCGGCCAATACAATGGGAACCGCTTTATTCTGAAAATTCCGGAGCATGTGGACCGTCTGCAGCGCAGAAGGGATTTCCGCATCCCCGCGCGCATGAATACAAAAATGATTTTCGAATCTGAAAACCTCAAGGCCATGATGGAAATCATTAATATAAGTCTCAGCGGCGCTTATGGTGTCATGGAAGCCCATAACCTGGAAGATGTAAAGGGCGCCGTTCTGAAAACCGGTCAGAATATCCACAATGCCGGCCTCATATTCCCCGCGGACGATGAGATGAAAAAACGGGCGGTCGTCATCCGGAAAGCGGATGTGCGGCGTGTGGAGCGTGACATGGAGAGACATTGTTATAAATATGCGATAAAATTCCTGGACATCGATAAAAACCACTATGACAGGCTCACCACAATAATATACCATCTACAGCGTCAGCAGTTGAAATGCGAGTAGCCCCCAGGGACACCGCACATGACGCGTACACTTTTTTTCCGTGTTTTTCATTCCTGAATCGGTTATAAGCCAACTATTACAGAACCATAAATCCGCGACCATCAAACCCGATGAAGGCGCTTTGTTCCGCTTTTCAAGTCAGATGCAGGATGGTATGGCTCTCACAGGCTTCACCCTTGAAAAGGGCAACAGGAAAAATGAAAGAAACCGACCTATATCCGGCCGTCAAACGATTTTTAAATAGCCAGGGCTATACCGTCAAGAGCGAAATCAGGAACTGTGACATCGTGGCCGTCCGCGGGAAAGAAGATCCGGTTGTCGTTGAGCTTAAAAACACCTTAAGCCTGGGCGTGATTCTCCAGGCCATTCAACGGACAACCATCAGCGAGCTTGTTTATGTGGCCGTCCCCTATAATTGTCCGCCCCTGCGCACCCAGCGCAAACATATTCTCAAATTATTCCGGATGCTCGGCCTCGGTCTGCTGGCCGTCCACCTGAAGAGCACACCGGCTATCATCGAAGCCATTCTGGATCCCGGACCATATCGACCCCGCAAATTAAAGAAACGTAAGGAAAGACTGCTCCGTGAATTTGTCCAGCGGGTGGGTGATCCCAACCAGGGCGGCACCAATGGGCGGGGCGGTATCATGACCGCATACCGCCAGAAAGCCCTTCGCATCGCCAACTTCCTCAACGGACACGGCGCCACCAAGGCCTCCATTGTCGCCGGAGAGATTGGTGAACCGAAAACCCGGGATATTCTGTATCGAAACGTTTACGGCTGGTTCGAGAGAGTCAACACCGGCATCTACACGCTTTCACCCCGGGGAGAACAGGAAAGTCAGCAATGGATCTCCGTGTCACCTGCACTGATTGAACGGGAATCCGGGTAGAAAAGACGGATGGGTGAAAAAGGCAACCGGCGGGCAGCATTCTTTCCTATTACCACCGTCAGCGGTTCACCCGAATTATTGTATTGAATTATGACCGGATTATCCGC
This sequence comes from Desulfobacteraceae bacterium, assembly GCA_013003715.1. GTDB lineage: Bacteria > Desulfobacterota > Desulfobacteria > Desulfobacterales > Desulfosarcinaceae > JABDIN01. Next base: position 1,670 of record JABDIN010000004.1, on the reverse strand, counting down.
TATAACGATAACATCCCGCCAACAAGGACCCATTCCAATTACCGGCGCCACGAAGGAGGTTAACATGAAAGTCCGTATTGCAAGTCAGTGTATGGGAGATCGCAATTGCAACCAGCTTTGCCCTGAAGTGTTCGAATACGACGAGGATCAACTGCTTTCCATTGTCAAATTCGACGAAATTCCGGAAAAATATCACGAGATCGTACGCCAGGCCGCCCGGGAGTGCGTGCCGGAGGCCATCATTATTGAAGAATAGGGAGGCCCCGGCAACACCTTGTTCAAGCAAATGACTTTTTTTACCCACCAATGAAGACGCCGATGATCGCCCGTCTGATTTTTTCGTTCGCTGCCTGGCTGTTGCCTGCCGCCAGACAAGATTTTGTTCCTTTTTTGTCTGAATCATGGTTACAATCGGAGGGACCGCCCTCAATAATGTAATTCTTTTAAGGAACACCACATGTCAATTACTCTGGAACAGCGTAAACAGATCGACGACATCATACAATTGAACAGCTACTCGGATTACCGATGGATCGATGCCAAGCGGATTATCGTGTCGCAATGGGTGCGGATGAAGTGCAAATTCGGATGCAGCGAATACGGCCGCGGCGGCGCCTGCCCGCCCAACACTGCATCTGTTGCCGAGTGCGAACGTTTTTTCAGGGAATATACCAATGCCGTGATTCTGCACTTTGAAGGTAAGATGGATAAACCCGAAGACCGTCATGCATGGTCGGCCAAAATTAACGCCAAACTCGTAAAGTTAGAGCGCGCTGTGTTTTTAGCCGGATTCGAGCGCACTTTTCTGCTGTTCATGGACTCATGTTGTTTCTGCAAGGCGTGCACCGGAAACCGTGAGACCTGCGAACAGCCGCGCATGGCCAGGCCGGCCCCGGAGGCCATGGCCGTGGATGTTTATTCAACTGTTCGCCAATTTGGTTTCGATATCAATGTGCGCGGCAATGTCGATCAGAAGATGGACCGGTATGCGTTTCTGATGGTGCATTAACAAAGTAAACACAGGCCTTTCCCCGTTGAATGCCGCAGCGTATCCTCGTCTTCCATGTTAAAAAGCGACCGTTGAACCAACGACAGTGCTGAATTCACAAGCCGACACCCGGTTGCTTTTTCATTTCCGGTGATTTCTACAGATCCGTTCTATTGCGCTAATAAACACCTTGAATCGATGCCACCGTCGGATCTTAATGGCTGTTTGTCATATGGTCGTCGATGTGTGGCTTCGTTCACCGGGATCAAATAACCCGTCACAGGTAAAAAGGCAAATAGCACCGGGTGATTAAAAGCTGGAAATTGAAGATCGGCCTCCACACCTTCAGTGCGGTCGAACCGGTCGTGGATCTAAACTATTTCCATGGGTAACCGATAATACAGGATAAGCCATAATACCTGAAAATCGCGAATTGGAACTCCTCAATGAAAAAAGCTGAACTCTTCATGGACGCGAAAGAGTCCTATAAAAATAAATTGGAAAGGGTATATCGATTAAATGTGTTCACCATTCCGCTTTTAAGGTTACTCGGCTTCACGATACTCGCCACAGCGATAACAATTCATGCCCATCTTTTTTCAGAACCGGCCGACAGATTCAATACAGCGCTTCCGCTGACGGTTGCCTTGCTCTATTGCCTGGTTTCCTGGGGTATTCTTTA
>JABDIN010000104.1 GCA_013003715.1 Desulfobacteraceae bacterium | reverse complement strand
AGGCTCTGCCAGTGATCGACAGTGGCTCCAACGTCACGGGTCCATGGCGATACTGAATATGCGAATTGCCTGCGGGTTTCAGAATTGAAAAACATGGACAAGGGGATCTGTATGAACATGCCCTTGTCTTCATATCCTTTGTTGAATCCAGTCAGGTCCTCCGTATCCGTCAAACTTAACCAGAATCCCATCTGCGCACCGGTGTCATAACGCCGCGTCATCTGAAATCGAAAGCCTTCATCACCGGCCAGAAACCGGCCGACCTGGGTTTGCAGTGTCAGATTCAACGGGCTGAAATAATAATATATATTACCAAGGATGGTATGGCTGTCCACATCCTGGAGTCCGAATAGTTCGTCGGGCTCCCGCTTTCTGACCCAATCGGCCTCGAGGCCCACCGCGAAACTTCCATCACCGATAAAGGTCAGCAGTTCACCACCCACACCGGCATACATGCGCTCCAGATAACCTGAACTCAACCGGCTGTATATTCGGTCGGAGAGCTTAAGCACCTGGTCGTCCATCAACCGGGCGAACGCTGCGCCGCTGTCCGCATACTTCCACGTATCGCTGCGAACCGGTTCAGGCGGTAGATCTGTTGATGCATCAACATTTGAATACAACGGGATATCCAACCGTCCAACCAGCGCGTTACCCACCCAGGGTTGAAGGGTTGCATGGGGGATGAGACTGAAACGGGATTGAAGTTCCGCCGTGGTTTGATCAAAAATAGTCGTGACCTGCGGATCAATGCCGTATTCGGTGAGCAGGGAAGTTGACTGGGATGCCACGGTATCGGGCGGCAAATCGGAAGATGGTTCTGCCGGAACGACTTCGATTAATTCCCTGAAGAGATCCATACTCAACCGGGCGGTCAGATAATCTCGCAGATGTTGCGGTGTAACCGATACACTGATGACCGGAATGCCACGCCGACTGAGTTTGACAACAAGCTTTCGCATATCCGAGTTGGCATAATGGAGCAAAATTCGGAAAGCCCTGCCGGCGGCCTTTGTGTTGGAAAGGTATCTGTTGTTTTCAACTTCGGCGATGAGGCTCCGGCCTTCCACCGAAACCTCGATATTTGTGAATTTACGGGTTTTGATCAAATCGTTCAGGGCACCATCCACCATTTGCTGCGATGTCAGGCGCCAATGCGGTTGCTTGACAAGGAAGCGCCATTCCTTCGGATCCGGCCGTTTCGGCAGCAGCGGTTTGCCCAGCGGGAATCTCAGATGTCCCATGAACCCAAGCGTATCGCCGCGTTGCCAGGACATTCCCACTGAAAGTGCGGAGGTCAGTTTCAGTTTCATTCCCACATTTATCGAAGAATCCGTGCCTTCAGGCAGGGCGCGAACGGGACGCGGGTCTTCCGCGTAATCAATGGGACTGTATTCCGCCGCCATGGTCAGGCGATCGTTTACAGCCCATTCAATGCCGGCAAAAAGGCCGAACCTGTCGGTGAACGGTGCATGAATGCCGTTCAAGCGACCTGTCCCGGCGCCCACTGTGAAATCAAACGGATAGATCTGTCGGCTCAGGGCGATATATTTTGATGAAAAAAGTTCAGTGCCTTCCACATCCTGCAAGCCTAAGGCAACGGCCGGAAGATAACGTGATTCTGGAACGAGCTGAAGTTTGACATCAAAGGCCTTGTCCTTGAAATCCCCGAATTCAGGCAAGCCGGACGGCATCTCGTTTATTTCCGTATACCGTATGTCGCATTCAAGGAAAGGTAATACGCCGATACCCAGCACATACCAATCATATGGATCGGCAGTTGCAAAACCCAACCGCAGTTCGCCGTCGTCCAGTATCCGGGCATTTGGGATTTCAAAAAGACCGGTCCCCCCCCAATTGGAAGGATTATTAAATGGTTTGTCGGCGGATAGGCCGGTGGCTGGGTCAGATAGCAGGACCAAGATGGAAAACAAAAAAAACCAAGCCGTGACCAGTGGCGCGGGGCGCCGAGCAAATCCGAATTTAGCTGACCATCGCGTGAGCGGCCCGGGAGTCTCCATAGGTTCGCTTAATACGAAAATAATGTTCAAAGGTAAAGAGGGAACTTGGTATTGCTTTGCGGTATACCGGGATCAACATCTTGCGCTTTAAATGATTGCCTGATAAATACCAGCAGGTTCGTGAGTTGCAAGGCAAACAAAAAACGGTGTCGGCTGTGAATCTCACCATCGGTCTGATTTATGCTTGTGTCCATCGGAAAAATAGTTTCCATCTTTTTGGTTTTTCTTTTCGTGCTTGGTTGTGCTGTGGGGCCGGTTGAAATGGACTTGGTGAATTATATCAATCAGGACATCATGAGCGTTGCTGCGGTCGAACAGGCGGCGCTGGATCGATACACCGCTGTATCCGGCATGAATTACGAATCGGATGAAAAACTTTATGAGACACTCAACACCGAGGTGGTGCCCACCTATCATGAATTTGTAAATGCATTGGCGCTGATTCAACCGGAGACCAAGCCTCTGAAACGATTGCATGCTAGCTATATCGATGCCTCGGTTCTTCGACTTAGGGGGTTTGAGACCATAACAAACGGCATCCGCCTCCAGGATCCTCATCTTATCACTGCAGCCAATCAGATGTTCGCACAAAGCAAGGCCGCAATGGATGATTGGCGGCAAGCGTTGCAAGAACTGTATGCGGCTCACGGGATTATACCGCAAGGACCCTGACTTGTCTTATGTTCTACTTCGATCAACTGCTACGGAGAATGCTACCTTGAGGAGATTGATGATCAAAACCGGAATTAAAAATACCTTACTTCTGTTGAGTCTTGTGGCGATCTGTTTCCTTAGTCCGGCAGTTATGGGACAGACGCGGCTGAGTGATTCCCTGGGTGAGATTAAACTCGATCAACAGCAGCTCGCAGAATTCGAAAAAATGAATCCGGATGATAAAAAGAGAATGTTCTGCGGTCTGCAGAGTGAACAGAAACGCGAATTACTGATACAGCTTCCGGACAAGGAAAAGCAGTTGGTATTTGATTGTCTCATGGCTGAAGACAAGAGCTGGGTGCTGCAGCAGCTCGGCCCCTTGCAGACCGTAACGCTTTTCTCTGGTTTGGATGATATCGAGCAGCGTGCGATTTTCACCGAGCTGGAAGATGAAGTGAAGCGATTGTTTCTGGAAAAGTTAAGCTTTTCGGAAAGAAACAAATGGCTGCTGATGTATCCGGAACTGGAGCAGCTTCTGGCCGAGACACCGGATTCACAACCCGAAGGCAAGGAGTCGGAGCAGGAAGAGCTGCCGCTGGAAACCAAACCCTCGCGGATCGAAAAAATCCTGTCCGGTGCTTTTCCCGAGGAGATCGACCGGCAACTCGGACAATTCGGCTATGACTTTTTTGAGAAAAGAGATGCGTTGCAAGCCCCGGCAGACAATGTGCCGGTAGGGGACGGCTATTTGGTAGGGCCAGGAGACCGGTTCACCATATATTTATGGGGCAAGGTCGAGCACGCATACCCGGTGTCGGTACTGCGGGACGGCAGCATCATCATACCGCGTATCGGAAATCTGGTGATCGGCGGTTTGACCCTTGGCGAGGCCAAGTCGTTTTTAAGGAGTCAATTCAGCGCATATTATCCTGATTTTGAAATGAACATCATCATGGATGAGTTGCGTTCGATTCAAGTATACATCGTCGGTGAAGCCGCCAATCCCGGCAGTTACACCCTGAACTCCCTGTCAACCGTATTAACCGCATTGTCCGCCAGCGGAGGTCCGGGTAAGAACGGAAGCTTGAGGAAAATGCAGGTGGTCAGGTCGGGCGGTGAAAAAATCGAAATCGATCTCTACGATTTTTTTATTTTTGGCCGGAAATCCAGCGATATCCACCTGCGCACAGGGGACACCCTTTTTATCCCGGTGATCGGGCCTGTCGCCGGGGTGGCGGGGAATGTCCGCCGGCCGGCGATTTATGAACTCAAGGGATCGGAAACCATCGACGATATCATGACCCTGTCCGGCGGTGTGATGCCGTTCGGCTATCTGCAGAATATCGTTGTGGAACGTATCCAGAATAACCGGCGCCGGGTAATCAAAAGTTTTAACATCGATCCCGCACTACCGGATTCGCAAGCGGATTTACAGATGAGGGTGTTCGACGGCGATGTCGTGAAAATTTACCCGGTACACCGCCAGATGGACCAGGTGGTTTATCTCGAGGGGCATGTCAAATACCCGAGGGAATATGAATTCAACGGGGGGATGCGGTTAAGTGAAATTTTAACCGGGTATGATATTCTTTTGCCGGAACCGTATTTGCCCCGGGCGGAAATTTTTCGGCTGATGGAGCCGGACCTGCATCCGAGAATCGTCGGCTTCAACCTCGGCGAGCTTCTGTCGGGGGATGGCTCCCACGATCTGGTGCTCAAGGATCGGGATCGGATAAAAATTTACAGCAGTCGCGAAAAAATGGAAGTCCCCAATGTTTCGATCAAAGGGGCCGTCAATGCGCCGGGATTATACCGGCTATATGCGAATATGACCGTGAAAGACCTGATATTCAGGGCCGGAAATTTAAGCAATAATGCCTACAAGACAGAGGCCGCCTTATCCAGGATTGTGCCGGGTGAGTCCAAAACCGAAACCATCACCATCAAGTTTTCACCGGATCAGGCCATCATCGGCTCAAAACCGGACGATATGGCGTTGAAACCACACGACAGCATCTTTATCCGTGAGATCCCGCAGTTCGAGCTGGCGAAAAAACGGCAAATGATGCTGGAGGGTGAGTTTGTATTCCCCGGAGAATATTCTTACGCCGAGGGCGAACGAATCAGTTCGGTGATAAGGCGGGCCGGCGGTCTTACGGAAGATGCCTATGTATTCGGTGCGGTTTTTCTGCGCGAGGACGTGAAGACGATTCAGCAAGAGCGTCTTAAGGATTATATCAACAGCCTCGAAGAGGATGTCCTGACATTGACCGTGCAGGCCACACAGACCTCACTGGACAGGGATGAAGCGGAAATCATCACCAACACCCTTGCCGCCAAAAAACAACTGCTTGAAAAGATGAAGAATACTGAACCCACCGGCCGCATGGTCTTGAATCTGGAGCGGGTGCTGTCACAACCCAACGCCGAGAACGATTTCAAACTGCAACCGGGTGACCGGTTGATCATCGGCAAGATACCCAGTTTCGTGAATGTGTTGGGCGAAGTATACAATCCTACCGCCATGACCGTACAACCGGGCAAAAAGGTTGGATATTACATCGACAGGGTCGGGGGGCCGACGAACAATGCCGACCGAAAACAGATTTACCTGGTGCGTGCGGACGGCACCGTGATCAGCAAAAATCAGGAAGGCTTTTTCGGCATCGCCAGCTGGGATTCCGATCGTCACCGGTGGACCATGGGTGGATTCGAGTCCCTGGATGTCTATCCGGGGGATGCCATTATCGTGCCCAAAAAAGTGGACAAATATTCCTGGCTCCGGCTCACCAAAAGCGTCACCGAAATATTATACCAGATCGCAGTGGCCGCCGGTGTACTGGTGGTTGCATTCTGAAAAATATAAATATCTTCATCTCGTGAATGACAAGAACTCCTGCATCATTATCTCAATATATACTCATTTGAGGCTATCTGAAATAGAGCATCATAGTTTAGTACCATAACAGAACTGACTTAAAAGCCGCAGCAATACTATCGTATTTCAATCGGATACAAGGGGGTTTTGTCACCGTGGTTGGGCCAAAAGACTTTTTTCATACAGCTTCGATTGTTGTTCCGTTTACAGTTTATTAAGGGGGTATCAACATCCGATCACGAACATGAAACTATGTCAATCCATACAATTCACGCTATGTAATAATATTCTCATTCCATGCAATTCCTATGTAATTAAATACCCATCCTGTTTTTGATGACAGATCATCATTTCATTTTATCATGGTTAACATATACTTTATAAACAATGGGTTGTGTTGAAATGGGCTTAGGTGACAAATCTGGCATACTAGTTGCTCTGTTAAGCTTCATCGTCAATGTTTATTTTGCAACTTTAATGAGGATAGGGATATGAAGCGAATTATTATGAAGCGTTTAGCAAACAATGGTTATGGATTGATTTTTGTGGTGCTTATTTCAACTCTTGCATTACTAATGATTGCATCTTGTGGTGGCGGCGGCGGCGGCGGAGACGGAGACCCGGACAATCCACCTTCACCCCCCTCACCGGAACTCAGTTTAATCATAAATTCAGTTGAAGTGGATGAATGCCCGAATGTAAAAGTTTATCTGTCAATAATGGATGAGGACAAGCAAGTGGTTGAAGATGATCCCGCCTTGGCTGTCAAATTGTATGAAGATGGTATTGAACAGACCAATAATTTTTCTATCGTTTGGCAAGGTGACATCCAGGCTCCGATCACAATTGTATTTGCAATGGACTATAGCCTGAGCATGAGCACTAAATCTGTTACCGATATGGAAAATGGCGTGAAGGCGTTTGTGGATGAGATGAGACCGGAGGATAAAGCTGCAATCATCAAATTTTACAATGCACCACAATTAATGGTCGGGTTGACCTCCGATAAAACAGCCCTTTACAATGCCGTTGATCAAGCACCTGATAGCCGGCAATACACCAATATATATGATACCGTGTATGAAGCGGTTAATGTTGTGGCAGGTAGTGAAGGGCGTCTCGCTGTCATTCTGTTAACTGACGGTGAACATCTTGTAAGTGATGATTATACCGTTGATCACACCTTGCAGGAAGCTATCGACAATGCCAAGCAACATGAAGTGCCGGTTTTTTCTATCGCATTGGGTTTGAGAGATGATTCCGAGATCAAACAAATCAGCGAGGAAACCGGCGGGATTTATTTTCCGATTTTGGATTCCGATGCCATAAACGATGTGTACTTATCATTGTTCGCCCTGTTGGGAAAACAACACCTGATTATCTACACATCTAGTGCAGCTGACGATGTGGAACATTCTCTTCAGATATCAGCCGAGCTTAACGGTACCACCGGTGATAGCATTATTGAGAACTTCCTTTTATGTCCCGCCGGGCCATAAAATTCTGAGAGCCACTAAATACGTATCCATGGATCCCTACCGGATTGATGGATACGTTATTCTTATCACTTTGGATTGAAGCACTTCGAATCGGTATGCATTAGACATGATAAAGTCTGATTCAACGTTTTTTTATTGCCTGAAACCTTGAACCCACTTTTTCTATAACGCTCCTCCATACCAAGGCCCTGTAATTGAGTGGGGGAGTATCGATTTTGTCTTTTGGTACAGGTGTGTGCAGCATCAGTCCAATCAATGTAAAATTTGACTTCCGACGACGGAATAACCCGATGTCGTGATGTCGACCTTAGATTTTAAGCGACTTGTGATTCGATTTCACTTAAATTTTATTTTGGTATCCTTATCAACTTTGATACAACGATACCCCAGTGGTTATTGATTGTGAATCCGCTACATTTCGATTGATCAATACAATATCGAAAAGTGAGCTTGACGCTAATAATAAAAAGTCATAGGGTCGAATCGACAAGATTTAATTGCTTTGGGCTAAAATCTAATTGTTTGATTTGAAATCACGGTATGTCATCGCAATCTAAAAGGTAATGGTCGATGTCATCGTGTACAGATAGTTGTTTGGTCACGCTAAAGTTCGACATTGTCAATATCCCTCCGCTATTGTGAACCGACCACTTTTAAATCATTAATCGCGAAATTGCCGATCAGTTTTCTTTTAACTAAAGCTTCATTTGACAAGTTCACTTCCCCTACACGGTAGGATAAAAAAGGACATGAGATGAGACGATTTTTAGCTGTCTTAAACCTGTGTTTTGTTCTGGCTTTTCTAAATATTTGTGGCGCTGAAAATCGAATGATAGCCTTTGCTGACGAACCTCCCGCTGTGTTGTCCTCCAATTTTGATACGGATGCAGAGGGTTTTATCTATTTCGACGATACGTTTAGAAGCACGAACCGTCCTTTGTACGCCACGGGCAATTACACGACAACCGGCGGTGACGGGGGCGGTGGTGGTCTGCACGTTCAATTGGGAGGCGTGGACCCCAGGGACATCACAAACGGAATGTCCGGAGGCTGGTCCCGGGATTTTTCCCTTGGATCCGACGACACGGTTGAGATTTCCTTCCGGTACCAGGTGTCCATGTTAGGTGGTTATGATCAGGATGAATGCAGTCAGGTGCTGGTTTCCGTGGATGGGACCCGTGTGAACCCGGGTGCGTCCGATTATGTTTTTGAGGCATGTGGTACCGGCGACGGCGTTCCGGACCAGATATTCGGTTGGCAGCAAGCGACAGTCAATGTGGTGCTGACAGCCGGCACCCATACGCTTATCGTGGGTGGATATAATACCAAAAAGACCTTTACCACCGAGG
>JABDIN010000092.1 GCA_013003715.1 Desulfobacteraceae bacterium | reverse complement strand
CTTCCAGCGGTTCAAGGACCGCTATCCCGCCAAACGAGAGAAGATCCCCAAGCCGGTGGCAGGGCTCACCGGAATGTATTCTTTGAAGCGGTTGTCGGAGGCTTAATCGGGATACACTTCATTTGAGCTTCTTCGTTGCCTCACAAGTATAATGGTGCATGGAATGCACCCTACCAGGTTGGAGCAGTTTGCGGGGGTTTGGTCCGGCTCTTTTACTTTCTTAGCACATTTCATTTGAGAACATACAACCTCATGGGTTGTGGTAGAGCATGAATCCTTGTATTCTTTAAAAGCAGGCGGACCATGTAGTCATAGGTGCCATGGCCTTCTTGTCCTCTTCGACCGGGTTTTTGGGGGTTAACAATGAGTTGGTTTTCGGCAGTGGCATTAAAAGCATCGTTACCTCACAAGTTTAATGGTGCATGGAATGCATCCTACTACTCCGCAATACCGGCGTCCAGTTGCCGGTGCCGCCTGCAAATTTTTTTTTGGAATTGAGTTGTGAGGAATTTGTATTTTGTGTAGCATAATTGACCTTGTATTATCCGCCGGAGCAATAACTATCGAATTAAAGAAGTCTTATAATCTTACGTACGTTCCCGGTCGTCCGCGGGCATCGTTACCAGCACCACGTTTACTTACATTTATTACAAACAGGAAATTGGATAGAACCGTAAAGGAGGCTGATAAAATGCGTAAAATGAGTGGAGTGATTGTTATGGTGGCAGTTGTATCCGTTTTGGTTCCGATGGCATATGCAGATTACACTATAGATCCTTCGGTGTATGTAAGGGATAATAAATTAAGTATAAGGGGCCGCGTGTCATACGGTGAAAGGTGTGAACGGTTAAAAGTAAGCCTTCTGGTGACCAATGATAAAGGCTATCGCATGACACACACCGTATATGTAGAGGATGTTGGCGGCTCCGGATCTCGACTATTAGATTATGATACCAGGGTATCCGACTATGGAAATGCAAGGTGGTCGGTTGTTGTAAAAGGACATAGTTGTCAACCGTAAGGCGCATAGTGGAACCGTGCCCACTGATTTTCGGATTCGGGTATTACCGGTACCATGATGTTTCGTGCGGTTCGGGATCTACGTAAGATAATAGGTTAACTCCCTCTAAATGCAAAACCACTTGGTGATGATTATCCATGAAACATACCGTTTTTCATGGTTTGCCCGCAATCGGCGCACCGTTACGGCATAGTCTTTTTTTAACGGATGGGTGTCAATTTCAGAAGACGGCCCCCAGGACCGTCTTCGAGCACGTACAAGGCGCCTTCGGGTCCTTGTTCGACTTCGCGTATGCGTTTACCCCATGGAAAGCGTTCGGCTTCTTCGGCGGTGTCCCCTTTTAATTCAACACGAATAAGGGCTCTTGATACAAGTCCACCGATAATCGCACTGCCTTTCCAACCGGCAAACATGCCACTGTCATAAATTACAAGACCGGAGGGTGCTATGGAGGGCACCCAGAACGTCCGGGGGGCTTCGAATTCGGGACGGGTGTCATGATCGGGGATCGGGATACCCGAGTAGTGGTCGCCGTTCGATACGATGGGCCAGCCATAATTTTTTCCGGCAACGATCAGATTCAATTCATCGCCGTGGCGCGGACCCATCTCATGGACCCACAAGCGTCCGGCGGCATCAAAATCGATGCCCAGCATGTTGCGGTGACCGATGGTCCAGAATTGTTTGGCAATCTCTCCACGATCCTGCCACGGATTGTCATTGGGCACTGTTCCGTCGTCGTTCAAGCGCAGCACCTTGCCGAGATGGCCGTCAAAATGTTGGGCCGGTGTACGTTTCTGGCGTTCTCCGGAGGTGATGAACATTTTACCGTCGGGGCCGAATGCAATGCGATGGCTGTAATGCCCTTTTCCAGTAACTTTCGGCTCCTGCACCCACAGTTTTTCCACTGACGCGAGCCTTGGCGGGCTGTTTTTCAGATCCATCTTTGCGCGGACCACCACCGCACCGATTGCGGCGTTATCGCTTTCGGCATAAGACAAATAGATCCAGGAGTTCCGTTCAAAATCTGGATGCAGCACCACATCGCCCAAGCCGCCTTGACCGCCATAGGCGACTTTCCACAATCCCTGCACTTGTGTTTTGGATCCGTCGTTGGAAACACGCCACAACACCCCTTGCTTTCCGGTCACCAAAAGCGTGCCATCGGGCAGGAAGGTCATGGCCCAGGGCTCATCGAAAGTAGCGACCGGCAAGGCTGCAAGTTCGGTGCCCTTCGTGCTTTTTATTGGAAATTTATCGGCTGCGGCCGGTGCAGCAATTGTAAAGAGAATCAGCCAGAGGATAATGTAGCGCATAGGCGTGTTTCCGTTTTATATTTTACCCATCTGCTTTTCGAAACACTCAGGGCACAGGCCGTGACTGAAGGACGCCAGGGAATGGGTTTGAATGTATGTTTCCATTTGATCCCATGCACCCTTTTCGTCGCGGATTTTTTTACAATATGAGCAGATCGGAATAATCCCGCGCAGGGTTTTAATTTCCTCAAGAACCTTGAGGAGTTCCTGATTTTTGTTGGCGATAATATTTTTTGTATTATTTATCTCTTTAATCCGTCTGAATGCGAAGACCAGCATGCAGCAGGCTAATACGACGGATGCCGAAAAAACTTCATCGAGTTCATACGCTTCATATTGCCGCGACAGGTCGACAATTTGTTCCAGAACGTCAAACCGGCCAGATAATAGAAAAGCAAGGGTCACGATTATCAGCGTTACGATGATATCCAGGGTTGTTTTTTCATATTCCGCCATCACGGTTAATGCCCTTCATTGTGTGGTTATTGGAAATTACAGGGTCCGATAACGGATCCGATCCGCTTTTACTATATAAAGTATACCGGACCATATTGCAAACAGACAAAACCACTTACCCTATTTTCCGAAATATGGATTCTAACCAGTTTGAATTTAAAGGATAATACCCATGCCCCCATTGCCGGGGGCATGGTTCTGCGGGCGTCCGTGGGAAGTGCAACGCCCCATTCCACACCATACGGATCGTTTTTAATCTGTCTTCCGCTTGCTGACATCGGGTGGTTATTGCCGGTACAATATGGTTTGTATCGTTACGGCCGGCAGGTCGGGCAGTTATTAAAATTATTGAGGGATTGAGAGAAAAATGAATCCCGGAACCCGGATACCTTGTTGAGTTAGAAGCTATATCAGAAAAAAAATCTATTTGCTTAATATTGCAGTTGTAGATGTAATTTTTCGACTCAATTTCAAGTGAGTCATCTCAAAATAGGCATAAAACGCTCTATAACCAGAATTATCGGCTCTCTAAGATAGCCGATCCGATGAGCGTGTTGGTTTTGAGATGGCTTGTCGTCAATTATGTGACCACATGGACAATACCGGAATGAGGTTACTGCTCCGCTTTCAATAAATCAGCGTAAAGGCCGCCGCCCATGCGTTTATTGGGGTGTAACTCAAGTGCTTTTGCTCGACGGAACCATCCCTAAGGTTTCTCTTCTCATAAAGCACCAGGTTGCCGGACTCATCATAGGAATAGGTTTCGCGGACATCGATGACACCGTCCGCATGGTTGTCCATCTCCCACCTTATTTTGTTGCCCATGGCATCATAGGCGGTCATTTCCCGGTTATCCGCCAGGCCATCCGCGGAATTGTCCCTTTCAACAAATGTCAGGTTCCCATATCGGTCACAGGCGTAGCGTTCCCGAACGTCAACTGTGCCGTCCGCATCTTCATCCAGTTCATAAAGCGTTAGGTAACCATTGACGTCATAAGCGTACGTGTAGCTTTCCTTTTCGTCGATGGTGCCGTCGGCATCGGCATCCTTTTCGAATTGTATCGGATTGTTATGGCTGTCATAACGGTATACTTCGCGGTAGTCGATGGTATAGTCGTCGGTTTTACGCCGCTCCAGCACGACCAGATTACCCTTGCCGTCATAGGCCGTGGTCAATATCGAATCCATTGCGCCATCGGCGTTATCATCGGAATTCAAAATCGTGCGATGACCCCGGGCGTTGTAGGAAAATGATTTACACTCGTCCACCCTGCCGTCAGCATCGCTGTCCGTTTCAAAATTCTTCTCATTGCCGAAGATGTCAAAAATGTGACGGGTACGCATATCCACGATCCCGTCGGCATTCTCGTCGAACTCTTCGATGACTCTGTACCCGTTGGGGCCGTATATTTCTGTTTTTCGCCACTCCGGCCTGCCATCACCATCATTATCGGATTCGGTGAGTATAAGGTTGCCGTTGGTATCGTAAGCCCGGGTCCATTGATCATCCGCTTTGCCATCGAGGTCATTGTCCAGGGCATCCAGAATCAAGTTGCCCTTGGTGTCGTAGGCATACATTTCGATATAATCCGGTGTGCCGTTGCCGTCCGCATCAACATGGATCCGGATAGCCACTTTAATCAAAGGTGTCAGCCCCAGGGACCCATAAAGATGATCCAGCGCATAAAAGGGGTTGACGATTTCCCGGGAGCCTCCCCAAACCCCGGCGGAACGGCAGGACGCCAGGAGATTACGGAAGTCAATATCTGCGGCAAATTTCCTGAAATCCTGTTTGAAATCGATGTTCACGCCCTTTGCCAGTTGATGTATCTTATCCGGGATCTGAATGCCGTTGGCCGGATTCCCGTCTTCGTCCAGGGTCTGCAGGAAAACCGAGGTGTTCATGACCTGCTCCAGACCGGTGGGCGTATGGCTGCTGTTGATCCGGTTGACGTCACGGCGGATGTCCATGCCGGATACGGGTGGCGCTATACCGGCCAGATCAAAAAGGCTGATCCCCGGTGCGGCCGTGGTTTGCCCGATCAGGATGTCACCGATATAAAACCGGATGGTTTCCCCGTCTATATATTGGAATCCGCCGTTTGCATCTGTTTCTCCGGACCGGCCATTATAACAATAACCTAAGCCTGATAGCGGTTCACCTAGCATCTGGCCGGTCCGGAGATTTATGGCGCCGCCTCCGAGGATTTTGGCGCCACAAGCGGTGAGCAGGAACAACAGGATGAAGCTCTGAATGAGGTTGCGCCATACATATTTATTCATTGTAAATGTTATAATGTCGTTTCATTTTTCCGTCCTAATGCTGCTACTTGTCCGATTTTTTTACCCGACTCCCCATGGCATTGATCACAGGCTTCGATGAAATTCCATGTCCGGGCTATCTTTACCGTTGTTGACACCCTGTGCTGTCATGTTTCAATTACTTACAATGGACGCCGGCTATTCAGATTTCTTGCACCCCCGGTAATTTTTTTTTCACACCCCAGACGTCCGTCCCCACAGCCGGGTCAACAGCCGGTTCGGAGCTTGGAAAAAATCGCGTTAAATCCTGATGATGTTGCGGGACAAGAGGGGTGAACCCGGTGCATATCGCAATTTATTTATCCGCCGGAGCATCAACACTGGCGCCGGACACCGGATGATCAGTAGTCCACACCATACTCATTGAGCTTTTTCCCGAATTCAAAGGGGATGGTCCACAGCCCCATGGCGACAAATGTCCGGTCGAAGGTCCCAATGGGCATTTCCCTGAGGATCTGATTACCATCAGCGTCATAGGTGAAAAATTCAGGCCTTGATACATCACCGTCACCATCGGTGTCTCTTCCGATATATGTCATGAGGCTGTTGGCGTCATAAGTGAAGGTATGAATTTCATCTGCCGTGCCGTCGTTATCGTTATCCTTCTCATAACATGTCAAATTGCCGGATGCATCATAGGTAAATGTCCTGGTGGAATCCACGCTGCCGTCAGCCAAACGATCAAATTCCCTGCGGATTATCCTGCCATTTCCGTCATAGGTGTAGACGCCGAATTGATCCGCAGCACCATCGCCATCATTGTCAAATTCCATCAGCATATGGTTGCCGTTGGCGTCAAAGGCATTGATGATGCGCTCATCCATGAGGCCGTCGGCGTTGTTGTCTTTTTCATTTTGAATATTGTTCCCGTCGGCGTCATAGGACCAGGTCCAGCGCAGGTCGACTGTACCGTCGGCGTCATCGTCCACTTCCAGGCGCGTGCGGTGACACTCTTCGTCATAGCTTGTGTTTCGTATGTGATCCAGAATGCCGTCGGCATCGTTGTCCGTTGCTTCAACGATCATATTGCCGAATAGATCGTAGGCATAGGCAATTCGTTTTTCGATGATGCCATCGCCGTTTTCATCCAGTTCATACAGCGTTTTGTTGCCATCACCATCATAGATCCAGTCCTCACGTTTATCCATAAAACCGTCATAGTCGGTATCCTTTTCATGGAGAATGTTGTTGCCGTTGGCGTCATAGGCCCATGTCTGGTGGTTGTTGAGGCCTATTTTATTGCCGTCTGCGTCGTAGGCAAAAGTGATTCGTATTTCCACAATGCCGTCCATCCCGGCATCAAACGACTCCTGGTAAAGGGCGTGGATCACCGGGGTCAGGCCGAGACCGGCATACAGACCATCCAGCGCCAGATACGGGTTGCGTATGGCGCGTGAACCGCCCCACAATGCAGTGGCGCGGCCGACGGCCATGAGTTTTCGCAATTGAATGTCATTCATAAATTCTTCGTGGGGTTGTTCAAAGACAATGGACATGCCCCCGGCCAGGCCATGCAACGCCGCCGGGATCCGAATGCCGTTGGCGGCATCACCGTCATCGTCCAGCGTCTGGAGAAACACTGCGATGTTGATCACCTGTTCCAGTTCAGTGGGGGCCGTATCTCTGTATATCCGGTTCACGGCCTTCCAGACATCAATACCTGATATGGGGGGTGTCAATCCAACCAGGTCAAAAGGTGAGATCGTCGATGCACCCGGGGCTTCACCGATGAGGATATCACCGATATAGAAACGGATTGTCTCTTCATCGAGATATGAGAATTCTCCATCTTGATCGGTTTCGCCGGACCGTGTGGCGGTTTCATAAACGAGACCTGAAACAGGCCCGCCTCCAAAACAGCCGGTCCGGACCGGCGCTGTTTCCGCACCCTCACTACCATCACTTTCAATTCTGCTTCCATCGCCACTGCCGCCACCCCCGCCGCATGAGATTAAAAATACAAAAAAGATAACGACAAAGAGTGGTTTCCAACATAGAATCTTCCTCATTTTTTTCCTTTTTGATATGTGCCGCTGCGCCCGTTGACATCGGGCACGGACCATATGGATAAATCTGTTTGAGCGGGCATCACTTTTGACCCGCCGTGGTCTCCTGTGATTCTGGTTCTTATTAATTCTTATTGACGCGGATTTGAGTGATTTCTTGCGATTTCGGTTGGATTTTTTTTCGTGGCTGCTTTTATTGAGGTGCAGATATTTGGAATAACAGGAAAATATCTGAATTGCGCAAGGCGTTTCCAGTGGAATGTGCCAGGGGGGCACCCTTATTGCCGCCACTGTCTCCCATAAACCAGGACTACAACTTTTGCGTATTTATCGGCCGGAGGGCAGCAGATCGGGCAGGTGTTTGATTGGATAGACCTGATATGAAGGGTCGTCAGAATTCAAGTTGGCAAAATCGCTTTTCACGCCGATAAAAGAGACCCCGGCGGCCAGCGCCATCTCATAATCGGCAAGGGCGTCTCCGATATAGACGGTCTCACCGGGACGTACTCCCAACTCCAGCAACGCCAGATTCAGACCCTCGGGCGAGGGTTTGGGTTTTTGAATATCATCTCCGGTCACGACGATGCTGAATAAATGTTCGATTTGTGTCCTGGCCAAATCCGTGGTCACCCGGCTTTTGGACCCCGAAGTGACAAGCCCGAGGGTATAACGGCGGTGGAGGATAGCGAGGATTTCCGCTACACCCGGAAAAAGCAGCGTATGGTTCTTTTCCATCGCTTCGAGCCATAAGCGGTTTGCCGAATCCCAGTGTTTCTCCGGCAGGCCAAATGCCTGATAAGTCTCGTACCAGTTTGGGGAATAGGTGCTTAAAAATCGCTTTTTGACGAGTTCGATACCGAAATGGGCAAACATGATTTCATAAGCGCCGTAGTGCGCCGAGAAAGAGTCCAGCAGCGTCCCATCCAGGTCAAAGAGCACGGCCTTGAGATCAGGGTTCATTCGCGTCCGCATATAAACCGTGTTATGGAAAAAATTAAGGCGAAAAAAGTTAATTGAGGTACCGGGGGTGTTTATCCCGATGAGCCGTGTGCTGAAAGATCACCCGACCCGCTTGCCCCCTGCTACTTGTAAAGAAACCCTCCGAATCCTCAAACAGAGAAGGTGGCGGGTGCTATTTGGTCTTGAAAATTTTGGGCGTTGCGTCATTACCGAACGTCGTCTCGAACACAACCGCGTTGTCACCGGATATGCTGTATGGGATGAACACTCTCATTGCGGTGCCTGCCTGGTCCTCGAAATCAGCCAGTACCGCTTTTATGGCTCCACCATCTCCATGTTTATCCACCCGGGCATCTGCAAATATGCAGGTCGCGCTGATATGGCCTTTTTCGACTTTCTTTTGTAGGTCCCGCACCAGAGAATCCATTACTTCCTCGTCTTTCTCCGGAATCGGTGTGCCCACCAAAAACATTTCGATATCCCCATCAGCGGACATGATCCCCGCGAACGGCATGAACTCACCCGCCACGGACAACTCTTTTTCCGCATGTGGAAGAAGTTCCTCTATAATGGCCTTGTAATCAGCATTTTCCATCTGCTTTCTCCGAGCATGAACAAGTTGTGGGTATCAAGGTTTGAGAGTGGTGAAGGAGAACCTTGTACGCCGTCTCCATAAGATCGTGTTTCTCCTTTTATTCCGCCTGTATTTTCAGGTGGTTAAAAAACAGACCCCATGGGAAAAAGACAACGGCAATGGTAATCATACGCCGGAATCGGCATTCATTCAAGTAACAAATATGACAAACGTATGACATTCCACGCCAGGTATAGACGCAATCACCCTGTCATGTTATTAATCCGGCAACTAAACAGGTAAAGCGACGTATCGCTGATTCGCGTAATGAGTTTCCGGCGGAACGTACTGGGGACAAGCCTTCTTGCAGCCACCGCCTCCCATAAACCAGACATACGAGTTTTGCGTATTTATCCGCCGGAGCAATAGATAATCCTAGTGCGGATACATGCCCAGGTCGAAAACTTCAAAATGCGTGGTGCCGTCAAGGAAATACTCGAAATCATCTTCGTTTTTCCGGCGCTCCTCGCTGTATTGCCATCTTTTCCAATCTTCGATGGTGCGCCAGGTGGAAGCAATCACCACCCGGAACGGGTCTTCATGGTCCCAGAGGGTCTCGGAACTGATATACCCCTGCTGATCCATGGCGCCGTATCGCACTTTTTTAATCATATTATCGATCTCTTTAAAAAAACCTTCCTTGAACCGTCGTTTGATTAGCACTTTGACCGCCATGGGAACCTCCCTTGTTGAGGTTAATAAAATGGAAATACGCGTCCTGAGGTTGTTACGGGCAGCAATGATTGAAATCAGAATAAATTCGACGTGTTAATTCGCTGGCAACACCAACGGTGAAGGCGGAGGCGAGCGGATAGGCATCGCAGGAAATCAGAGTAGGCGAATGAAGATGAAATACAAATTAAATATATCAAAAACACTTAAATTTGGCCAGCTATTTCATCATGAGGCGTTAATGGGCGGATTAATGTGGCGCATTTTATCCGCTCCGGATTCCGGGTATCGTATCTCAGGCAATCCAGTGTTTCAGCAAGTACTTTGCCCTCGTAGTTTTTGAGAATTACAGCGATCCGGTTTGCATCGGAAAGGACAATTATCGGGTGTTCAAGGGGAAGTCCGGGGTCGTCGTTTACATTCCAAAATGTGATGGATTTTCCGATTTTCCACACATCCTTAATATAAATACGATCAACCGAATACACATCCGTATGATCCAATTCGGCAAATTGCTTCAGCCCATCAAGGCTCTCATATTGTTGATTCTTTATGAAAAACAGAGAGTTGGCAAGGGGACGGATCGTACTGGCGGCCACCAGGCAGATGAGAATATGAGTGGTCAGAACAAGTAGCAGCCCCGCCCGGTTTTTATATAACACTGGAACACACACAGCGATGCAGATATAGAGGCACGTAAAGAAAAACAGCCCCGGGACATTAGCATCTTCCGCAAGGGTATTCAGCCTCATGAGTAACAAGGGAGAAAGTATACAGACAACCGCCAGAACAATGGTATGCACCTTGAGCATCCGCTTGTCCGCCGTCTTTGTATGATCGGTTTTAATATTTTCAAGAACGGCTCTCAATATAAAGGCGGCAGTAACAGCCATGGGAACGGCCGCCGGCAACAGGTATCGTTCCTTTTTTTCAGGTATAATGGAAAGCAGCACGATGGCCGTCGCTGTCCACATCAATGCGAATTTGTATTTCCCGAAATGACCGACCCTTGGTCCGGCAAACGATGGAATGAGGCCGGCGCATACGAATGGTGCCCAAATACCGGCGTAGAGCGGGAAGTGAAGATAAAAATAAACGGGTTGGATGTGTCGCGAAAACCAGGATGTGGTCTCGGCCTTCACCACGGATTCGAATAATTCGGGTCTGCCGGCCATTATCGCCACCGGCCACGCGGCACTCAATACAATCGCTGAGAAGATACACAGGCACAACGCTTTCCATTTGGTACGAAAGCCGCTTGTTCCATAGGACAAAAGATAGGCGACAAGGAACGGAAGCAGCAGCGCATAAAAGGATACCGGGCCTTTGCTCATGGCCGACATTGCCAGGAATACGCCGGTAGCAGAAAAAAGGAGCGGAGATGTTTTCCGGGCCGTCAATCCCCTCACAAGGGTCCAGATGGCCAGCATCATAAAACCGTGACTATAAATATCCCAGTGCCCGCGCCGGCCCATGTCCATCACGATCAGGCTGGTGGCCAGCACGGATCCGCCCAGAAACGGCAATAACGGGTCCGGTGACAGCACCCGTAAAACCCCGTATACGGACAACACCATCATTGTGGCCATCATTGCCGCGGGCAGGCGCATGACAAAGACATCGTCCGTATTGCCGCCAAGCATCCGGGCGACGGCGGTGATCCACGTGGGCAATGGCGGCTTTGCAATCCGAATGTCCCCGTTCATGGTCGGTACCCACCAATTTCCGCCCGCTGCCATTTCTCTTGCGGTTACAAAATTTCTGGCCTCCATCAGTTCCACCTCAAAGGCATCCAGATAGAGGAAGAATGAAAAAAAACAGATGGCCAGCAATCCGGCGATATACCAGT
Organism: Desulfobacteraceae bacterium; assembly: GCA_013003715.1. Classification (GTDB taxonomy): domain Bacteria; phylum Desulfobacterota; class Desulfobacteria; order Desulfobacterales; family Desulfosarcinaceae; genus JABDIN01. Next base: position 40,524 of record JABDIN010000092.1, on the reverse strand, counting down.
GCCTATGGCAATTGTGCGCCATAAGCCATAAACGGTTTTCAATACGGCAGATCATATTTTGGCTTGAAGCCTGTGGCTGTCTCATAGAAAAGTGTCTCGTTACGGGTTCGACGATCCCCGGTTCGATGCCATCGTTCCGCCATCGGCCATCTGTGGCCGGATTCCATTTCTCCTGCTGATGATGATATTCCGGATGTATATGGCCATCCCGAAAACCTGTCCGGTAAAAATGACCGGATCCCTCCGAAAAATGGCGTAGAGCATCAACAAGAAGGCCCCGGACAGACTCAGCGTCCAGAACATGGGCGGAAGAACGGATTTGCGACGTTTTTCCGAACAGAGCCATTGACATACAAAGCGCAGAATAAATATCAACTGGCCAACGCCCCCAAGCAGCAACAGCGGCTTCGGAATACCATTATCCGAGAACATGGAGGATACAGCAACGTTTGATATCACCGGCGGCCATATTAACACGAGCATGGGCAGCAGCATTAAAAATTGCCCCAATCCCGGCAGCATTGGAAAGGCGGCCTTAAGCATGAGATTCCGGGTATAAATTATGTATAAAAGTGTTTGCCCGGACACGACGACAATATCCTGACGCAAAATACCATAAAGTATGAGTAAAAATGCACCGGAAAGACTGAAAACCCAGAATATGGTGGGCGACTTTATCCGGCCGGCTTTTTCCGATTGAAGCCATTGAATCACCATACGGATGGAAAACAGCAATTGGGCGGTAAATCCTATGAAATAGATGGTGCTGTTATCCATGATAGGGTTCCACGACTTCCATGGCACGGTTCCGGCGAATCAACCACGATACCATGAGCATATCTATCATCGGCCCGACCAACCGGTTGTGCAGGTGATATTTGGGTTGCCCGGCGTATCTTGGAAAATGCCGAACCGGCACCTGTTTCACCCGGCCGCCCTGCATCTGGACAAGTGCGGGGAGAAACCGGTGCATACCGCTGAAATACGGAATTTTCCGGGCGATCCCGGTCTGCATAATCTTCAATGGGCAGCAGGTATCATCCATCCCGTCCTTGAGTACGAACTTACGAATGGAATTGGCGATCCTGGAGGAGATTATTTTACGCATCGGGTCATGTCTGTTCTGCCGTATCCCATTGACCATCTCGTATTCATCCGCATGGGGCATCAGCTTCAGAAAATCGCCGGGCAATGTTTGAAGGTCCGCGTCCATGTACCCCACCAGCGGTGTATGACATGAATCTATACCCGCCCTGAGGGCCGCGCTCAATCCGCAGTTTGCCGGAAATGTGAGGCATGTGAAATCCGGCTGCCGGCGGCAAAGCGCCCGGAGGTAATCGTCGCCACCATCAGTGGATCCATCGTTCACAAAAAGGACTCTTACCGGCAGCGGCGATTGGACGAAAAAGCCCATGAGTTCGTCACCCAGGCGATTCAAACAGGCGGCCTCGTTAAACACAGGGATAATGATGGTAATTTGCGCGTTTCCGTCCGCCATATCAGTTATTCTTCCAATGCTTTACATTATTATTTTGATGGTATCTTAACGGCTCAAGGCCTTTGCAAAATTCCAAACAGCCGGTATCCGGCTTGCAGAGGCGTTTGAATCCCGCGATCATGCAAATACATACCACCTTAACCTTATGCGCCGATTATCCGAAGATTATGATTTAATAATGATGAGTGGATGCTCCGCGGGGGATTACAAATGGGCGGACGGTTTTCAGGTTTGAGGAATTTAACTGGCGGGAAACGGTATGACCTGCGGGCAATAGGGGTTGGGGCGGCTTCTTTGCTTGTTTGCCGTAAACGTCTATCTCGGGACCGTAAGCGTAAAAACGCTGCCCTGGTTGAAAATGCTGTTCACCGAAATCGAACCGCCCAAGCGTTCCGCTATCGCCTTGGCGAGGCTCAATCCCAACCCCACGCCGCCTTGCGTCCGGCTTTGGTCACATCGATAAAACCGCTCGAATATCTTCGGCAGGTCTTCTTCCGAGATCCCGATGCCGGTATCCTCAATACGGATGTTCATGCATCGGTCGCCGTGATCCACCAGGATAGCCACCCGGCCATTTTCCGGCGTATATTTGATGGCATTTTCCAGCAGATTCGTGAACAATCGCTGCAACTTCGACTTGTCACAGCGGACCGCAGGCAGATCCGGCAGGTTCGCCACCAGCCGGATATTCTTTTCACCGGCAATGGTGTGAAACAACCCGCAGGCACTTTCTATCAATGAATTCAAATTGATCTCTTCGAATTCCAATTCTCCGATGCCGGCCTCGGCTTCGGTGATGTCCAGCATGGTATTGATCATATGAATCAGATTATCACACTCATCCACAGTGTTGACGGCCATTTCCTGATATTTTTTTTCACTCTGCTCTCCGATCAAGGTCATCTCGGCGATACCGCGGATCCGCGTCAGCGGGCTCCTCAAATCATGGGCGATGTTATCGGTCATTTCCCGCATGCCCTGCAGAAGTGTCTGCAGCCGGTCCACCATCTGGTTAAACGCATTGGACAGACGTTCGATCTCATTAAAGCGTTTCTCGACACGAACGCGCTTTCCGTAGTCACCGGCCGTTATTTTTTCTGCGGTCCGGGTCACCTGATCCACCCCGCTCAAGGACTGTCTTGCCATAAACCACCCCACGGCCGCCGACAGGAGGATCAACGGAAACAGCAGCATAAGCATCAGTTTTTTAAAGATATCCAGATATTCCTCTACATCCTCCAGAGATTCACCGATCTGCATGATCTCATTGGGTCCGATCTTGCCCATGGCCCACCGGGTGCGTGACTCCCGGTCCTCATCGGACATGGTTTTGAAGGTATAGTTTCGATCCGGCACATCGGCAGCCGTCGCCGGCGGCGGTATCAGGGATTTACCCCAGGCCGCCAATCCTGAAGTGGCGAGCACCTGACCGCTGAACGAGAGCAGCCGGAAGATCTTGTTTTCATCATCGGACTCAATTTCCTCTATCATCTCCATCTTCACCGCATCGATACCGGCATCCGTGTACAGGTCCGCGAACTCCCGCACTTCTTCGGCCAGTTCTTCGTCTACCCGGGCCATGGCAATGGAGATCACCTGCCGATAGAATATGGCCAGCACCAGAATGGCCGATACCGTAAAAATAACGGCATACCAGAGCGTCAATCTAACGGATAATGAGGTTTTTAGTTGATTAATCCGACTTAAGCACATAGCCGACTCCCCGAATGGTATGAATGAGTTTGATCCCGTGATGCTTGTCAATTTTATCCCTCAGGTAACAGATCTTCGACTCCACCACATTTGTGCCGGGGCTGAAGTTATAATCCCAGACATGCTCCATGATCATCGTCTTGGATACCACCTGCCCGGCATTCCGCATGAGGTATTCGAGAAGCGAAAACTCCAGCGGCTGCAACTCTATGATGCTTTCTCCCCGTGTCAATTTGCGGGTTTGAAGATTCATCGTCAGATCGGCAACCACGAGGCTGGACGGATTGGACAATTTGTTCGCCCGCCGCAGGAGTGCCTGCACACGGGCCAGCAATTCCGCGAAGGCGAACGGCTTGGTCAGGTAGTCGTCGCCGCCTGCCTTAAGTCCCTTCACCCGGTCATCGACCTCCCTTTTCGCGCTGAGTATCAAAACGGGGGTGTTGACCTCTTGGCTGCGCATACTTTCGATGAGGGCGATACCATTGAGTTTGGGCAGCATGATATCGATGATCGAAAGGTCATACGGCACCATAAGGGCGGCCTGCAGACCGTCTTCCCCATCGGAGAAATGATCCACTGCATAACCGGCTTGTTTCAGACCGTTCATGACAAACATGGCAATCTTGGCATCGTCCTCGACCAATAACAATCGCATGAGGCCCCCTTGTGCAACGGAGTTAAAACCTTTTTGAATAGTCCTTCAAAAGTATATGGCCAAACCCTTTTCGCAAGGTCCGGGTGTTTAATTTCAAAAGACCAATTATTAATGTCAAATGGCGGCATGCTGTCTGTTTCGGTTTGAGCCGGACAGCACAGGTTGACATATAAGGCTATCATCCCCGGATTACGTGAAAATTATCTGAAGATTATCAAATCATAATGTTGATGATCTTATACAGGACAGCGTATGCCGGGTGAAACCCGGTGGTGTTGACGGGATTTAGGGGAGGCTTTGGAAATCAAACGGAATCCATTACCTTGATTTCCGGACTTTTGAATTTGACATTACGCCTCTATTTTTCAATGCCAACCCTGGCCACGACCCCTTTTTGATAGTAGTGCTTGACCATTCGCATTTCAGTCACCAGATCGGCATATTCGATGACCCGTGGGGAAGCGTATCGGCCGGTGATGATCATTTCCACATGTTCGGGTTTATGGACGATAAGATTGATCAATTCCTGGACGGCCAGCAATCCGTACTTGACCGCCACATTGGCTTCCTCCAGTATTACCACCTGGTATTCACCGGCATTTATGATTTTTCTGACTTCCTGGTATCCCTGGCGGGCAATGGCGATGTCTTCGGGATCGGGTTTGCCGTCCACAAACCGCCCATGACCGAATTGCTTTATGGTGATCAGATCGGAATATCGTTTCAGCGCCTTGATTTCACTGTAGTCCCCCATTTTAATGAATTGGGCGATGAAGACTTTCAGTCCGGCACCGGCAGCGCGAATGGAAAGACCGATGGCAGCGGTTGTCTTTCCCTTGCCGTTGCCCGTATAAACGTGAACGAATCCTCTCATTACCGGTTTGTCCTTTTTCAGGTTTTCGTGTGTTTCTTTTCCGTGAAGGAGCTTAAAAACAGCGTAGACGAAGTCATTCACAGTTTCAATAAATTTCGGCTTGCCGCAAGGCGTTTTCACATCACGGCCGGGCGGACCGAAACGCCGGTTAATGTCAAACACCAAATCCGCATGCGATCACCCTCTGGCCGGTGTGCATTAACCTTGACACTGTTCCGAACCACCGCTAATAATTATCCGGCAACTGAAAATGTAGAGCGTCAATCCCCTGTTTTCCACATTTCACAAGCGCTATTTGCAGGACCGGTAGAGATGAACATCACCGCACCACCCATGGAAGAAGCAAAATCCTATACCGCGCGGATGACGGCTCGGCGCCGGTTGAGTGCACATACGTTTGAAATCACTATGGAATACCCGGATTCATTCCGCTTTGTGGCCGGGCACAGCATCCGGATACATTACCAGGATACCTACCGGCACTATTCCATGGTGAATGATCCGGACAGCCGGCAATTGGTGCTTTGTGTCCGTCTCGTTCAAAATGGTTTGCTGAGCCCGGTCCTGGCCGACTGCAATATGGGCACTTCCTTTACGATCTCAGGCCCTTACGGATATTTTCGCTTCAACCCTTCCCCGCGACATCCGGTCTTCGTGGCGTCCGGTACCGGGATTGCCCCGTTTGCATCCATGGCGCATGCCGGTGTTGAGGGATTCACCCTGATCCACGGTGTCCGATACGGGGAAGAACTGTATTACCGGAACCAGATAGAATCCGCCGCCAAAGCCTATGTCCCCTGTATTACCCAACCTTCAGGCCATGATTCAGCCATCCGGGAATCCTTTCACGGCCGGGTGACCGATTATATCTCCCGCTATCTGTCCCCTGCGTCCTATGATTTTTATTTGTGCGGCCGGCGGGAAATGCTTCGGGATGTCACTCACCTGGTGGATGATCGTTTTCCCGGGTCCCTGGTCTACACCGAAATCTTCTTCTGACCCTGAAAAAACCGGCTTTTTGGAGATTAAAAATCAACCTTTGGACGATGTTAATAGGTTGGCGAATAAAATAGGTATATACGAATTGTCTGTACCACGCCGCTTCAAACGGTGGTGTGATGCGGCAACCCGTTGGCGCCCGCGATTTTAGCGTAATTCCCGTTTCAGGTATAAAAGGCCTCATGACTTCCACGCTTTCCGCCCGACGCTTCATCTTTCACACACAGGGGGTGTGTCCGCCTGAAATCCATTTTAATATCGATCAAGACAGAATTCACGCCATTCGATTCATGGGAGGTGGCTGTCCGGGTAATGCGGAACTGGTCGGCCAGTTGCTGGAGGGACGACACATCGACGAGGTCCTGACCCTCACCGAAGGTCTGGATTGCCGCAACAACACCTCCTGCCCGGATCAACTGGCCCGGGCCATCGATGAGGCCCTGCGAGGCAAATTGCTGCCGGTGGCGCGCGCCAGGGTGCACTCCGATCCGGAGACCCGGTCACGGATGGGTATCATCGGAGATCTGAACGGGGATGCGGATACCTTGCGAACGATCATTTCGGATATGCGGGACCACGGTGTTGAGTCCATTGTCTGCGCCGGAAATCTGGGTGGTGATCCGGTTCATTTGAGCCGGATGATCAGCATTGTCCGCGATGAAAATCTTCACCTGATTTTTGGTGAACAGGACCGGTTTACCCTGGGGCGACCATCCCCTGCCGGTCTTCCGCAACCGGATCAGGAGAATCTGGAGTGGCTGAGGCAACGGCCGCATATGTTCACCGCTGATCTCGGCGGGTATCAGATATTTCTTTTTTATGGGGATTATGTTCAGAATATCCTCGGATTTTCCGACTTTGATCCATATGCTCTGGAGATAAATATGGTGTGCGGGCTGACCCGGTTCATGGAAGATGAATCGGTATTTCCGGCCCTGGCGGCCATGACCCCGCAATTTACGGCGGATGTGATCATTTTCGGGCAAAAAAAAATTTGGCGTCGCTGGCAGGTCGGCGGGAAAACCATCATCAGCGCCGGACCGGCCACATCCATCGGCCACCCGTGCTGGGGACTATTGCACCACACCACAGGTGAATTGAAATTCCGGGAAATTCAGGCAGGCGCCTGAATATCGCACGAGAACTTCGAATGGAGAAAAGTACATGAATACACCGGTCAAGGTAGACGTGTTGCTGACCGATTTCAATCAATGAATTGCCTGTGTCTATATGGCCGAATCGGTAAAGGTTTTACCGGAGGATATTCAGCAACTCATTGACGTTTCCGAGTGGGACATGCGCACCCGTCCCGGTGTGGCGCGGTTTCAGCAGCTCAATGCCAAATCCCTGCCCAGCGTTGCCCTGGATGGCGAGCTGGTCTACGAATCCATCATTCCGCCCCAGGAAGAACTCATTGCGGAAATCCAGCGGCGCTATGCGGATAAAAACCGGGAGACCTAGCATGTTTCTGGAGGATGTCCATATCGAAGGCTTTAAATCGTTTTCGGAGAAGACCCGCATGAGCTTTCAGCCCGGTATCGGGGTGATCATGGGCAAGAACGGCGTGGGGAAATCAAATATCCTGGACGCCCTGGTCTGGACCCTTGGTGAGTCGGACATCCACCGGCTGCGATGTGTTGAAGACGACGAGCTTTTTTTTGCCGGCAGCAATGGGTATCCACCGGCTGCAAAGGCGCGGGTGGAAATGGTCATTCGGCCGGCCAATGGGGAGGATTCCGCCGGGTTCAAGCTGGCCAGGGAAAAAACCCGGGCCGGTGACGAGCGGTTTGAAATCGATGACACCGTTTGCTCCGGAACGGAATATTTGCAACACCTCGCCACCCACGACTTAAAGGATGCGCTTAAAACCATCATCCGTCAGGAAGAGATCAACAACGTCCTTCAACTCGACCCGCCCCAGCGCTATGAGTGGATCGAATCGATGTTCGCTTCGGACAATCCCCCGGACGCGAAAGCCCTGGTGGAAGATGAGATTGCGCCACGATTTCATAAATATATGTCGTACCTCATGCCCCGTGGCGACTTCCGGCTTTTCACCACTTCAACCAACGGCCGACAGGCGCTGGAAGTTGAAGCCGGGCTGCCGGGCAACCGCATGCGCAAGGCTCATCAGCTGTCCGGAGGGGAGAAATCAGTTACCAGCCTGGCACTGAAACTGGCATTGTTCGCCGGCATGGAAAGCGCTGTATATCTGCTGGACGAGGTGGAGCCGGCCCTGGATTACACACACCATAAGTCCATGCAGACCCTGCTCAAGGAGGTGGCCGCCCGGAAACAACTCATCATGATCACCCATCTGCGCAGCACCATTGAACTGGCTGATACATTGCACGGCGTACGCACGCGGTTTGACGGATCGTCGTTCATGAAATTTTATTTTCTTATGGATGAACGGCTTCTGCGGCTTTATAAATGCTGCTGATACCCAAGGCCACTTGCGGTGGTGAATTGAAGCCGGAAACGAAACTATCCACCCGGGAATTGGAAGAATATGACACCTTTTGCTCACCACTCGACAGCCATGGATGCCGCGGCCCCGCTGTTAAACGACCTCCAGCGGCTCTACGGGCATTTGCCCGACACCTCGTGCGTCTGTGATCAGCCCGGTTCCTGTTGCGCCTTTTTGCCGGAGATGACCTTCGTGGAAGCGCTGCAATGGTTGCGGGTGATACGCGGCCGGCCCGAACCGGAAAGAACCGGCATTTTCCGGGATTTCATCGCCTTTTATCTCTCCACCCCCGTAGACCGGCACGGCTGCCCATTTTGCCGGGAAGGAAAATGCAGCATCTATGACCAGCGCACCTTCGCCTGCAGGGCTTACGGATTGTGGAGCCATGAGGCCGGACAAGACCGGACCCTGAAAAACAGACAACAAAAAAAAGAGCTGATGAAAATGTGGCGGCGGTACGGCGTTGAAATACCCATGGATCCGGCCGGGTATGAGCCGGATTATTGCAACAAGGTCACCACCGTGGACGGGGAGAAACCAACGGACAAGGCGTTGTTCGACCTGTTGACGAGAATATACCGGCTGGACGATGGGTATGCCGGTTTGAAGACCCGGTACGAAACCGAATTTTTTTCTGATTTCAGTTTTTTCGTGACGGCTCAAATTTTGGGGCCCAAAAAAGCCGTACTCGGCAAATTTGCGGTGATCAAGGAAATGGTGAAAGAAGGAACCGCCTCGCGTCTGGATCAGATGCTGGCCAAGGTGAAACCGCCGTTTTTCCCGTAACCGGCATCTTTATTGCTCCGGCGGATAAATACGCAAAACTTGTATTTCTGGTTTATGGGAGGCGGTGGCGCCAAGAAGGCTTGTCCCCAGTACGTTCCGCCGGAAACTCATTGCGCGAATCAGCGATACGTCGATTAATAATCCGGAAATATACTCCCCCATTACCACCCCACCGGTTGCCGGAAAGGGTTATGGTTCTTCGGTGATACAGTGGGATAGTTGCTCGAGAATGGGATCGGCGTCGATCCGCCATCCGATGACGGCCAGCCGGGTCTCGGTTTCATCGTTCCACGGCAGGAATTCACTTTTGCCGCCCACATGGTTGAGCATCACCACACGGTCCTGGAAACGGACCGGCCCCTTGACCCGGAACAGGTCAAACGGCAATGCGCCGAGAAACGCCATGAACCGGGATTCATCCAGGATCCCGGGTGTTGTGAATGAAAAGGTCGTATAGGCGGAGGCGCCGGGTGCATGACCATTTCCGCCGGCATCCGGTGCACGGTGGTGGCGACCCCGTCCACCGGGTTGATAATGGGACATGGGTTTCAACCCGGCGGGAATGGGTCGGGCGTCCAGCCCCAGCACATCCGGATCGATCCGGCAGTGAATCGTGGGAATCACGCGGGCATGGGGCATCATGGCGTGGATCTCTTTTAAAAATACGGGGATTTTATCGCTATCGAGCGCATCCACCTTATTGAGAAGGATAAGATGGGCCATTTCCAACTGGCTGTAAAACACCGGGCCGAACACCTCCCGGGCTTCCCAGAAATCAGCATCCAATACCGTGACAATCCGTTTCAGGGTCATTGAACGGGCAAGGTCGCCGTGGTTGATCACCTCGGCCACCGACACCGGGTCCGCCACACCGGTGGATTCGATAAAGATGCGCGCAGGCCTGAATTGTTTCCGGATGGACAGCAAGGACTTCCGCAAATCAGTGCTCAGGGTGCAGCAGATACACCCGCTGTTCAGCTCGATCACTTCGGAGCCGGCATCTTTCAGCAACCCGCCGTCTATACCCACCGCACCGAATTCATTGACAAGCACAACGGTATCGGACAGATCCGCCTGCCAGGACAGAATGTTTTTCAGGAGTGTTGTTTTACCGGCGCCGAGGAATCCGGACAGCAGAACGACGGCTGTCTTGTCATCTCCGGTGGGGTTGTGGTGCTGTTTCATATCTGGTCCCTCCGCCATGGCCCTTGCAAACGATCGATTGATCCGAACCGGTATTTCACGAATGTCGGCATCAGAACCTGGGATGAACGCTTCACCTGATACCGAATGAGCGTATTTTACTAAAAAAGGATCCGTGGTCAATGGTCCGAAGGATGATTTTAGGTTTTGCTTGAAACTATATATGTCCCCATGCATAATTGCCGGGTCGGCCGAAATTCCTGAAACGCCGGATCACCGCAAATGATGGCACTGCACCCAGCCGACATAAGGAGAAAACATGACCCCATTCAACTGGCATACTGAACTCGGCCGCGAAGGCCACCGGGTTCTGGTCGCCGGACAACCCTTCGCCATGCACTGCCACCATTACAACATCAATTTGCAAATGACCCTTGAAGAGACCTTGGGGGATGACGGCGTGATGCTGCTGTTCCGTTCAGCGGAAGAAGCCGCCTATCACAATTTCCGATATCTGATCGCCCAATACCGGCAATTGAAAACCTATAAGTCCCGGCTGGAAATGGCTTCGATTTTATTTCAAAGCTGTGGGCTCGGCATCTTATATTTCCTGAACGCCACACCCGACAGCGGCGCCATCAGCAGTCCGGCCAGTCATTTTGTCACGGGATGGCTGGCGAAACACGGCCGGCGGCATACGCCGGGCTGCCATTTCAGCCGGGGGTGGATCGCCGGCGTGATGGAGGCCACCTTTGACCGGCCGCTCGGTCATTTCCGGGTGTCGGAAACACAATGCAAATTAAAACAGGACAAGGAATGTCTGTTCGAGGCAAGGTCGGCTCCCGACACTGAATCGGAAACCCGATGAACGGACCGCACCCCGATCCGGACGATAACCGCCAAACAAGAGGACTGGGAACACATGGCCATAGACGGCAGTAAAATCGTTCACGCGGTAATGGAAGGCAGCCGTATCCGGGAGTCCAAGGGCATCATTCCCTTGTTCGGTGTCTATTTGTCCATCATTTCGGTGTCTTATTACAACCGCCTCAGTTTTGATCTCGAAAAGCTGATGGGGCCGCAGCGGTCGGCTGAAGCCCAGCAGTTGCTGGTACACGCGGCACAGGAGTGCGGATATGCCACCTTCCAGGGAATACGGAATTCCTGGGAATGGGCGGAAATCGTCGCCCCCATGATCGAAACCACCGAGGATCAGATCAAGGGTTTCACGGCCGTGGCCGTGGCATTCGGGTGGGGCGACCTGGAAGTGGTCGATATTATCCCCAGGGAAAGACTGGTAATTCGGGTTACTGATTCCTACGAAGCCAGGGGCTATCACGCCGAATACGGGACGGCGCCTGCCGGCAAATGCTATATGCTGCGCGGCGTGACCGGCGCATTCATGGATTTGCTCTACGGTGGAGATTATCCGGACGGTTGTTTATCGTTTTCAGCGGAAGAGACCCACTGCCGGGCAAAAGGAGATCCCTATTGTGAGTTCATTGCAACAAAATCACCTGATCACACTGAGCCTTCAGCAGCAGGTCCGGGTCGATAGTAAAACCTGCTGGGAACTGCTCTCCTGCGACAAGGTGCTTTGTCCGGCCCACAGCAAGAAAGACCTGGAATGTTGGCTGCTGCCAAGGACACACTGCTGCCGGGTGATCCTGAACGATTTCTTTCAGAAATTTTCCTTTTGTATGACCTGTTCCTATTTTCGTGCCCGGGGCCGTGAACACAGCCCGGCACGATGGAACCGGTTCATTGCCGAACAACTGCATCGTCACAATGTCAAAGCCCTTGAACACATATATCAGAAAGAAGAGAGTTTCATCGAGACGCTCCACCGGATACCCGACGGACTTTTTACGACGGACAAGGAGTGGCGGATCACCTATTTTAATCCGGCAGCGGAGAAAATCACCGGCTTTTCCGCTTATGATGCGGTGGGCATGTATTGCAAGGATGTATTCAAAAACGCCATCTGCGAATCCGATTGCGCACTCAAGCGGGCTGTGGAGGAGGGTCAGGACATCCACAACCGCGAATACATGATCACCAATATCGCCGGCGAGCAGGTCCCCATCATGTGCTCCACATCGGCCTTTCGGGACCAGGCCGGCAAAGTGGTGGGCGGATTGGAAATATTCAAAGATATCTCCGAGATTAAAAAGCTTCAGGAGGAGGTGACCAGCCGGGAAAAACGATACAGCCGGGTCTTCGAGGGCAGCCATGATATGATCTACACCACCAATGCGGCCGGAACCATTCTGGATGTGAATCCGGCCGGACTCGAACTCCTGGGTTACCCCGACAAACAAACGATGTCCGGGAGCATGACCGCCGATCAGCTCTACCGGTACCCCGGTGACCGCGATAAATTTCTACAGGTCATCAACCACAAGGGATTTGTCAAGGATTATGAGGCGGAATTCATCACCCGAAGCGGATCCCCGCTCCACGTGTTGATTTCCAGCCGCCGGTACGAAAACCCGGAAACCGGCGACATAGAGTATGAAGGCATCATCAAGGATATTTCCCGGCGAAAGCATGCGGAAGAACTGATCAGGGAACGCAACCGGGAATTGTCCATTTTGAACAGTGTGGCCATGGCGTTGAACAACTCCATGGATCTGGACCATATACTGAAGGTTACCCTCAAGGATGTGCTCAGGGTGCTCCGCATCGACCAGGGGGCCTTGTTTCTGATCGACCAGGAGGCCCAGGCGGCGGAGTTAAGAGCGCGCGCCGGGCTTCCACGGCCCGCCGGCAATCCGGATGGAAACATCATTTTCAAGGATCGATTACTGGAAAAACATCTGATTCATAAATCGTCGCGGCTGGCGCCAAAGCCGGCATTTCCCTCTTTCCATGTCAGTTATCGTTCGGCCACCGGCGCGTCCGTACCGTGGCTGTCCTGTTTCCTGATCACCTTCAAAGGCGGGGGGGTCGGCTTTTTCGGTTTCGATATTCCGCCCGGGCGGATGATGAATACACACGAACTTCACCTGTTGGGATCGTTGGGTAATTTTCTGGGGGGAAGCATCGAGAACGCCAGGCTCATGAAAACCATCCGGCAGCATCGGCAGGAACTCCGGCGCCTGACTGAAAAGCTATTCCAGAGTCAGGAGGATGAACGCCGGCGCATTGCCAGAGAACTGCATGATGAAGCCGGGCAGTCCTTGACGGCCGTGAAACTCGGGCTTGACCGGCTGGAAGAAAATCATGCATCATCAAACGAGGACCTGAAAAACGAAATCAGTGAAATACGCATGATGATCCGGAGAACCGGTTCGGAGATTCGCCGTCTGTCCTATCGCCTGCATCCCACCCTGTTGATCGATCTCGGCCTGGAACCGGCGCTGCAGCTGTATTTCAAGGAAATCGAGAACCATTCCGATCTGGATATCGATTTTAACATGGTGGGTTTCGACGATCGCCTCGACGTGGATACGGAAACCGTGTTTTACCGGTTCAGCCAGGAAGCGCTCACCAATACACTGAAACACTCGGGCGCGGAAAACTTCCGGCTGTCCATCATCAAGAGTTATCCGAAACTTATCTTTCTGGCGCAGGATGACGGGATCGGGTTCGATACCGCCACCGTCGGTAAAAACAAACAAAGCCTCGGGCTGATCGGCATGCGCGAACGGGCGTCGCTTTTAGGCGGCACCTTTCAACTGCGCAGCAAACCGGGGCAAGGCACCCGGATTCGGATTAAAATACCGCTGTCCGATTTGTGACAGCCAGGCATATTCTCAGGTCAAACGGACATATCGACTGACGGTTCCGCTAAACGACAGATTAAACGAGCAACAGGGGAAACATGAGTAAAACCATAAACATACTGGTCGCCGACGATCACACCATCGTACGCCAGGGGCTTGCCCGGCTCCTCGAGGAGCAGCCGGATCTGAAGGTGGTGGGTGAAGCCACCAACGGTCAGACCACCATCAAAAAAGCCGAACAACTGAAGCCGGACGTGGTGATCATGGATATCGCCATGCCGCGCATGAACGGGATAGAGGCCGCCAAACGCATTCGGAAAATCGCGCCCAAGACGAAAATCCTCATTCTCTCCATGTACTCCCACGAGTACTATATCCATGAATTGCTGGAGACCGGTGTGTCCGGCTACCTGCTGAAGGACGCCAGCGGACGGGATATTATCAACGCCATACATGCCGCCATGAAAGATGAGACCTTTCTGAGTCCGGGTATTTCCAAAAAACTGGTGGACCGCTACCTGTCACCCAAAAAGGGCCTTCCCCAGGCCGAACTTTACAAATCGCTTTCCAACCGCGAACGGGAGGTCTTTCAACTCATCGCGGAAGGTCATGCCACCCGGCAGATCGCCGACATGCTCTGTGTAAGCATCAGCACCGTCAAGTCCCACCGGGCAAAAATCATGGAGAAGCTCTCCATCGCCAATCCCGTTAAGCTGGTCCATTTTGCCATTCAACTCGGGCTGGTGGATCCGGAATTGTAGCTGCCTGTATTCAGCGTAATTACCATTCAACGCCACACCGTTTTTAAAAATCAGCTCAGCCGATTCAAAAAATCGTCTTCTGGACGATATCTATCGTTTTCGCTTTTTATTAGATTGGTCCGGTACCCTCGACAAATAGAATTTGATAAAGACCCGACAATCCATGAATGGACTGAAATAATTCCAAAAGGAGGAAAAATAGAATGTTTCAATTCGAAAAGGAACAGAAGGTTTGCGAGATCGGTGGGGTCAAGATCGGCGGACAACCCGGTGACTACCCTTGCGTTTGTGTCAGCTCGATCTTTCAGAAAGGCGACAAAGTCTTCGCCGGAAAGCGTAAAGAGGGGTTTGACGAAAAACGGGCGGAAGAGCTGCTGAAAACACAGGAACGGATGTCCATGGAGACCGGCATTCCGGGCATGGCCGACATTGTGGCCAACACCGGCGACGAGTTCAAATTGTTTATCGATTTTGTCACTTCGAATTCCGATATGCCGTTTTGTATCGATGCCTGGGTGATGAAGCCCAAACTGGCCGGCGCCGCCTATTGCGCGGAAAAAGGCCTTTTGGACCGGATGTTCTATAACAGCCTGACCGTATGGGAAAAAGATCTGGAGACCGAAATCAGGGAAATCGCGGACATCGGCGTCAAACATGTGCTTTTGGTGGCCTTTGATCAGGACGACCAATTGCCGTCGGGACGTATCACCGGCACCCAGCGGCTCCTGGACGCCATTGAAAAGGTCGGGGCTGAATTTGAAAGCATCATCGTGGACACCTCGGTGATGAATGGCCCGGCCACGGCGTTCTGCAGTATCGCCAACCGGATGATCAAGGACAAATGGGGGTTTCCCACCGGCAGCGCGCCCAGCAACGGCTCCTACATGGACCTGGCCCGGTTCAAGGAAAAATGGCAGTTCAAAGGGTGGTCCGCGACGGATGCCGCCCTGGAATCGCTTTCCGCTTTCTACTACCATGATATGATTTTCAGCGGTCCCATGGCCGGTGCCACGCGCATACTGCCGGCAGTGGCCGAAGCAGCGGCGTTCCTGGCATCAGCCGTGTTTGCCGAGCATAAACGGATGCCCAAAGACCCGAACCATCCGTTGTATAAATTGTTCCCTGATTTTGTAGAACAATTGAAAACACTGGCCTAATCCGCTGACCCGATGTTGCTACGGATCTGTCCATCTTTCCGTATCGGCAAGGGCAAACCATATTTCTTCAGAAAGGAGCGTTTGTAATGGCTGAACTCACACCCAAAGAGCGCGTATTGCGTCTTTTCCGAAAAGAACCCATCGATACGATGCCGTTTATCAGCGGCATGGGCATGGTGGTCATGCCCGGTATTGAAAAAGCCGGCCTTAAATTCCCCACCATTCACACGGATGCCGAACGCATGGCCATGTCCGCATTGTGGTCGGCCCGCATGATGAATTTCGATTGTGTGGTGCTCCCTTACGACATGACCATGGAATCGGAAGCCATGGGCAATAAAATCAGTTTGTATGAAGAGTCGGAGGATATCCTTTACCCGACCATTCCTGAAAAGATCTGGTCAACGCTGGATGATGTGGCGATTCCGGAAAAAATCTGGGAAAAAGGCCGCCTGCCGATCATTCCAAAGGCCATTGAGATCATCAAATCGGAAGCACCGGAACTGCCCATCGGGTGCTGGCAGCTGGGCCCGTTCACACAGGCCGGTCAGATCCTTGAACTGGACCTGATGCTCAAGGGTGTGTTCAAGCAAAAAGAGAAGGTCGCCATGGTGCTCGACAAACTCACCGACATGATCATCGACATCGGCAAACAATGGCAGGCCGCCGGGTGCGACTACATCACCCTGCGCGAACCCGGTGTGGCGGCGGATCTGTTAAGCCCCAGAACCTTCAAGGAGTTCATTCAGCCGCGCCTGACCCGTATTATGGCGGCGTGGGACTCTCCGAAGCTGCTCCATATCTGCGGCCAGACAGAACCCTTGCTTGCCATGATGAATGAATGCGGTGCCGATGGATTGACGGTGGATATCAAGTGCGACGTGCGCAAAGCCCGTGAAATACTTGGACCGGACGTGCTCTTTATGGGTAATGTGGACACCTATAAGATGACCTGTGATCCGGAAACACCGAAACAGGACGCCATCGACCATATCAAGGACATGATCGACGGCGGTGTGGATGCAGTGATGCCGGGTTGTGATCTGTGGCCGGCCATCATCGAGGAGAATATGAGGGCCTGCGTGGAAACCTGCCACGAGTACGGTAAAAAACCGAGCCCGGCGGTGGGGCGATTATAGACCTGAAGATTTACGGCATACTGAACCGGATCCCGTCCGGTTCCTAATATATCAAGCATAATTAAAGAAGGAGATCGTGACGATGTCAACTAAAGAAGAATTGTTGGAGCAAATGAAAAACGGTGTGGTTGAATATCAGGAAGATGTGGTTAAAGAAGCGGCACAGGCATATCTGGATGCGGGCCATTTGGCGCTGGACGGTGTCATGGATGGCCTGGCCGCCGGTATGCAGGTCGTCGGTGAATTATATGATGCCAATGAATATTTTGTTCCGGAAGTTCTCATGTGCGCGGACGCGCTATATGCAGGTCTGGACATCTTAAGACCGCATATCCCCAAAAAAGAAGACGATGTCAATGCCCAGGTGGTTATCGGCAGTATACAGGGCGACGTCCATGACATCGGGAAAAACCTGGTGAAAATGATGTTTGACGTGGCGGGTTGGGATGTGCATGACCTTGGCCGAGACGTCCCCCTGGAAAAATTCGTCGAGGAACAGCTGCGAACAGATTCGGAAGTAGTGGCCATGTCCGCCATGATGACCACGACCATGCTGGGGATGAAAAAAGTCATCGAAATGATCAAGGAGAAGAACCCCAATGTGGGAATCATGCTCGGCGGCGCTCCGGTGACCAAGGACGTGGCCAACCTGTTCGGCGCCGACGGCTATGCGGAATCTGCCGGAAATGCGGTATCAGAGGGTATTAAAATGATCAGCCGGCTGAGGGAAATGCGGGAAAAATAGACCTTCGCGCGGAAACTGTGACATCCAATAGCCCGGACCGGTAACCGGTGGCAAATGGTTTACCGGACCGGGCCTGTCTCGATGACGCACACGATATAATAGAATGCCGGCGACCAGGAAAATGAAAGATTCAGGAGAACCAGATACATCAACTTCAGGGAGGAATTAAGCGAATGGATCAAGAGAAGGCCATGGTGATCTTCCAACCTTCCGGCCGCAGGGGTGAAGTGCCGAAAGGCATTACGCTGATCGAAGCTTCACGGCTGTTGGGTGTGGATATAGAAGCATTATGCGGAGAAAAAAAAGTATGCGGCAAGTGTATTGTCCGGATTGAAGAAGGACATTTTGAAAAATATAACGTGCAATCCACCATGTCACACGTATCCGAATGGAAGGTGGAAGAAGAAAAATTCATCAACCAGGATAACCGGGAAAAAGGGTTTCGTCTGGGATGCATGGCCACGGTCCTGGACGATGTGCTTGTCTTTGTGCCCGAGGAGTCGAGGGCCGGCAAGCAGGTGGTCTCAAAGGCCGCCAGAGATATACATATCGATCATAACCCGGCCGTCAGGGTGTATAACGTACAGGTGGACCCGCCGACATTCGAAGATCCAACCGCCGATTTCGAGCGGATCACCAAGGCGCTTGAAAGAGACTATGGATTGCAGAATCTGACCATTGACATCGTTATGCTGAGAAAACTGCCCGGTATTCTCCGTGAAGGCAAGTGGGCGGTGGCGGTGAGTGTATGGAATGACAAGGAGGTCATCCGGATTCGACCGGGTAAGGCGGAAAATGCCTACGGACTGGCCATTGATGTGGGAACCACAACCGTTGCGGCGTACTTTTGCAACCTGAGCACCATGGAAGTGGTGGACACCGTCTCCATGATGAACCCCCAGTGTAAATACGGGGAAGACGTCATGGCCCGTATCACGTATCACATGACCACCCTCGACGGGCTCCAGCGCATGAGTGATGATATCATCGAAGGCATCAACGAGCTGATTGAAAAAGCCGTCGCCAATACCCACCCGCCCAAAAAGAAACGGAAAAACGACGCGGGAGAAAAAGTGCTGGTGGAAGTGCCGGAAGAGGGCAAAACCTACCTTCGTCTGGACAAGGTGGATATCGAGGATATTACCATCGGATTCAATACCGCCATGCATCATATTTTCCTGGGGCTCACTCCCGATTATGTCGGCATGGCACCGTTTCCACCGGTTATCCATCACAGCATGGATATAAAAGCCCGCGATCTGGGCATTGATATCAACCCCTCCTCGTACCTGTTCGTGCTTCCCAACGAAGCCGGATTTGTGGGTGCGGACAATGTGGGTGTGCTCATTGCCGAAGAGCCCTACAAAGGTGAGGAGAACCAGTTGATCATCGATATCGGCACCAATGGCGAGCTTGTTCTGGGCAACCGCCATAAACTGATCTCCTCGTCCTGTGCAACGGGACCGGCCCTGGAAGGTGCACAGATCACCTTTGGCATGCGTGCCGCACCGGGCGCCATCGAACGGATCGAGATCGACCCGGAAACCAGGGAGGTGGATTACAAGGTCATCGGACGCGATGCATGGCGGAAGTTTTCCGAACCCAAGGAGATGAAAGCCAAAGGGATCTGCGGATCTGGTATTTTGGATTTGCTCGCGGAATTGTACACAGCGGGTGTTATCCTGAAAAGCGGCGTGTTCAACAAAAAGGCGCTCGAAAGCCATCCGCGGTTTCGCATCAATCCGGACAACCGCCAGCCGGAATTTGTTCTGGCCTGGGCCGATGAATCGAGTATTGAAAAAGATATCGTTGTCACCCAGAAGGACATCCGCCAGATTCAACTGGCAAAGGGCGCTCTTTACGCCGGGTGCAAACTTATGGTCAAACGCATGGGTCTGGAAAAAGTGGATCGTGTGAAAATCGCCGGGGCGTTCGGTACCCATGTGGATCGCACCAAGGCGCTGGTCATGGGCCTGTTCCCGGATTGTGAAATCGACATGATCGAGGGCGTTGGCAATGCGGCCGGTGATGGCTGCCGGGCTGCGCTGTTGAACGTGAAAAAGCGTGTGGAGGCCAACTGGTGTGCCCGGAACGTGGAGTACATCGAGCTGACCGTGGAAGAAACCTTCCAGCAGGATTTCATGGAAGCCATGCAACTGCCGCACATGACGGATGATTTCCCTCACCTGCGGGGTATTGTGCCCGATGAAATACTCGATCAATAACCCGGAGCCGTGACATGATGCAGGATCAACCGTCCGAATATCCTAAGGTCGTTGCCCGGGTCATCCCCGGCGTTTGCGGATTCGTATGTATCATCTCGGCGACACGCATCAATGCCCGAACCATTGCGCTGGAGATATCCGACACGGAGTGCCGTCAGATAAAACAATTGTCCGGGCAATTGACGCAAATGGATCTGAAAGAACTTTTTATGCCGCTGACGAAAAATCCGGTTTACCGGGAAGCCGAGAGAGCCGGATGTCATCCTTCGTGCGCCATCCCCTGTGCGGTGTTGAAGGCTGCGGAAGTGGCCATGGAAATGGCCTTGCCGAGGGAAGTGCGGATAACCTTTGAACCGGATAGCGACGCTGCCCCATGAAACAAACCAAGATCGTACCCTTTGAAAAAGCCGGTGGCATCGGATTGGCCGCACTTGCCAAACGACTGCTTGGCGATGTCGAGCACCACGGCATTACGGATATTATCCCGTTTAAGGTTGAAGACATCCAGGTGGCCGAATGGGTTCACCTCAAGTGCCGGTACGGGTGCAGCCGGTATAATACCAGTTGGTGTTGTCCGCCGGCTACACCAGAGCCGGATAAGATTCGGCGTATCCTCTCCGAATATACCTCGGCACTGCTTCTCGAAGGACGAAAAACATGTACCGATTTTTATCGGAACAATGGCCGAAAGCGAACCATACAGGTCCGGTGCTGGAAGGAAACCGTCAGTCTGGAACGCAAATTGTTTCTGGAAGGGTACTACAAGGCTTTCAGCCTGGTGGGTGAATGCTGTGCCTTGTGTAAAGCGTGCGCATATCCGGATGCCTGCCGGTTTCCCCAGGAAAAAAGACCCTCCGTGGAATCCTTTTCCATCGATGTGTTCGGCACCCTGGACAAACTGGGCCGGGCGACCCGGCTGGCCACCCGGACCACTGACACCTTTAACTATTACGGCATCATACTATTGGACTGAAAATCAAATCAGCAGCACTGATGAAAATATCGTGACCACGGGGTGACTTCTCTGCAATCCCCTGATTACATGACCGCCGGCAGGCTTCGGATGTCTCTCAACGGAAAAGCCATGGCAGCGCCGGCAAGTACCAACCCTTAAAAGATTCTTATGACCGGCATAATTGAGAGTAAGGATCACCACTACCGAAAGGAGGTGAGGCAATCCCGGCTTAACATCAATTGTCCCAGGTAAATAATAATAAGGTAGCGTTAAAAAAGGAGACTTGATATGGCAAAACAAATGTTGATTGATGCCTATCGGGGGAAAAGGACTGATAAAGCGCCATGGGTGCCGTACGCCGGTGTACATTGTGCTTTCTTGATCAATGAACCTGCCGATAAAATGCTCCAGGACGCCGAATTACTTGCCAAGGGCGTCGTCAATGCCGCCAAGCGGTATAAGGCCGACGGTATTCCCTTGTTGTTTGACCTGTCGGTTGAAGCCAACTCGGTGGGGTGCGATCTGAAGTGGTGGCCGGACAACGTACCGTCGGTGACCAACCACCCCTGCTCCGACAAGACACCGGAACAAGCTGGTCTGAAGCTGCCCACCAAAGATTCCGGCAGATGGCCGTTGTTGTTTGAAGCTGCAAAAATCGCCAAACCGCAGCTTGAGGAAATGGATTGTGCCATGATGGGGCTGTTCTGCGGCCCACTCACCCTGGCATCTCACCTCGCCGGCGTCCGAATTTTCACCGATGTATACAAAAACCCGGAATTCGCCGCCGAAGTTATCAAGTTCGCCGGTGAGGTCGGTGCCCGCGCCGCGGAATTGTATGCGGAAATGGGATGTGACATTGTTGCCATCGTCGATCCCGTGGCATCCCAGATTAAGTCTGAAACCTTTCAGAAATTCGTCACACCCAATTGTCAACCCGCCATAAAGGCTATTCATGATGCCGGTATCACGTCCTCTTTTTTCATTTGCGGTGACTGCACCAAGGTGATGGAGGATGTATGTAAACTCGGTACCCATGGATTCGCCATCGATGAACAGTTGAATCTGAATTTTGTCCGTGACCTGGCGCGTAAATACGGCGTGGGTTTCGGCGGCAACCTCAAACTGACATTAGCGCTGAGTCTCGGGCTGTTGTCTCCCAGAGAGGATGCGATCGTGAGCCTCGCTGCCGGGGGGCAGCACGGATACACCTTCGCCCCTGGCTGAGACATGCCCTACGATGTTCCGGTGGAACATATGGACCAAGCACTAGAAGTCAGAGACTGGTATGAACAATATTATGCCAAGTATCCCGAATCTTGGTAAATCAACTTTTTAAAGGAGGATTCGGATCATGGCAGACAAAATTACGATAGATGTCTTGACCCTCGACAGCGTTCAATGCGCTGCCTGCGGTTATATGATGGAATCCATCGCTGCCCTGCCGTCGGATGTTCAGAAAATGATCGTTTATAAAGAGTGGTCGATCAAGAACAAGGACGGTATCGGCAAGTTTGTGGAACTCAAGGGCAAGGTCCTGCCGACCATCTGCATTGAAGGCGACCTGGTTTTCGAGAGCATCATTCCGCAGTATGAAGAACTCATCGACGAAATGGCGCGACGCGCACCCAACACAGGTATGCGGGAACGTATTATCTCCTTGCGTGACGTCGGGTTTGAATTTGACAAGATCCAGGAGAATCTTGCCAAAGCCGGAGCAGGTCAAAGCACCCGCACCGACTCGAAAATCTCCTAACCCAATACCCCATTATACCGGTGGGCCGGGGCAGGGTTGCCGTCAGGCGGCCTTGCCCCGGAATAGGTCATGGAGCGAACCTATGAATACTAGCACAAGTGTGTATTTGATTACCGGATTTTTAGGCAGTGGGAAGACCACTTTACTGAACCGGATAATCAATCGGTTCCCCAAAGATAAAAAATTGACCCTGCTGGTGAACGAATTCGGTGATGTCGGTGTCGATGGGACATTGGTGGAAGGTGAAGACGTGGATATGATGGAAATCAGCAAGGGTTCGATATTCTGCGTCTGTGTAAAAACCGACTTTATAAAGGGTCTTTATGAACTGAATGTCACCATTCAACCCGATGTTCTGCTCATCGAGTCCACCGGGGTGGCCAATCCTTCGGATCTTAAAAAGGATCTGGCCCTACCGATTTTCAACGACCGTTTCAAGTTCAGGGAACAGTTTTGTGTGGTGGATGCCGCACACTTTCTGGATGCCTATGGTGCCTACGCCTCCATTGAAAAACAAATCGCCAGCTCATCCGTTTTCATCATCAATAAGACGGATGTCGCCGATCCGCAAAAAATAGAAGAGACAAAAACCATTATCCGTGAATTTCATCCGGACCCAAGTTTTTTTGAAACCACCTACTCAAACATCCCCCTCGACACGTTTTTTGATCTTGTTTCAGTAGAACCGGTGGCGCCAGGCAAGGCATCTTCCGGGAATGATGGCTTCACCGCAATGTCGGAAGCGGATCTGGACCAATTCGTCGAGGCGCTCCTCGACAGCCCGGACCTGGAACTCACTCCCCCTGACCTGCTGGTGTCCGCCACATACCAATGGGACGGTGATGACTTGGCTCAGATCCGCCGGATGGCCGAATCACTGCCGAAACAGCTCCTCCGCGCCAAGGGATTTGTGGTGGAACAGGATGAAATTCACCTGTTCAGCTATGTCATGGGGGATTGGACGCTGTCGCCGGTGGACAAATCCATCCACCAAGTCAAACATAAAAATACCATTGTTTTTATCGGTCCTCCGGACGCCGTCAATGAAATCGGGCCGGCCACGACCGGCGGTTCCTGGCGGAGTATAGGCATGTACCAGCCGTATTCACCGTAGCAACCGTTCGACCAATACACTACTTAATCATTTAACGGACTCAATCGTTGCATTTTTTTACCATCACTGGAGCTTGATAGAGAAGCGAATGACTATTTCTATGGTGAGCAATTATGTCTCCCACTACCTATGACGCCATCATTGTGGGCACCGGTCCGGCCGGTCTTACCGCCGCCTTTTATGCCCGACGGCTTGGATTGTCCACGATCGTGTTCGGTGATATTCCCGGCGGAAGCACTTATATGATCGAAAAAATAATGAATTTCCCGGGATTCAATGAAGGCATCGGCGGTACCGACTTCGGTGTGAAACTCTATCAACAGGCCCAAGCCGAAGGTGCGGAATTTCCGATGACGCGATTGACCGCCCTTGACCACAAGGGCGGATCTTTTCTGGCTCGCGACAGCCGGGACACGGAATTTTCGGCCAGGACCGCCATTGTCGCCGGCGGGCGTGTTCCGATCCGGCTGCCGATAAAAAACGCGGCGATGAGAGGTGTGAATTTCTGTTCCGTCTGTGACGGTCCCTTGTACCGTGGCAAGGCGGCGATCCTCGCCGTCATCGGCAGCGACAACACGGCCGCCCAGCATGCCCTGACCCTGGCGCGCATTGCCGCCAGGGTATATCTCATACACCGAAGCAAACAGCCTCACATGGATGTCATACATCTCAATCAGTTGAATGCCACGGCGAATGTGGAGATCCGATCCGGGACGGAAGTGACCGGCTATAAGGGATTTGATCTCCTTGAAGCCCTTGAAGTCCGATCCGGAACCGGAAATGATGAACTTGCGGTGGATGGTGTATTCATGGCCATCGGATGGCGGCCAAACACCGGCATGCTCGCCTTTGAAGTGAAAACCAACCGCGAGGGATACCTGAAAACAGACGACCGGCTGATGACATCCATTGAGGGCCTTTTTGCGGCCGGGGACGTTCGTGACACGGATTTACCTCAGGTTCTCACGGCTTGTGCCGACGGTGCCCGGACGGCCAGGCACGCGGCGAGATACCTGGAAATCAGGATATAGATTCTATGATTTCCACCTTATTTTGATGAAAAAAATTGGGGCGGAAGCACATTTCCGATTGCCCGGACATTATTTTTTAGTTATTCTAAAGTATTTCACGGCAATGACGATAGAAAAAGGTATACACGAGTGCTAAACGTTCCACTGACTTCGGTGCAGAGTCCGGCTCCTAGACTCTTCTCGCCTCCAACATGAAGCTATAAGGAGTACAAGATGATAGTCGCGTGTCCAAACTGTGGAAAAAAGTACCAGGTCGATCCCAATAAAATCACAGGCGCTAATCCCAAATTTATTTGTCAGTCCTGCCAGCATGCCGTAGCCGTCAAAAATCCGAATCTCGATTCATCTGAATCCCTATCTTCTTCAGCGTCCGGTGCCAAGAAGTCTTCCACCACTATGAAACGGCTTGGATTGCGCGGAAAGATGGTCCTCTTCTTTGTGGTTATCCCCGTCTTTCTCATCGGTGCTTTCGGCGTCTCCTTCGTGGACCAGTTAATGGATCTGTCCACCATCATCACCGGTAAAAGCGGCACGATGGTCGCCGGTATGGCGGAGGATATTATCTCCGAACATGCCCGAAGCGTTGCCGCCAATACCAAGCTATACCTTGATTACAATCCGGGTATGGTCAAAGCTGATTTTATGAATTCCCCCGAACTCAAACGCATCGCCATTCAAAAGGTGGGAAACACAGGATACAGTTGTTTGTATTCCGTGCCCGACAATGAAGGGAAAAGCAGTCTCTGGATACACCCCAACGCAAAACTCATCGGTATCGATCTCCCCAAGGCCATGAAAAAATCCTTGGGTGATGAATACCATCGATGGTGGGATGTGTACAACGGCGCCTATAAGGGGCAGGAAAGCAAGGGATACTATACCTGGCGGGATGCCGACAATCGATTGCGCGAAAAATTCATGGTATGCACCCCCATCAAGGGCACCGATTACATCATTGCCTCAACCACCTATATCGATGAATTCACCGAACCCATGAAATCTCTTGAGGGATGGGCTCAACAGCAAACCCAGTCCATACGGACCAATGTCATCATTGCGCTGTTGGCGTCTTTTGTTCTCATCAGCGGTATCGTTACCTTTTACGGATATCGCCTGACCAAAAAAATCCGCCGGGTGACGGAAGTCGCCGACCGCATCAGCACCGGCGAACTCGATGCCGAGTTGGATATTCAATCCAACGATGAAATCGGTGATCTGAGTGAGGCCATCACCCGTATGAAAGATTCGATCAGGATGTCCATCCAACGGCTGAAAAAACGTAAATGAACCGGCCCGACGCTCCCATGCACCGCATGGGAGCGCCTATAGTTCAATGCCAACTCTCAAAGCCCAAATGACAAATGAAGGCAGGGTATCCAAATACTATGAACACCGCCAGAACACCTCCATTTGTCACTCTTAATTTGGCATTACCGCGATCTTCTCTCAAAAATACGGCTGTCCTGTTCCATGGCGAGATACATCTTGTCCTGAAACTGTGAACTGTGCTATTCAATTGATATGTTCTATAAATAGTTGGTAAGGGCAGCTCACGCTAGTTTCACGCTGCGCCTCTTATGGACCACAATTTCCCATTCCCCAGCGCGTGTTGACGGCACCGACGGTACCTTGATATTCGAAGCATCACCCGATCGTAAAAAGTAATGAGTCGAAATTCAGAGGAGTTATCGTGGCCCGACACATCAGGCAGATAAACCGGAAATGGTTGGTTTTCGTCACGCTCCCCACCTGTATTTTAAGTGTATTCTCCCTGATCCTCTTCATTGATATCAGCGTCTCCGAACGAAATGCGATACGCCTAAAATTCGAGCTTCAGGCAGATCATTTCGCAGAGGCACTGATCAACAATTTTCATCTGTATATTGATATCCTATATTCCATCGAAGGTTTTTTTTCCGCCAGCCAACAGGTTGAACGTGAAGAATTCCAGCGGTTCACAAGGCCGCTTCTCGAGCGCCATAAGGGTATTCAGGCATTGGAATGGATTTATCGTTTATCACACGATAACCGGCAAGATGTCGTAAATAGCGTCCGATCGGAAGGATTTCACGATTTCAATATCACCGAGGTGGACGATGACGGCAAATTTAGGGTCGCCGGTAACCGTGCTGAATATTACCCGGTTTTTTATGTCGAACCCTATGCCGGTAACGAGTCCGCAATGGGTTTCGACTTGTCCTCGAATCCGGTGCGCCGTGCAGCACTCCTGGAAGCCGTTGATTCTGCCGGCCCCACCGCCAGCGCCAGAGTCTCTCTCGTTCAATCATCTGGAAAAAATTCCGGTATTCTGTTTTTCCTGCCGGTCTATGCCAGCGGTCACCGGCCGTCGGAACCAACCGCACGCCGGAAAAATCTGTCGGGCTTTGCCCTTGGGGTATTCCGGATTGACACCATGGTCACCGAGACCCTGTCGACAATACCCATCGACTACCGGGAACTCGTGTTTCGTATCTTCGATGAGACCGCCGCTCCTGAAAACCGCCTGCTCCATGTTTACGATCACCACTCCGAAGGGATACCTGACATCGATGGCACTGGAAGGGACGACTTTGTGTTCAATCGTCAGTTTCACATCGGCCGGCGCCAATGGCGTGTACAATTTGCGCCGACATCACAATTTGTCGCGGATCACGGGCGGCAGCATGCCTATCCGGTCCTCTTCGGAGGATTGTTGTTCTCCCTTCTGCTTGGCACCCTCCTGCATGTGATGGTCAACCGTAACGAGGTCACCGAACAAATGGTGGCGGAGCGGACTGCCGAACTCTCTACAGCCAACGACCGGCTTTGTGAATACCTGGACCGCGAACGGGTAATGGAAAAAATTCAGGAGAGCGAGGCCAGGTTTCGGGGGGTGGTCGAGTCCGCCCCGGACGCCATCATCATTGTGGATGAGAGCGGAAAAATCAGATTTCTGAACGCCCAGACCGAACGGCTGCTGGGATATACCGCATCGGAACTCATGGATCAGGACCACGATATCATCGTGCCGGTATCCATCCGGGAACGACATGCGGAACATCGCGCGAATTATTTTGCGGAACCACATAGCCGGCTGATGAGTATCGGCAAAAATTTATTCGCTCGCCGTAAGGATGGTTCGGAGCTGCCGGTGGAAATAAGCCTCAGTCCATTACATACGGCCCAGGGCATCCAGATTATCAGCATTATCCACGACATCAGCGTGCTTCGAGAACAGGAAGCGGAGCTCAGACAACATCGAGATCAATTGGAACAACTGGTCGCAGAGCGAACCCGGGAATTGACGCTGGCCATGGAAAAAGCCATGGAATCCGATCATCTGAAATCCGTTTTCCTGGCAGCCATGTCCCACGAGTTGCGGACACCCTTGAATTCCATCATCGGATTCACCGGGATATTGCTGCAGGGAATCCCCGGCCCGATGAACAAAGAGCAGCAGAAACAACTCGGCATGGTCAGCTATAGCGCGCGGCATTTACTGAATCTGATCAACGATGTTCTGGATATCTCCAAAATCGAGGCCGGCGAGCTCGAAGTGGCCATCGCTCCTTTTGATCTGCCGGAGATGGTTGAAAACGTGGTACACTCCTTAACACCGCTTGCGGAGAAGAAAGGGTTGATCATCAACGTGGATATGGACCCGGGTATCGAAGAGTGGAGGAGTGATCCCAAACGCGTTGAGCAGATTTTGATCAACCTGGTCAACAACGCCATCAAATTCACCGACAATGGAAACATTCTGTTGGCCGGAGAACGTCATGACAGTGAAGTTCTGATCCGTGTCGCCGATACCGGTATCGGGATGGAAGCTGCGGATCTGACCAAGGTGTTTGACGCCTTTCGTCAGCTCGAAACCGGATTGTCCCGCCGGTATGAAGGTACAGGTTTAGGGTTGTCCATCTGTCGGAAACTACTGGAACTCCTTGGTGGACGTATCTGGGCGGAAAGCAAAGGCCACGGACAGGGCAGCTCCTTTATGTTTACTCTGCCGCTGGCCGCCGGAGGTGTTCATGGGCGTTAAAATCCTGGTGATCGAAGATAACCGCCAAAACAGATACCTCATCACCTACCTGCTGGAGCATAAAGGTTATAAGGTGCTCCAGGCGGTAAATGGTATAGCCGGCATCCGCCTTTCCATCGATGAACGTCCGGACCTGATCCTTCTCGACATACAACTGCCGGATATGGACGGGTATGCCGTCGCAGAAACCCTCACCGCCGATCCGACCACATCAAACATCCCGATTGTGGCGGTAACCTCCTACGCCATGGTCGGTGATCGTGAACAGGCCTTGTCCGCCGGATGCCGCGGATACATTGAGAAACCCATTGATCCGGAGAACTTTGCATCCCAGATCGAATCCTTCTTACCCGGAAATACAGACACCGACAAGGGGGTATCATGAGCCGTATTCTCATCGTGGATGATAAGGACGAAAACCTATATATGCTAAAGTCACTTCTATCCGGAAACGGACATGAGGTCGTTACAGCAGCCAATGGTGCCGAGGCAATGGCATCCGGCCGGGACAATCCGCCGGATTTGATCGTCAGCGACATCCTGATGCCCGTG
The DNA here is from genome assembly GCA_013003715.1 of Desulfobacteraceae bacterium. GTDB lineage: Bacteria > Desulfobacterota > Desulfobacteria > Desulfobacterales > Desulfosarcinaceae > JABDIN01. The sequence goes on along the minus strand of JABDIN010000092.1, from coordinate 11,205 downwards.
ATGGATGGTTTTGAGCTGTGCCGGCAGTGGAAGAAAGATCCCCGGTCTAACAGGATACCCTTTGTTTTTTATACCGCCACCTATACGGATACCAAGGACGAAAAATTTGCGCTGAGCCTCGGTGCGGCATTGTTCATCAGAAAACCCGCCGATCCGGAAGATTTTATGAGAAAAATAAAAGGGGTCATTGAAGCATCTGAGAAAAAAGAGTTGACGGTATCGTCCATGCCCATTGAACGGGAATCCGATTACCTGAAGCTGTACAGTGACCGGCTAGTGAAAAAACTGGAAGACAAGATGCTCGAATCGAAACTCGCCAACGAGGCCCTGGAACGGGAAATCGCTAAGCGGGAAAAAATTGAAGCCACCCTGGCAGGAGAAAAAGAACGGCTGAAGCTGGCCCTCGAAGCCGCCGACCTCGGCATGTGGGATTTCAACCCCACGACGCTGGTCGACGTGCATTTGAGCGACCGCTGGCTCACCATGCTCGGCTATGGGGCCGACGAACTGCCCCAAAGCTATGACACCTGGAAATCCCTTTTGCACCCGGATGACAGGGACCCTTCTATCCGCCGGTTGAACCTGCATGTGGCCGGGAAAGCCGATTACGATGTGGAATTCAGGTTGAAATCCAAAAACGGGGATTACCTGTGGATGCAATCCATCGGCAAGGTGGTTGCCTGGGATTCGGACAACAGACCCATACGGATGATCGGCATTCAACGGGATATCACTGAAAATAAACATCTGGAAATACACAGGAAAAGGATGGAGGACCAACTCCGGCAATCCCAAAAAATGGAGGCCATAGGCACCCTGGCCGGTGGTATCGCCCATGATTTTAATAATATCTTAGCCATCATCATCGGCAATGCCGAGTTGGCCAGCCAGGACCTGCCTGAGAATCACGTCGCCATGGAAAATCTTAATGAACTGAGCCGGGCCGGCATGCGGGCAAAAGAACTGGTCAAACAAATTCTCAAGTTCAGCCGGCGTTCAAAAGAGGAGTTTATCCCCACGAAAGTGAGCCGAATTGCCGATGATGCGCTTAACCTCCTGCGTGCAACCCTGCCGTCAACCATCAATATTGTCAAAGATATCAATGTAAAATCCGATACTGTACTCGCCGACGCCACACAGCTTCACCAGGTGATCATGAATCTGTGTACCAACGCCGCCTATGCCATGGGAGACATGAAAGGGGAACTGAGGGTCGTGATGAAGCACCTGGAAATGGACAGAGCAGCCATCACATCCTTTCCCGGCCTGTCGGTGGGACCCCATCTGCTGCTTACCGTGGAAGATACCGGTGGCGGCATTTCACCGGATATCATGTCCCATGTTTTCGATCCCTATTTCACCACCAAGCCTCCGGGCTTGGGCACCGGTATGGGGCTGGCCATCGTCCACAATATTGTTAAAAATCATCAGGGCTCGATTTCAGTATACAGCGAACCGCACAAGGGCACCATCTTCCGAATTTTTCTACCGGTAGTCCAGACCGGCGCAATAAAAAAAACGGTCACCATGGATGAGCTTGTCAAAGGAACGGAGCGCGTCCTGTTCGTGGATGATGAGCCCGTCATTGCCCGCATGGGGCTGCAAATGCTGGAACGGCTGGGATATCAGGTTAAAATGTTTACCGGTTCCATGGATGCACTGGATGCGGTCATGGAAGATCCGGAGGCTTTCGACTTGGTGGTCACCGACATGACCATGCCGAATCTAACCGGCGTCAATCTGGCTGAAAAGATACATGGTTTCCGACCGGATCTGCCGATAATCCTCTGTACGGGATTCAGCCATGATGTCAACACACAACGGATGGCGACCATCGGCATCAGGGCCGTGATAAAGAAACCTTTTGTACTGCGGGATATTGCCGATATCGTCCGGCAGGTGCTGGACGCCGGCAGGACCTGACATCAGCCAGATGAGTGTCCGCCAATTAGTGATCGCGTTCGATATAGATGGCGACGCTGGAAGGCTTTCCGGTTCATGCCCGCGGCAGTTTAAACATCGAGAACACGCCGGTGCAGATCAGCGCGATGACCGCCGCGGTAATGATCGCGGAGAACAACGGATCAGCCGCTGATAATGCCCCGGAGAGTAACAACAATACGGCGCCGAACGCAAGACGCCCGAACAGGCTTTGGATGGAGAGAAAAGTGGCGCGCTCGGATCTTTCGATCAGAGGCGCAATGCCGGAAAGCAATACCGGCATGCACAGGGCACGCGACACGGACCGTGACATCAGCAGGACAGCGACAATGGGGTGCACCCACACGGCCATGGAAACAAGCAGTCCGGCCTGAAGCCATAGGGATATGAGGAATACGCCTTTTCGACCGAAACGTTTCCGCATCCTTGGGCTGTGACGGGAAAAAAACGCACCGACCGCCATGGTCGCACACAAGTGTATGCCAGCCAGAGCCGGCACCGCGGATGGGAAAATGGTGCCTGCGGACACTGAGAGATAGGGCTGATAAAACTCGTAGGGCAGATGGTTCAACACCGTAAACAGCAGCGAAAACCCGAAGAGATAAAGCAGACGATGATTTTTCAGCCTCAGGCGGATATTACGAATCTGCTGAAAGATATCCGGTGCTTTAATGGAGCGGCATTGCACGGGATCGGACATTCTTCCGGCCATGACGGCGGTGAATACTGAAGCTCCCGCAGACAGCAAAAACACACCTTTCATCCAGAAGCTGCCGACCACGCCACCCACGGCCGCCGAGATGGCAAGGGCCGCGAAACTGTTGGCCGCAGCATTGGCTTCCCGCTTTTCATATTCCACCTCCTGTCCCGCACACTTCAAGGCATCGTAGTGAAGGGCGGTATCGCTGCCGGATATAAACGCAAATCCCGCCGCAAGGCAGACCTGGGCAATCGCCAGCACCGCAATACCGTCCGCCATAAAAAAACAGAGGTGTGCCATCACAAAAAAAATGGCTGCCGAGAATAAAACTTTGGTTCGGCCGTAACGGTCGGACAAATACCCGCTGGGAATTTCCAGGATCACCACGGAAATATAGTATACGGCCTCGAGTCGCAGGGCCCCGGCAACACCGACCAGCTCGGTGAAATAGAGGAAGAAAACCGGTTGCCAGAAAAGACACCCCAGGCTGAAAGCAAACATGGGATATAACCGAATCGTTCGCTGTATCTCGTTTTCAGATTGTTGAACGCAGCTCATATGTACTTGGCGACTTCTTTCAATTCAGCGAGAATGTCTTTGGCCGGCCGCTTCGCCAACGTCTCCTCGCCCAGGCAATGATCGATATGATCCTGTACAAACACGTGTTTCGCCTTTTCAAGCGCCCTGACGACCGCATGGAGTTGCTGGGCGGCAGCAATACAGGGATCGCCGTGCTCGATCATTCTTATGACCTTGTTCAGGTGCCCTCCCGCCCGCTTGAGGCGGTTGATGACGTGCTCTCCGGATTGATGCATCATCGCCATGATGATCCCCTTTTGTCATGTACATTTATCCTATCCCCGGGGTGGGGATATAGAAATCCCCCAATGGTGTCAATATTTTTTATTGCACAATCGATTTTAGATGGGATAGGTATCAGTCCGGCATAGGGCGCATTTCCAACCTCTGGCTGCCGGATACCTTTATAAATCAACACACATTCGGAAAAAGTCTCCTGATCGCGCCTTTTTCGCAGTTCCCGTTTACCAGAAAACCCTGCTGGGAGGCATCATGAAGATAATGGATCAAATACTTTCCGTATATTATGCATGGCACCGGTTTGAAGCCGGAAACCAGGTCGATATCATTGATTTCGATCTCCTGGGTATAGGCGAATCATTTAAAAAGACATATCGAAACCGTGACGAGGTCAAACAGGACGTCATCGCACTGATGGAAACCTACGACCGGCAAACAGACAAAAATGCCTTTGTTGCCGAGAAATTGAATGCCGCCTTTCATTTTCTGTGTGCGCTGATGGGCGAAAATCTTCAGTTCCACGATTATGTGGCTGCCACCATGGGGGTTCAACCTGCACCCATTCCCGAAAAACGCCTCCGCGCGGAGAAGGCAAAGGCAAAAGACGGTATGGACCGCCTGGGATATGGTTTCAGTGCCGATGAATTCAAGCGTCTGGAAAGAGAGACCATCTATACTGAAAAAACCGAAATTATCGATTCGTTCAGGGCCGCGGAGGAGAAAGCCGTTCCCTTGGTGCTCGGATGGCTCGGCCTGGATATCGACCCGGATTATAGTATCGGGTTTGATAAAACAGACGCCTTCTGGATGAATTTTATCAATACGGATGAACATGGAAACATCCGCTTGCGGTTTAACCTTCACGACTCGGTCAGAAAAAAATGGCGTAAGGGTGCTCCGGAATTTTACGCCCTCCACGAAATCTGTTGCCACGCCCTCCAGTCCCTGAATTGGAAAAAACGGTTACGCCAGGGAAATATCGACCGGATCTCCGGGCTTACCTCCGTATTTACACCGGAGCAATTCATTTCCGAAGGTATCGCGCAGACACTTTACTATTTTTTACCGGAGAATCCGCTATCGGATCATGGTGAGCTGTATCTACACGCAAACAATCTGTATCACATGCTCCTGAACAATGCGCACATCATGGTCAACGGAAATCAGTCCTTTGAAGATGCCTTTGAGTACATCAGCAATTACCTGCCGAACCTGGATGCGGATTTTATGAAAAAGGATCTGCACAACCGGGCGAACGATCCCCTTCTCAGGACCTATCAGTACATATACGGGATTGCATCTTATTATCACCAGGAAATTGCCGCCGGCCTGGATGATAAGGGCAAGCGTGACTATGTTGTCGATATTTTTCACAATGTTTACTCACCAGGTGAAATTTTTTCGAAATATAAAATCGATTTGCTGTAAACCATATTAAAAGACCAACCCCTATGAACACAACTGAACTCACCGGAATCCTGGATTTTCTACGGCACGCGGAACAGCTTAAGAACACCATCCGGAGCGCCTGGACGTCTGAAGGACGGCCGGAGAGCGTGGCGGAACACACCTGGAGGCTCTGCCTCATGACGCTGCTTTTCGCTAAAAACTACCCTGACGTCGACTACGCAAAACTGGTCAAGATGTGTATCATTCATGATCTCGGAGAGGTGATCAATGGCGATATCCCGGCCATCGAACAGACGGCCGGCGAAAGCAAGGCATTACAGGAGCGTCAAGATCTCTTATCGCTTCTGAAACCGCTTCCGAAAAGCCTACGATCCGAAATCACCGCCCTTTGGGATGAGTACGAGGAGGCGGCTTCCCCCGAAGCAAAGCTCGCCAAGGCCCTCGACAAACTGGAAACCATACTGCAACACAATCAGGGTCGGAATCCGGAAGATTTTGACTATCGCTTCAACCTTGAATACGGACGGAAGTATACGTCGGAAGATCCCCTGATCGCTTCCTTGCGACTGCTCTTGGACCAGGAGACACAAAACCGTGCGATGAAAGCCCGCCCAAGGTCCTGAAAGCAGGGGTGGATATATCGGCCAAGATATGGAACTCTTTGACCGATGCCTGCGCCAGGATGACGAAATCATCAGTGAACGGCTCAACACTTTGATATCACTGATTAAGCGGCTTGGATAGCGACCGGCGGCGGCAACTTTTCACAGAAGGAAGAAGAATGGATAAAAAAGCCATGATACGGAAATACAAGGAAAGCCCCCGCCCCATGGGGGTTTACCGGATCAGAAACAAGAAAAACGGAAAGATGCTCGTCGGATCGAGTGTTAATTTACCGGCGATATAGCCCGTGAGCTTTAAAACCTTGTTGTTTCACTGAATGTATTTACGGCACCTCCCTACACCATCGCTACGGCCCGGACCGGTGAACCATCCGCATCCTTGATTTTCAGCGGAAAACAGGAGAAGACAAAGCCTGAGGGGGGTAATTGGTTCAATCCGCGAAGATTTTCAATAATCACCATCGCATTCCCGAGCAGGTGGTGATGATTTGAAAAATCCGAGGTATCGGCGCTGTCGGCGGATATGGTGTCAAAGCCCACGCCCTTGAGTTTAAAACCGGCCAGCCATACCGTTGCTTCAGCGGAGAGTACCGGATATTCGCTGAAATATCGCTCCGTTCCCCAGTACCGGTCCCAGCCGGTATGGAAAAGGATGAACCGCGCCGCCTCGATTTGTCTTTCAACCGGCAACAGATTGCGGATATCAATGACCGGTCGGTGTTCAGGTACGGATACACAAACCGCCGGTCCATAAAAAAAATCCAGGGGTAGCTGATCCAGTGTCTTGCCACCGGGTATCATATGCGCCGGTGCATCCATATGGGTGCCGGTGTGGGTGACCATATTGATTTGTTTTTCGGCAAAACCATGGGTTTTGACACGCGCGATATCCCTGAACACCGGTTGTTCAGTACCCGGGTAAACCGGCATATCCGGCATGATATGATGGGTAAGATCCACTATCTTCAATTGAAGTTCCTTTCATCTATCCGTGGTTACCCCGAACGGACACGGTTTCATCTTGTTGCCGCGCAAGTGATACTATATAACGGTCAGGAAATGTAGTTTTAATTCCGGTCGGGACCTGAAAATATGGATATTCGAAAGAAAACCGATATCACCCATTCCGATGTTCTGACACTCGGTTTCATCCGTTGCGGGGACGACTGTTATTTCCGCAAACATCACAACCAGGGCCTTCGCTCGCATGTGATGGAAAAGCTGGTGAGTGGGGATGTTGAGACGGAAACCGCCGGCGTGATGAGAGATGGCCTGCTCCGTTTTCCCCGGGCGATACCCCGGGCCATGCTTCGCATCTTCAAAAACCGGTTCGCTTCGTTGGACGAGGTGTTTTCGGAAGTTTCAAAGATCAAGATTCTTGAATCCTATCTGCCCCGTGACACCTATGCCAAGTCCAGTGAGTTTATAGTGGGGTATACATCTGATAACACCCCCGGGGCACAGATCGGACTCTGCGGCCTGCAGGAATATGTGGATGGCGCTATTCTCGACCCCTGGAATCTGGTGGTGGTCGAACCCATTGGCAATATGGACAAGTTCATCGACGGTCTGAAAAAAATGGCCGCCGTTTCTTTTTTATTGCCGGATCTGGCCGGCATCGGAAACCTGAAGGTGGATCAGGCCGGCAATGTCCGGTTGGTGGACATCAACAATATTTCCACCATCCGGTTTACTCCGGAGATTGATCTGGACGACAACGGGTACCCGGCATGCGATAAGAGCATCGAGGTCCTGTATCGTCTGGAGAAGAAATTTATAGATCCTGCCCTGCGGGTACAGGACGATAAAATATATTCGTTCTTTTTGCACCCTGAACGGGCCAATAAAGCCGGAGAACTGGAAAAACAATTTTATAACCGGTTAAAACATAAAAACATCTGAAAAGGAAAAACGCTATGAAACCGTTGGAATACATGGCAGTGGCCGATGAAGCGATGACCCGGATTAAAAAAGGCGCATTTCTGACCGCCCAAACCGGTGAGCGGTTAAACACCATGACCATCGGCTGGGCAATGATCGGTTTTGTATGGCAAAAACCGATGTTCATGGTTGCTGTTCGAGATTCCCGGTATACTTATGCTATTCTGGAGAATGCCGCCGATTTCACCGTATCGATCCCTTCGGGCGACCTGCACGACGCCTTGATGTATTGCGGCACCAAATCCGGCCGCGATGTGGACAAATTTACGGAGTGCGGCTTGAAAACCGCAAACGGCCGGTCTGTAATCTCTCCCATTATCGATACGCCGGGAATTCACTATGAATGTAAAATCCAATATAAAACCGCCATGGACCCGGCATTTCTGGATGCGGCATATGACAAGCTGTATCCTGAAAAAGATTATCATACCTTGTATTTCGGTGAAATCCAGTCATGTTACGAGTTGTAAGGTATAATAGGTAATGCTGAAGATACCCGCTACCGATAACAATTGTGACATGATGGTGTGTATGGATAATTATAACACTTAAACCGGAAAAACATGGATTGATATGAGTTTTCTCAGCCTTGATCAGTTGAAAACCGGCATGGTGACCATAGCGGATGTTCTGGATGCAAACGGTCAACTATTGCTGCCGGCAGGCAAGGAGATGGAATCCAGCCATCTTCGTAAATTTAAAGCTTCCGGAATTGCCGGTGCCGATGTGAAAGAGGAAGATGACACGAGCACAGGGGAAAACAATCTGGAATTGCTTGAAACCGCCAAGCACTATTGTATTCCCTTTTTCAAACAAATGGATATGAATCAACCGGTCATGAGGGAATTGTTCCGTCAGGCGGTCTTATACAACAGTCAACAAAAAATATCGGTCAAGGCGCATATCAAACTTCCGGGAGAGACGGATAGCCAGCCCTGCGAGCCAGTGGCGGATTGGCAGCGCCATTTGTCCAGATCCAACATCAAACTGCCCGAGTCCCCGGGAATAGTCGACGAATTAAATGAGGTGATATCCAATCCCTTTGCCGTGGCCGACGATATTGCCAAAATCGTCAATCAGAGCCCGGGGCTTGCCGCAAGCCTGCTGAAAATCGTCAATTCCTCATTTTATGGATTTCCGGCGACAATCGATAGTATTTCGCGGGCGGTTACCCTCATTGGGACACGTGAAGTGAAAAACCTGGCACTGGGTATCACTGCCATGAACTCATTCAAGGGAATTGAGAATAACCTTCTGAATGTGAAGTCCTTCATTTCCCACAGTATTGCCTGTGGTGTCATCTCACGCATTCTGGCCGTCCAGGCCGGCATTCCCAAGGCAGAGCAGTTGTTCGTGTCCGGTCTGCTGCATGATGTCGGCCGTCTTATCATCTATAAATACTTCCCGGCGCATGCGGTGCAAATATTCAAAACCGCCGATGCCTCCGGCAGCCCGATGTTCAAATCGGAGAAACCGTTTTTGGGTGCCCGGCATACAAGGATCGGGGCATTCATACTCGAAGAATGGAAGCTGCCCCAAACCATCATCGATAACGTCCGGTATCACCATAATCCGATGTCGGCGCCCGATGCGTCACCAGCGGCTATTGTTCATTTAGCAGATGTGATCGTCAATGCGCTGGGTATTGGCAGCAGCGGGCAGCGTGGAATCGCCGAATTCGATCCAAAAGTGTTCGATCATTTGGAATTGCCGACCACCGTTTTTGAAGAGGTCGTTTCACAAGCCACGCCTCAACTGGCTGTATTCGAATCGATCATCGATTAGGGCGTGGTGCGGCAACTATGTCCGGAAAGCGGCACTTCGCAAAATGAGGTTGTTTTTTGTGACCGCGATCTCATTCTTTCATTGCCTGCCCCCTGTTTTCTCCGTATTTGCAAATACCCTGGCTCCCACGAACGTCCTCGTATGATGTGTTCCACGCAACAAAATATTCTTGAATTTTGTCATGGCCCTTTCTGCATGTCCCCGCCTCTTTACCATCTCCGTGTTTCCTGTTATGGTTTTCGCCACGAATTAAGGTTTATTTCCAATAACATCCTTTCAAATCAGGAGCACCTATGCTGGACATCAAATATATTGTTAACAATGCAGAGGAAATGAAGGAAAATTGTAAAAACCGGCATGTAAACTGCGATATCGGTGCATTGATCGATCTTTACCAAGAGAAAAACCAGCTACAAAACGAAGTGGACGGTCTTCGCGGCCGTCGGAACGACTTGTCATCGCAAATCAAAACCGCCACCACTGAAACCCGGCCGGCCTTGATCGAGGAAAGCAAGGCCATCAAATCGGACCTTACGGAAAAAGAAACGCGATTGTCCGAATATGTTCAAAAATTCAACGACCAGTTGGCCAGGGTCCCCAACCGGACACATCCGGCTTCTCCCCTGGGAAAAGACGACTCGGAAAATGTAGAATTCCGTCGGTTCAAATCCCCGACGGCATTTTCCGTTACCCCCAAGGATCACATCCAGATCGGCAAGGACCTGGATCTCATTGATTTCGAATCCGCAAACAAGGTGTCCGGTTCCAAATTTTATTACCTGAAAAACGAAGCGGTATCCCTGGAATTCGCCCTGATCCAGCACGCCTTGACCATGCTCAGGGAAGAAGGGTTTACCCTGGTCAGCACACCGGATCTGGCCCGGGACAAAATTCTGGAAGGCATCGGGTTTAACCCAAGGGGTAAGGAGACTCAGGTATACTCGATCGCCGACAGCGATTTATGTCTGATCGGCACGGCGGAAATCACCCTGGGCGGCATGTATTCCGGCACCATTCTGGCCGAAACGGAATTACCATTGAAACTGGCCGGCGTATCCCATTGTTTCCGCACCGAGGCGGGCTCCTATGGTCAGTTCTCGAAAGGCTTGTACCGGGTGCATCAATTCACCAAGGTGGAAATGTTTGCCTATACCACACCGGAAGCGTCCGAAGCCATGCACCAAAGCATGCTCGATATGGAAGAGCGGTTTTTCAAATCCCTGGATATTCCTTTCCGCACCGTGGACATCTGCACGGGTGATCTGGGCGGGCCGGCCTATCGGAAATACGACCTGGAAGCATGGATGCCCGGCCGCCCCGGTGAGAAGAAGGGCGAAACCGGCAATTGGGGTGAAATCACCAGCACTTCCAATTGCACGGACTACCAGGCCCGGCGCCTCAACATCAAATACCGGCCCAAAAAAGGCGGCAAGGCGGAATTCGTTCACATGCTGAACGGCACGGCCGTGGCCATTTCCCGCGCCCTTATCGCCATTCTGGAAAACTACCAGAAGGCCGACGGCAGCGTCATCGTGCCCAAAGTGCTTCAGGATCTTGTGGGAATGGACGTAATTAAACGATAGAAAGCAATAATTGTCCATTTGTCTGTAGGGGATATTTATTACCTGATTTTTTCGTATCATGTACCGAAGCTGCATGGTAATGGCCGTCACCTGCATGGAGGTCAAAGCCATCAAGTGACCGATATGCGGCGAAAGGATCATGGTGGCCAAAAGATGTCCTTATCATGTCGTAAACATATAAGCTCACTTCACGACACAAGTTCAACCGTCTTTTACTTTTGAGTGTTTCAAAGAAAAGGCTCCTTTTAATTTCCAATCCGTCGGATTCAAAAAGCGTTTGGAGAAAAGCCCTTCCACTGGGTTCTTGGGAAAAAACCCGTAAAAGTCCGGCTTGAATCCATTTTCGGTCAGACAAGGACTTGCATTTTCGTTTGTGTGTGGCCTGTTTGAAACATCTTGAAAG
>JABDIN010000078.1 GCA_013003715.1 Desulfobacteraceae bacterium | reverse complement strand
TTTTCAATGCCGCGGCAGTGGTGGCCGGCGGTATGGGATGGCTTACACCCATCATGGCGGCCATCGTCCACAACATCGGCAGTGTGCTCGTGGTCATTGCCTCGGCGAGCCTGGCCATATTTCCGGAGAAAAACTGATTCTGAGGAGAGATATTGGTAAAGAATTATCACCAACGGCGGTTGAATGTAAAGCCAGGGATTACAAAGGCTTACAGCCCGAGATAGGTTTTTCGGATATGCGGATTCTCCAATAGCGCTTCGCCGGTGCCGCTCAGGGCAATGGTCCCGTTTTCCAGAACGTATCCGCGGTGGGAGATTTTAAGAGACTGGAATACGTTTTGTTCTATGAGCAGAATGGACGTGCCGAGCTGATTGATTTTCTCAATGATTTCGAAGATGGTGCTGACGAGCAGCGGAGCCAATCCGAGGGAGGGTTCATCCAGCATCATGAGCTGGGGAAGGCTCATGAGGCCCCTGCCCATGGCCAGCATCTGCTGCTCTCCGCCACTGAGTGTTCCGGCGTTTTGCCCCAGACGTTCCTTCAATCTGGGAAAAAAGGAATAAACTTCCTCGATGGTCGCCGTTGCCGCTTTTTTCATGTGGGGAAATTGAGCACCCATTTCCAGATTTTCCTTGACGGTCATGTTGGGGAACACCTGACGGCCTTCGGGCACGTGGCTGATTCCGGCGGCGACAATCCCGGCGGAATGGGCGTTGGTGATATTACGATCGTTAAAGGAAATCGTGCCGTTCCTGGCGCGTAAAATACCGGATATGGCACGAAGCAGGGTGGATTTTCCGGCACCATTGGAGCCGATAACCGAAACGACCTCACCTTTCTTTACTTCGAGGCTTATCCCGCGCAGGGCTTGCATGTCGCCGTAAAACACATTGATGTCACGTACATTGAGCACTGATAAACTCCTTACCCAGATAGGCCTCAATAACGGCGTTGTCCAGAACCACGTCGCAGGGCAACCCTTCCGCAATTTTTTGGCCGTAGTTGATGACGATGACGCGTTGAGACAACGCCATCACCCCCCGCATCACATGCTCGATCATGAATATGCTGACACCCTGGTCATTGATCTCACGAATCAGGCCGATCAGTTCGTCCACTTCGGTGGGATTCAATCCGGCCATCACCTCGTCGAGCAGCAGCAGTTTGGGTTTTGTGGCCAGTGCACGGGCCAGCTCCAGCCGTTTTCGGAGGGGCAGCGGCAGTCCCCGGGCTTCCTGGCGGGTCATTTTTTTCAATCCCATAAAATCAATGATATTGAGCGCCTCAGCCTGCGCAATGGACACCGAAGGCTCGCGGAGAAGCGCCCCCACCATCACATTGTCCAATACCGAAATGGCCGGGAACGGTTTGACGATCTGAAAGGTCCGTGCCAGCCCGCGTTTACAGATTGAGAATGGCTGCCGTTGAACCATTGATCGGCCTTCAAATGTCACATCGCCGGAATCCGGGGGCAGGAATCCGCTGATGCAATTGAACACGGTGGTTTTACCGGCGCCGTTGGGGCCGATCAAACCCAGTATCTCGCCCCCGGCGATTTCAAAAGAGAGGCCGTCCACCGCCGTAAGGCCACCGAATGCCTTGGTCAATTTGTTGATTTCCAGGAGTGCCATATCCGTTTAATCGTCTCCTTTACGTTCCGGAATCAGGGGTTTCAGCCATTGCCGGACGTATACGATTATGCCTTTGGGCATAAAGAGAACCACCAGGATCGTAATGATCCCGTATAGGATCAGGTGCATGCCTTCCAGTCCGCCCTTGGAAAAATACGCGCGGGACACCTCGGATAAGGGGGTCAAAATGAATGACCCCAGAATGGGACCGAACAACGTCCCCATGCCGCCGACAATGGGACGCAGGATCAATTCGATACTGAGGCCCATGCCGAACAGGGAGTCGGGGTGAAGATAAAAAATGTAGTTGGCATAAAAACAGCCGCCCAGGGCTGTCATGAAGGCACTGATGGCGATGGCGATCATGTTGTACTTAAAGGTGTTCACCCCCAGGGCCTGGGCCGCGTCCTCATCCTCCCGTATGGCCACCATGAACCGGCCGAGTTTGGATATTTCGATGAGCCGCACCGCAGCAAGGGAAAGTACCATCATCGTCAGTGCGATATAATAATAAGGTATATTGCCGCGAAACTGAAAATTCCGGAACGAAGGATCAAAGTCCAGAAAAATTCCGGAAAAGGACCCCAATACCTCGATGTGGGAAACCACCAGGCGGGTGATTTCGGCAAAGGCGATGGTCAGGATTACGAAATAGACGCCGCGAAGCCCGAAGCGGAAACCCAGGAATCCTAATATCAAGGCCACCAGGGATGCGAGGATTCCTCCCGCAAACATGCCCACCCAGGGACTCAGTCCGTAATGCTGAGCCAGAAAAACGGAAGTATACGCGCCGATCCCGATGTATAGCGCGTGGCCCAGGGAGATATGGCCGGTATAACCGGTGAGTACATTCCAGGATTGGCCCAGGTAGGCGTAGTAGAAAATCATGATGAAGATGCCCAGCGTATACTTGCTGAGCACCAGGGGAAGCCCGGATAAAACCGCCAGTATCAGCACCAGCAGCAGATGGAGTCGGTTCATTTTTTCCCCCCGAGAAGCCCCTGTGGCCGAAACAGAATGATAACGATCAAAATCGTAAAACTGACCACGTGTTTCAATGTGGCCGGCAGCACCAGTGTAGAGACCTATTCCGCAACACCTAGAATCACCCCCCCCACCAACGCCCCCAAGAGATTCCCCATGCCCCCCAGAATTACCACGATAAACGCCGTGAGGGTAAAGTCATGACCGATATGGGGGGATATGGGCAGGAGCGGCACCAGCAGACAACCGGCCGCGCCGGTGGTGGCGGCCCCTATGGCAAAGGACATATTATAAATGCGATCCACATCGATGCCCACCAAAACGGCACCAGTGCGGTTGTCCGATGCGGCACGGATACATTTGCCCAAATTACTTTTTTTCAGGAAAATAAATATCAGGAAGGTGATGATGATGGCCAGCACGAAAGCGATCAAACGGGAGGTGTCCACCATGATGGGACCCACCCACATGCTGTCCAGGCCCAGGGCGGTCTGCGGACTGCGGTGATCCGGTCCCCAGAGCATCAACGCTGCGTTTTCCAGGATCAATCCGATGGACACCAGGGGCAGAACCTGCATGGCTTCGGGATAATCGAGTATACGGTTCACCACGGTATATTGGATGAGCCACCCCAGTATAAAGATAGCCGCGGCAACGGCCACCAGTGAAATGTAGGGATCAATCCCCAATAACACGAAGATCCAATAGGAAATATACATACCCATGACCATCATTTGGCCATGGGCAAAGTTGATGATACCCATCACACCGAATATAAGGGAGAGACCGATGGCGATCAGGCCATAAACCCCTCCCAGCAACACCCCCTGGATGAGCAGTTGAACCGCAAGGGTCGAATCCATTCCCATTACCTTTCCCAGAGTTGAGGTGCCGGGAAAATAATGTTTTCCGATTGGGCGAAGTCTTTTGGCAATACAATCCTCACCCGTTTGAGCAGATCCGGATCCGGTTGTATTTGCACCAGAGCGGTCAGGGCACCGGTATTGTCTCCCTTGTCATTAAATTTTATAGCCCCGCCCACCACTGGGTGATCGGCGTAATTTGTCTCCCGGAGTGATTTGAGGATGTCCTTTGTCTTCGTGGAGCCGGCTCTTTCAAGGGCATCGGCGATGACCAGGGCGCCGGTATAGGCATAGGCCGAGTTGGTATCCAGGTTTTTTCCGCTGGCTTTCAGGAAGGCGGCGTTGCCCCGCTGGTATGATGGGCTCTCCGGATTGATCCACGGCACATTGGTCATGCTGTAGAAGGCGAGTTTATCCATGTCTTTAACAAATTCCGGCTCATACCACCCTGGTGATCCCGGTCCGAAAATGCCCATGAGGTCGACCCGTTGCTTGTATAATTCCCGAAGCAGGATGACGCTGTCGCCTATTCGGGAAATGGGGAAAATAATATCCGGTTTGGCCGCCTTGATACGTGCGACTTCGGCGGATAAATCCTGGATGCCCAGCGGGTATTGGATCCGTTCCACCACCTCCACCGGCAAGCCCGAGCCTTTCAGCATTTTCAGAAAACCGCCCGACATGCCTTTCCCGAAGGGATCGGCCGTATTGGTAACCACTGCACGTTTGGGATGAACACCGGCGGCTTCGGTAACCGTTTTATAATATTTCAGAGCGCCGGCCACCAGGCCGCCGGCGGTGATGAAAACACGAAATACATGTTCGTAACCCTTCTGGGTGATGGCATCCAGGGCCGCCACATCCATCACGAACGGCACCTGCCGCTGCTCGGCCAATGTGGCGATGGCCATGGCCACACCGCTCTGGAACGGACCTACCAGCACGACGGCGCCTTCGTTGATCAGCCGGTCCGCCTCCTGCCGTCCGACTTCGGGCTTGCTTTCGCTGTCTCCCAACACCAATTCGAGCTTGGCGCCACCCATGGAGTTGATACCGCCATTGGCATTGATATAGTCGATGGCCAGTTGATTACCGAGGCGGGAACCCTGCCCGATGACGGCCAGTGGGCCGGTGACGGGTTGGATCGAACCGATTTTAATGGTCTTGGGCGCCGCACGAAGCAATGAGGGAACACCAAAAGTCGCTGAGGCAACACCGAGTCCGGCGGCCCCCGATACTTTCAAGAAGGTCCTGCGATTCATACCTGCTCTGGTGACAGTTTTCTTTTCCATTTCAATCCCTCCTTCGTTGGATGGTCTGTGAATCAATTTCCGGCCATATCGTTGGGACCCATTCGGATTGCCCAGCTACTTTAAGGAGCCGGCGCAAAACACCCGCATTTTTCGCGGTGGACATCGTTCGCTGCGGTATCCACGTCCCGGTTTTACAGGGGAGAGCATAAGGGCGGGGTGCCCTTATAAAATGAATCATTATTAGAAAATTAATAACCTTCTGTCAATCGGCAGCTTACTTGAAACACCAATTCGTTTCCACATGGATGCTCAGGTTGCCGTAATATTAACCCGCAATCAAAATAGGTTAAGTGGCGTGTTGGTTGAATGGTGTATTGGTTGTATGGTTAGATGGTGTATTGGGGAATAGTGAAATGCATACAGTCTGTTTTCTCAATTGTTAAAAACAAAGACATAAAAAAGATAGAATTCAGTTCACCAGTTTCAATTTCACTCAATCGAGGACTTTGGATCATCTACAATTCAACCCGCAGGGCACTCCTGGTCCATCAGACCACTGGTGGGCAAGCCCGGTCGCGTGTTTTGCATAAATTTCGAACCCAAAGATAAGTTGAATAAGGAGGCATGAAATGAGCTTTCGGTATCAGCGAAATCAAAATGCGAATCGTCGAGGGCCATGATCGCAATGCACCCCTTCCGGTCGACAGTGATTTGATCCCCTTGGTTCAGGATGTGGTCCGTGTGGTCCCCGGGCTGCGTGAGCCACAGCATACCCTTTTTGCATCTCACGACCAGTCCCCTGGCATCACCGTCTATGCGGAAGATTTCATGCTGGGGTAATAAAAGTTTCATTGGAAAGCCTCCTTCCGATGATGGTCTATTGCCTGTTGCACCCGTATGAACATATTAGGGGCGACACTTGGTGTTGAACAGGGGCAATTATTGAATTTTATGACCATCACAATTTCGATGAATACGATCTGTATCCCAGGTTATTTGGCCCAATTGTTCTCATCGGCAATGTATTTTACGGTTGACCGGACGCCTTGAATTTCCTACCTTTACCTTCATATTTGTATTTTTAACTGCGCTGGATATAATTCCCACCTTAAAACGACTACCCGCGGTACGGCGTGAGTAAAGCAAAAAAAACCGGTAGGGGTGAATCAATGCGTTTTCGAATTATCAATCAATCGCTGGCCACAACCTTAATATCGATGGAAACCTGCATCGGGCTCATGTCAACGGTTTTAGGTGAATTGGAACGTGGGAAGGCGGCCATGCCCTTGCGATCGGTGATGCGGATACCGGAAACCCGGAATGTTATGGGGATGATGCCCGCCTACCTTGATGTTCCGAAGGTCATGGGGATTAAGGTCATCAGCGTATTTCCGGGCAATGAGACCACAAGATACGAATCACACCAGGGCGGTGTCCTGTTGTTCGAAATGAATAATGGTCTGCCCCTGGCCCTGGTGGACGCCAGTGCCATAACTACCATTCGTACGGCGGCGGTGTCGGCAGTGGCCACACGGTTGTTGGCCCGGGGGACGGCCGCAGACCTGGCCATTCTCGGATCAGGGACTCAGGCGTGGTCGCATCTGGAGGCCATGCTGCTGGTGCGCGGCATACACCGGGTGCGGGTGTGGAGCCGGAACCCCGTGAATGCCATGCAGTTCAGCAAAACGGCGGCGGAGCGATTCGATATCGACATCGTATCCCCTGAAAGCATCGAAAACACACTCACCGGAGCGGATCTGATCTGCACCACCACGGCATCCCCGGAACCTGTCCTGCCCGGACATTTAATTGCCGGGGGTGCCCACATAAATGCAGTGGGAGCCTGTCTGCCGCACACGCGGGAATTGGACAGTGAGGCCATTCGCAAATCCCTTCTTTTTGTGGACCGCAGGGAATCCGTAATGAATGAATCCGGGGATTTTCTGATCCCCGTAGACGAGGGTGTCATCGACACCGGGCACATCCGCGGCGAGATCGGCGAACTGATTGAAGACCGTATTCCGGGCCGCCGGTCGGAATCGGATATCACCGTATTCAAGTCATTGGGACTGGCCGTGGAGGACATTGCCGTGGCGCACCATCTTTACATGACTGCAGAAAAAGCCGATGCCGGCATTGTTACTGATTTCGAAGGCATCCGTGTAAACCGCCCTTGAGCGCCAAACCTCAGATCAAAAAGGAGATCATTATGAGAATGTTAGCTGAATTTTTCCCTGAATTCGCTGAACTGCTCGATGCCATGGACGATCTTTACCGTGAACAACGAATGATCGACGAGAAAACCTATCAATTCATTTGCTTTGCCTTATCCATCAAAGGCAGATCCAAACCTTGCGTGCTTAAACATTTTAAGGGAGCGTTGGAAGCCGGTGCAACGGTTAAGGAAATGGCCTATATCCTTGCGCTGGTGATGAGAGAGGCCGCCGGAGCGGATGATTGCTGGACACATGACGTGGTCGGAGACTGGAAGGAGATTCTTGCCGGAAACATCTCCTGTGATTGTCAAAAGTGATAATGTTTCATTAGATCGGCAGGCGGCTTGATTTTTCAGTCGTCCGCCTTGATGAATTCGTAGATCTTTTTTTCCCTTTCCGTGAGGGGCTCGCTACATTCGTAGATTTTGTCAAGAAAATAGTGGTAGAAATCGTGCCGGACACTGTCACGATTAGCGGTAACGAACCAGCGATTGCGCGTCCAGATGATCGGGGAGACATCCGAGATCCCGGTCTCGAAAATTCCCACGATGGCTTCGGCCTTATCGACGATGATGTCGATGGATTCACCACCGATTTTTTTTATCAGACGCTCTCCAAACGGATGATTCACCTGGATATCGTAGGCCAGCGGAATATCACCCATGGATACCATGCGAACGCCCACACCCCGTGAAACCGCCGCCTTGATGGCAACCTTCAGCCGTTCCCAGGTTCGCGGAAACAACCGGATATACATTTCATGGGTGGCCGATCCGATGATATCCTCGGCCTTTTTAATGACCTCCGTATATCCTTTGAGGGTCATGAGATACTCGTAACCGGAATCACCCGCCATGGATTGAAGTTTTTCTTCCAGAACGGTCAGATTGGATTCAAACCGATGTCGCAACCGTTTTTTTAATTCCTCGAAAGGTAAAGGCACATATTGCCCGTGTTCGACCTCGAATACTATCCCCTTGGCCATTAGGCCGCGGAGCACATCGTATATCCGTGATCGGGCGATACCCGACCGCTTGCTCAATTGGGAACCGTTCGTGGGGTGATGTGTCAGCAGGGCAAGATAGGCGGACGACTCATATTTGGAAAACGCAAAATCCCTGAGCAGTGATGCTATATCCATTCCAAGCGGTTCCTCTCGGCGTTTTGGTGTTAAAATGCCAAAAACATTGATTTTATTTATAGTATAGAACGGAACCGCCGTCAATCCGTTCCCATTGGCATGATTGCAGGTGATTCGCCCGGGCGTCTTCACAAGGCACTGTACCGCATGACCCCGTTGGTTGAGACCGGGGGATTGGCCGGATTATCGCGAAAGGTGCCCAGCGCCTCGTGTGCGGACAGGATCAATTCCTCTGTGGTTTCCCAACCAATGCAGGCATCTGTGATGGACACGCCGAATTTTAAAGTGGTACCGTCGCCGGTGTTTTTCTGTTGCCCCTCAAACAAGTGGCTTTCCAGCATCATACCGGTGATGTTGTCATTTCCGTCCAATCTCTGATTGATCACATCCTGCCAGACAATGGGTTGACGGTGCGGGTCTTTTTTGGAATTGGCGTGGGAGCAATCCACCATAATTGATTGTTTCAGATTTTTCCGGGCCAAAAATGAACAGGCCTCGGCTATGCTCACCGAATCGTAATTGGGGCGGTTACCTCCCCTCAGTACCAAGTGGGTCCAGGGATTGCCGGTGGTGTTGACGACGCTGGTATGACCGTCGGGATCAATTCCGATGAAACTCTGGGGCGACGCGGCAGCGGTCATGGCATTTACGGCCACCATCAGATCGCCGTCGGTATTGTTTTTAAAACCGACCGGCATGGACAGGCCGCTGGCCATGTTACGATGGGTCTGGGATTCGGTGGTGCGTGCACCGATGGCCGCCCAGCACACCAGGCCGGCAAAATACTGGGGTACGATGGGGTCCAACAATTCCGTCGCGGTGGGCAGTCCCATTTCAGTAATTTCAATCAACAGCTGTCTCGCTTTGCGCAGACCCACCGTCATCTCATGGGAACCATCGAGGTGCGGATCGCTGATCAATCCCTTCCACCCCACATCGGTCCTGGGTTTTTCAAAATATACCCGCATGACCACGACACAGGTGTCTTCAACTTTTTTTCTGAGGTCATTCAATCGCCGGGCGTATTCCAGTGCCGCAGCATGGTCATGGATGGAGCATGGCCCGGCGATCACCAGAAACCGGGGATCTTTTTTGGATAAGATATCCTGGATATGTCGCCGACCATCAATCACCGTCCGGGTGGCTGAATCGGATTGGGGCAGCTCTTTTTTCAACGCGGCCGGGCTGATCAGCGGCACAAAAGATTTTACATGAATGTCATAGGTTTTCCGGGGGGCCATTTTTTCTCCTGTTTTTAAAAACAGAGACCGTCGGGTGTCACCCCGGCGGCCATGTCATAAAAATGAAAAAGCCGCCGGCGTTGTCTGCCTGCGGCTGTTTTTTGAATGTTTTTAAGGTTCAGCGCACATCAGGCAGAGCAATACCATAATATAAATAATAATAGTATGATCCGCCATTGATGGTCGTCACGGTAACCTCCATATTGAATGAGGTGTCAATCAGCTACTGCCGGTCGGCTGGTTGAAGAACATCGAACAGTTGCTGACGTAAATGTTTATCCCCTATGCCCTATTCGGATATTGCATGTCAAGATCAGTTTTGAATCGGGTTGTAAAATGGATTCTGATCCGGGGTATGCGCGTATGCACTTTCAGGTACCGGCTCAAATGCGTCCGATCCCGGCGGCTGCCATAAAAATCGAAGCATTGCAGTGCCTTTTCGTTGAAAATACTGGCCAAAGAATGTGTACCAGCCCGTGGCTGTATTCATAAATTCCGTAGGCCTGGACATCCTCTCCGAATGCACATCCGGATCATCGGCCACCACCTGGCCGGCAACGGAAATTTGTACACCGTCATTGGATATAGCCTTGAACTGGTAGTTGCCGGTCTTGGCCAGGTGTATCCAGCCGGTCATTTGTACGCCGATTTTCGTATTGCTGCGGCTGTCGAATACATTGTCTGTCCCAAAGCTGTGATCAAGATAGGTGATGGGGTTGCCGGGCCTGCCTAATTTCAGAACCGATTTTCCGGTGGGCATTTGATTGACGTGACGGATATTCAGCCGTCTGAAGTATACGACTGCCAGACCTGGTTTCAGCTGTTCGGGATCAGGTTGGATCCGCAACACGCCCGGGCTGTTATCCGATCCCGACGCCATCTTTCCGGCGCCATGAATGCCGCAAGATGCCGACATCAGTGCCAGGGCCAACGCCAGGAAAACAATCACCGCTACGCTCATTTGGTTCGGTTTATTTCTCATGTGTTGATCCGTCATTTCGATGAAACAAGTTCGATCAATGAATAGGCCAAGCTAATGACGGATCACACCCCGGTCAAGACCAGTCTTACCTTTTCCACCAATCCCGCAAACTCAAAAGGCTTGAAAAGTATTCCGGCTATTTTCACGTTGCCGATCATCTCCCGCACTTCCTGCTCGCTGTAGCGGGTGGAAATTATAATGGGTACGTCACTTTTTATTTTTCGTAGTTCGAGCAGGGTCTCGTTGCCCACCATATCGGGCATGATCATATCGAGGATGACACAACCGACCTTGTCGTAGCAATCCCGGAAAATTTTTAGCGCTTCGAGACCGTCACTGGCCGATAATGCCTGAAATCCGGCTTTTTCGAGCATCTCTTCGGCCACCAGTCTCACGTCCTCCTCATCATCGACCACCAGAATCATGGATTTTTCAAATATTTCACCGTCACCCGCGGCTTTAATGAATTCCTCCGGGTTGTCCTCCGCTGACAATGCAGGCAACAGAATACGAAACACGGCGCCATCGTCCGGGCTGGAATTGACGGTGAGATTTCCCCTGTGCTGGCGAATGATGCCGCTAGTGGCCGCGAGTCCTAAGCCGCGACCAAAGAATTTTGTGGAGAAAAACGGATCAAACGCTTTCCTAACGGTTTCCTCGTCCATACCGCATCCTGAATCCGTGACGTCCAGATAAACGCAATTTTCGGGTTCATTTTCAGCGGTTTTAAAAGCCTCGGTGACAATGGTGTCGCAAGTTGTTGTGCCGGCCACGAGGGAGATCGAACCATGGCCATCCCCGATCGCTTCCACGGCATTGGATACGATGTTCAGAATCGCTTGCTTGAGCTGGGTGGAGTCACCCGATACGTCCGGCAGATCGCCTTCAAACCGGTATTCGATTGAAGTTTCGATATTGGTCATGGATTCGAGAATCGATTTTATATCCAGAATCAGTTCGGGCAGAGCGATTCGTTTAGGCCAGATATGGCCGTGCCCCGAATAAGCCAGCATCTTTTTGCTCAAATCAGAAGCACGTTCGGCCGATGCCTGGATTTTGCTCATGTGTTGTTCAGCTTCCGATCCCGGGCCCAATTCATTCTGGAGCAATTCCGTGTTGCCGATGATGGCCATCAGCATGTTATTGAAATTATGTGCAATACCGGCTGCCATGATACCCAGGCTTTCATATTTTCGACTTTCTTGTATCTTTTCTTCCATCTTGCGATTTTGGGTTTCAGCTTTTTTTCGTCTGGTGATGTCCCGTACAAAGACACAATTGTATTCTCTGACACCGAATTCGATAAAATTCGAGACCACCTCGGCGGGGAAAAAATCACCATCTTTGGTACGGTAAACAGCTTCCTCGACCACGGCGCCTTTCTTTTTCACCCGCCGCCAGTGCCCGAACCATTGGGCGGCCTCCATTTCAGCGTTTACGGCGCCGATACGCAATGTAAACAAAACTTTTCGAGGATATCCCAGGATTTTGCAGGCGGTTTCGTTTACATCCACAAACCGGCCTTCGGGATCCAGCCAGAAAATCGCATCCAGTGCCCGGTCCAATGAAAACCTTGTGCGCCGTAGAGAGGTTTCAGCATGGTGTCGCACCGCGATTTCTCTTCTCAGCATCTCGTTGGTTCTCGCTATCTCTTCGGTTCGCACGTCAACCAGCCGTTGTAGCTCGTCGGCCTTGATGGCGGCTTTTCGGCGTAATATCCATTTTTCCGTGAGCGAGCTGGCCATTTGCGACACTTCGGCCGTGTCGAAGGGTTTTTTCAGGATCAGGAGGTTGTCGGTTCTGCCCAGTCGCTCCGTGATCTCTTCCCAGGAGTAGTCCGAGTAAGCGGTGCAAATGACCATTTGCATATCCGGGTCGATCATCCAGATCTGTTCGATGGTTTCCAGTCCGTCCCATCCCGGGGGCATGCGCATGTCGATAAACGCGAGCTGGAAGGGGCGACCGCTTGTGGCCGCCTGAAGGGCTTTTTCAGCCGCTTCCTTCCCTTGAAGGGCGAACTCCATCGCATAATTCATACCCTGTGGTGGTTTTTCGACGGCCGTTCCAAAGACTTTGGCCTCCATCGCATCAATTTCCGAGGTTTTTGATTCGTCGGAAAAAATTCGTTGGAAATCCTTATGAATATCGGGATTGTCATCAACAACCAATATGTGTCGGGTCAGGTTTTCCTGAAAACTCATGCGTCGTTCTCCTTTTTTCGGAAAGGCAGTTCCAATGTAAACGTGGCACCGCTGCCGGGACCGTCGCTGCCGGCCTGCAGGGTGCCATGCATCTCCTGTGCAGCTAGGGCACCGCTGTGTAATCCGTATCCATGTCCTTCTTTCCTGGTGGTAAAACCGTAGCTGAAAATCCGGCGGAGATTCTTCCGGGTGATACCCATACCATTATCTTGCACTTCAATACGAAGATATTCGGGGTGGGGCCGATTGATGCTTATGGTGATGATACGATCGGATTTATCACTGGCCACCAATGCGTCTTTGGCATTGCTGATAAGATTGGAAACGATTTGCATGACCTTATGGCGGTCCAATAAGCATGTCGGCAGGTCTTCAATGAATTTATCCACATGAATACGGTGCCGGTTCAGCGAATTTTTGTTCAGGTTCAGCGCATCGTTGATGATATCACCGATAAATACCGATTCAGTGAGACCGATGGATCGACTATAGGCCTGATGAAGATTGACAATATCACTGGTGTGGTTAAGGTGGCGTTCCAATTCATCCAGGTCCGCCAGGTAACTACTGCGTTCTTGTTCCAGATGTGCCGCAAGCATTCGGAAATATCCGGGAAGTTGGCGCCCCCTTTCATCCCGGTTAAAAAAATCATCAAGCCTGCCTGCCTGCTCATCAAGCAACTCGGAAATTTGCTTTATGGCGGAGATACGTGATTTTTTTGTTTTTTTGCGCAATGCAGCCGTCGTTACGCCCAAACTGTTAAGTACGTTTCCGACGTTGTGCAGCACCCCGACGGTGACTTCGGCCATCCCGGACTGCCGGGCGGTTTGCATCAGTTCACGGCTTTTATTGGCCACCTGACGATAGGAATCTTCCAGGTCCAGATTTAGCTGATTAAAAGCTTTCGCCAGCTGACCGATCTCGTCATTTTGGTCGATGTCGATGGTTTCATAGGCTTTTCCCTGTTGCACCGAAAGCACCTGCGTCAACAGGCTCAGCATTGGCGCGGTCAACCACCTGGATAAAAAATAGGCGGTGGAAAAGCCCACGACCAACCCACCTGCGGCAGCCATGATGAGTCCGGATGCAGGCAATGTGATATCATAGCTGTTCGGGTGGGGATTGAGATACAGCAGTATCAAAAAACTGCTGATGATCCCGGTTGCGGCACTACAACCCGAACAGCACAATGCTTTAATGAAATAAAGCCGTCTCGATCCCTCCTTCACGGGAGGATTTTCTGATGTTGAAGACGTTTCAGAAAGGTTGTTCCGTTCCATTTAATCCCAGTTTGGAAAGCCTGCCCGTGGTGAGGTTCTATTGTGGTTTCGGCCGGTTCAATCCGGTCATGCGCCATGTAACTGCTGCTCCCGCATCGTTCGTGTCTCACAATACGCTTTCCAGCGCAGGATTGCAATATGGAAAGCACCTATTAAATTAATTGGTTAGGGATTCTATGGCGAAAAACCGCCATGGCGGATGGTTTAGGGAAGGATGTGACTTTTACAGGGGAACAGAAGGTGCCTGATCGTATCCACCGGCGGGGACGGAATCCCGGAACAGGAGTTCATCCTTTTTTCAGCGTGCGGTCAGGCGACAACTTTTAATTCCGACAGATCCATTTCTTCGATTTTAATCAATATTTTGATCATTTCCAAACACCCATTCTCACCCATATCGAGCTTGCAATCCTGTAATGTGGTTTTTGCATCCTCGCCGACGCTTTGTAGCTTTATCATGACATTGTATAATGCGGCGTACTCATCGGCAGTCAGATCGAAAAGGGCCTGGCTGAAAATCAGAAAATCCTCAAAGCCATCAAAATTATCCAGCATTTGTTCAGGAATAAATTCTGGAATATCAAATTCTTTCATAATTCCCTCCCCTGAATGTGATGCCTGGATGCCTTTAATTACATCCAGCCGCTTCATCATCAATATCAGTCCGTGATGGTAAACCTCGAATTGCATGTTGAGATATAGAACCAATAGTGCGCCATGAGTTACAAATGAATCGGGAACAGGGTTCGGCAAATGGGGTTCAATAAACGGTCAGAAATCTGTAAAAGTCATTGGTATTGACGCCAAAGGGTTGACGCCATCCTTTTGGATTCCAATATTTATTTAAGTTGTGGTCAACAGCATACATGCGGTTAACGATCATTCGCAATCCTGTTTCGGTGATGGCGGTTGGTATCATGGGAATCCATCACGATACACGATATAGATCAGGAGGATACAAATGACATATACATGTAAAAAATGCGGTGCGGTGGCCAATGAACCCGGACATCTGTGCAATCCCTGCTCGGACAAAAGCAAATGCCGGTTCTGTGGCACCCCGGATACGGGTGCCGTTCACATGTGTTCGAGTAAATTGTCTGCCATGAAATATGTTTGTGATGGTTGTGGCCGTGTGGCCATGGAATCCGAACATCTGTGCAAACCGTCTCCCATCGGCTGATAGCCACGTCCGGCATCAGGGGCCCATGGGACCGGATGATCGGAAGAATCCTGACCACTGCTTCCGCTGGTTGCAGAATCCAAGTTAATAAATGAATGCGGAATAGTTATTAAAATGTTATTAACTTGACCTGATTCAGGAATTCTGGTTAGTAAGTTCAGACTGAAAACCTATCGATGAAAAGGCGCTGCGCATCTCGATACTACCCTATTGTCGTATTCGAAACATGGATATATTCAACGAGGAGACGGCGAGTGAAGACAAAGGCCACCCATCTCGATTTGAATCGCGCGCCGAATACCGAATGTGCACCATACGGGCAAACTTTCGTTTGCGACAATTGTCATCTGCCCGTGCAGAAAACATTTTTTATCGCCGCCGGCAGTACCATCTGTTCCCCATGCAAATGGGAGATTGAGAGGGCCCGGCGGGAACGGTTTCTCCTTCGCCGATGCCTTGGCGCCGCGGGGCTGGGGGGGCTGGCAGCGTTGATCGGTGTTGCATTTTTTTACGGCCTGGTATTGTTCACCGGATACAAGTTTATACTGGTGGGTTTGCTCATCGGATTTCTGGTGGGCGCATTTGTCCGCCTGGGTGCCCGTCGGCAAGGGGGGTGGTGCATTCAGACCATCGCCGTACTGATTACCTATGGTGCCATCGGCATGACATATCTGCCTGACATCGAAACCACGGCGGCTCCCTATGGACGGGCGGCAATATCTCAAAGTGGTCCTGTCAATTCCGCCATGGACGATGGGCTGCCGATCGGAGCACTTACACCGGTCAATCCCACCGGGGCTGATTACGCCGCACGCGTCAGATTGTCCATGGATATTTCATTCCTGTCGGATCATATGCGCCAGTTACCCGCCGCCCTGTTGTTACCGCTGAAGCAGGGAATGGACAACATACCGGGGTTGGTGATGATCGCCATCGGTTTATTTGTATCCTGGAAATTAAACCGGCGGTCTTCAATTCGTATTGAGGGGCCGTTCGGGCTTGTATCGGCGTTTTAAAACCGTATGAAACAACACCGCGAAGTTTATCTCAGACATCCCCCCGAGCGTGATATTCTGTTTGTTTTGGGGGCCGGTGCCTCGCATCCCGATGGCGTACCCCTGCAAAAAGATATTCTACCGGTCCTTTTCGACACCGGGAACGGCAATATCAACCAGTCCCGCATCGGACAGGAGCTGCAGCAGTTTTTAACCGATAATTTCTACATCGACACCCGTAAACGAGAGTATCCCAAACTCGAGGCGGTGTTCGGTTTTCTTGATTATTTTATCCTCCAGAATGAAAGCCTTAACGCCGGGTATAGCCTTAGCCGCCTCCTCCAGATCAAAGAAAATCTGATAAAGATCATTCACTATATCGTTAACCTAAAGACCGATCAACACAGTCCCACATATCACCGGTTCTGGAAGACTATCGCCGCCTCCAATCGGAATGTCTCCATTATCACCCTCAATTACGACACCCTCCTGGAACAGGCGTTTGATCCATTGTTTCGAACCGTCGGCTACATCGATTATTGCATGCATTTGATGAACTACGAGCGATGTCCGGGGCTCACGGAATACAATTTTTGGGTGAATCCGAAGGAGCCGGTGCAGGTGACCGGCGATGAACCACCGGCATCTTTCAATGTCCTTAAACTTCACGGTTCCTTGAACTGGAAGTACTGCAATTGCTGCAATCAAACCCTGTTGACCACATGGGACCGCACCATCGATCTAAATCGGGGTATGTTTGTGGGGTACACCATTCCCGACAATAGGGAATATGACTATGTCTGTCCCCTGGACCGCACGGAATTTCAAACCCTGATCATGCCGCCTTCTTATATGAAGTCCCTGAATAATCCGGTGCTCGCCCATTTATTTGGTGAAGCCGCCAGGGAACTGCGGGCAGCCCGAAAAATCATATTTATCGGGTATTCGTTATCTGATGCCGATGTCCACATAAAGGCATTATTCAGAAAAAACCTGATGCCCGCCACCGAGTTGGTGGTGGTAAATCCAAAGCAATCCGATACCATACGCCATCAATACCATGCCCTGTCGGATAGAATGCAGTTTCTTCCCGTATCCTTTGAGACTTTCATTTCCGATCCCGAAATGATGACCCGATTGATCATAAAGTAAGGGCAGGAACAGGTGGCGGTAATACGCTTTAAGCAGCAGACGGAAAGGAGATATATGGGGCTTTTTACACGCGTGTTAAACTTGTCTGGCATCGGGCTGATGATTCTTTGTTTGTGTATCATCTCCGGTTGCGAAGGGTCACGGACCCGTGATGCGGTGGATGATACTGTAGAGGAAATGACCGGGAAAAAAAATATTGACCGGATGAAGGAGATGAAAGAGGATCTGACGGAAATTCAGCGGCAACAGGACGATCGATCGGACCGGCTGAAGGAGACGGATGATACCGGCGGATGAATTCCGCCGCCGTGCCTGGTTTAAACAGTCTGCCCGTCAGCCACCAGGGTGATGGCGGATACCAAAGCTATTCAGCTACCCGGGTGTTTTTTCAGTAGACCGCGGATTGGATAATTTTTCATTCCGTTGTGCAAACTCATGCTTAAGGTATCGTACCTAAAAAACAGTATCTAACTATGATTACAGATAGTTACAATTAACATGGTTAACAATTGAAATTCAACATGACCATATCTTCCTGTTTTTTACCAACGATTCCTAAAGCATTCAAACAATGCACAAACATGCTGAAAAACCACCCAAACCGCTTGCCCTTTGCATTATGTAACAAATTTCCCGATACCAAAGCTATTTGATGGGGCCGAGAAGATCCCAGTCCTGGAGCGCTGTCCGGATAAATTCCACGACGCGGCCGTGCTCCTCCCGGCCATTGCCCTCAATCCGAAATGGATCGCCAAAGCGTATGCGAACCATTCGTTCGGGTCTTATTTCACCGAGATCTTTGAATCGTTTACCCATACTCCAGGCATCGGTTTTAAGTGCAATGGGTACGGCGGGAACATTATTGCGCTTGGCAAGCTTAACACCCAATGAATTGAATTTGCTCGAGTCAAATCCATAATTACGCGTGGTTTGCGGGAAAATAATCAATGAAATGTTATTGTCCAAACGTTGCTTTCCCTCTTTCATGACCGTTTTCAGGTCCTGTCGCGCATTTGACCGTCCAACCACGATGGGATCACGGCTGACCATCACATATCGGAAAACAGGGTATGATATGAGGCTGTCCTTCACGACGAAGGTCACAGGGCGGATGGGCCGGATCAGGGAAGGCAGTACAAAGGCTTCTAAAACGCTCATGTGATTGGCAATAAAAACACAAGGGGTTTCCAATTGAAGGAGATTCTTTGAATTTTCAATGGTAATCCCGCCACCGACGGACTCCAGCGCATTAACCACCGCCAAACTGCTCTTTTCCCATTCGGCCCCGGTATATAGACCGCGCCGCGCCAGGTGCGCAGCAGCCATGACGATCCACAACACCCTGGAATAGAAAAATAAGGAAGGCATTTTTTGTCGTAAGAACAGTGGCCGGGTTCCGGGTGACCTGTAGGTTGACTCTTGGATAAGACGATTCATTCTTGTTTTTGATTTTCCTGTCTGTTGCCCGCAAAAGGCTTAAAAAAAGTACAATACCGGGACAATAAAAAGACGTATGAGTTCAACTTGGTATTAAGCGAAAATGATCAAAATGACAAGATGGTTCTGGGCGCTCAGACCATGTGATTTGTCATGCCGGGTAAAATGGTTATTGTTGGAGCAAGGTTTTTTCGATAGTTGATATGACCTTATGACCGGGCTGTTTTGATCCGGAATGAATTGAATGCAATCAAACAGGTTCACCATGAACAATCCTGTCTTACCGCGCACATGACTTCCTCCTCCATCAAGATTAAGGGCGCCCGCCAGAACAATCTGAAAAAGATAGATCTGGAGATCCCATTGAACCGGATTATTGCTGTGTCGGGTGTTTCCGGGTCCGGTAAATCCTCACTGGCCCTGGATACCTTGTACGCCGAAGGCCAGCGGCGCTATGTTGAAACCTTCTCCCCCTATACCCGGCAATTTATGGACCGGATGGATCGTCCCAAGGTGGATCACATCACCGGTATTCCGCCGGCCGTCGCCATAGACCGAAAGGATCCGGTTCGCACTTCCCGTTCCACGGTGGGCACAATGACGGAAATCACCGACTATGTGAAATTGCTTTTTGCCAGGCATGGGACATTGCATTGTTCCCGGTGTGCGCGGCCGGTTCGCGAGGAGACCCCGTCGATCGCATGGGAAACCATTGAAAAATATACCGGTAAGGTCCCGATATGGATCACCTTTCCCAAAAAAATGATGCCTGGTGAACAATCCGGGGCAGGGCCGGCTGCCACCGTGGCAGAATTCATTCGCATGGGATTTGACCGCTACCTGGAAAACAGGGGGGTGCTGCCCTTGGATCAGTGGCGGGCCCGCCGTCCGGCCACGCTGCACGTTCTGGCGGACCGGCTGATATTGCGCAAAAAAGACCGGCAACGAGTGGTTGATTCGCTGGAAACAGCGTTCCGGTTTGGAGAGGGCCGGGCAGATGTCTGGATTGGAGATTCGCAACGGTTTTCGTTTTCCGCAAGTCTTCATTGCGCCGCCTGTGATCTACCCTATTCCTTCCCATTGCCGAATTTGTTTTCCTTCAACAGTCCCGTGGGCGCATGTGAAACCTGCCGGGGCTTTGGCCGGGTAATCGACATCGACCCCGATTTGATCATTCCGGATCCGGGGATGTCCATTGAACAGGGGGCGATTAAGCCGTGGGGCGGCGTACGGTCGGCCCGGCCGGAATTCACCGATCTTCTGGATTTTTGTCGGCAACAGAAAATCCCCACCGCGATTCCTTACCGTGATCTTGAGCCGGTTCATCAACAGGCGGTCTTTGACGGTGATGGTGAATTTTTCGGTGTACGCGGTTTTTTCCAGTGGCTGGAGACCAAAACATACAAGATGACAGTACGTGTGTTTTTGTCCCGGTATCGAAGCTACAACCTGTGCGGGGACTGCGGCGGCACGCGTTTCAAACCGGAAACACGCCTATACCGGTTGGACGGCAATACCATTGCCGATACTTATGCCCTCAATGTGGCCGGCGCCTCGGCCTTTTTTCGATCACTCAAAGATCAGGAGATGGACGAGGCCAGTCGGCTGGTCTTGGATGAGGTTCACAACCGCCTGAATTATCTGAAAAATGTCGGACTTTCATATCTCACACTGGACCGTCAATCCCGAACCCTTTCCGGTGGTGAAGTCCAACGTACCGCCCTGGCCTCGGCCCTCGGGTCGGCCCTGGTCAATACCCTGTATGTGCTCGACGAACCGAGTATCGGGCTCCATCCGCGGGACAACCAACGACTGGTTTCGATACTCGAACGGCTTCGCGACCGGTCCAACACCGTCGTGGTGGTGGAACATGATGCCCAGATACTGAAAAACAGCGACTACCTCCTGGAAATGGGGCCCCGGGCCGGGGAAAACGGTGGCGAAGTCATGTACTTCGGTCCCACCAATATGGTTACCGGGTCGGTAACCGGAGACTATCTGACCGGGAAAAGGGAGATACCGGTCCGGCAGCGCACCCGAAAACCCGATGAGCGATACCGGTTACGCATTACAGGGGCTTCTGAAAACAACCTCAAGGATATTGACGTGGACTTACCGCTGGGTTTGTTTGTCTGCCTTACCGGGGTCTCCGGCTCGGGAAAGTCCACACTGGCTGACGATATTTTGTATAAAGCGGTGAGGCGTCTCAAAGGTGATGTGTCGGAACGTCCCGGGAAGGTCGCGCATATTCATGGTGCAGAACACCTTGATAACATCGTACTGGTGGATCAGCAGCCTATCGGCCGCACTCCCCGGGCCAATTGTGCGACCTATACAAAAGCCATGGACCCGATTCGAAAACTCCTGGCTGACACTCCGGATGCAAGGGCCATGGGGCTTACACCGGGTCACTTTTCCTTCAACGTAAAAGGCGGCCGTTGCGAGATGTGCAAGGGAGAGGGATTTGAAAAGATTGAAATGCAGTTTTTGTCAGATGTGTATATCCGTTGTCCGGACTGCAACGGGCGGCGTTATGGTGAAAAGGTTCTGAGCGTGCGCCTTAATGGTCTGAATATGGATGATATTCTAAATCTGACCGTTTCCCAGGCCATCTCCGAATTTGCCGATCAACCGAAAATCGCGAATTCATTGTCACCCCTCACCGATGTGGGATTGGATTATATCCGTCTGGGCCAGGGGGTCAACACCTTCTCCGGGGGCGAAGCCCAGCGGTTGAAATTGTCCCGGTACATCAGCAGCGGCGGCCGTCAACACACCCTCTTCATTTTTGACGAACCCACCACCGGACTTCACTTTGAGGATGTGCGGTTGCTCCTGGATGCCTTTGACCGGCTGGTGGCGGCCGGGAATTCCGTGCTGGTTATCGAGCATAACATGGATGTGGTAAAAAACGCGGACTGGGTGATCGACCTGGGCCCCGGCGGTGGAGACAACGGTGGTTCGATCGTGGCTGCCGGCCCACCGGAGGTCATCGCCAAGTCGCATGAATCTCACACCGGCCGTTATCTGGACCATCATATCTGGGGAAAAAACCATCTGATCACTACCCGGACCGCTGGCACCGGCGTTGCGGAAAAAATAGCCCCATTCCACCCGGGCACCCCATTGGCTGCCAGTATACTTATACAGGGAGCGGATACCCACAATTTGAAAAATATAAGCCTGTCAATTCCCCATGGACAACTTGTTGTCTTTACCGGTGTGTCCGGATCGGGCAAGTCAACGCTGGCATTTGACATTATTTTTGCCGAAGGGCAGCGTCTATACCTGGAAAGCCTTGCGCCCTACGTGCGGCAATACATGAAAATTCTGGAGCGGCCGGAGGTGGACCGGATTTCCGGTTTATCCCCGGCCGTGGCCATCGAACAGCGGGTAAGCCATAGCAGTCGGCGATCCACGGTGGCGACACTCACCGAAATTTACCATTTTCTGAGACTGATGTTCACCCGTTTGGGCAGTGCGCTGTGCCAAGGGTGTGGACGCCCGCTGACCGCCCAACCCAGCACCTCTGTGGCCGGCCATATTTTGGAGAACAGCGGGAATGCCGAGTGTGTGATCCTGGCGCCCAAAGTTTCCGGGCGTAAAGGTTTCCACACCCGAATACTGGATCAGGCAGTAAAGAGGGGCTTTACCCGGGCACGCATTGACGGGCGGTTTTTAAAATTGAAAAAAGGCATGGCCCTGAGTCGGTACAAATCCCATGACATTGATATTGTGATCGGAGAGAAAACAGCGTCCTCTCCGCTTCCGATGTTTCAACAAATGATTGACCTGGCAATATCGGAGGGTGACGGGACCCTTCTGGTTTGGGAATCAGACGCCGGGAAAGAACGAATTTATACCACCAGGGGCATCTGTCCCCGGTGCGGCAGTTCGGCGGCCATGCCCGACCCTCGCCTGTTCTCTTTCAACAGCCCCAAAGGGGCCTGCCCCGGTTGCAAGGGCATGGGTAGGGTTGAAGCCGGGGGGGGAGCCGACAAGTCCACCCTATCGGTATGCCGGGCCTGTCACGGCAGCCGTCTAACTCCGGCGGCACTGAGTATCAGCGTAAATGGAAACAGCATCTGGGATCTGGTGCGACTGGCACCACCGGATTTGCAAAAAACCATAGCCGGGTTTAGGTTTCCCGAACACCTGGCGCCTGTGGCTGAGCCGATTGTTTCCGAAATCGATTCCCGTTTGGCCATACTGATGGAATTAGGGTTGTCATACCTTACCCTGGATCGCAGCGGTGATTCACTGTCCGGCGGTGAAGCCCAGCGGGTGAGGCTTGCCGCTCAACTGGGAACCAATCTGACAGGGGTCACCTACATTCTCGACGAGCCGACCATCGGTCTTCACCCCAGGGATAATCACATGTTGATTTCAGCACTCAAATCCCTCCGTGACCGGGGAAATACCGTTTTGGTCGTAGAGCATGATGAGGAAACCATCCGCGCCGCCGACCTGTTGATCGATATGGGGCCGGGGGCGGGGAATGCCGGGGGCCAAATCGTGGGGATCGGCAGCCGTGAAGCATTGACGCTTAATCCGGAATCCATTACCGGTGCATTTTTAGACGGGCGGCCACACGATATAACATCCATGAGGCGGCAGATTCGGACCAAACAGAAAATGACCGTGGCGGAGGTTTGTATCAACAATTTGAAAAGCATTACCGTCGATTTCCCGCTGAATTGCCTGATAAGCGTCACCGGTGTCTCGGGATCGGGAAAATCCTCATTGCTGCGGCAAGCAGTACTCAATGGTCTCGAGGTGTTGTTGAACCGAAAGAAGTCCCTGCCCGATGGTGTCGGGGATATACGGGGTTGGGAAAATATACAAAGGGTCATAGAGGTGGACCACAGTCCCATTGGTAAAACCCCCCGATCCGTTCCTGCATCCTATGTGGGATGTTTGACCTTGATTCGGGAGCTGTTCGCACAAACACCGGCGGCACGTGCTGCCGGGTACGGTGCCGGGCGGTTCAGTTTCAATGTGGCTGACGGGCGGTGTGCGGCATGTAATGGCCAGGGACGGCCTAAAATTGAAATGAGTTTCTTACCGGATGTTTATGTGTCCTGTGATGTCTGCCGGGGGCAACGCTTCAATTCAGATACCTTGATCATTAAATATAAAGGTAAATCCATGGCCGATGTCCTTTCGATGACATTTGCGGAAGCGCTTCGTTTTTTTTCGGCTATACCACGGATCAGGCGTACGCTTCAATTTGTATGTGATATCGGCCTCGGCTACCTGCAATTGGGTCAGCCAAGCCCCACATTGTCAGGTGGTGAGGCCCAACGCATCAAGCTGGCCCGGCAACTGGCATCATCCCTTAACGGCAACGACTTTTATATTCTGGATGAGCCCACCACCGGACTGCACCCGGCAGATGTTAGCCGGCTTATTGATGTGCTCCAGACCCTGGTGCGGCATGGGCATACCGTGGCCGTCATTGAGCATAACCTGGATGTGGTCAGCGCCGCTGATTATATTATAGATCTGGGACCGGAGGGCGGAGATGAAGGGGGAGGGGTGGTTGCAGCAGGTTCACCGGATGAGCTGTTGGAGCGGGTGGACAAATCCCATACGGCCCGAAGTTTGAGAAGATATCTGGATGGCCATGCATGTTGACGACACCGCACGCCGGTTTCTTTAAAAATGGGTCATGACGGACAAAAAAGCCCTTGTAAACCATAACCAGTTCTTGACACCTCCCTGTGGTTGATCTAACACCGATGTGATAACAGACGATTACGGGTTTGCCAATTCGGAGGAATAGATGAAAGACAGAGCCCCGGCAACAATTGAGTTGTCAGCCGAAAATAATTTTTCAACAACGCGGACCATCAACCGGAGATCCTTTCTTCGGCAAACGGTGTTGGGTGTCACCACCATGGCCGCACTGCCAATCGTGGACGCATTGTCTCCCACCCGAGTTTCGGCCGCCGAGTTTCGTCGTGGCGGGATATTGCGCATCGCTTCCCCGGTCACCACATGGAAAGATCCCGCGGCAAATACGGATCCGGCGGTGGCCAATCAAATCCGACAGATAGCCGAGGGCCTGACGCGTCTTGATGCATCAAATACAGTCCGTCCATGGCTGCTCGAAAACTGGAAAAGGGACAACCTGGGACGGCGCTGGACATTGACACTGCGGAAAAATATTTGGTTTAACAATGGTGACCCGCTGACCTCGGAGGATGTGGTTTTTACCCTCAAGCATTGGCTCGCCCTGCCTTTTGATGCCCCCCTTCGGCAATTGTTCGAGCCATATTTGTCCGTCGACGGTATTGAAAAAGTAGACGCACACCAGGTTCGTCTGCATTTGAAACGCCCGCATGCCGATGTGGTTGCATATACAGCCCTGCCATCGGCCGTCATTCTGAACCACCGGACATTTGAGGGGGATTTTCTTAAAAATCCCCACGGCACCGGCCCCTACCGGTTGGCGTATTTTCGAAGCGGCGAACGATGTGTTGTGAAACGACGGACAGAATATTGGCAGATCGGGAAAGATCAACGCCCCCTGCCCTATCTGGATCAGGTTGAATTCGTCGATATGGGCCTGACCGGTACTGATAAGGTCGAGGCGTTGACATCCGGGGCCGTGGACCTTGTAAATCCGGGTGACACGTCCCTGGAGCATCTATTCCCGGATCTGAAGGCGGATCCACAGGTTCAAACCTATTCAGTTGCGTCCGCCGGCACCTGTCTTCTGCGCATGATCGCCGATCGGGCCCCATGGCGAGACAATCGCGTGCGGTTGGCACTTAAATTGTGCCAGCACCGGCAAAAAATCCTCGCAGAAACCTGTTTCAATGAAGGCACTCTCGGCCAGGACAGCCACATCAGTTCCGTGTATCCCGAATACTGTTACCGGCCCACACCTAATTACCAACCGGAAAGAGCACGTGCATTATTGTCCATGGCCGGGTTTGATAAGGGACTGGATACCCATCTCCACCTGAAAACAGATCAGCATGCAGCAAAACGATATGCTGAAATTCTTGCCCAGGATGCCGCTATAGCTGATTTTCGTATCCAAATCCATGTGGCCGATCAGGCCGAGGCTGCTTACAATACCGGATTGCTGGACTTGGAAATTGAAGAATTCCCTCATTTGCCGGGGGTGACCACCGCCATGAATCTGGCCTATGGCACCACCATCGGGGACATGCCCGCACCGGGAAACCATAGCCGTTGGGTGGATGGCGATTTCACGGAAACACTTGCCATGGCGGATGCAATGCTGGAAACAACCGATCGTCGGGAACGTCTGTGCAGACTCGAAGATATCATGCAGCGGCGGGGTCCTGTGGGGATAGCGTTCTGGAAAAATGCATACGGATACGCAACCCATCGGCTTCAGGGATTTGAAATCGTTCCGGACTCAAGCCTCAACCTGGAGAGTGTCTGGTTGTTTGTTTGAGCAATGGAACCTTTTCCCGCATAATATTAATCCGGCAACTAAATAGGTAAAAGGACGTATCGCTGATTCGCATAGGGAGTTTCCGGCGGAACCTACTGGGGACAGGTCTTCTTGCAGCCACCGCCTCCCATAAACCAGATATACGAGTTTTGCATATTTATCCGCCGGAGCAATAACAAACAGCTACCTTTCGGGACAGACAATTACTATTGTACTTTTGATCCGGATGAGGGACAGAGCCATGTCGGAGACCATTGAACCGAACACCGGCACAATTGCCGGCGCCATACCTGCGAAGGACTCGTTCGCCAAAGACGTACTCAATTCATTGTCCGCCCATATCGCCATTATCGATAGCCAGGGTGTTATCGTTGAGACCAATCAGGCCTGGAAACGATTTTCCTGCGATCTGCATCCGGACGGGTTTTGCGATTTTATCGGTGTCAACTATCTGAGTGTTTGCGAGGCAACCGAGGGTATCGACAGAGGTGATGCGATGCGCGTGGCCGAAGGTGTCCGGTCGGTCATACGAGGTGATGTGGATGAATTTCTGTATGATTATCCCTGCCATGCCCCGGATGAAAAACATTGGTATTATCTCAGGGCCATCCGTATGACAGGTACGGAGCAGGTTCATGTCATCATCAGTCACGAGGAAATTACCAAATTAAAATTAACCGAGGAGGCGCTCAGAAAAAGGGAGCAGGAATTGCATGAGAAAAAACAGGGTATAGAAGAAACCAATATTGCATTGAAGGTTTTGCTGAAGCAACGCGAAGATGATAAAAAAGATATGGAAATGCGGGTTCTGACAAATATGAAGGATATGGTTATGCCGTATGTGGACAAGTTAAAAATCGCCCCTTTGAGGCCCAGAGAGAAAACAATCATCGGTATAGTAGAGACCCACATCAATGAGATCATCAGTCCATTTTTGCAACGTGTTGAAGCGGCCAATATTCTGTTGACGCCACAGGAGATTCAGGTGTCTGCACTGGTCAAGGACGGAAAGACCAGCAAGGAAATAGCCGAGATACTCAATGTATCCGAGACCACGGTTCATTTTCACCGGAAGAACCTGAGGACTAAACTCGGAATCAAGAATCACCGGACCAACTTAAGATCGTATCTCATGTCTCTATCATGATCATTGCAACTTATTTTCGAAAAACCCCCGTTGTTACTTTTTCGTTATGAAAGGATTGGCGTCACATGTTCAAAAATATCCGTACCTTGTTACTTGCATTGATACCTGCTGTTTTTTCCATAGGAACGACTTGTGCTGAGGAAATTCCCGTCAGCAGCGCCACCGCTGAATGCTTGGAATGCCATGGTATCATTCATCCCGGCATTGTCGAGGACTGGAGAACCAGCCGTCACGCAATGATAACCCCGTCAAAGGCCCTGGCCGCACCGGAACCGCTTTTAAGGGTTTCCGGCCGGAATATTCCGGAGGATTTAAGGACCACGGCTGTGGGATGCGCCGAGTGTCATACGCGAAATGCAACATCTCACAGGGACACATTTGAACACAACGGGTATGATGTTCACGTGGTTGTCAGTCCTAAAGATTGTCAAGTCTGCCATACCACCGAAGAGGCGCAGTATGCGAAGAACATAATGTCTCATGCCTGGAAAAACCTGGCGGAAAATAAAGTGTATCAGGATCTTCAACGTGCGGTGATCGGTACGCCTGTTTTGGAATCGGGAAAAATCGACTTCAATCCCGCATCCGAACAGGTTCAGGCCACTGCCTGTTACTATTGCCATGGTACCCGGCTTGAAGTCACCGGCACCGAGTTGAGAGATTCCGATCTTGGGGAAATGGAATTCCCCGTTATCCGGGGGTGGCCGAACCAGGGAGTGGGGCGGATCAATCCGGACGACAGCCGGGGGTCCTGCAGCGCCTGTCACACCCGGCACTCTTTTTCCATTGAAATCGCCAGAAAACCGGAGACCTGCAAAGAGTGCCACGAAGGCCCCGATGTCCCCGCCTATAAGGTGTACCGGGCGAGCAAACACGGGAATATTTATTCGTCCATCTCCGCTAAATGGGATTTTACCAAGGTGCCGTGGACAATTGGAGAGGATTTCACTGCGCCAACCTGTGCCGCTTGTCATATCAGCCGTCTTGACAATACAGACGGTGACATCGTCGCACAGCGAACCCATCAAATGAGTGACCGGCTCTCCTGGCGGATATTCGGCCTTGTATATGCCCACCCTCAACCTGCAAATCCGGATACCACCCTCATCAAAAACCGGGAAGGATTTCAGCTGCCCACGAACCTGGATGGCACGATGGCTGCATCGCACCTCATTGATAGAGACATTCAGAAAGAACGACGCGACAAAATGACCGCCATATGTCTCAATTGCCATGGTTCCTCCTGGGTGAACGGGCATTTTCAGCGTTATGAGCATGTTATACAACAAAGCAATGCCTCGGTTCAAACCGCAACGCAATTGATGGATCAGATCTGGCGTAAAGGGTTGGCCCGGGGACCTTACCACAAGGGCAATCTGTTTGATGAAGCCATAGAGAGAAAGTGGGTGGATATATGGCTTTTTTATGCCAACTCGGTACGGTTTACGTCAGCCATGGGCGGTGGTGGCGATTATGCGGTGTTCGCCAATGGAAATTATTCCTTGTCCCAACAGCTCAGTGAAATGGTTGAGTGGTATGCGGGCCGCACCCTGGCTATGCCCACGGCTAAGATTGAATGACCCTAGCGTTCCCGGAGAGAATAAGCTCGACTGATGCGCAGCGTTGATAATGCGGTTCACACGGTTACCGGACAAAGTAGGTGGTCTGAAGACGGCTTTGGTGTTTGACAAATGAAAAAAGGTGACTGTATTATTGGAAAGCCTTAGATTCAGCTGCTCTTGTTTCCATCGTCTATTATGCGGAAGCGTCAAACAAAATTTATCTCATTTATGGGGTAGCGAGTATTCATGGAAAACAAACCCACATACGAAGCCCTTGAAAAAAAAGTCAGCGAACTTGAGGAGGACCTGGCTGTCATATCCAGCCGGACCGAAGCCCTTCGAAATACGAATACGGTTTTGGAATCCCAAGTCGAACGATTGACACTGGATCTTGAGAATTCGCAACGTTGTTTTCGGGAGGATATGGAGGATCTGGATGAAATAAAAAAATCACTGGAGGCCAGTGAAGAGAAATACCGGCTCCATTTCGCGAATGTATCCGAGGTTATTTTTTATATTGATTCATCCTTCAGAATACAAAATATATCACCCTCAGTATTCTCGGAATGGGGTTACCCTTCCGAGGAGCTTATTGGAAAACAAATTGCCGAACTGAATATTCTGACACCCAACTCCCTGGAGAATGTCAGCTCGCATGCCATGCTCCTGTTTTCAGGAGAAAACATATCGCCGGCAGTTCATGAATTCATTACCAGGGAGGGAGGACGAAAACTCGCCGAAGTTCGCTATTCGCCGGTCGTTCAAAACGATAATGTGGTCGGTATTGTTTGTGTGACGCGGAACATAACCGAAAGGCGCACAATTGAAGAAGAACGGATGGAGAAACAAAAACTAAAGGGCGTTATCGAAATGGCCCGAACCGTAAGCTATGAACTCAATCAGCCGATTCAGGCGATCTTCAGTCATGCGGAATTAATGATGATGGACCTGGACGAAAAGAACCCGGTCTACGACAAGCTGAAAATGATCCAGGACCAGGTATATACATTGGCAAAAACGATCAAACAACTGGGCCGCACTACTCAATACAAGCTCAAGGAGAATACAAACGGCGAGACGATCATTGATTTGGAAAAATCTGCAAGAACAGAAAACGCGACCCCATAACCCAACCGGATCCTGATATTCCGGCTATTCTTCAAAAGGTTGGCCGCACTCTTTACAACGACCGTCCGGACCCACTACGCCGATACAATTATCATCACTGCACAATATCCGATTATCCCAGTTGATATCCTCGTCCTTTTCTTTTGCATTCCGATCTTCAGGGAAATCCTCTTCCTCCAGCAGCAACTCTTTTTTGGATTCATTTTCCACAGCACCACCACCTCCATCTGGTTTTCCACATTCTTTGCAACGGCCATCCGGACCGATCACGCCGATGCAACTTTCATCACCGCATAATCTCCGGGATTCCCATTCCTTATCGATTTCCGATTTGATATTATCATCAGTCATCGTCAAAAACAGCTCCTTTGGCATGTATTAATCATTACGGACAAGGTAATGAGCACCCTAATCAACGGCGTATCGGTTTTAATGAAGAACCAAACCAATACCATAGGTTCACAGGGAGCTCAATTGGAAAAAAAGCACCATATCAATTAAAACCCTAAAGTTTGTCGAAGTACAACCGATATAATGTAAGACGAAAGTGTGTTTAGGGCGCACACTGTCTCATCTGTTTCTCTTCCTTTTTGTATGAGGTGACCGCATTTGTGCGGTCACCTTTTTTTTTAGAGTGTGGGTAACGTATGTTGACCGCGACGACGGTCATGTCACCGGCACGCCATCATCATGAATTTGGTATTATCCTTTTCGTTTCGTCCACGTGCGAACTGAAGGCAGAATCATATGTCGCCATACCAAGTTTGAAGGCCGTCAACCTGCTCGCAAACATGCATGACCGTTGACAAGCGGATTAAAACCCCTTACACCATGTGTGATTGACATCCTCGGTGCGGTCCAAATGATAATTTTTAACGAAAGAGGTTCCAACACAGTGGGAAACAGACATATTGCAAGGAAAATCGGTCGTAACGACCCGTGCCCATGCGGTAGCGGCAAGAAGTTCAAGAAGTGCTGTATCGGTAAATCCATGGATGACTCCGGAGGACCCGCCGCGCCTGCTGTTACGCCGACAAAGGAAAACCACGTCAAGACACCCGAGCAAATTGAGGGTATACGGCGCGCGGGCCGCCTGGTCATTGAAACCCTGGATATGGTGGAGGAGAGGCTTCGTCCCGGGCTATCCACTGATGACATAAATACATGGGTTCACGAATTTACTATAAAAAACGGTGCTATACCCGCACCCTTAAACTACAAGGGGTTCCCAAAAAGTGTATGTGTTTCGGTGAATGAAGTGATTTGTCATGGTATTCCCGGTAGCCGTGTGCTTGAAGACGGGGATATCGTGAATATAGATGTGACGCCGATTTTAAATGGTTATTATGCCGATGCCAATAAGACATTTTTCATCGGCACCCCAGGTCCCGAAGCACGAAAGATCGTCGAGGTTTCCCGGATTTGTTTAAAAAAGGCCATCGAACAAGTGAAACCGGGCAATTCCATCGGTGATATCGGGTGGGCGATTCAGCACTATGCCGAAGGGCTAAATTGTTCCGTCGTCAGAGAATTCGTCGGGCACGGCGTTGGGTTGAAATTTCACGAGCCACCTCAAGTTCCCCACTACGGAAAAAAGGGGCATGGGGTAAGATTGGTTCCGGGCATGGTGTTCACCATTGAACCGATGATTAACCTCGGGGGGAAAGAGCTCATCGTTCTCGATGACAATTGGACGGCTGTCACCGCCGATCGGTCTTTATCGGCACAATTCGAACAGACCCTGCTGGTCACTGAATCCGGTTATGAAAGTCTGACACCGTATTCTTTAGGGTGATCCGTCAGAAGTATTTTGAATTGTCATTGTCATTGTCATTGTCATTGTCATAGTCGTTGTCATCGTCATCATCGTCGTTCTCGTCATCGTCATTCTCGTCATCGTCGTCATTATCTTTGTCATCGGATGTATCTTCGTTTTCCGCCAGGGCCGCCTTTATCAAGGCTTCCTCGCGCAAGCGTTTTTTCATGATTTTTACATCATCCCGGTATCTTTCGATGGCGACGTTTATTCCCTGTCGAGCCAGTTTTTCACCGCCCATTTTCAAGTAGGCAAGGATAATTCTCAATAATTGTTGATCGTTCCGAAGCTCAATCGGTATCCGCCTCAATAGACGATGGAATGTGTTTTTCAGCGCTCCGGGTATTTCTAGCGATTCCGTCATTCATTTCTCCTTAGTGCACTCTATCAGGTAACCCAAGAAATATAATCTTAAACCTTTAGTTGTAAAGGTAATAATTGTCCGAAAGCCATCTTTTACCGTTCGGACAATTAATATTATATTTTGAAGATCTAAACATTCACAGTGACACACTCCCCTTGATGCCGGCACGAGAGGTCGCGTCCACCATTTGCGGTCACTGATTGTTCGCAAACTTTTTATTGTCGGGCATTTACGGATTCAGGCGCTGCAGCCTCTACAGGCCGGGTGCCGATTCCTGCGTGATCCGGCCTTCCTCGTCCAGAATCAGAATCCTGGTCTCATTGTTGATCGCATACCCTTCGAGGTCTTCATAAATTATCGCCTGGATTTCGTATTTGTTTTTTCTGTCGAGAGCCAGATTGACCAGCCCGTTCTGGGCGGACGCTTTATCGGGAAACGCAGGGATGAACCTTATATTTGCGTGTTCATCATATTGTCCCAGTATCTCTTCATCCGCTCCCGGATTTTGAATGATCACGTAAAACCAGGTTTCCGCCTTGGCTTTTTCTATCATTTACCGCTCCTTGTTTTTTTTATCGGTCGTTAATACGGGTCTGATTAGTCGCCGGCAGAAAATACAAGCCGTCCATATTCCTTCAGGATCTTTTCCGCTACCGAAACACCCCATCCATATGCGTCATTGGGAGGGGCCACGCCACCTTTTCCAAAAGAGATATCTTTTAGTCCAAGATCAGCTTTCAGCAGATATTTTGAAATTGATCCTTCTAAATGGTAAACATCGCTGCAGATGGTTGAGAAATGACGACCGGCCATGGAGAGTAGCGCCGTCTCCCCCACATGGGCGCCAAGTTGGCAGCGCAGCCCCGCAGCCCTGGCTAGTTCCCATAAGTGAAGTGTGTTGATGAATCCGCCGCAACTGGATATCCGAAAATTAATGCCATGGCAATACCGGTTTCGAATAAAATCATCGGGGCCCTGCCCGGCATAAAACGATTCATCGGCAATGATGGGGATGTCGCTGATTTTTGCCACGTGGGACAGAGCCATCAGATCGTCCTTGGGCACCGGCTGCTCCAGGCTCGATATATTCAGTCCACGGCTTTTCTTTAGAAACGATTCGGTCGATTCGACATCAAATGCGCCATTGGCATCCACCCGGATATCGACCCGGGGTCCAAGTGTATCTCTGAGAAACTTCAGGTGTCCGATATCAGACAGATCATTGGATACCTTCACCTTGACTTGGGTCAACGCTAGCGAACGGATCAATCCGACCATTTGTGTCAATCCCTGTCGTTCACTCATAATGGGAATCACGGC
Source organism: Desulfobacteraceae bacterium (assembly GCA_013003715.1). Lineage (GTDB taxonomy): Bacteria > Desulfobacterota > Desulfobacteria > Desulfobacterales > Desulfosarcinaceae > JABDIN01. Next base: position 53,721 of record JABDIN010000078.1, on the reverse strand, counting down.
TGAATAAACCGGCGGTGTTTCGTTCCGGGGCCGGTTGAACAATTGCCATGCCGGTATCTTGTGTCGGCAGGATAAAAGATCCAGAAGCGCCGTTTCAAGCGCGCAGAATGCCGCAGGCTGATGAATTCCCATAGTCTGCATCTCCTTCAAGATGCCGAGCAATGTATCGAAGCTGTCGAACCTTTCCGTCAGCAAGACCCCGGCCAACACTTGCGCCTGTTTGCCGGCTGCGGCCATTGTTTCTCCGGTGACATAGTCTCTTGGTGCTCCCTCACCGTAACCGGTGGTGCCCTTTTCGTCTGTTATCTCAATGATTAATGAATCCGTGCTGTTTCTTGAAAAAAGACTATGGGAGACATTTCGCGTGAATGGTATATTGAGCTGATATAAGCGAACGGTTCGTATGTGCATTGGTCCCCTTTTGTGTAATGATTGACCGGCAGTTGCAGTTCAGCACTATACTAGAACTTAAGGGGCTTGCTCAATAGATTTTCTCGGGAACCCGCACTTGTCAGAAAAATACGATATGGTGTCGGCGTAATTTGCATTATTAAAGTGAACCCGAATATAGTCATGTGAAAAGAGTGGTTCGATGTCTATGACCAATAGCTGCGGATCACTCCGGATAGAGGAGATGGGCTTATTTGAAGTATGAGAGATAATCCAAACCGGATCGAAGGAGGTCGATATTCGCCGGTTCTTTTTCGTACTTCAATATGAAGTGAATCGCTTCTCTGATGACACGCTTTGGGTACGGCAGCATTCCAGGCGGCATTTTCCGTTCAACGGAATTTTGGATGAAGTCCAGGTCAACGTCAATATCATTTTCAAATTGGCTCAACAGTCGATCCATTTGTTTTCTGTATTTTTCATTGATGGTTCTAAGCGTTTCGCCATAAGCGTTGATAATCTTTTCAGCCAGGTGTTTGTTTAAGGGGGCGATGGTTTCGGGCTTCTGAGATTGTGGATATAGAGATGCCTGCGGTGTATCCGGGATGTGAGCGGGCTGAACGGCGAGTTGAATTGATCCCCAAAGTAGATTGAAGTGTGATCCCATTTCATTTCCCTAATACATTTGCAGTTAAAACAATACCGTATGAGTCCGATTCGAAATTTCAGGGTCGCTGACCTTTGCATTTGAAACTATCGGCGGTGAGAAGGGAAACTTTAGAATTTATCTTGCGGGCTGAAGCCGTTGATGTTTTTATGGTAAAAAAGTATCTTGCCTTGATGCCGGTTCCATTATACGTGAAAAGAGATGACACAAATAGGGTGAGCCTATGGAAGCGCACCCAAATCTATTTATGACAGGAGGCTAAATGAATCATAGACACCTTCCGGCGATTCTTCTTATTTGTGTAATTGCGGCGACTTTTGGCGGGTGTGCCACCATCGATAAGATTGTTCAGAAACCGGAGATAACATTCAAGGGAATGTCCCTGAAGGATGCGTCCTTGTTTCAGGCCACGCCGGTTTTTAGTTTCAATATCTACAATCCGAATGCCATAGCGATACCATTGCGGGGTCTGTCTTATAATCTTAAAATCAACGGCCGGCACTTAGCCGAGGGAATCGTTACTCCGGCAAGCACCTTACACGCCTCAAGCTCTTCCATTGCAAAGCTGCCGGTAACCGTGAATTATCTGGATATGTTTGATACCATTTCGAGTTTTCTCAGATCGGACAAGGTGGACTACGAGTTGGCCGGAGGTCTGGATCTTGGCTTGCTGACCATTCCGCTTTCGGCAAAAGGTGTGATGAGTGTACCGAAATTGCCGGAAATCCGGCTACAGAGGGTCGCCGTTACGAAGATGGGGCTGGCCGGGGCCTCACTGGTTTTTGATGTCGGCATCCGTAATCCCAATAATTTTACGATGGGTATTGATGGCTTGAATTACGAATTAACCCTGGGTGATTCAAAAATAACAAAGGGCAGCACCGGTCCTGTCGAGACGATTGGGAAAAACAACAAATCCACACTTCAGATTCCCATTGATGTCGACTTTTTAAGCATCGGTCGGGCCATCAGTCAATTACTGTCCCGTAAAACAATGGATTACCAGATGACGGGAAACATGAGCTTCGATGTCCCCGCCTTTGGCGTTAAACACTTCCCCTTCAGTAAAACAGGCAACATGCCGGTTGTCAGATAGGTGAAGCTGCGGGATAAAATTAATATTCAACTTTAGTATGCAACATGCCGATATCACCATAATAGTGAGGTGAACCGAAAGAGGACACCCGGGTCCGGGTCATTTTGTGTCATGTTGTCTTTTCACCGCTCCAGGTAACAAATAGATTAAAAAAATCGGAGAAGTGGGTTATGGCGCGTATACTGATCATCGATGACAATGATTTTGTTCGGAACATGCTGAAAGAGACAATGGAAAGGGCAGGGTATGAAGTCGAAACCGCTGTGAACGGTGTCGAAGGCGTTGAGCGATTTCGTAAGATCTCATGTGATCTGGTCATTACGGATCTGATAATGCCTGAAAAGGAAGGCATTGAGACGATAATGGACCTCAAGAAAGACTTTCCTGCTGTTAAAATAATCGCCATCTCGGGCGGTGGGAGAGTCGGACCGACCAATTATCTGAAATTCGCTGAAATGCTCGGTGCCGCCTATACCTTTACAAAACCGGTGGATCGTAAGGCATTGTTGAAGGCAGTCAAGGTTTTGCTTCAACCATAATCCCGTCCCTTTGGGCTCGCGAATAAATAACTTAACATTTTCGAGGGCCAATCATCCCATTCAGCGGTGTTACGAAAATACGATATAGGTAAACTATTCCTTTATTTTCGCGCCTTGCGGACTGGGTGCCTGACCCACGAGAATTTGTCAATTTAGTTTTACGCGATCCCTGATCCGCTCACCGGTTTCTGAAACACACTGTTTTTTCGGGGTTACAACATATGCGAGGTATTTTTTTTAGATGGTCCGTGCTGACTGCAGCCGTATTCTTAACTGCATACATGTTCGATGGAATCCGAATCAATAGCTTTATGTCCGCTCTTTTGGCCGCCGCCATTCTGGGGATTCTGAATGCTTTTTTCAGACCTATTGCTATCATACTGACACTTCCAATTAATCTTCTGACACTCGGATTGTTCACATTCCTTGTCAATGCAGCTATTCTTAAAATGGTTTCAGGTCTCATATCAGGTTTTGAGGTCCAAGGGTTCTGGACATCGGTCTTTGGCGCCCTGTTTATCAGCATTGTCAGCTGGCTCATTAACTCATTGATCGGTGACCGTGGCCGGTGGGAGTATATCCAGTTTAAGCATAAGCGCAAATGATTTCCGTTATGCGGACTATCAGTGGCAGATCCGGATGACACCGCGGATCGCAACCACAAGACAGCGCACCCAATAAACCCTATGTTATTCAAATAACCAACAGGCACATTTATACTACCCTTATTCATTCCGTTCGAATAAATTGGATTGCTCCATGCGTCTTCATGGGAGCTGCCCACCAAAAGGCCAATCAGTATAATCGGTTTACTTGATTTTCCCGGAGCCCCTCGATACGGCTGTTCAGGGGATTTGAAGGTATTCGATAGCATTGGGAAAGCACAGCCTGATAATCTCTGTCGACCCTTTTAATGCCGGAAATATTTCGTAGTGGTTTTGAGCAAAAGAATGATTGAATTTGGGAGCCTTTCCATGGTTTTTTTTCTCTACTCTTCGCTGCATGATCTGGTGGTAAATGTTTGTAAACCCTTATTCAGTAGGCATTTAAACGTTTTACCTCCCTTCCGGGGAACTTAGGATTCATCATAAAAAGACTGAAAATATCATGAGAACTCACTCGCTAACCCCTCAAAATAGCTTGACATATGAAAATTCATTCTTTATATTAAGAAGCATTGCCGAGACGTGATCAAAACCGTCGTCTGCAAAGGCAAAGCGCTCCATTCTTCGGGAGAAAAGAATGGAAACAACTAACAAGGGAGGAATTCGGTTATGAAAGACTACGCAAAAGAGTTACAGGCAATTACAAAGGAGCTAAAGGCGCTCTCCAAGCGTACGGATGCTTTGATCAAGGCTTTAGGCAAGAAAAAACCGGCCGCCGCTACCAAAACAAAAGCCAAGGCAAAAGCAAAACCGGCGGCAAAGAAGGTGGCAAAGAAGGTGACAAGGAAGGTGGCAAAGAAATCGGCGAAGAAAGCAGTAAAGAAGGTAGCCAAGAAACCGGCGGCGAAGAAGGTTGCAAAAAAGGCTGCCGCGAAACCGGCTTCCAAAAAATCTCGTACTTCTTCATCCACCGATCAAGCCATTCAGATTATCAAACGCCATAAAAAGGGCATCGACGTTGCTACACTGAAGAAGAAAACCGGCTTCGATGATAAGAAAATCAGTAATATTGTTCACCGTGCCTTCAAGAAAGGCGTTATTAAGCGCAGCGGCCGCGGGCTTTATGTAGCGGTTTAGTAATCAAGTACTTTCCGAAACGGTATTGGCACATAAATTCCTTACGACTATCACAATTGCCGGTTCTGTGTCGAATATCAACTCAGGTTCACCGGCCAGGGATTTGTTATCCGAATTACTTGTTTATGAGTTTTGGGGAGGATAAAATTAATGCGGTTCGATTGTTGTTTCTTTGTTGCTCGACGTTCCGATTGAAGTAGAGCGGGTTCTGAGTCTACTGATAAAAAGGCATCCTATTCACTTTAAATAGGATGCCTTTTTATATGTGATACAATTGTTTTTGATTTTTGACAATGAGATTCACTCCGATCCCTTTGCGACACCGGAGGAATGGTTCAGGCTACACAACACCCTGATCAAGCATGGCGTCCACGACTTTTACAAAACCGGCGATGTTGGCGCCAGTGACATAGTTGCCTGCGTCATTATACTGTGCCGCGGCATCAATACAGGTTTGATGGATGCTTTTCATGATCATTTTGAGCCGATTGTCGACTTCTTCCCGGGTCCACGACAATCTCATGCTGTTCTGAGTCATTTCCAGGCCGGATACGGAAACACCTCCGGCATTCGCGGCTTTTCCCGGTCCGTACAGTATTTTTCTGTCCAGGAAGATATTCACCCCTTCGGGAACAGTGGGCATATTGGCACCTTCGGACACCAGAAAAACACCCTTGTCGACCAGGTTTTGGGCATCTCTGGCGTTAATCTCATTCTGAGTCGCACTGGGGAATGCACAATCGGCGTTGTGATTCCAAAGCGGGTTATAATCGAGTTTGGCGTCCATAGCCGTGTATACGGCAGATGGATATTTCTCTGCATATTCTTTAATTCTGCCGCGCCGGACATTCTTCAATGTTTTGATGAAATCAAGTTTCTCTCGATCCATGCCGGCTTCATCATAAATATATCCTGCTGAGTCAGAGGCGGTGATGGGTTTGCCGCCCAGGTCCAGGATTTTTTCAATGGTATATTGTGCAACATTACCCGAGCCGGAAACCAGGCAATTTTTTCCCTCAAGCGTTTTTCCTTGAGTGTTCAGCATTTCAGCGGCAAAATAGACAGAGCCGTATCCGGTAGCCTCGGGCCTGATCAGACTTCCACCCCAGTTCAGACTTTTCCCGGTGAGAACACCTGTAAATTCATTACGCAGTTTTTTATACATACCGAATAAGAAGCCGACTTCGCGGGCGCCAACACCGATATCTCCGGCCGGGACATCCGTATTGGGGCCGATGTGCCGAAACAGCTCACTCATGAAGCTCTGGCAAAACCGCATGACTTCAAGATCGGATTTGCCTTTGGGATCAAAGTCAGATCCACCCTTGCCCCCCCCCATGGGCAGTGTGGTCAGCGCATTCTTGAATACTTGTTCAAAGGCCAGGAACTTTAAAATACCCAGGTTGACTGAGGGATGAAAGCGCAGCCCGCCTTTATACGGACCGATGGCGCTGTTCATTTCAATCCGGAAACCCCTGTTTACCTGGACTTCGCCCTGATCGTCAACCCACGGCACACGAAACAGGATTACGCGTTCCGGTTCCACCAGGCGTTCCAGAATTTTGGCACTGCGATACTCGGGATTCTGATCCATGACCGGTTTGATGCTTTCCACCACCTCAGTCACCGCCTGAAAAAATTCAGGTTGCGCGGGATCTTTATCCTTTACCAATTGAAGTATGTCCGACATGTCAATATCCTCCTTAGTTAAAAATCTTTCTGCGATAATACTATGAATAAAGTATGCCGCAGGATTTGCTGCCATCAACTTTAAGTATGATGGGGGTTCTCATTGATATATGATCTATATAGTTTCCGGATGCCACATTCGATTGACCTAAAACCCAGTCAACATTAAAAAAATCATCCCCATGTGGTTTCACGGTGATATAATTGATGCCCAGGGTCGTTATGTTGTGAAAAAAATGTGAACCCTGGGATGGATCCGCTTTAATTTTTTCGGATGCGGTTTCAACCATGGCACCGACACCGGAGATATCTTCCCATGTCACAGGTATCCCAAGCCAGCGGTCTGCCGAGCCCCATCTCCCGGGTCCTACCAGAATATATTTTCGGTTCTGCTGCACAAGTTCGGCATTTAGATTGCCGATCTCTCTGGCGATCTCCATTGTCATTGCCGGATCGAATTTCTCGGGGTTCACCAGCAAAATATCCGACATCTCCTGATTTTCGGTATTGCCCAGCGCATGTGTGGAATAGCAAAACGCGGCTGATATTTCTTCCGGTGAAATATCGATTTTCAATAACTCGGCTCGTGCGGTCATGGGCCGTAGCTGCAGAAAAGCGAATTCAGGTTTGCAGTCAAGATTTTGTTCGGTCTGACAAAGATTCACCGAAAATTCGAGTTCCACGGGACAACCCATGCCATCCTGCCCAAGCGTCAACGCTTCGGATAGTATTTCCGCCAGGGGAAAATGTTTGTACTTCAGTATATGTGAAAATGTCAGCACCCGGTATCCCGGAATCTGTACCGTATCGCGAATACGGTTTTCTTCGGGAACGAAGGTGCTGGCCAAAATCTTCATGGGCGTTTCATCCTCTGCATCGGATATCTCCCGGCGGTTCAGGTGCGCACTATCATTTATGGTGAGCGGATGACAAGTGTTTTCCATTTTCAGTGAGTAGAAGAATCGCTGCGAATTATCAAGGATATCCTCTACGGTGGAGCGTTGTGGCAGCACCTGGGGATATTTCGGTGAAAAACGGAGTGTCTTCTCTCCTTCCACCACGGTTTTGCCTAATCCCATGGCCACTGTGGAGATGCCATCTTCCGGCTTCATCTGGGAAAAAGGGTAGTAGTTATGGGATTGGGCGACGCCCGAGATGGCAGGGTAAAACGAATCACCATATTGTTCACCAACCATTTGCTGAATGATTACGGCCATCTGCTCTTCTTCGGTGCGTTGCCCGACCCGCTTGGAAAAAGCGCGGGGTCCTTTAAAATAAGTGGACGCGTATACCAGTTTTATAGCACGGATCAGATGGGCGAGCCGTTGGTCGAGTTCGGGGTGATCGTTGGAAATCATATATGTGCGGTATAATCCGGCATATGCCCTGAACTGGGCGTCCTCCAACAGACTTGATGATCTGATGGCCAGCGGGTAGCGTATGTTCTCCAGATAGCACCGGAGATCGGATTCAATCCATTTCGGGAATATTGCCTTTGCAAAAGCATCGGCTATCTGTTCGTCCGTAAGATCGGATTTGCTCAATCCACGCAAATCATTGGTTTCGATGAAGGATTCAAATCCCTCGGTGGTGACCACCAGGGTTTGAGGTACTTTCAGATTCACCGTGTCAAAGATTTTCTGCAAATCCGGTTTTGCCCTCAGCAGTGAAGAGACAAAAGCAATGCCGCGGGCTTTGCCGCCCAGTGATCCCTGACCGATCTTGAAAAATTCAGTGTCTTCATCAAACTCCGCCGCATTGAAATTGGTGACCACGCCTTTTTGTCGGCGTTTCCGACGGGTTTCGATGGTGGATATGAGATAATCGCGATGGCTTCGGATCGTTTTGAAGTCATCACCGGAGATGGTCCGGACTTTTTCGGCCAGCATGATTTCGGTCCGGGCAAACAGCCACCGCGAAAAGTCGTTTCGGTTGCAATGGCTGACAAGACAATCATCATCAATGATTCTTAGATGTTTTTCCAGGAATCTCAGGTTCGAAGCTCTGGCAATCTCGCGGCCATCTGGTTTTCGAAATATAAACTCGCCGAAACCCAGATGATCCCCTAAAAACGAACGCACCTGCTGATGCAAAGTGTGAGAGTTTTTACCGGCAAAAATCGCCGGAATTTTTCTGGCTAGTTCACCGTGGTCTTTCTCGGCACTGGTCATAAGCAGGGGGATATCGAAGCGCTCCTTCTTCACATGCGAAAGAAAATCGATGCCGGACCTGTCGTCGAGTTGACCTTCCCTTGAAATGCGGATGTCGGATATTACGCCCAAGAGGTACGGTCCGAAACGTTCGAACAGCGCCATGGCCTCTTCATAGCTTCGTGCAACCAGTATTTTCGGCCGGGCCCTCATGGTCAACAGACGATGTTCCTCATTCAAACCTTCTTCGATTACCGCCTGTGTCTGACTCACCAGTTCTTTGTAGAGAATGGGTAGAATGGAGGAGACATAATACGGTGAATCCTCAAGGTATAAAATGACGCGAATACCCGCGGCCAAGGTATCTTGGCCCACATTCATCAAGTCTTCGGTGCTTTTGACCAGCGCCACCAGAATGTCCGTATTGCCGGACCAAACGAAGATATTATCGATGCCGGGGGGGCAGGTATATCCGACACATTTATCCATGGCAGGCACCAGGCCGTGGGAGAGTAGTATAACCGGCAAGTCAGGTTCTGTCCGTTTGATTTCGCGGCCGAGAACAAAGGCATCCATGTCGGCGAGCTTTGGCATGGTGATGACCATGTCGAATTTCTTTTTTTCCAGGGAGGCGAGGGCTTCCTCTGCGGTGGGCACCCATGTGAGCCGCGGGGGATGGCTTAGGTTGAGCCCTCGGTATTCATTGATGATACGTTCGGAGAGGCGGCAATCCTCTTCCATGACCCAGGCGTCATAAGGGGTGGACACCAGTAAAATCTCCCTCACTTTTTTGGCCATCAATTCGTGGAAGATTTTGAATCTGGGGTCAAAATCGTCTGAAAATAGGTCGATGTCTAACGCCACTGGCTTTCCCTCTTTGAAATGCCGATGAATAGCGGTTCTCGCCTGCCTTTTAAAAAAGAGATCATTGATATCCGAAGCCCGGTACCGGGTCAATAGATTTTATGGCGAATTTCGATTATTTCTGCTGTTTTCCGCTTTAGAACAATATATGCCCGAAAATGAAACGCTGCATCCGGTGGATTGGATTTCACCTTGTGGATTTCCGCTGATCGATTACCAGTGAACCATCGTGCTGCCCCACGTGAGACCGCCACCGAAAACAGGTAGACAGATCAAATCATCTGTCTTGAATTTGGAGTTTTTTGCTGCTTCATCCAGGGCAATGGCGCAGGAAGCTGAAGAGATGTTGCCGTACTTATGCAGTGTTAAGTAGAATTTTTCAAATGGAATTTTCATCTGTTCTGCGATGGAATGGAACATCCTGGTATTTGCCTGATGCGGAATGAACCAGTCGATATCATCGATGTGAAGCTGGTTGTGGTGGACGCCTTCCTTTATGGCCGCCATAAAATGTTTCACCGCGATTTTAAAACTGCGGTTGGCTTGAATCATGTTCAGTGTGTGAACTCTCCGGTCCACACTTTCGTGTGATATGGGCGTAGTGCTGGAACCGCCCCCGGGAAGCAATAAATTTCGTCCATTGGCCCCATCCGTGTGAACGTGCGTGGACAAGAGCTTCGGACCTTCTTCTCCGTTGACCAGCACTGCGGCGCCGGCTCCATCTCCCCATAGTATGCAAGTGGATCGATCAGACCAGTCAAGCGTCCGGGACATCACCTCGGCGGCGACCACCAGCGTGCAGCGGCAGGTGCCTGAACGGATATACTGCTGTGCCACATTGAGTCCGAAGATAAAACCGGAACATGCGGCGGCAATATCGAAGGATATTGCCTGGGGTGCATCCAGTTTGGCCTGCAGCCAATTTGCCGCAGACGGGCAGCTCGTGTCCGGCGTTATCGTCGCCACAATGATAAGATCCACCGCCGAAGCCTTGATGCCGGCCGCGGCCAGAGCGGCTTGAGATGCGCGTACAGCCAGATCGGATGTGGTGACACCATTCCCGGCAATACGCCTCTCATGGATACCGGTGCGTTGAACAATCCATTCGTCAGATACATCGAGCCCCATATCTGCTAAATCCTGATTGGTCAATCGTTTTGGCGGCAAATAGGATCCGGTACCGGCTATTCTAATGTGATTCATCTGCACGCTTCCGTTGCCATATTCCGTTTTGTTTCGGCTCTTGCGGTGTCCATTAAAGATAAAAAGCTACCAGGCCACCCATCGCCGTGCAATGCAAAAATACCTCGGTTATCATATCAGCAGATTTAAATTGGGCTGCCGGTTGACCTGTGGACGCCGCATCAGAAATTCAGACACGATATCAGCCGCCTCCCTTAGGCCGCGGACGTTGGAAATACTGCTAACCAGTGTAAGGCCGAATTGAAAATTCGCAGCAAAATAGAGGATAAATTTTTTATATCGCCGGAGCGCTTTTTTCGGTTCATAGTGCTGGGATAGCAGATCGGCCATTTGTGCAGCCGTTTCAAGGTATATGTCGTCACCGGGTTCGACCCGGCGGCACCATTTGGCGAATACCCAGGGGCGGGCGATGGCGATCCGGCCTATGGAAACAGCATCGCAGCCGGTTTGGGTCAGCATTTTCAGGCAATCCTGGGCGGCAAAAACATTTCCATTGCCGAAAACCGGTATCCTCACGGCGGCCTTGACCTTATTTATATAGGACCATTTCGGCAACCGGGTTCGCCGGTCCGGTGCGACACGGGGATGGAAGGTCAGGGCGTCGGCACCTGCATCTTCAAATCGCCTGGCCATTTCCACGGCATATGCAGGATCATCCTGCCATCCCGTGCGGTATTTTACAAACAGCGGAATCGTCACCTCCTTTCTCACCGACTCGACAATAGCCCGCCCAAGATCAGGATTTTTAAGAATGGCGGCGCCACTATTTTGGCGACAAATGGTGGATACGGAACATCCAAAATTAAGGTCTATCCCAAAAAACCCTTCGTCTTCTATGCGTCGGGCAGCCGCCGCCATCGTATGGGGGTCGGCGCCGAAAATTTGAATGACCAACTGCTCCCGTTCCTCATCACGCCACTTGAAATAAGGTGACACGTATCGGTTTTCGCAAGGCACTTTTTTGGCGTTGCACATCTCGCTGAAGTACAGACCCGGACCTCCCAAACCGGAAACCAGCTCACGGTAAGCCACGTGACCTAATTGGGTCATCGGTGCCAGCACCAGACGGCCGGGAATTTGTTTTTGTCCGATTTTCAGCGGTCGCTGCAGTCGTTTGGACAATTCGTCCATATAATTAAGGCTCCGGAACAAAATGAACTGATGACAAATCACTGTCTATACTGAACAGGAAATAGGGTAATACCAGTATCATGTCAAGATTTTGATGGTGGATTGACAGGGTGATCGCATGAAGAATTGGCATGGACGCAGATACTTAAAAATGTTGGTATGCTTTGGTGCAAGGTACGATTATATTGTCAAATGACAAAATCCAAATGCCAAATGAAGGAATGCTGTCGTTTAATCTACACTCAATTATCAAAGCGGTCCTTTATAATGGATGGCATACCGCCATTTGACATTTGAGCTTTGTCATTTGAGCTTTGTCATTTGATATTACCTGTTTTCATCGGACACGATTCCAATCGTATCATTTTTACATGCCTTAGTCCTGGGTGGGTTGCGTATTTGTATAGGGGGAGGTATCCGGGAAAAAGCGGGCGGATTTTTATCGTCGGTATTTGATGTGTTTGATGGCGTTGTTCGCCCATTCTGTAATCATCCGCGCCTGGGCACGATGATCTTTACTCTTTTTAAGGTGTATGAATTCTTCTTCATTCTGTTTCACTTGTTCCAGCAGGCCGATATCCTCCATGGCGCCGATACTGCCGATACCGTGCAGGGTCACCCGAAGGTTTTGGATCAGCAACTGCATCTGAAGCTCACTGTGCGGCAGAGCGAACACCTCCGCTTGCGGATTGCCGTATTCCTGAACACCGCTTCGTAATACACAAGGGCCGGTTTTCCCTTCGACCAATGACAGGAAGATGTATAATTCTCTTTCCAGATTTATCATGTGCCCACTGGTAAACTGTTCGCGATGGGTCTTGCCGCGCTCAAGTGATTCATTAAGCTTATTATGGATTGTCCGGACTTTTTCAAAAAAGCGCTCCTGGTCTCTGTCGATTCGCCAGCTGGCGTAGCCCGCCACCTTATGGTCCAGTTGCAACCGTTCCAATATGATATCATCGGGGGTCATCTCGATATCGGCCAGGGTATCGTAGCGATGCAAAACCAGATTTGCCAGCATCAGCGCTTTGTTATCGGAAAAATTGATCACGGATGGTTCGCGGGTAAAATCCTCCAGCAAAATTTTAAACGCCTTTTTGGGCTGTTCCATTCTTGAGGCCAAGGTTTGCAGCGCATTTAAGAAGGCGGTGCGATCTTCATTGAGAACCACATCCTTCATGTGATGCCACAAAAATTGAAAAATCTTTTTTTCATAGCAAATGAAATGGTCGATGGCGGCGTTGAATGCGGATTTTCTGAATCGGCCGTTGGCGGAGAAACAATTTTTAAGATGATCGACCAGCGCGATAGCTTCTTCCGTGGAGATGTTGAAATCGGTGGCGATGGTTTCGAAATCGGTATCCGTGAAGGACATGGGATTCGCGGTCACGCTCTTCATCTTTTTATGTGTTGCTGAGCGGCCTTTAAAAAAGGTGACCATTTTGTAAAGTTGTTGATGTACCCGCAGGATGACGTTGTTTTTGTCATCTTCAATTTCCGGGTCATCTTCACGCTGGACATATATGTTGTCGAAAAAGCTGTCCTCAACGGTATCGAGACGTCGATGTATATTCTCAAGCACCTCGGACTTTATCCCTTCATTATCCGGCTCTTCCTCTATGGAGTGTAATAATTCCGATGACAGATTTATGCGTTTGTTCAGTTTTTTTGAATCTATTTTACCATAATCGTCACCATAAACGCTCTTGATGACTTCGGCTACCTTTTCCGGGGATCCTCCGGATTTACTGAGAGCCAGACGGGCTACGTGCGCTTTTTCCTGGGTGATGATGTCATCTGATTTCAGTAACATCAGCCATTTGATATTGTTAATTTCCAACAGCGGTTTCTTCAGTTTTTGTGAAATTTTTTCAATGTCGTACATGGCATTGAAAACACTCGTGTAAACCAGTGCTTTTTCACCATTGTCGCCCCCGTCCTTTTGCATCCAACTGCCGACTTTTTGAACCAATCCGTCCATGGTGGTCGAGTTTAACTGGTTGATTCCGGCCACCAGGGTCAGGTTGAGGTCCGGTTGTCCCGTCTCATCCAATACGATTGGGATCTGCCGTTTCTTCCCGCCCTGTGAAATCACCAGCGGTACTCCCTTTGATTTGGCTCTTTTATATTGCATCAAGAGCCTCAGGCAGATGTGCAATTGCATCATATCCGCCTGGCCGCCTTTAGGGAGCCGTATATAGAGGTTGTTCAATCCCCATTTGGAAAACAGTGTGAACGCCTGTAGTAACTGATCCCCAAGTTGTGGGTTTTTACCGCCGGTGCGTTTGATGATGGACGGCACCACCGCTGTATTCACCATCAGATGGCTGAACAGAATTTCATAGTCGAATTTTTCAGGTGTAGACGGGGATTCGGGATTACCGCGATAACGGATGATAATTTTGTCATCCGCATCGGGCATGGCCGAGAGTTGTTTTAAGGTTTTATGGAGCTTTTCAAAGGCAATTGAATATTCGTCCTTGTTTTTCAACAGGCGAATGTCCATGAATTGGGTGCTGATCAGGATCGCCGCCTGGATGAGTTGAAGCCGCCATTTGTCCTGCCGTTTCTGCTCATCTTCCAGGCTCTGGGCCAACCCGTCCAGGCTGTATTTTTGTCGCGCTTCAATACCCCCCAACTCTTCGAACAGGGCCTTGGCGCTGTCATCCAGTTGCATGTCGGGGGATTCGTTATTCATATTCATCATCATTCGCCGTTCAATCACAATGCGGTGCCGCCGCATCCATAGGAGACGTGTGGGAATGGTAAGTGCACTGCCGGTGTAATCAGCCCCATGGCATCAGAGTCCGGGGCTTATCATCTTTAATATCGGCCTTTAATCCGATTCCTTTACTTTATTATCAAAGCGATCTTTAAAAATGGATAGTATTCCGCCATTTGAAATTAAAGATTACCTGTTTTCATCGGACACTATTCCAACCCTACTGATTTAACATGCCATAGCCTTGCATGTGCATGGTTATATATGGACATTTCAATCGAACTTGGATACGGTATCCGGGCGCCGGCAAGAGGACAGGGCATCATTGACAAAATATAAAAACTTCTTAGAATCTACTTTATTCGTCAATATCGGCGCCGGATTTTTAAAATTACAGTTTATTATAATTTCAACCATATAGATCGGAGTTAAGAATGGCCTTTGAAACAAAAGAGCAGGTATTGGAAAAAGTCATGACCATGGAAAGGCCTGTCTGTCCCCATTGTAAAAAGCAGATGGATATCTGGGAAGCACCACCGATAAATTTTGCCGATGGTTTGGGCTGGGGTGCCCCGTACCTTTTTTTATGCTTTAATGATGAATGTCCGCTCTATGTCAATGGATGGGACAATTTAAAAGAGAATTACGCGCATAACGCTTCATACCGGTGCTTTTGCTATCCCGGGGAAGACCATTACGAATGTATGCCCGTATTCAGCCCCATGGGGGCCAAGGGACAGATCATCAACGAACAGGTTATGGCTCAACAGGAAGTATTGAAAGATAACATTAAAAAAGGATTCAGTATTCTTGCCGATTGTTATATCAATCAGGACGGCGTCAGTGTTCTCCGATTGCTTCTGGATCCCTCCGAACCCATGCGGGTTCGGACCAAAGCCGCTGAAATGATGGGGGATATCGGTGGCATTGAAGCCATTGATGCTCTGCGAAACCTGCGTGTCGGGAATGATATCCTGGAGAAAAAAATTGAAACGGCCGTCCAGGAAATTCACACACGTCATTTTACACGAGAATGTCCGTATTGTGCTGAAATCATCAAAAAGAAGGCGAAGTTATGTAAGCACTGCGGAAAAGACGTGGCCGGACAATAAGTGTCCGGTCCGGTTTTATGAAAAGCGTAATTACCTCAATTTAACCCTATCGCTATACAGCATCCGATGAGCGGGCACCCATGCCGGAGTTTGATTTTTTATCCAAAATCAACATTTTCAACCAGAGCCTGGCCGAACAAATCGATGTCCTGAACAGTTTTTGGGAAAAAGCGGCCAAAACGCTGTCCAATTCCGACATCCGCCTCCGTGCATTGCCGGACAGTTGGAAAACACTCAGACACAATTATTTCAGTGTATTGTTCATCGCCATGTTTCATGCGCTGAATATCCCACCCCGGCGCCGTTGTCTGTTCGCCCGCCTGAACCATTGTTTGAGATGCTGGGTCACCGCCTGTGACAATCTTCTGGACGATGAACTCAAGGAATTGATCCTGACTGATCTTCCCGAGACAGCGCCGGTATTCAAATCCGTATTGACATTGCTGGTGACCGACCGTGTTTTTTTCTCCTACCTGTTGGATGCCGTTGATGATGGGATCATCAGTCCGGCTGAAATGCATCTATTGAACGATCATTCCCTGGATTCCATTCTCGTCAGCGGAAAGGAAGAGGCCCAGGAAGAAGGCGGTGTGGATTATGCGCTCTCACCCGATGAGGTGCTCGATAAAATTCATTCGGCAAAAACAGGGCAATTGTTTACAGCACCCTTATCCGCCCCTGTCGCGCTGGGAGATCTTGATCCGGAAGCCCCCATTGTAAAAAAAGCCATGGACGGATTGATGCAATTGGGAATCGGCTGCCAGGTCCTTGATGATCTGAGTGATCTGGCCATGGACATCCATGACCGGAAATACAATTATCTGGCCGCTTTGATACTTCATGGCGACGACACCGTTGAAAAAAAACAGCTGGATCGATACCTTTCCGTGTCACTGGAAAAATCGTTCCGGAATCGTTTCGATTTGTACACTGAATTCCCCGTGGCCGCCGGCCATGCCCTGAAAATCGCCCTCGGGCGGTTGTCGACAGCCGTAAGCCTTCTCCGTGGGGCCGGACTGCCCATGGACAGTGAGAGCAGAAAAGACTTTATCGGGCATCTGGCGGAATTGTATGGTCAACCCCAGGCATTAATACTTCTTAGAGACCGTTGATGAAACTGAATCTGACCCGGATATGGATGCGACTGGTGCTGCGTTTCTGTTCCCGGCATCGGCGAAAAACAATCGCTGTCGGTGGGTTCATCGTCATCGGTACGGCTACATTGGTTCTCTTATACGGAATTACCACCGGCATAAACGATTGCATGGTGATGAACTCCACCCACCTGCATTCCGGCCATGGCTTGATCGCCCTACCTGATACCCGGTTGCTGCCGGCACTCATTCCCGTGATCCGCAAGGAGTCCCGAGTGGCCGACCTGTTGCCGAGACACCGGTCGAGCGGACTGCTTACCGGGGAGAAGGGGGCTGTGCCGGTGAACCTGTTCGGGGTTGATCCGGAAAAAGAATTCGTTAAAACCGCAGTGTCCCAACGCCTGACGGCGGGTGTCGTCCCCGGTCCGGAATCCCGTCGGATCATGGTGGGAAGCGGCATCGCCGATGCGCTGTCTGCCAAAACCGGGGACATCTTAACCTTCAACACCGGAAGCGGGGTCGGACTTGCCGGGATTGAGATCAGCGGTATTTTTGAAACCGGCATCGAGTATTTTGACAATACCACCGCCTTCATGCCCATCGGTGGGTTCACAACCGCCTTGCAGCGTGCCTCCACTGCGGAGATTGCCGTCTTTTTCAGCCATCCCGAAGAGATCCGACCGGCTGCCGCCCGGATACAGCAACAGCTGCCAGCGGGGATAAGCCTGCGAACCTGGGACGAATTGCTGCCGGACCTGGTGCAACTCATCGAAATGAATACCATCTCCATGATGGTCATCATGACGCTGGTATATTTGCTGGTGGGGTTTGGCATCAGCAATACGGTTATATTGACGGTAATGGAACGATACCGGGAGTTCGGTATTCTCAAAGCACTGGGCATCACACCCAACGAAATGGTCTTCCTGGTGTTTCTGGAAAATTTTATGGTCTGCCTGTTGGCGACCCTGGCCGGGCTTGCCATCGGCGGGGCAATGGTGGCCATTGCCGCTCATTTCGGCATCGATTTTTCCCAGTGGACCTCACATAACCGGTATTTTGTGGTAACCGGTGTGGTCAGGCCCCGGATAACCGTGGCCGGTTTGCTCTGGCCCGGTCTGCTCTCGGTGATGGTGTCGGTAGGAGCAGCTTATTTCCCTTCGCGGATTGCCGGCAAGCGAACGGCTGCGGACATGTTGAGGTTTTCTTAATGACCTTGCCGATTCATCTACACCAGGTTTCCAAGACTTATTTCGACGGTGGCACTGCCATTCATGCCGTCAACTCCTTCAGCACCGCCATTGCGTCCGGCTCCTTCCACGCCGTGGCCGGAAGGTCCGGATCCGGCAAAACCACCCTGCTCAACCTCATCGGCGGCATTGAATCGCCCAGTGCCGGAGACATTCAAGTGGGCGGGCATCATCTGCATGCCATGGACGAAACCGGCCTTTCACTTTTCAGGCGGCACCATGTGGGCATGATATTTCAGGGAGACAATCTTATCCCGAAGCTGACTGTGTATGAAAATATTGAATTGCCCCTGCTGCTGACCGGCGCCGATAACTTCGCTGAAACCATCCGGTGCATGCTTTCCGATATCGCCCTCGAGGATAAAGGAGACCGTTTCCCCCACCAATTGTCCGGGGGGCAGAAACAGCGGGTGGCCGTGGCCCGGGCCATGATCCATTGTCCCGGTGTGGTGCTGGCAGATGAACCAACGGCCCATCTGGACTCGGCAACCGCAGCCGGCATTCTCGAGCTGTTGATCCGGCTTCACGAAAAGACCGGGACCACGGTTTTATTCGCTACCCATGACCCGGCCATCATTCGCCGTTGTGAGCATGTTATCACCCTGGCCGACGGCCGGATGGTATCTTGACATTATCTCCTTTTGTTCATCGCCGTATTCTGTTATTTACTGACCTCTGATGCGTGTACCGCCCTTATCCACCTGAAACACAGTTAATTTTCTTTGGAGGAAGTGATCGATGAAAAAGATCTGCCTGGCCGTATTGTTGATGATATGCAGCGCCCTTCTACTTGCCCCGTCACCTTGTTCGGCCGAATGGGTATTCCAGGTGGCCACCGGCTCGGCATATAGTTTCCCGACCCCATTGAACATCGAACAGGCCGGAGAGGACGACATAGACATCACCGCCGAATACGAAACCCGTGCCTGGAGCACCATGGCGCCCTATTATGACTTCAAAATCGGCAAATGGAACGGCAATCATGCCTGGGAATTTGAAAGCCTCCACCATAAGCTGTTTCTGTCCAATAAACCTGACGAGGTGGACAAGTTCGCCATTTCCCACGGTTATAATCTCAATACCGTGAACTATGCCGTGAAATGGAAGAAGTTTATTTACCGCGTGGGACTGGGTATTGTCATGACCCATCCGGAATCGCGCATCCGGGGGGAGCGGAAGGAGGATGACGGTGGATTCAGCGGGTTTTACCTCAGTGGGGTGACATCACAGGTAGCGGTGGAGAAGCGGTTTGACTTTACCGACCATTGGTTTTTTTCCATCGAAGCCAAACTCACCGGTTCCTATGCAACCGTTCCCGTGGCGGACGGCAATGCCACGGTTCCCAATGCAGCGCTTCACGGGTTGTTCGGCATCGGGTACAAATTCTAAATTTCCCATGGCAACATCCGAACATTCAATGGCGTTTTTACGGTGTTCGAGCGAACAGATATTCGATAGTACGCTTCGCTGCAGTCGCTACCCGCGCGGCCGGATGCTCCGGAAGGCCTCCAGGATCGGCGCCACCGCTTTCCGGTGCTCCGGCGGAATCATCAACACCTGAACCGGATGGTTGGGAATGAGGCCGGTCTCCGACGCCGGTTTGTTCAAATGGCTATTCAGGTAGTCGTGCCGATTCTGATCAGTGTCCAGGAACAACAGGATGTCAATGAAATTCCCGGAGTATCCAAGGGCGTCAATGTGCTCGATGTATTGCAGGAACACATCATTGACGGATAAGATAAGGGGATCCATATCGGCATAGCCGGTTTGCGCGCAATTAGCGCGAGATACCATGCAACGGCAGCCGAAAGGCCGATTTTCATAAACCGGGCACAATGCATCGGTGAGAAGGGGGCACGATCCCCACTCCGGACGGTTTTCCTCTTCCGGAATCTCCTTGCCCTGGGCGCACATGGCCGCCATCTGGTTGATGGTCAATCGGGGCATGAACCGTTCGTTGCCTTCCCGGGTCCGGATATCCGACAGCAGTAGATCGTGCTGTGCTTTTCCCATCCTGTCCAGCAGCCGAAATCCCTCCAGTGTGGTCAGGGTTACATTTCGAGTACAGCAACTGTCACAGCCTTTTTCACATGCGACCTGCTTGTCGGCGAGAAAATCATCATATATGGTAAACATTTGATCAAGGATATCGACTTTGTCTTTTATTTCCATACGGTCACTTTTATTGGCGTTGAGGGTTTTCCGGTATCTGCTGCCTAGCCGGTAAATGACGCCTGAAGGACTGTCATACCGGCCAATGGGACGAAGGTATATCAAACCCGGGATTTCCAGTAAACCCCAACATTCATAGAATCGGATTAAACTTAAAAAGGAATCGACCATGAAGAGCAAGGTGTTTTTTATTGATTTGCGTGCCTCCCAAAAACAGAGTTTTGTGGATAAGATCGGGCAATTGATGGCGTCCACGGGTGTTGCGGATATCGTCGGCAAAAGGGAGATGGTGGCTGTCAAGCTGCATTTCGGCGAACTCGGGAATACCGCCTTCATCCGCCCCGTGTATTTGCGAAAAATCGTCCAGGAGATAAAAGCGGCGGGCGGATTGCCTTTTCTGACCGATGCCAACACCCTGTATGCGGGTACCCGTTCCGATGCCGTAAACCATATGACCACCGCAGTACACAATGGTTTTGCCTATTCCGTGGTGGAAGCACCATTGGTCATCGCCGACGGTCTTCGGGGAAAGACCGAGACCGCCGTACCGGTGAACCTCAAAAACTTCCAGGAAGTATACATCGGTTCTGAAATCGTTCAGGCGGATTGCCTGATTTCCGTCGCCCATTTCAAGGGTCATGAACTCTCCGGGTTCGGCGGCGCCATCAAGAATCTGGGTATGGGATGCGCCTCCCGGCGGGGCAAGATGGCCCAGCACTCGACACTGACCCCGAAGGTTGTCGAGCTATCCTGTATCGGGTGCGGGGATTGCGAGGCGCATTGCGCCCAGGAGGCCATTGCGGTCACCGATGAAATAGCCGCTATCAACCCGGAGACTTGCGTGGGATGCGGCGAGTGTATCGTGATCTGCCCGAACGATGCGGTTCAGGTGCAATGGAATCAATCCATCCCCGTGTTCCTGGAAAACATGGTGGAGTACACGGCCGGCGTACTCAAGGGGAAAACCCAAAAAGCCCTGCACCTGAATTTTATCACCAATGTGTCGCCGGGATGTGATTGTTACGCGGCCAACGATGCACCGATCGTCGCAGATATTGGCGTGGCCGCATCCATCGATCCCGTGGCCCTGGATCAGGCATCCGCGGACCTGGTGAACCAGGTGCCCGCCCTTGCCGGGACCTGTCTGAAAACCAATACCGAACCCGGGGGCGACAAGTTCACCGGGCTGTATCCCAAGGTGGACTGGCCCCTGCAACTGGAATATGCCGAAGAACTGGGCATCGGTACACGGGTGTATGAGTTGGTGAAATTGGATTAACGCCGGACGTTTTTTCAGTGGCATACATGAGATTGCCCGATTGCCCGCATCCATCCGGCTTGCATCTGCAATTCGGATCATTAGATTCTCGGATGATGTTTTTTTGAGATCCATGGTTGTCATTTTAATGCTTGTGCTCCGGGCATTTGCCGGGGGATACGGTTTTTTAGTGAAAGCGGGAGGTTCCCATGTCCATATGGATTGTGTCCGCCATTCTCTGTGCCGCACTGGTTCTGCTGGTAACGGAAAAAATCCGGGTTGATCTCACCGCCATCGGTATTATGGTGGCGCTCATGCTTACCGGATTGTTGACACCCAAGGAAGCGGTGGCCGGATTCTCGAGCCCGGCGGTGATCACCGTGGGCGCCATGTTTCTCATCAGCCAGGCGATGATTCGCACCGGAGCGGTGGAATTCATCGGACGCCGGGTCATCAAGATGTCCAGGGGCAATGCCACCCTTGCCCTCCTGGTGGTGCTGGTGATCGTCGGCATAGCCTCGGCGTTTATCAACAATACGCCGGTGGTGGTGCTGTTCATCCCCGTGGTCATGGGCATGTGCTGCGAATTTGGCTTGAGTCCGTCCAAATTTCTGATCCCGGTATCCTATGCGTCTATTCTGGCTGGAACCTGCACACTGATCGGCACCTCCACCAACCTGATTGTCAGCGATCTGTCCGCCGCCGCCGGCTATGGCCCCCTGGGCATGTTCGAGCTGTCAATACTCGGGCTTCCCATTGCCATTGTCGGGCTGGCAGTTCTGCTGGTTGCATCCCCCCGGCTGATGCCCGATCAGATCAATCCAACCTGCGAAATTGAAAACGGAGAGCATCGCCGCTACCTGGCCGAGTTGACCATTCCGAAAGACAGCGATCTTATCGGTAAGGATCCGCGCCATCATTTCAAGCAGCTCCTGCCGGGCATGGAAATATTGGAATTGATCCGGTATTCTCACATCTACTATCCGGGGCGGGACGAGGTGTTCATTGCTGCCGATGACCGGCTTCTGATTAAAGGTTCCGCCAACGACCTCGTTCATATCTTGAATTCCAAAGGCGCCGAACTGCCTCTGTCGGAAAACGGTCTACAATTCGGCACCGGAGAGCCGGAAACCTATGTCGTGGAATTGATCATTCCGCCCCAGTCTGATCTGATCGGCAAAAAATTGATGGACACCGATCTGTTCAAGGATCCGGATCTGCACCTGGTGGCGGCAAAGCGCAGTGGTCTGCATTACACCGAGCAGACCATACCGGATATCCGGCTTCGCATCGGAGATATTTTGTTGATCTGGTGCGCTGTCGGGAAATTGGAACGGCTGAGGGGTGGTGCGGATTTCATCATCGTGGAGGATGTTCATCACGAAATCGTTCACAAGCGAAAAGCAAAAATCGCCGCGGGCATTTTCACCGGATTGGTGTTGGCGGCGACCACCGGCCTGGCCGATATCATGGTCTGCGCGCTGACGGGCGTTTTCCTGATGCTGCTGACCCGCTGTATCCAGCTTCGGGATGGATACCGGGCACTTCAGGCGGATGTGCTCATTCTGATTGCCGGTACCATTGCCCTGGGGGCGGCCATGCAAAAGACCGGCGCGAGTCAATTATATGCCGATGCATTTCTCGGTGTTTTCGCCGGTTTATCACCCCGGCTGCTGCTGGCGGGGTTTTTGTTGCTCACGAGCGTCAGCACCCAGGTTCTGAGCAACAATGCCACCGCGGTGTTGCTGCTGCCCATCGCTATCTCCACGGCAATGGGGGTGGGGGTTGATCCCAAACCGTTTATCATTGCCGTCTGTTTCGGGGCCAGCGCCTGTTTCGCCACCCCCATCGGTTACCAAACCAACTTGCTGGTATATGGTCCCGGGGGGTATCGGTTCAGCGACTATCTGAAACTGGGTATCCCCTTGAATCTGGTGGTGCTCATCATGGGAACCCTTTTTATTCCGGTATTCTGGCCATTCTAGCCGGCGGTCCATTCATCGTTCAACCCAAAATCATTCGGGAGTAAGGACCATGGAAGTTTCAACCCAGAAAAAAGATCAGGATTTCCACATAAAGGTGTGGGATCTGCCCACACGGCTGTTCCACTGGCTGCTGGCGGGGCTCGTGATCACGTCTTTCGTGACCGCATCACTCGGCGGAAATCTGATGATTCTGCACATGCGTGCCGGTTATGCCGTTCTGGCATTGCTGATATTCCGGCTGATTTGGGGGACGCTCGGCGGATATCACTCACGATTTACGTCCTTTGTGCGAGGTCCCCGGGAGGTGTTTCGCTATGCCGGGGCACTGACGGATAAGGATTCACCACGTCACCTCGGTCACAATCCCATGGGCGGCTGGTCGGTGGTGGCCATGCTGGGCGTTATTTTGTTGCAGGCGCTCACAGGCCTGTTTGCCAATGACGACATTTTCATCGAAGGCCCGCTCTATCCATGGGTGAGCAAAGCCGTGAGTGATCAACTGACGCGGATCCATCACCTCAACGCATGGACCATCGCCACCGTGGTGGTGGTGCACGTCGGCGCCATATTGTTTTATCTGATCATCAGGCGTGAAAACCTGGTGGGACCGATGATCAGCGGGTTTAAAACCTGGCACGAACCCGGTCCGTCCGTGAACGCGAAAACCTGGGTCGCTCTCTTGATCGCTGGGCTTGCCGGGACCGGCGTGTATCTGCTGGTCCGATAATCCGGGTCATCCGGGTCTCCCCGCGGTTATTTCCGGTATCTGGAGTGACACCCCTTACAGCTTTTGGCGACGTTGCCGAACTGGGTTTTAACGGTATTCAGGTCTCCGGTTTTTGCTGATTCCCCGAGTTTAAGGCTTTCCTGCGTGAATGCACCGGCGCCCTTCATGAAGTTGTCTTTCTCATCCAGAACCATGGATTTCAATGTCGTCTCCCCGTCAAATGACCCTGCCACAAGGCAGGCGTCCCACGGCAGGGTCGACATAGTGGCCACGATTCCGGCATCATGGGCAACCGCTTCGGCGTCAAAGTCCGTCTGTCCCTTGACCACTGCGCCGATACGTCCGAAATGAGCGCCGATGATCCGCATGACGGCTTTGCGGTAGGAGACTGCCTCATCGGGCTTGGCGAATTGTCCGCAAACGGTGCCGGCGATTAACGCCAGGGCCAGTAAACCTACCAGAGCTCGCATACATGCTTTCATGACACCTCCTTATGTCTTGAAATGATGAGAATCGAAAGCTGGTGTCAATTCTCCGTGCCGAAAAGTCCGGCGGGCGCCTCACAGGCCTCGATACCCGCAGCTTTCCGGGTTTCCACATAGTGGGCAGCCGCCAGGGCGGCCATACAGCCGTCGGCAGCGGAGAGAACGATTTGGCGGGCATACTTATCCCTCAGGTCACCGATTATATAGAGGCCCGGTGTATTGGTTTCGCATTTTTCATTGGTCACCACGAAACCGTCGGCGTTCATTTTCGTACCGGCGGGTACGAGTTGGTTGTTGGGTACAAAACCGATGAAAATGAAGGCGCCGTCCGTGGGCAGCTCCCGGGTTTCGGCGGACTTTGTGTCCTTGAGCACCACAGCGCCGACACCGTCCGAACCGGCCTTTATTTCGGTGGCCACGGTATTCCACAGTATTTCGATGTTGCAATCGTTCTTGACCCGTTGCTGAAGAATCATACTGGCCCTCAGTTCATCCCGGCGATGGACGAGATATACTTTTTTGGCCAGTTTGGCCAGATACAGCGCCTCTTCCGCGGCCGTATCGCCTCCGCCTATCACCACAACGGTTTTTCCCTTGAAAAAGAATCCATCGCAAACCCCGCAATAGGAAACCCCCTTGCCGTAATTGTCATCTTCACCGGGTATCCCCAGTTTTCGAGGGCTGCCACCGGTGGCCAGAATAACGGACAGGGCATGGCACTCTTCTCCATTTGCCAATCGTATGGTATGATATTCCAGTCCGGGCACCAGATCCGTTACTTCCTGTGTGATGATCTCCAGATCGTAGGATTGGGCATGTTCGGCAAACTTCATGGACAATTCAGCGCCGCCGATATGTTTGAATCCGGGATAATTCTCCACCTCGTCGGACATGGTGACTTGTCCGCCGGGTACGCCTTTCTCAATCAATGCCGTGTCCAGTGCCGCCCGCATGGCATAAATCGCGGCGGACAGCCCACCGGGACCCCCGCCGATAATCAGCAGGTCGTGAATCCGTTTTTCCGTCATTGGTCAACCTCGTCATTTTCTATTTGTTATTGTCTTTCAGAACCTGTTGGAGTTTTTCACCCAGCGATCCCAAGGTTGATTTTTTATCCGATGAGAAATTTTCCCAGTTCCCTTCGTCCGTGGTATCCGTGGCGGCCAGGGAAATCCGGCGTACATCGGTCTTTATTTCATCGATGATAACGGTGATGGGATCACCCTTTTTCATTGTATCGAAAACCTTGACCGACGCTGATAGCTCGGCCTTGGATTTGGGCATCAGACCGACCACCCCGGGTTCGAGGCAGATAAAATAACCGAATTTCTCTTTTTTTTCAAATGTACCTTCTATGGCCTGGCCGACGGTGTATTTTTCCGCCACCTCCGCCCACGGATCACCTTCGGCGTCTTTAATACTCAGGGAAATGCGCCGGTTGGCGGTATCGATAGCTTTGACCACCACCCATACCTGATCCTGGGGCGACACCACCTCGTCGGGTTTGTTGATTCGTTTGACATAGCTCATTTCGCTGATGTGCACCAGGCCTTCCACTCCCGGGGCGATTTCCACAAAGGCACCGAAATCCATCAGGCGGGTGACCTTTCCCTTGATGCGGTCACCGGCATGATATTCGTCAGCCACGGTGATCCAGGGATCACCGGCGGCCTGTTTGGCGGAGAGCGCAATACGTTTCTCATTGGGCTTGGGCCCGGCTTCAATTTTTAATATTTTCACCTTCAGGCGGTCGCCTTTTTTGACGGCATCCTCCGGCGTGGCGAGCCTGGACCAGCTCAGTTCGGAGATGTGCACCATTCCCTCCAACCCGGGAGTCAATTCTACGAAAGCCCCATAGGGCATCAGACGGGTCACTTTGCCGTCCACGATGGCATCCGGGGCCAGCTTGCTCAAAAATTCCGCATGGGCGGCCTGCTGCTCTTTTGCAAGGATGTCACGCCGGGATACCACGATATTGGCATGACGGCCTTTGGATTCTATTCGTTTAATCAGGAACCGATGTGTGGTACCCACGTAGATTTCCGGATCTTCCACGTAGCGGACATCCATCTGGCTGATCGGACAAAAGGCCCGGTGTTTCATCACCTCGACATGAAATCCGCCCTTGATGGTCTCTTTTACATTGCCTTCCACCGGCACCTTGTTCTCGAGTGCATCTTTGAGCATATTCAAACCGCCAATGCCGGACATGGCCTTGGACAGGTGGATTTCACTTTCATTCATGGCCACGACATACAATTCCAGTACGTCACCCTCGGCATGTGTGAAGTCGCCATTTTTATCGGTGAGCTCGGCTTTTTCCACCACGCCGTCGACTTTGGTGCCGGTATCCACAAACACATTGCCGCTGCCGATACTGATGATTTTTCCGCTGATTTTATCACCGACCTTCAAGTCGTCACTCATGCCGGCTTCGTAAGCCTCAAAAAGTGCGGCAAAACTTTCTTCTTCGTTTTCCTCGTAGTCCTTGTCGTCATCGTGTTGGTTTTCCATATCGTCCATCATTTCCAATATTCTCCGATAAGGTTAAAATATAGATATAAATACGCTCAAAAATACGGCTTCACCGCCTGTTGTTTTCACGTTTTATCGATTCAGATCCGCATGAATTTTATGCCGGGAATCAGGGGGCGACTGACGTTGCATTTTTCGCTGTCGGCTTTATATTATCCAAGATGTCGGGCAGGTGAAGTAGGAGGCGGGTGGTTTTGCATCCGGCATGCCTGCCAACGGTCATTAAGATTTGTTTTAGTCGAAATAGATAAAGGAGTCAACCAGTATGGGCAACCAGATTCGTACCACCATTCTTTTAGCCGTGATGACCGTATTTTTCATCTTAATCGGTCAGATGCTCGGCGGCCGGCAGGGTATGATCATCGCCCTGATATTCGCAGCCGGCATGAATTTTTTCAGCTATTGGTACTCCGACAAGATCGTCCTGCGCATGTACAAGGCCAACGAGGTCTCCCCACAGCAATCCCCGGAACTCTACGATATGGTCGCAGAATTGTCACAACGCGCCCAACTGCCCATGCCCAAGGTGTACATTATCCCCAAGGACGCTCCCAATGCGTTTGCCACCGGACGAAACCCCGAACATGCCGTGGTCGCCGTTACCCATGGTCTGTTGCGCCTCATGAACCGGGAAGAAATTATCGGTGTTCTGGCCCACGAACTGGCCCACGTTAAAAACCGCGATATCCTCATCGGGTCCATAGCCGCCACCATGGCCGGCGCCATCATGCTTCTGGCCACCATGGCCCGCTGGTCAGCCATTTTCGGCGGTATGCGCGGCAACGACGAGGAAGGTGGCATGGGCGGCCTGGGTTTGATTCTCATGTCCATCATCGCCCCATTGGCGGCCACGGTGATTCAAATGGCCATTTCCCGGCGAAGGGAATATCTGGCCGATGCCACCGGTGCGCAATTTGCCGGCCGTTCCGACGGGCTGGCCAGCGCCTTGGCCAAACTGGGTGCCTACTCAGGGCGCTTGCCCTTGGATGCCCATCCGTCCACCGCCCATATGTTCATTGTCAACCCATTGTCCGGGAAAAGCCTGGCAAGCCTCTTTTCCACCCATCCGCCCCTGGAAGAGCGGATAGCCCGGCTCACGGGCCGGGCTCCTTCGGGCCGGGCCGATGATCCGCCGGACCGGCGCCCCCGTACCATGGAAGACCGGGGCCGTGCGTTCTGGGATAAAATGGGGTGACCCGGTTGGAAACGGATTCCGAAAACCATAAGATAAAACAGGACTGACTACCCCTTGTCCCGTTGCACCGGTTTCTGATTGCCGTGACACCTGTCACGGCATATTTGGCACCGGTCATCACTGCACCACTGACATGCAAAACAATCCCGACATCCATGCCTGGACGGTTTCATTTGTTTTTTTTCCGGGAGGTACATCTTTCCCGGCATCCCTTTTATCGATTGCCAAGCCATTTTGATTCATCCTCTGTTGCCGGGCGGCTTTCGATGGCGCCATACATAGAATGCGGCCGGATAACACTTTGTCAATGTTTGCTTTTTCAGGTGAAAAGAGTGTATCTAATCCCAGTCATCTCAAAAAAGTCTCTTTGCTTAATATTGCAGTTACAGATGAGATTTTTTTTGAGATGGCTTGTAATGCCGGACCGCATATCCCCCGGCGTCGTTCATCCGTCCTGATATGGCATCATTGCCATTTACCATTTGATTCGTGTAATCTCGATGGGCTTCAGTATGAGCACAGATTATAATGAGAACATAAGCTCCGCTCTCGGCATACTCCGCCGGGAAATACCGGCACTTCACCGGCTGCTGAAACTCGGCGATCCCGAAGAGTTGCGGCCATGGGAACATATGATCGACGGCAAGCTGATGCCCAGGCTCGAGCCGGATTTTCCATTGACTTGTGCGATCTGCGGGGGGGGATCATCCGGAAAATCCACCTTGTTCAATACCCTTGCCGGTGAAAAGCTGTCTCCCACCGGTGGAAAGGCCGGTATTAACCGGCGGGTATTGATTGCCGCCCATCCGGCGTTCGCCGAAAAACCGGCATTTCTGCACAATCTTTACCAGCCCTTTGGCTGCGATCCCACGGCATTGTCGGACAAGGACCAGTTGACCTCCCCCGGTGATCCGGTGTACACGCTGGCCTCCTCCGTATCCCCCCATATCATACTACTGGACACACCGGATTTTGATACCGGTGCCAAGGGGGTTTACGCCAACCGCGCTCTGGCCCGGCAGAGCCTTGAAACCGCAGATCTGCTCATTTACATTTTCACGAACTCAAATTACAACAACCGGGACAATACGGATTTCATCTCTGAGATGCTGACGGGTATCGGTACCCGGCAATGTATGCTCATTTATCGGGTGTACCCCGGCTTTTCCGATGCCGATGTCACGGAACATGCGATGACCGTCGCTGAAAACATCTATGGCACGACAGCAACCGATAACGTGCTAGGGATTTATCGTGCCGATGAGGACAATGCCGTGGCTGCCGGTACAGCCCTGATGTCCATCAAACCGGTGCGGAACGAGACCCTTTCATTTCCGGACGCTCTGGCCCGTATTGAACCCCGGCGGATCCGGATGGCCCTGTTCTCGTCAATCCTCAACGATGTCCTGGCCAGGGCGGCGGGCATAAACGTCCAGGCGGTGGCGGCCAGGCATTCTCTATCGGTGTACGTTGATGCCCTGCAGGCGGCCCAAAGCCGTTGTGTGCAGGAAGCGTTATCCCATTTTCCCATGGACCGGGTGATGAAACGGTTTGCAGAGATCTGGCTCACCACGGATCCGGCCCATATCCGGTTTCTGCGGAAAACCGGGCGAATCGTGGAAACACCCGTTCGATGGGCGGTCAAATCCATGCGGTGGATTAAATCCGCCGGCGGCCCGGCACCGGCTACCCCGGCGGATACTGATGCTGATGCCGATTTGAAAATAGATCTGATCAGCGCGGCCAACCGTATGTTCGCCCACGCGGTGGGTACCAAAGTGGTGGTAAGCCTGCCCACGGACGACCCCGTGGCCCAACGGATGTGCCATGCCATGGGACAGGTCTCATCACCGGACGCGGCAACGCAATCAGAGGGCTTTGATACCGCCATCGATCAAAACGGCATCACCGAGTTTTCCATATCCGCGCATCCCGTGCTCGAGGCGTTGCAGACCCGGCTTCAGACCACGGATTGGAAGGCGGGGCTCCAGCGGATTTTATCCGAAAGAGCCTCGCTGATGACCATGACCGCCGGAATGGAAGCTGAATTGAAAACCCTGGCTGATGAATTCAGGCGTAAAATGGGGATACTGGATCAGATTCAGCAGACGTTTTCAGCGATGCTGAATGTGCTGCCCGCCACCGCGGCCGTGACCTACATCCTCGCCACGGGCGACCCGGTGGGGGCTGCCGGCATAAAAGTCAAACTGGCCGGACTGTTCGGACTGAAAGATCTATACGCACTGGTGGCCATACCGGCCACCGCCGGGGTGAAGCAGGCGGACATCAAGCAACTGGAAACCATGCTCGGGCCCATCGCCGAAACCTGGCTGAACACAAAGATGCAGACCGTTCAGCGGCTTTTCGAACAACTGATCACCGGCCCCATAATCGCCGAGGGGGGCACCGTCATCAACACCGCAGAGGACCATATCGAGCGGATCAACACCTGCCTGCAATCACTGAAAGGAGCTGCGCCATGCTAAGCCGGCATCTGGACGACATCAAGGCATCGGCCGTTATCGGAACCTATAAAAATGAGCTCAAAAACGTGGCGGACATATTGCAGCGGATACCGCTGTGGCGGCCCGGCGCCGCATTGTCCGCCCAATGCGATGCCGCCGTTGATATGATCGGAAGGCTCGGCGACCGGCTGGACCGAAAACTGGTGGTATCGCTTATCGGTCCATGCGGATCCGGTAAATCCACCCTGATCAACGCCCTGGCCGGGAAGGACGGTTTGTCCGAAACCGGAATCCGTCGACCCACCACCCGCAATGTCCGTGCGGTGGTCCGCCGGGCAACCGACGCCGCCATGTTCCGTGAACAAGTAAATGCCGGACAAATGACGGTGATCACGGCGCCGGAAGCCCCGGTACTTGATCATATGGTCCTGGTGGATACGCCTGATACGGACAGCACGCAACAGGCGGCGCATATTCCGCTCATCGAAGAAATCATCGGGCTTTCCGATATCCTGGTCTGTGTTTTTGACGGGGAAAATCCCAAGCGGAAAGACCATGTGGATTTTATGGCCCCCTACGTAAAGCGTTTTCACGGGATGTCCCTGATCGCCGTGGTGAACAAATGCGACCGGCAGTCCGAAACCGAGCTCAAGGAACAAATCATGCCGGCGTTTTCCGGATTTCTTTCCGACAGCTGGGATCAACAGGTAAACAATTTGTTCTGTGTTTCAGCCAGAAGTCATCTCGAACATCCGGACTGGGATCCGGGCACGGAACCGCGGCATGGTTTTGATCAATATGACGACTTATATGGATTGATTCACGATACTTTCGGAAAATCCGGTTTCAACACCACCCAACGTCTCCGCAACGCCGGGCAGATCCGCAATCATGTGATGAAGGAGGTCGGCGCCACTGTCCAGGCCGTCAAAAATGAGCTGGCGGACAGTGCCGGTTTGATGCGTCAAAGTGAAGCGGGAGCCATGAAATCGGCGGTATCCGCCTTGAAGTCCGATCCTGTCCGGCAGCACCTGGGTATCAATGTGCAACTCTACCAGAAATTGACCCAGCGCTGGGTGGGGCCCGTGGGCTGGCTGATTGCCATCTGGGCGCGTATTCTGGTCTTCGGCTCCGGTTTCGCCGCCATGTTTCGCCTGGGTAACCCGCTTCGCATGCTATTCGGGGCTTTTTCAGCCGTCAAACATTATAAATCGTCAACCGCCGCCGTTAAAGCCGTTAAGGAGGGTCGGCAAACCACCTCCGCCATGGTCCAGTACCGGATGGCCGTCATGCAGGACTGGCCGGATATCGCTGAAAAATTGGTGGGCGCCGGATTCTCCGAAAGTATCCGGCATGCCGATGCCGTGCTGGTGGCCAACGACGGGCTTTCCGACGACATCCTGGACCTGTGGACGGACACACTGGAACAATGCCTTGACACCAACGCCGACCGGTTAAGCAATTTTGCGCTGCAAATCGTGTTTAACCTGCCGCCGGTGGGAATGCTGGCCTATGTGGGCTGGCTCACCACCACACGGTTTTTAAGCGGCAACATCCTCTCTTCCGACTTTTTTCTGCACGCTTTCCTGACCATCGGGATCGTGCTATTCCTTACCTTTTTCATATTCCAGGGAATCGCCCGCATCCTCGCCAACGGCACGAAAGTGTACCGACAGACATTTGAGAGCCTGCAGAACCGGGTCCGAACCTACCGCACGATATCCAGGAGCCCGGTGGGTGAACAGATTGAGCAGTTATTGCAATTAACTGACTGAACCGGATTTCTATTGACCATGGGTTAAGAGAACACCGGATTTTACCGATACTATTGTTGCCGGGAGCGGCAAGGGCCGCAATATATCCCGGCCTGATACCATATCGATAGCGCAGTGGATAATCCATGAAACCATCATTTTTCTACCTGGTACCACCTGTACTGTCCCTGGCCGTCAGTCTGGTGCTGGCCGGGATAGCCCTTCGCAAGGCGCCAAGAACACGTGAACGGATATTATTCGCCCTGATCTGCATATGGTGGGGGCTCCTTTCACCCATATTCATCAGCCATCATTTTCTGACCAGTGAATCCGCGATCCTAAAAGTTGAGCGGTCGATCCATTTTTTCTTCGTGTTTCTGCCGGTGTGGCATCTGCTGTTTTTACATCACCTTCTCAATCTCCGGGAAAAGTGGGTAATTGGATGCGCCATTTTGCTGAGCAGCCTGATGGCCGTTACCACCCAGACCAACCTGTATATTACGGGCTTAAACCAATTCAATTGGGGGTATATCGCCCGCGGGGGGCCGGCACTCCAGGTGTTCTGTATTTATGGACTGGTTGCCCTGGTCTACATGGTCATTCGGGTTATTCACAAACTCGACACCGAGAGTAACCCGGTCCGGAAACGGAAGTATGCTTACTTTATTTTTTCTTTTTGCGTCGTCGGGCTTTTGACCCTGGTGAATATCCCGGCCATCAACGGTTATAACGTATACCCGGTCGGTAATTTTATGTTCGTTCCGCTGACCATACTGGCTTATGGTGTCCTGCGGTATCGCCTCATGGATATTCCCAGCATGCTGCTGCGGGTGGCATCCTGGACCATCATGTCTTCGCTGATCCTTATTCCGAATGTATTGTTCCTGTTCTGGCTTTACCGTGCAATACCGGGTTTGGGACCGGGCCTGTTTATTTCGCTTATCATTTCCGGTTTTGTATTCAATTATTACTACATCCTGAAAGTCCAGCCCGGAATAACGAAACGGTTCAACCCCGATCGTTACTATTTGAATCGAGCGGTTCAGACGTTTATCGCAAACAGTGTTTACCTGAAAAACATGGAGGATTTGATCGCCGAATTCAGGCATGTCATAAAACACTATTTGGCGATCAATGAAGCTGACGTTTTCCTCATACGGGAAAAATCATCCGCCATGGTGGACCCCCTGTCCGGAGCGTCTCTTCAGGTCCCCGATGAAATTTCGGCGCTGATTGTTGCCAGACCCTACGCGGTGAGTATTGAAATGGTGGAAACACACCCGGTATATGGCCATGCTGCCCGGTGCATATTCCCCAGGATGAAGGAAAAGGGTTACCACTACATGGTCCCCCTGGTTCAGGGAGAAAAGGCAGTGGGACTGATTTTTCTATCCAGGCCCGAGCACGGTTTCGACCTCTCGCCGAACGAATTGAAATTCCTGGACCAGGTACCCGCTGCCGGTATCGCTTTTTCCAATTCAGCCATCTATCAGCATATCGCCGATCTAAAGGAAGACCTTGAATGCCGGACCGCGGAACTGGTGAAGGCCAAGGAGCGTGCCGAGATCGCCGATCGTGCCAAAAGTGAATTTCTGGCCAATATGAGCCATGAGATCCGTACCCCGCTCAATGGCGTCATGGGTATGCTTGAGCTGATGGTAAATTCCCCTTTGGAAGCGGATCAACGGGACTATATACAAACAGCTCTCCTGAGCGCCAAATCATTGTTGGAGATCCTCAATGATATTCTGGACTTTTCGAAAATAGAGGCCGGTAAACTCGAGCTGGAAATGCGCAGGTTCAATCTCCGGGACCTCATTGGGGAAATAACGGAGGTGATGATGGTCCCGGCCGTCTCGAAGGGGATTAATCTCGATGTTTCCGTTTATCCATCCGTTCCCGGTCGGGTTGTCGGAGATCCCTGCCGCATCCGGCAGATTCTGGTCAATCTCGTGGGCAACGCCATCAAATTTACGACCACCGGGGGTGTTATACTTCACGTTACGACGGAAACCGAGAACGTAAAGCAGGTCGAACTGAAATTTGAGGTCCGGGATACGGGGCCGGGTATACCGAAGGACCGTATGGACCGGCTGTTTAAATCCTTTTCACAGGTGGATGCCTCGACCACCCGTAAATTCGGCGGCACCGGATTAGGGCTCGCCATATCCAAACAACTTGTGGAACTTATGGGTGGATGCATCGACGTCCGTTCCAATTTTGGTGAAGGTGCGGTTTTCTGGTTTATGCTGGAATTTGAAAAAGACAGCGCGGGCCAAACTCAGCAACCGCCGCCATCCAACAAGTTGAAAGATCCGCCCACGGGAAACCTGCGCTTGCTGGTGGTTGAGGACAATCCCGTAAATCAGAAAGTGGCGATTCTGCTGTTAAAGAAAATGGGCTATTATGCAACCGTAGCCGCCAATGGTCTCGATGCCGTGCAGGAATTGACACAAAATACCTATGACCTTGTACTGATGGATATCCAGATGCCGGAAATGGATGGCATTGAAGCGACCCGCATTATCCGGCAGTCACCGAATGTGCTGAATAAAGCCATACCCATTGTGGCCATGACGGCCAATGCCCTGAAGAAAGACCAGGAAGAATGCGTTGCCGCCGGTATGAATGATTTTATTCCAAAACCCATCAGACCTGAGAAGTTAAAGGATATGGTGGAAAAATGGGTGGGACATCGTAGCGCCCACAGGGTTGCCTCAAGATGAAAATCCGATGCAATTGCCGAAAGAGATGGCGATCCGGGCCTTGACGGCCGGGGCCGATTCCGATAACCTGGCCTCTACTGAAACCCATCTGACCCACCCGACCCATCGGGGCCCATCCGGTCTGAACAACAAGGAGCCGCTAAAGTGAGGAAATAAGTACTGGAAACAAAAGGATGGCATTGACCTCTTTTCAGAAAGAGACGAGGCAGTGCCAAATTGAGTACGGTTGACGTAGAACAACCATCATCTTTCATGCTGATGCCTGAATTGTGTCCATCGAGGCGTCAGTGGAATCCGTTTCCGGTATTTTTTTCGTGGCGCCAGTCCTGTCGGAAAGCTGCGGCAAACCGTGGCTTTTGTTTTTTGCGGAGAAATCGCCAAGGCGTGATACGGACATTGCCGGGAACGCTCGATACAATGAGGGGGTATCCATGGCAAAAGCACTTGTGTTTGACCGGGTTGATTTTTCGTATGAAACCTTGGCAACGCCTCTGTTTCAATCCCTTTCCTTCCATTTAACCTCCGGTTGGACCGGCATCGTGGGTGCCAACGGCATCGGCAAAACCACATTGTTGAAACTGTCCGCCGGTTTGCTGTCTCCAGATGCGGGCCATCTGCGAAGGCCCGAAGCAGCGGCCTATAGCTCCCAGCGTACCGAAAACCGGCCGGAAGGACTCCTGGATTTTCTGGAGAGTTATGACCGTGATGCGGCGGTACTTCGGGATCGTCTTGAAATAGGTGAGCACTACCATCGGCAGTGGTTCAACCTTTCCCATGGGGAGCGTAAGAGGACCCAGATTGCGGAGGTCCTGTGGCGACAACCTGTTCTGCTGGCAATGGATGAACCCACTAACCATCTGGATCTGTATGCCACTCGCCTGATTTCGTCAGCTCTGCAAGCCTACAGCGGCATTGGCATGCTGGTGAGTCACGACCGTGAGTTGCTGGATGCATTGTGCCGCCAATGCCTCTTTCTGGATTCCCGTGGTATCCATATCCGGCCCGGAGGTGTAACCAAGGGAAAGCGGATTCTCGATGCCGAAGCCGCTGCCGAAGACCGGAAATACCGGCTGAAAAAACAGGAAAGCCGGAGATTAAAAAAGGAAATCAACCACCGAAAGTCAAAGGCCGCCGATGCCGATAAAAAACGATCCAAAAAAGGATTGGCGCTGAAGGATCATGATGCCCGTGCAAAGAAGGACGCCGCCCGCTTGACCGGAAAGGACGGCAAGGCCGGCGTTCTCCAACGGCAACTGAGCGGCCGTCTTCGCATAGCGGAAAAGGAATTGAGTGCACTCCGATATCAAAAGGAAACCGCTTCCGGTATTTGGATAAAAGGGGAATTCTCACCTAAGAACGCCATACTCACCTTGGTTGACGGCAGTCTTTCCCTTGGACCCGCAGGAAAACTTTTTTATCCCGATCTCAGTATTGCACCTGCTGACCGGATTGCATTGACGGGACAAAACGGATTCGGGAAAAGCACTTTCCTTAAACACATCGTCCGGTTTTTAAGCGTCTCCGGTGATCGTGTAATGTTTCTGCCCCAGGAGATCGACGCCCAAACCGCTCGGAACACACAGATGGATGCACACCGTTTGACCGGAGAAGAACTGGGGCGTCTCATGACGATCGTCAGCAGGCTCGGTTCGGCGCCGCGCAGACTTCTGGATAGCCGTCAGCCCAGCCCTGGAGAGACAAGAAAACTGATGCTGGCCATGGGGATGTTGCGGGAACCCCATATTATCATGATGGATGAACCCACCAATCATATGGATCTGCTGTCCATAGAGTGCCTGGAAGCCGCCCTGGCGGAATGTCCCTGCTGTCTTCTCCTGGTCAGCCACGATGTGCGATTTCTGAATCATCTCACCAACAAAAAATGGATGATCGAACCACACCCGTCGATTGGTGAAAGCTATTGTTTAATTGAAACATAGGGAAAAGATCCGCCGGATTAAAAAAATGGCTTGCCACAGGGAAGCCTTTCTGCTAATCGTAAATAAATGATATTCATTTTGTGATCACTGTTCGGATATTGTCTCCCCGAGGCCTTCACCTGAAATACAATCCTTTCTTGTTCATTTTGGCTGATCCGCATGCTGCCGTTCTCATAGCCATAATGGTATACGATGATGAATATTTCCCCTTCACACATAAATGGCGAAAGAAAAGAGCCATAGCAACTTCATTAACCGTATAAACAGAAATTCTGTATAACCCATTTTGGTGATCAAGGAGGATAATATGCGAGGCATAGTATTCAGGTCCATCATTATTTTTAGCGGCGTTGTAACACTTTTGGCATGCGGTGCCGAGACGCCCGTTAACATAACCGCCATCCTCGACCAGCCCAGAACATTTGTCGGATCGGATACATGCAAACAATGTCACCTCGAGCATTATGATTCTTGGAAAATGACATTGCACAGCCGGATGATACAAGATGCCCGGGCAAATCGCGATGCCATAGTTGTTCCCATTGTTGAAGAACGCATTCGCGAGGATTTGGCTAAGCTGGGGGATACATTGAAAGTGCCTGCGGATCAGATATACGTGCCTAAAGTTGAAGAGATATTGTATACCATCGGCAGCCAGTGGAAACAGCGATTCATCGTCAGGAAAGACGGCACCCTGTATATTTCGCCGGTCCAGTACAATGTCGAGACAGACCGTTGGGTCAATTACCACGAACAGGACTGGGACAAACGACCCTGGCTTTTGAAATGCGGCGGGTGTCATGCCACCGGCGTTGATCTTGAAAAAGATAATTTTATAGAAGCCGGTGTT
Source organism: Desulfobacteraceae bacterium (assembly GCA_013003715.1). Classification (GTDB taxonomy): domain Bacteria; phylum Desulfobacterota; class Desulfobacteria; order Desulfobacterales; family Desulfosarcinaceae; genus JABDIN01. The sequence continues at coordinate 15,980 of JABDIN010000078.1, read as the reverse complement.
TCCTGCGAGGCCTGTCACGGCAAAGGCTCCTGGCACGCCGTCCTGCCCAAGACCGCCGTATTTGAAAAACGGCAGAATATCATCAATCCGGCAAAGCTGACACTAGGGGTGGCCACACAAATCTGTGGATCGTGCCACAATCGGGGAGCCGCTACACAGCACAAAGGTGCGGGGTGGCCCGTGGGGTATGAACCGGGAAAGGCCCTGGAGGCTTATTACATATCCACTTCGTTCGCCGCCGGTGATGCCAGCCATTTGTATGGAAATGAATTTTCAAAAGCGCATCATCAGCAATACATCGATTGGAAGCAATCCAAGCACTTTGTTGAGGGCGTGACGTGTACCTCCTGCCATTATGTCCACCAGATCGGTCTGCCACCGACCCGTTCTCAGACGCTTTCGGCAGGTTCCAAGCAATGCTTCAGCTGCCATGTCCAGGTCAATACCAACATGGCACATGCCATCCATTCATTTGGCAATTGTGTAGGCTGCCATATGCCACGGATCGTTAAAAGCGCCGAGTCCGGTGATCTCCACAGCCATGTATTCAAACCTTTACTGCCGGCAGCCACATTGGCCGATGCCGCAATGCCCAATTCCTGCCAGACCTGCCACAAGCATAAAAATGAGGATCTTCAAGTCTTGCAGAATCAATGGGAAGCCCTGGCCGTCCTGCCCAAACCCACTGGCCAGATCATCACACCCATAAAATATGAGGCGCAACCATGATACCGGAGGAAATCATGCGTCAACGGGAACAGAAACATTTCCGGCAGGTTCTCCTGCCACTCTTGCTCGTTGGAACTTTTGGGGCATCTTTTTTAAACGTTCATGCGCAAGAAGAGGTTGCCTCCGCGATACGAAGATATAAAGACCGGGAAGCAAGTACCGGATATTATGAAGCGTATGAAGTCCGTCCGCAACGATCGATGCCTCTGGTACAGATACCAGGGGTTCAGCGGGGTCTCTTTCCATACAGCCCCACCTCCGCTCAAACCCGTATCCGGACCCGTCTGACCGATTCCCACTTGGGAATCAAGTTTTATAACGGCCGCCGGTGTGTGGACTGCCATCCGGAACAGGCCCGGGATATTCATACGATCCGGGCGAACCTCACTTGTCGGCAATGCCACGGTGGGGAACCGATTGCGAGTAACGAACACTATTTTTCGCCCATGAATCCCATTCGGAGACACGCATACATCTGCGCCAAGTGCCATCCGGGGGCAAGTGCTTCCTATGCCGCCTACATCATTCATGAACCGAATCCGGCATTGGCAGGCACTTTGAAAAGCTTTCCCGTTCTGGCCTGGGCGTTTTGGATAATGGTGGCCATTGCAGTGGGGACATTTGTTCTTTTTCTCCCCCACACCCTCTTGTGGGGGATTCGTGAAATATTCATGAAAAAGCATGGGGAGGCCGGAAACCATGGTACCGACAAATAGCCAAGGAATTTTTCGATTTACGCTGGTTCAACGGTTGTTTCATGCTTTTTTATTGGTATCCTTTTTAATTCAGGCCGCAACCGGGCTTGGTCGCATGACCATGGAAACGGGATGGGGGAGGGGTGTTCTGTCGATATTCGGCGGATATGATGCATCCCGGGACGTCCACATTTTCGTTGGGCGCCTGATGCTCGTCGTCCTCCTGATCCACATCATCTATCTGATGACAAAGGTGGATTGGAAACATCTTCCGAAAAGCCTCTGGAGTCAGGACTCTTTAGTCCCTCGACCAGCGGATGTGAGACAATTCTTTCAGCATCTGGGATGGATGCTGGGAATGCGTAAATACCCGGAATTCGACAGATGGGGGTATTGGGAAAAATTCGATTACTGGGCCGTATTCTGGGGCATGGTGGTCATCGGCGGCACAGGGCTGCTGATGACCTATCCCTTTTGGTCTACAGGTTTTATGCCGGGCTGGGGGTTGAATGTGGCGTTCTGGGTGCATCGCATCGAAGCTATTCTGGCCATCGCCCATGTATTTATCATTCATTTTTTCATCGCACACCTTCGACGGTCAAGTTTCCCTATGGACCGCGCCATGTTTTCCGGTAATGCCGGATTGTCCCTGACCCGGCACGAACGATCCGCCTGGGTTGAGCGTCTGGAAGCCGACGGGGGTATGAATGCGCTGATGGTTCCTCAGGATGCGGGAATAGTAAAGACAGTCCACTTCGTGGTCGGCTGTACCGCCGTCGTCATCGGCCTGTATCTTCTCATTGGCGCAGCCATCAGTGTCTTTCAAATCACCTGGTGATGCTTCGTAAACTCTTTTTTTATATTTACACCGGTCACCCCTCGATATTGCTGTCGCCGGATGCATATGTATCCGATATTTAAAATGCAACCCGGGTGCTTCGGGGCCCATCCATCATGCATACGATTCAATGTCGAATTTCAAAACCCAAATATCAAATGATGGCAAGTTCTCTATTTTGTAAAAAACCGGTAACACCGGAACTTATACATCGACAGAATGCCTTCATTTGACATTTTTAATTGGGCATTTCGCCTTTTTCTCTTAAAAAGTAAGCTAAAAAATTCCGATCGGATTCCACATGCGGTTGCCCCCATGATGTGCCTTTCCATTGACAAACCCCCCGTTGTTGGACTATAGGAAAAATCAATAATCCCTTCATGGCAGGCAAAATCCAATCTCTACCACCAAAAAAACAATGAGAATACTGCGTTCCATTAATCTGACGGACATACACATTCTAACCACGGAAAGGGGTCGAGATGATCATCAGTTTTGTCAATCAAAAAGGAGGCGTCGGTAAAACAACCACATCCATCAATCTTGCAGCCGGGCTTATCCGAAGGGATTATAACCTCTTATATGTGGATGCCGATCCTCAAGGCAGCGCTTCGCAATGGCATTCCGTAGAGAACAACCAGGCCTTTGAAATTCTACATTACCCGGAGCCATTGCACCGCGCTGATATTGAGGCGCTTTCCCAGGACTATGAGCATGTCATCATCGACGCACCGCCCGCCAACCACGATCTGACCTCAGCCCTTGCAACCTTTTCAGATCTGCTGATTGTCCCCATCACGCCCAGCCCTCTGGACTTGTGGGCATACTCGGAAATGCAGGTCGACATCGAAGACCTCCGGATGCGCAATCCCGAACTGAAAGTTCATTTGATGATCAATCGAAAAATACCGGGCACCCGTCTTGGCCGCGAAGCCCGGCAGGCCATGGATGTATTTAATGCCGACATTCTGAAAACGGAGCTGTGTCAGAGAGTCGCTTATATCGAATCCTTGATTTCCGGAGTGTCTGTGATCCAGTATGAACCCAAGGGAAAAGCCGCATTGGAAATCGATGCCTTTTGTGATGAGGTTCTCTCGCTGATGGTAGAGAAAAAACCGGAAGCCGCGGAAGTGAATTTCCATGAAAATTCAATTGAATCCGCATTTGCGCAAATGGTCCGGTAACCACGGCAACCACCCATGTAAAAAGGAAAGACCATGGCAAAGATTAAAAAAAGGAAACTGAGCTGGCAAGCATCTCAATCTTCTCAGGTTGTCGGGTACAAGCTTTACTGGTCCGATAACGGGGCTGTGAATTACGAGTCAAAGGCCGAGTTGATTGGAAATCGGACGGAACTGATTCTACCCGATGATGTAAAATCATTTGAACCGGCGGATGCGCCCATTGAAATCGGTGTGACGGCGGTTGACGAGGTCGGTAATGAATCCGACATGCTTACCATGAAGGCACCGTTCCAGTTCCGGGCACCTGAAGCCCCAATGGCATTGAAACTTGATTCTCTCCGGGATAACGCGGACGAGGTGGCCGCTAAAAAGAGTAAAGCTGCCGTTGTGGTGGGCAAATCCGGAAATATTGATTTCATCAATCCGGACAATCTGGACAAGATCCTGTGGAGCAATTGACCGTCTGAACCTCAATAGCGAGCTGATCCACACCAGATGGAACATCTTACGGTCGAAGATTCCTCGCAGCCTGCAGCGAGGTGCCTCAACACTTCAGCTGCAGATAAGCAAACCGGATTGTTTCTTTGCGTGGTATAAGGCCGCCCGATCGGGATTGGTGCGGCCTTTTGCTATTCTCACCCAACTGCCTCCATGAACGGGTCCAACCCCACGCGGTTGATCATTTTGCCGAGGCGTTCGCCTTTTTTGGCATTTTCCTGATAATACGCAACGACCGTCGCCACTGCTTCCAACGCTTCGTCATCCGAAAGCCCGGATGTTATCTCCTGTCCCAGACGGGGTTCCGCACCCACGTTCCCACCGATGGTGAGTTTCCATCCCTCTTTCAGGCCGGTGAGGCCGACATCCCGTAAAGGGGATTCGCTGCAATTGAGGCGGCAGCCGGAAACGGCCATCTTGAATTTTCCGGGCAGTTGCATGCCATGATAAGTGCCGTCCAGCCGAAGGCCGATGCCCAGTGCATCCTGTTGACCTAGTTTGCAGTATGTGGTCCCCGGGCAGGCGCGGACACTGCGTACACACAAACCGACGGCCGCACCTTTGCCCAGTTGCAGATCATCCCACGCCTTGTCAATATCCGCTTCTTTCAAACCGACAATGGCAATACGTGCTGCACCGGTTATTTTAATGGCCTGTGCCTGATATGTCTCCGCCACATCCGCGATTCTCCGCAGCAGATCCGGTGTCACCACACCGCAGGGAATATGCGGGGCAATGGCATATGTTTCCTTATCCCGTTGGGGGATAGCGCCTTTTTCACCAAGTTTAAGCATTTAAAACCTCCGTAACCATATTAATTGAAATCAATGTCCGGCAACGCTGCGACGATATCGGCGACAAGTTTGTCGGTGCCGGTTTCATGCGGTTCCGATGTCAATCCCAAACGTACAACGACCAATCGTTTCGAGGGTATGATCATCACCCGTTGTCCCTGAAATCCGTTCGCCCAGAAGGCATCCCCGGGCAGTGCGGGAACCGGGCGGTTGTTTTTATCGGTTGAACTACCCCCGTTCAGCCAGAAATGAGCGCCATATTTTCCACGGGGTGCCCGGGGAGTCGGCGTAGTCGAATAATCGACCCACCCTTCGGGCAGAATGCGCTGGCCCTGCCAATGGCCGTCGTTGAGAAAAAGCTGGCCGAAACGGGCCCAGTCCCGGGCAGCGGCGTGTGCATAGGAAGAACCGACCGGCGTGCCGGATGCATCCAGTTCAATGATCGCACTGTGCATACCGATTTTTTGAAACAACTCTTCATGGATGAACAGGAGACCCTTTTCTATACTGCCGCCGGCCGCTTCACGGATGATCCGCGCCATGATATTGGCCGTGCCGCTGGAGTAGTTCCAGATCCGGTCCGGCATGGTGTTTGATTTTTTACGGGCGGCGTAGGCGGCCATGTTAAACGACCCGTAAAGCATTTCCGTCACATCATGCAAAGGACCATAGGTCTCGTCAAAAACCAGACCACTGCTCATGCGCAACAGGTGATCGATGGTGATGGTTTTTCTCGGATCATCGGAGGACTGCCATTCCGTCACCGGCGCCGGTTGTTGAAGGTCCAGCCGTTTCTGGTGAACCAGGATGCCCGCCACCGCATTCACGATGCTTTTAGTCATGGACCAGCCGGGTAACCGGGTATGACGATCGAATCCGGGCGCATATCGTTCGGCGATCAGTTGTCCATTCCATGCCACCACCACGGCCCTCGTTTGGCGAAGATTCCCCTCCGCCGGTTCGGCAAATGCCCGGTCCAGCGCTGTCTCAATCCCCTCACCGTCCACGCCCTCCGGCAGGGGGGTGACCGGACCCTCATCACCGAATGGCCATGGTATATCTTCCACAATCGGGTTTTTGGTCAAATCCGGAATATGTTGCCGGCGGATGGTGTCCACGTCCGTGCCAACAACCAGTGTGCACCCGCAGCCTTTCCGGTAAATAGCCGATGATTTGAAGATCCCCAGTGCCGTGGCGGTTGCGGTTTTATGGGTTTCATCGACCCGGGCACGAATGATACGGGCGAGAACATTCACCGGCTTGATATCATTTTCGAAAACTACCCCGGGCGCGCGTTTGGCCACAAAAACACCGGAGCACAGGTACTTGGCGGCATAGCCGGTACCGATGGGTATGGCCCGAAACAGATACCAGCAGACACTGGTGAGCATGATGATCATCAGGCCCAGAGCGATCCGGGCCGGGTATTTCCGAAAGCGCATGGGTTTTACTCCATTTAATGGTGAGTATTCCGTTGAACCGTTGTGTTGTCAGGGTTTCATGCTCTCCAACTCGGCGGTCAGCCGCTGCATCTGCCTGTCGGTGCCGATGGTGATACGGACAAAATCCGTGAGCCCGTCAACATTGAAAAATCTCACCAGGATTCCCCGGGATTTGAGTTCATCGTATACGGCCTTCCCGGAAACACCGGGTTTGCCGGCAAACAGGAAATTGGCTGATGAGGGCATCACCTTCCAGCCCAGCCGGACGAGCTGCCGGGCAAAAGAATCCCGGGTCCGGATAATCTTTTGGGTTGTCTCCTGGTAATAGACCTCATCCTCCATGGCCAGCACGCCTAGCTTCTGGGTCAGGGCATTGACCGGATAGGAATTGAATGAATCCTTAACCGTATACAAGGCCTGGATAAGGTCCGGTTGACCAACGGCAAAGCCCAGCCGCATACCTGCCAGCGCCCAGGTTTTGGAAAGGGTTTTCACCACGAGCAGATTGGGGAATTCAGCGGTGAGCATTACCGCGCTCTCCCCGCCGAATTCGATATAGGCTTCATCTATGATGACCACGCGGTCCGTGGCATATGAGGACAAAAAACCCCGGATATCCGGCCGGGGGGTCAGAATACCGGTGGGGGCATTGGGGTTGGGGTATATAACGCCGCTGCTGGATTCAATCCGGGCATAGTCCTTCAGGTCTATGGTAAAGTCAGGCTTAAGGGGCACCCGTTGAAAAGGGATGCCGTAAAAATCACAATAGACCGGATAGAAACTATAGGTGTGCTCCGGAAACAGCAAAGGGCCGTTCCGGCCGTCAAAAAAGGCGAAAAAAGCGAAACTCAATACTTCGTCCGAGCCGTTTCCGGCAAATACCTGATCGGGCCGCACCCCCTCTCTTTTTGCAATGGCGCTGCACAAATCCGTGAAGCGCGGGTCCGGATATCTGCGGAGGAGATCCATATCCGCCGCGGCCAAAAAAGTCTGCATCCGCGGCGACGGCGGGTACGGGTTTTCATTGGTATTGAGCTTGATGTACCGCCTGTCCTGGGGTTGCTCGCCGGGTACGTAGGGGGTGAGTTGTTTAAGCCTTATGGAAAACATATCATTTAAACTCCGGTAATCCGGTTTTCAGGATCCATTTTTTCAGTTCAGGATCATAGTGCCAGTGCTGACGGTCGCGGACCATATCCTGAATCATGGACTGCACCCGATAATAGGTCAGTTCCACATCCTGGTAGATATCCTGTTTATCATCCGATACGACGATTTTTTTCACCTCGTAGGAAACCACCTTGTATCGGGTCGCCATTTCCGGGTCCACAGGGGGCGCCGCTTTGTCTCCGGTCGAAGCCGTAAACCGGATGGCGGCTTCATAGTCGGATTTGCTCAGGGCGTGCTTGTAGGCCTTGGCCGTCTGATCGAAAATTTCCAGGTTTTTCATGCCGATGACCGTTGCGCACCCCGAAATTATGATAAAACAACACATTGCACCGGTAAAAAGCACATGATTTTTGAGAACGTCAGTTATCATATTCTTCACCTCATCACCTCTGGGGGTTTATTCGCGGTGTACTTTATTCATGAGATGTGCGCTTTGTCAATAAAAGGCCGAAATCGCGGGATATTCCAGGAAACCGGTGGGCGGGGACATATGATGTAATTTGTCACCGGTTGACAAAAATTGTTGGTTCCAAGGGTGTATTTTACCCATCCATATCCCTAACCCACCGGGTTTTCAGCTGCATTTCACCTTCCCCACTGTGGTACCGAAGTTGCACATTAAGTTATTATTAAAGGTTTAATCCGTAACAGCCGATTATTGTTTCAGGCTTTTTTTTCATAAAGATCAATTTGAAGCCGATTGCTCGATCTATGCGCTATTGATGAAGTTGAACAGGAAATGTAATTCGGTTTCCTTTATGTTGAAGATATTGGGCCCGGTTTTTCCAAGGTTGAATTCACCTATAATTATAATAGTTTGGAAGTTGACACGTGATTAATTTTTCTATTGCATTCCATGTCGCCAACCGATTGTTGTTTAGGGGGTAGGCGATGGACAATGTCTTACAAACCTGGCTATTAAATCAGTGCCGATTGGTTTCCGGATCAATCCACGCGGTGTTAGTGACCGGCACCCCCGGCAAAGGACCTTTTAATCGAATCGTTTTCTGGCCGGACAAAAGTCATAATCCCGCCGTGTTGTCACACATTGCCAAGGCATGCCTGGGTTCGAAAAAGGCGGTGGTAAAAACCCGCAACAGCAAGATGGCTGAAACCGGTGAACCTCTTGATGCCATGGCCTGTCCGCTGTTTATGGGCGGAAGGTTATTCGGTGTTATCGCCATCGCTATGGTGGCCCGCTCGCAACCGGTTCAGAAGGCAACCGTTCAGTTGGTCCAGACCGGGGTGAAATGGCTCGAAACCATGATTATGGTGAATGGTTCAACGGCCAAAAAACAATTGGTCAATCTCATTGACCTGGTGGCCACCGGCCTGGAACATGAAAAATTCACAGTTGCCGCCACCGAAGTCGCCAATGAGCTTGCCGAGCGGTTTTCCTGCTATCGGGTAAGTCTTGGCTTCATGAACTTCAACCGGATGCGGGTTGAAGCCTTGTCCCATACCTCTCGAGTTGACCAGCAATCCAACCTGATTCGTGTCATCCGGGATGCCATGAATGAATCCCTGGATCAGGGAACCACCATCGTTTATCCCGTGGCGTCCGATCACGTCCTCTATGTCGCCCGGTTTCATTCCGAACTGGCAAAACTCCAGCAAGGGGCGGCGATTTGCACCGTACCGCTTGTTAAAAACGGTAAGGCGGTGGGCGCACTTATGCTGGAACGTGTTCCGGGCAAACCCTTTACCGCTCAGATGGCGGAACAATGCGAGCAGGTCGGGCTGTTGATCGGGCCGGTGCTTGAAACCAGGAGACGGGAGGAGAGACCCATCTTCTCAAAGGTTCTCGATTATTGCCGGAGCTGGTGTTCCAAACTTTTCGGTCCCCGGCATCTCCCGCTCAAGGTCGGTACCGGCCTGACGCTGGCCACATTGCTGGTGCTCATCATGGCCGGCGGAACCTTCCGCATTTCTTGTGATGCCGCCCTGGAAGCGGTGGTCAGCCGGGTGGTTGTGGCGCCTCAACAGGGGTATATCGCCGAGGCGCACGTGCGCGCCGGTGATCTGGTTCAAAAGGGGGATCCGCTGGTCACTTTGGATGACCGGGAACTGCTGCTCGAACAGCAGAAGTGGCAGAGCCAGCGCTCCCAGTTATTCAACGAATACCGGAAAGCCATGGCCGGGCGAGACCGTGCCGAGATAGCCATTCTTCAGGCCAAACGGACCCAGGCCGAAGCGCAGCTGAGGCTTGTGGAGCAGCAATTGGATCGTACGGAGCTCGTGGCCCCCTTCGCGGGCCTTATTGTCAAAGGCGATCTCAGCCAGGCGCTGGGTTCCCCCGTGACACCCGGTGATGTGCTTTACGAAGTGGCGCTGAACAACGAATATAAGGTTGTCCTGAAGGTGGACGACCGGGATATCCGCCTGATCTCACTAGGGCAAAAGGGGCAATTGAAATTATCCGGGATACCCGACCGGAAAGTGGCCGTCACCATTGATCGGCTGACGCCCGTCTCCATCAGTGAAGAGGGGCGTAATTATTTCAGGGTCGAAGCTGTTTTGGACAAATACTCGGATCTCATGCGCCCCGGGATGGAGGGGATCACAAAAATTGAGATCGGCAGAGAAAAATTGATCTGGATCTGGACCCGGCGATTGGTGGACTGGTTGCGGTTATTCATCTGGAATCGAATGCCTTAAAGAGGAACGATGAGCGAATCCCTGTTCAGCACATACTGGTATCGTGTGGCAAAGCTAAAGCCGGTGCTGCGCGATGTTGCCATCGTTTCCCGGCATGTATACCGGAATCAGCCCTGGTACGTGTTGCGGAACAGCCTGAACGGGCGTAATCACAGGTTCAATGCCGCCGCCTATGCCTTGATCGGTCAAATGGACGGCCGGCGCACGGTTCAGGAAATCTGGGAAAATGCCGGTCGCAGGACCGACAATGACCCCCCGACCCAGGATGAAGTGATACAACTGCTCGGGCAATTGCATGCAGCGGACCTGGTGCAAAGTGACATCCTGCCCAGCACTTTGGAAATCGCCAAGCAGGATCAAGGGGGACAACCCAATGGGTGGAAACAGCGGATCAGCAACCCGTTTTCGCTACGATTCCCACTAGTCGATCCGGACCGGTTCCTGGAGAAATGGCAATATTTAACAGCGCCCCTGTATACCCGCGGCGCCTTTATCCTCTGGTTGCTGATTGTTTTGTCCGCCTTGGTGGCCGCCGGCCTGCACTGGCCTGAAATCTCCGACCGGCTGTCCCACCAGTTTTTTTCGCCATTCAATCTGCTATTACTCTGGCTGGTCTACCCCGTGGTGAAACTGTTCCACGAATTCGGCCACGCTTTTGCCGTGAAAAAATGGGGGGGCGAGGTTCATGAAATGGGCATCATCCTGCTCGCCTTGAATCCTATCCCCTATGTCGATGCCTCCACCTCAGCCTCTTTTCCCGACAAACAGCAACGCATCGCCGTCGCTGCAACAGGGATGGCGGTTGAACTCCTGCTGTCCGCCCTGGCGCTTTTTGTCTGGTTAAATGTCCAAACCGGACTTGTCAGTGCCATTGCTTTCAACGTCATGTTGATCGGCAGTGTGTCCACCGTGTTGTTTAACGGCAATCCCCTGTTGCGCTACGATGGGTACTATATTTTTGCCGACATGATTGAAATCCCCAATCTGGGGCAACGCTCCACCCAGTATCTCGCCTATCTGATCCAGCGCCGTCTCCTGGAAAACGAAGCAGCGGAATCACCGGTGACCGCGCCTGGTGAAAAATACTGGTTTATGATCTATGGGCCGATATCGTTCTGCTACCGGATAGCAATAATGGTCGGGCTGGTGTTGCTGGTGGGCAGCCGATATTTTGTGGTCGGCATATTGCTCGCCATCTGGGGGGCCGTCAGTCTGATGGTTTTTCCGGCAGTCCGGGCACTGACACGATTTTTAAGCAATCCGGCCGTCCGTCAGCGGCGTTCCCGGCTGCTCGGTATTGGCGGCGGATTGGGCCTGAGTCTGATTTTACTGCTGTTCATCCTGCCCGTTCCCCTTTGGACCACGACCCAGGGGGTGGTCTGGTTGCCGGAACAATCGGCTATCCGGGCCGGAACCGATTGTGAGGTGGTCGAACTGCTGGCACCAGTGGAGGAACTTGTTTTTGAAAATTCTCCGTTGATCAGAGGAACCGATCCCCTGCTCGAGATGCAGATCCAAGTGTACAAGGCCCGTCTGGAAGAACTTTTTGCCACTTACAATGCCCACCCCTTGAGTGAACGGGTGGAGCGCAAAGCCATCACCGATGAGATCGAACTGGTAAAAGGGGATTTGCGACACGCCGAGGAAAAACTGGAAAAACTGATTGTGTTGAGCCCGACCACCGGCAGTTTCATTTTGTTTGACGCGGACAACATCCAGGGACGTTTTATTAAAAAGGGTGAATTGCTCGGTTATATCATTTCCGAACATCGGCCGACGGTACGGGCCGTGGTCAGCCAGGCGGACATCGGACTGGTTCGCGAACGTCTCACCGGCGTGGAAGTGCGGCTGTCCGAAAAAGTGGGTGTTCCAATAGAGGCCGAGGTCCAGCGGATTGTGCCGTCGGCGGACTATAATCTGCCATCCGCGGCCCTGGGAACCACCGGTGGTGGTGGTATACCCGTGGATCCCACCGACCCGGAAGGGCTCAGGTCTCTGGTCACGTTTTTTCAGCTCGATATCAATCTGCCGAAGCAGATTAGAAATCCATATATCGGGGGCCGGGTCTACGTGCGGATAAGCCACGGCACCATGCCGCTGGCCATGCAGTGGGCCCGCAGTTTTCGTCAACTTTTACTATGGGAATTCTATGTCTAACGCTTCAACTGCAGCCATCACCGGTGCCTTGCGCCCCGGTCTCATCGCCGGGCGCTATCCCCAGCGCCTTGACCCGGATACCGGTTGGGCGGATCGTATGATCCGTTCGATTCAGGGCGCACTGGCACGGCTGACAATCGATCACCATGCCGGGTTGCACAGGGTTGCCGAAGCCATCGGCCGCCAGGGAAAGCAATTGACCGGCCTGAGCAATACCCGGCTTGAGAACATGCTGGTTGATCTGCGTCGCCGGTTCCGCAGCCGCGGGTTGAGTGATCCGCTCTGCATCCAGGCGTTCGCCCTGATCCGGGAGGTCTCTTTCCGCACCCTTCACAAACGTCACTACGATTCTCAACTCATGGGTGGCTGGGTGATGCTGCACGGACAACTGGCCGAAATGGAGACCGGCGAAGGTAAAACCCTCACGGCGACCCTGGCCGCCGCGGCACTTGCCCTGGCGGGAGTTCCGGTACATGTGATCACCGTCAACGAATACCTCGTGCAACGGGATGCGGTTTCCATGGGCCCGCTCTACAAGGCCCTGGGGCTGACCGTCGGTTTCGTCACCGCCGATATGAAAGTGGAACAGCGCCGGGCCGGCTACGCCTGCGATATTACCTATTGCACCAATGATCAGGTCGCCTTTGATTACCTGCGCGACCGCCTGGTCCTCGGCAACGATCACAGCCAGTTGCGGCTGCAACTGGAATCGGCCCATTCCCGGAAAACCCGGTTGAAACAATTCTTGTTGCGCGGACTTTGTTTCGCCATTGTGGATGAAGCGGACAGCGTCCTGATCGACGAGGCCCGTACTCCGCTGATTCTGACCCGTAACATTGACAGCTCCGAGGAACACGCCATTTATCGGCAAGCCTTGAAGCTGGCCCTGAAAATGGAAAACGACCGTGATTTTTTTCTCGATCCTAAAGGACGGGGGGTGCAGCTCAGCCTGATCGGACAACAGGGCCTATCGCGATCAGCCAAAACCATGGACAGCGTGTGGCAAAATGCACGGCGGCGGGAAGAGCTGGTTTGCCAGGCGCTGCATGCCCTGTACCTGCTGCACAAAGACCGCGATTACCTGATAAGCGATGGAAAAGTCGTGATTGTCGACGCCAACACCGGGCGGGCCATGCCGGATCGTTCCTGGGAGCGCGGCCTGCATCAATTGGTGGAGGCCAAGGAGGACTGCCCATTGACCGATGCCCGCGAACAATTGGGGCGGTTGACTTACCAGCGGTTTTTTAGCCGCTATCTGCGCATCGGCGGCATGACCGGCACAGCCCGTGAAGTCAGCGCCGAACTGTGGTCGGTATACGGGTTGAGGGTGCAGCGTATCCCCTTGCATCGCCCCAGTCAGCGACGGGAGTTGTCCCCGCGGATTTTTCCGGATGCCCCAAAAAAATGGGCGGCGGTGATTGCCTCCGTGAAACAAAAGCAGGCCACGGGGCAGCCGGTATTGATCGGTACCGCTTCGGTTGGGGATTCGGAATCGTTGAGCGAACGGTTGGCGGCCAAGGGAATCCTTCACCAGGTGTTAAATGCCCGGCAGGACAAGGAAGAGGCCCGGATCGTCGCCGCCGCGGGGCAAAAGGGGCAGGTGACCGTTGCCACCAATATGGCGGGGCGCGGCACCGATATTCCGCTGGCGGAGGGCGTGGCCGGGCTGGGCGGCCTGCACGTCATTGCCGCCTGTCGAAATGATGCCCGGCGGATCGACCGTCAGTTGTACGGGCGCTGTGCCCGACAGGGAGATGCCGGCAGCTACCAGGTTTTTCTTTCCCTGGAGGATGACCTGATCCAGCAGAATTGCCATCCGGCGGTGATCAGGTTCTTAAGCCGCATCCCGGCACATGGCGGCATGTTTTTTCGCAAACTGAATCTGTTTTTTATCAGACGTGCCCAGCGGCGGGTGGAAGGCCGCCATCGCGAGGCACGCCGTATTTTGATGCAGCATGAACTGCAGACCGATCAGAAACTCGCGTTCAGCGGTAACATGGAATAGGAGATCAAACACAAATGTTGAAAATCGGTAAACTCACTTTATTCGGCCTGGCGCTAGCCGGCTTTTTGATGTCGGCATCCGCTGCGGGTGCTGTAACCATTGAGTATGACGGCTTGATCGAACCATACGCGGTGGTGGACATCGGTTCGGCGGCGGAAGGAATTGTCGCCACGGTGGCGGTTGACCGCGGTGCTCCGGTCAGCCAGGGACAGACCGTGGTGGAGCTGGAATCCTCCGTGGAACAAGCGGCAGTTGAGAAAGCAAAAACGGCGGCATCGTTCCACGGTGAAATCAATCTCCAGCTCGCGCAGCTGGCATTCGCGAAACGGGTTCATACCCGGGTCAAAAAGCTGTCGGCAATTTCCGATCATGATAAGGATCAGGCCGCCACCGAGATTGTCCTGACCGGACAGCGCCTCGTCAAAGCCCGGGAAAACAAAGCAATGGCGAAACACGAATTGGAACGGGCACGAGCGTTGTTGGCGCGGCGGTCGATCCAAAGCCCCATATCCGGGGTAGTGGTGGACCGATTTGTCTCACCCGGTGAATATATCAACAACCAACCCGTGCTGCGGGTGGCACAGCTGGATCCGTTGCGGGTTGAAGTGATAATTCCGGCCGGTATGTTCGGCCGGATCAACCCGGGAATGACCGCCACCATTATTCCCGAGCTATCCAGATACGGCGAACAGACCGCCACGGTGACCATTGTCGACAAAGTGATCGATTCCGCCAGCAATACGTTCGGCGTGCGCCTGGAAATGCCTAATGCCCGAAAACAGACACCAAGCGGGCTGAAATGCATCGTACGGTTTGAAATCGGAGAAGAAACCGACACGATGCAATAACGACTTACCAGATCATTTGTTCCCGGACACGGAGCTGAAATTGCGATTGAGGAGGTTCACATGGCCAACAAGCATGCTGTAAAACAACCGAAAGTTTTCCGTTGCGAAGAACTTGAGCAGCGCCTGCTGTTTTCCGCCGATCTATTGCCGGGTATCGACCCTGATCTGGTCGACGACCAGGCGTTGGTGCAGGATGTCGCCATGGAGGACCCCACCGGCCTTGATACCGATACGCAGGCGGCCGGACAATCCGATGCGGCCGTAAGATCGGAGCTTGTATTCGTCCATGAGAACATTGTCGATTATGAACAGCTTATCGAAGAGTTGCCCACTGAGGACAACCGGATATTCGAAGTAATTATTCTGGACGGCGACACCGATGGTATTGAGCAGATCAGTGATATCCTCGGCGAACGCTCGAACCTTTCTTCCGTTCATTTTATTACCCATGGGGACGAAGGGCGGATCAACCTGGGCGATACCGTGTTGAGCAGCGACAATCTTCAGCAGTTCAACGATGCGGTGGCGGGCTGGGGCGAAGCCCTCACCGATACCGGAGATCTTCTCTTTTACGGATGCAATATTGCCGCCGACAATGACGGGCAGGCCTTGTTAAACAACATTTCTCAGCTCACCGGCGCGGATGTGGCCGCATCCGAAGATGTGACCGGGCACGCGTTTCTGGGCGGCGACTGGGATCTGGAGTACCAGGCGGGCGTGATCGAAAGTGATATTGCCGTCAGCCAGGCGGCGCAGGACGGCTGGTCGGGCATACTTGCGGTAGGGGTGGCCAACGACGACAGCCTTACCACGGATGAAGACACCCCATTGGACATCGATGTGGCCGCTGATCTGCTGGCCAATGACACGGATGCGGACGGTGACCCCATAAGCCTCCAGCACTTTACCCAGCCCACTGATGGTACGTTTGTGGACAAGTGGGACGGCACCCTGAGCTACAC
>JABDIN010000054.1 GCA_013003715.1 Desulfobacteraceae bacterium | reverse complement strand
AACATGATAAAAAGGGAAAATACAGAGAAAAAGAGTATCAAAGCCAAACGACTCAGGGCCGGATGGGATAATGATTACCTGCTAAAGGTTTTGAACTCATAATTCCAAATGCGGTTACCCTGGCGTTTGCCTGAAAAAACGTATGCCCCCGCCCACACCCCAGGTTACAATGGATACGGTGTTGTCAACAGTCCGGCTGTCACGTCAAATCCGCACATCAGATTCATGTTTTGAACAGCCTGTCCGGCGGCGCCTTTTACAAGATTGTCGATGGCGGCGATCAGGACAAGTCGATTAGCCCTCTTATCAACAGAAAAACCGATGTCACAAAAATTTGTTCCCTTGACATTCAAGGTATCCGGTACCATTCCATCCGGACATATCCGCACAAAGGGGTGATCCGCATAGGTGTTTTCGAGACATGTCCGGATAGCCGCATCACCGACACCGGTGCTGAGTTCACAATATATTGTTGATAGCATTCCACGGCTCATTGGAACCAGATGCGGCACAAAAGTAACCGTGCACGTGTGACCGGTGGTTTTAGCCAGCACCTCTTCCATTTCCGGATTGTGCCGGTGAGAAGTTATTTTATATGCCTTGAATGATTCATTCACTTGGCAATAGTGGGAGGTAAGAGACGCGGCTCGTCCGGCTCCGCTGACACCTGATTTGGAATCGGCAATAATACTATCGACCTTAACAAGGTTTCCGGCAATAACGGGAATAACCGGCAACAGCACGCTGGTGGGATAACAACCCGGATTTCCGACCAGCACGGATTTTCGTATTTTATCAGCGAATATCTCGCTGAGACCATATACCGCCTTCCCAACGGTGGCAGGTGCTGTGTGTGGTTGATAGTGTTGCTCATAGGTTTCTATGTTCTCAAACCGAAAATCGGCGGACAGATCTATAACCTTTTTGCCTTTGTCTATCAATTCCGGAACCAGCTTCATCGGCAGCTTGTGTGGCAGCGCCATAAAGACGACCTCCGCGCTGTCACACATGTCCTGAGCCGCGTATTCCTTCAAGGTTAAATCGACAAACCCGGTCATGGACGGGTAAATGTCATGAAATTTTCGCCCTGCGTATCGGCGTGATGTCAGTAGGGTCAGATTCACCAGGGGGTGCCCGGATAAAATCCTTACCAGTTCCGCCCCTGCATACCCCGTTGCCCCGACAATTGCGACTTTAACCATAAAACCTCCCGGCGTTGAACCCACAAAACTCGTATGAAAAGATAATCCGCTGTGAACGTATCACTGGATATCGGTTTTTTCAAGATCGAGGTCACGGACGGTCCGGGATCAATGTGTTCAGAATTAAAAATAAGGTGGGCTGCCTGCAGTTTGATCTGAAAGGAGGAACGACATCAGTTGCCCGGATACAATTGGGTCGTATCGGGCTTCTTTCTATGAAAAAGGCAATCGTCCAACAAATCGATTGATTATCCGCCGAGATAGGCTTTCTTGACTTCCGGATTGGCCAGCAAATCCTCGGATGTACCTTCAAGGGCGAGATTCCCATTTTCAAGTACATACCCGCGGCTGGCAAACTGAAGTGCCAACCGGGCATTTTGTTCCACCAGTAATATGGTCGTTCCTTCTTCGTTTATCTGTTTCAGAGCTTCAAATACACTCATCATCAACAGTGGTGCCAACCCCATGCTGGGTTCATCCAGCAGCATGATTTTCCGGCCACTCATAAAGGCTCGTCCGATGGCAAGCATTTGTTGTTCACCACCACTGAGTGTTCCGGCTTTTTGATCAGACCGTTCATGAAGCCGCGTAAAAATGGTAAAAACCCGCTCGAGATCGTTGGCGATTTGGGCGGTATCTTTTCTCGCGAATGTGGCAAGCTTGAGATTTTCCGTTACGGTAAGATTGCCAAAAAGTCTTCGTCCTTCCGGCACATGTGAAATCCCCAATCGACTGACCACCTGGTCCGCCTCGTAATCCAGAAGGTTCTTTCCCATAAAGGTCATTCTGGTGTCGCCTTCCACAGGAACAAGCCGGGAAATAGCCCGTAGCGTCGTGCTTTTGCCGGCACCGTTCGCGCCGATGATACAGATAATCTCGCCCTCGTCAACCTGGAAATTGATGCCGTGCAATGCCCGGATTTTGCCGTATGATACCTTTAAATTCTCAACTTTGAACAACATTAGGTCACTGCCTCCTTACCCAGATATGCTTCAATCACTTTCGGATTGTTTTGTATCTCTTCCGGAACACCTTCAGCGATGACCTCACCGAAAACCAAGGTCTGAATACGATCACACAGTTCCATGACCATCTTCAACCGATGTTCAATCAGGAAAATTGCCAGTCCAAGCTCATCCCTGACACGCCTGAATATGTCCATCATCTGGTTCAGTTCCTCGGGTGTCATACCAACGGTGGGCTCATCCAGAAACAGGACCTTGGGTTCCGTTGCCAACGCCCGGGCCATCTCAACCCGGCGCTGTGCACCATATGGAAGGTTCGCGATGGAATCACCGGCAAGATGCTTGATCTCCAGCATATCAAGCATCTTCATGGCGATTTGCCGGCTCTCCTCTTCCTCTTTCAATCGTTTGGATGTTCCCAGAAAAGCGCCGATGAGCCCATAGGACAGCTTTGAATAACGTGCCATCATCACATGCTCGAGCACGGACATATGTCGCCAAAGTCTGAGTTCCTGGAAGGTTCGCCCTAATCCCCGTGCAGCCACTTGATGAGGTCTTAATCCAATGGTGCTCTCACCGTCGAGAATCACGTTTCCTTCGGTGGGTGTGTAAATACCGGTGATTAAATTGAAAATGGTGGTCTTTCCGGCACCGTTGGGGCCGATCAAGCCCCGCACTTCACCTGCATCGATTTTAAGGCTATAATCATTGACAGCCCTGAGGCCGCCAAAATAGTGAGTCATTTTTTTTACTTCGAGTAAAGGCATGTCAAACCTCATCTTCCGGAATATGCTTTGGCTGAATCAGATTTCGAATGTTAAACTCTTTAAATGCGATGAGTCCGGTGGGACGATAGATCATCACCAGAATCAACAGGAGCGGAATGATAATCCACTTAAAGAGTTCCAACGGCCTGAGGGCTTCCCCCAACAGGCTCAGGCTGACCGCTCCAACAATGGAGCCATAGACTGAATTCAACCCACCGAAATAGACCATGGCCAACACTTCGGCGAGTTTCTGAATACCGAATGTGCTGGGGTTGACAAACCGAAGCACGTGCGCGAAGAGCCCGCCGGCGACCCCGGCCCAAAACGCCGCAAACATGAAGGTCACCATCTTGGTCTTTCGGGTGTCCACCGTCATCGCGTCCGCCGCAATCTCATCATCCCGAACCGCATTGGTTGCTTTGCCATATACGGATTGCACGTAATTGTTGATGATCCAGACACACAATACCGTCCAGATGAACACAACCAGCAGGTTTGAAAAATCGGGCTGACTGCCAAGTCCGCGTGGACCGCCGATGAATTCCAGATTTTCGATCAGGCTTTTGACGATGAAGGTGAATGCCAGGGAAATGATGGCCAGGTAGTCACCACGCGTCCGGAATGACGGGATGGCCACAACAAGGGCGCCGATGGCTGAAATGAACCCGCCGAAAATCAACCCCAGGGGGAACATAAAGGGTCCCAATATACCCGGCAGAAGCGCTTCTCCAAAGTTTTTGTCGTCGGCGAACAGCACCAATGAAAACACCGAAGCGCCATATGCACCCAATGCCATGAATCCCGGATGAGAGCACGAGAATTCTCCCATGTATCCATTTATCAGGTTCAGGCTCAAGGTTACTATTATGGCGATCAATGTAAACTTCAAGGTGAGTTCTCGGTAGGCGCTTATGTCCGACCATATGTGCAGGATGAGGTAAAGAAGACCCAGATGCAGGATAGCTGAAATCCAAATGGGTCCCGAAAATAATTTGGCCGCAATCATGTTGGCGGGCTTTCGAACCGCGTATGCAATTACACAAATCGGCACAGCATAGATTAAAATGAGGAAAACTACCGTACTCGGAATCAGCTTTGGTGTTTTGAGAACGATCAGGCAGCCGAACAGGACCGGTATTTTTGGAAGCAGCAACAACTCCGTGAGCGGATCGCCGACCCACTGCTCCAGATAAACAGCGCAGAGCGCTCCGATCAACCAGGCTGCCAAGGGTACTTCCGCAAATCGATTTAACATATTTCTCATCATGGATTATCTACCATCCTTTACGGAATATTGTGTCAAACAGGGTGTAATGTGGCCGACACCGTCAGACGTCATAAACAAATATGGCCCCTTGGGTTACAGTCTAAGTTTGGCACTATAGGGTTCACCAAAAAATCCATGGGGCCGAAAAACCAGAATTAACAAGATAATTGAATAGGCGATCAGATCTCGAAGGGTGGATGGAAACACCATGGCAACGAAAATTTCAATAAAACCGAGCAGAAATCCCGCCAGTGTCGCTCCCATAATGGAACCCCGGCCGCCTAAGATGGCCGCGACAAAGGCTTTCCATCCGAACAGGACACCCATATAAGGGTCCAGGACCGGATAAGCGATACCATATAGAATTCCGGCAACCGCTGCCAGTGCGGATCCGATGGCGAAGGTTAACCTGGCAATGGAATTTATGGATACACCCATCAACGGCACAACCAGGTAATCATAAGCCATTGCCCGCATGGCCATGCCCCATTTGGTTTTACTGACAAAATACTGCATGGCCACCATAAAAAGAAGCGAAACCACAACGATCATTATTTTTTTGTTGGTCACATAGACGCCCCCGATCTCATAGGTTACCGATTCGATAAGATCCGGAAACCTCACACGCCGTGCCCCCAAAATGGCCAGGTTGCCGGTTTCGAGTATAATACCGATCATCAGGCCGGTAATGGCGGCTGAAGCCCTGGGTGCATCACGCAAGGGACGATAACCGACTCTTTCCACTGCCATCCCCAACATCGCGGTGAGTATCATCGTTACAAGGATAGTCAGGGTGAAAATCAGCCAGCTTGGCAGTACTACGACACCGGCGGCGGATAGGGCTACCAGCGCAGCAGCTACACCGAATCCAATGTAAGATCCAACCATAAATATATCGCCGTGGGCAAAATTGAACAGCATGAGAATGCTGTAAACCATGGAATATCCTAACGCGATAAGTGCGTAGAAACTTCCCCACTGCAGGGCGTTAACCACATTCTGGAGAAAATAGGTCATACTGAAACACTCCTAGTGTCTTCAATCATGTGGCGCATAGGTCGATTAGGTCCAGAGACCTTGCGCAGCTTGTTGATACACAAGTGTTAGTCGATATGTAAAAAACAATGATTCTTAGTGGATTATTCATCGTCCGGAATCGGCTTTGCGGGAAACAGCCGGCCGGTGAACCGAAATCCGGACGCGATCTCATGGTTGTCAATCCGGGCTTACGGGCAGACGGATTGATGGAATTCGAATTCTCCCTCTTCCGTAATTTTAACGATAACGGCGCATTTGATAGGGTCACCGTTTTCGGTAAATGTCATTTTCCCGGTAATGCCATCAAATTCACGAATACTCGCCATGGCGTCCCGGACAGCCTTTCGATCTTTCTTTATCTTACCTGTCAATTTCGGTAAGGACTCGATGGCTGCCTGAACGATTCGGAGGGAATCCCAGGTCAGTGCACCGACATCATCCGGAACGTATCCGTATTTACTGTTGTATCTGTCAATAAACGCCTTTGTGGCGCCTTTGGCCCCCTTGGCTGCATAATGGGTAGAGAAATACAGCCCGACGCAACCCTTCCCGCAGAGCTTCAGCAGATCGGCCGAAGCCCAGGCATCACTACCAACAATGGGTTTATCCCAGCCGAGTTCTTTCGCCTGTTGAACGATTAGGGCCACTTCGCTGTAATATTGGGGAGCAAAGAAGAACTCAGCTCCGGACCGTTTGATATTCGTCAACTGTGAGCTGAAATCCGCATCCTTGGTGGTGAAACTCTCATAAGCCACAACGGATCCCTTGCCATTTTTCTTTTCCCATGCTTTTTTAAATTCCTCAGCGAGTCCCTTGGGATAGTCTGCAGCCACATCATAGAGCACGGCAGCCTTTGTAAAACCGAATTGATCGGAAACAAAATTGGCAATCACCGGTCCCTGGAAAGGATCCAGAAAACAACCACGGAAAACAAAGGGTCTGTCGTTGGTGGTATCCGGGTTTGTGGACCAGGGGCTGATCATGGGCGTTTCATAGTTGTTCGCCACATCACCTGCAGGAATGGCTTGGCTGGACGATTGCGGGCCCACAATCACCATCACCTCGTCTTCGGTGATCATTTTGGTGTTGGCCCTTACCGCGGATTCCGCCTTGTATTCATTGTCCTCAATGATCACCTCGACATCGTACTTCTTGCCGCCAACACTTATTCCACCAGCGGCTTTGATGTCTTCAAGCCACATCTCCGCAGCATATTTCGACCCTTCTCCAACCTTCGGATTGTCACCGGTGATCGGTGCATTGATGCCGATCTTTATAGCATCATTTTTGCCCCAGGCAGATGGTGTGAAAACCATACACACCGCTACCGCCAATAAAATTAAAACGGCGCCTTTTCGCATGTTGTCCTCCTCCTTGTTGATTGTTTTTCTGTACGATCTCCACGTGCCGGTCCCGCGAAAGGGGTCTTGCAAGATCATTTTGAAACAAAGGTATAGGTACTGATATTGAAAGACTGCGTGCTATTGTGTTTTTAAAAAATGCGCCAAAAATCAGAAAAAAATGTAGCTATCCATCAATTTGGCAATGGATAATTTAAGAAATATAAAAAATAGCAAAAAATGAATGCCATTCTGTTAGCATAGCCATTACATCATTTCAATGATCTTTTTTTGACCATCGCAATATAACTATGAAGAACCGGGGAATTTCTGGAAAAGAAAACAAAAGAAGCGGGTTGGGTGATTATTCAATTCGCTTGTGCATTCCCTCTCCTTTAAATCTCAGAGACTTTTCACCCATAGCATGTTCGTGGTGCCTTGCGCCCAGACCGGCCGGCCGGCGGTGATAACCACTTGATCGCCCTTTTCGACCAAACCCGTTTGAAGCGCTGATTGGGCCGCATCTTCAATCATTTCGTCCGTATCCTGCTTCAATTCAAGGTAACAGGGCATGCACCCCCAGTTCAGGCAAAGCCGCCTGGCTGCGATTCTATCCGGGGTGAGGGCAATAATTTTACAAATCGGGCGAAATCGGGCGATATGCACGGCCGTGGAACCCGACCGGGTCGTGGCGACAATGGCCGCGGCATGTAAATTCCCAGCCAGGATGCAGGACGCGTATGCCACGGTTTCCGATACGCCTTCGGTATGAAACAGGGATAAATATTTCGCATGGGGATAATTCTCTTCAGCCGTATTGATAATACGGGTCATGAATTGAACCGCTTCGACCGGATAGTCACCACTGGCTGTTTCCTCGGAGAGCATCACCGCATCGGTCCCGTCTAACACCGCGTTGGCCACATCAGTGGCTTCCGCCCGTGTGGGACGAGGGGAATTCACCATTGACCGCAACATTTGAGTGGCGATAATAACCGGTTTGCCCAGCATGTTCGCTCTTCGTACCAGCATTTTCTGGATACCCGGCACTTTTTCCAAGGGAATCTCGACACCCAGATCACCCCGTGCCACCATAATGCCGTCGGCGGCATCGAGGATCTCATCCATATGATCGATGGCTTCGTGTTTTTCTATCTTGGCAATCACCGGAGTGCTTTTCTTTTTTTCGGTGATGATCTTTTTTACGGCCGCAATATCATCGGCTGACCTGACGAAGGACAACGCGACAAAATCAACGTCATGGGCGAGACCAAATACCAGATCCGTGGCGTCTTTTTCCGTAAGGGCGGAGGTTTTTATCGTTCCCGTCGGGAGGTTGATGCCTTTATGCGAGGTCAGCACACCGCCGGTGATCACCCGGCAGGTAATATCGGTTGACGTGGTGCTCTCCACCTCGACTTCCATCAAACCGTCCGCGAGAAGAATTCGATCATTCTTCGAGACTTCTTCCGGCAAATTCTCATAACTCACGAATACCCGTGTGCCGCTGCCCACAATTTTTTCATTGGTCAGGGTAAATGTCTGACCGGGTTCAAGCCGAATCCCCGGCTCCTTGATCTCTCCGACCCTGATTTTCGGACCACACAAATCCTGCAATATGGCGATGGGCTTGCCCAGCTTTTCCGATAACTCCCTTATCAACTCAATCTTGTGTCTATGATCCTCGTGACTACCGTGGGAAAAATTAAGCCGGGCGACATTCATACCTTCTGATATGAGTTTTGATATGATTTCCGGTGAATCGCTGGTGGGACCAATGGTGCACACTATTTTTGTTCGAGACATTAGGAATTCCTTATTATTTATGTATCTCAGGTATCAGATTCAACCGTCAGGCTGAAATCTCAGGGTAATCGGGACACTCAATGACGATCCCGTTGATTACGTACTTCCACAAATCGAGAAGAGAATGTTTTCCAGCACCAATACAGGTGGCTGAGCGCTGGACTTGAGCCGCAGGTCCGCTTCACTAAGATTTTCCATCGCTTCGAGGAGCCCGGCAAGGGTAAACATATCAGATTTCAGGAAGAGTTTATATATCGGATACGGATTCCGTGGATTTTTAGCGATCAGCAAATCCGTGTTGGCCTTGGCCTTCTTTTTCTTCTTGCCCGTGGGTTCTCTGCTTTCCGGACGATCGGTTTGTGACAGTTTTTCAGCAATTTCCCGGTCAAAGGCCTCGATGGCCGGCATCACCTGGGATCTGAATCGGTTATAATCCAGTCCCGGTTTCCAATGGGAATCTTTTCGATCCAGAATGAAATGCTTGACCATCAGCAGTTTCCGGATCTGATTGATCATCGCAGCCATTATCTGCAGCGGGTGCATTTGTTGGGACAGCAACGATGCCATATAAAAAAGTGCCTGATCGAGTTTCTTCTCGGTCAGGGCGTTCGTAAAATCAAAGATGGGATCCTGTTTGGTTCTCCGCAGCACCGATTCAACATCATCAACAGTAATACGATCACGGCTGCCGACGAAATTCACCAATTTTTCGATGTTTGCAGAAAAAGCCCGGAGATTGAATCCGGTCATCTCACACGCTTTCTGGAAGGCCCGGGAATCCATGGATTTCCCTGATCCGGCGAGAATCTCAGCCATTTTTCCCTTCAAAGCCGCTTCCTGTTCAAGCTTGTCCGCCCGTCTGTCACCTTTGGGTACCGAACAATCGACAATCAGGCCTGCTTCGCCGATGGCCTTATACAACTTCCGCCGTTTATCAATGAGTTCTGTGGTGAGGATCAAATGATGGTCTTTGGGAAAGCCGCTCTTGATAGCCTCCATTAACACTTGAGATTGATCCTTGAATTCAGGAATGGGCACACCTTTTTCGATACAATATGATATCACCTCGCGAAGCCACTTATCATCATCAGGGGACTCCGTATGCGTCTTCAATCTGTCGATAGTATTCGGATCTTCATATCGTAAGCCTTTCATGGACAAAAGACTCGCCATTAGCCGGGATGCTTTGACCTTATCGTCACGGACGATCGCATCCTGCACTTTTTCAAGGATGGCTTTCTCGTTCTTCACAGAATGAAAAACCTTTGCATCCAGAAATCCCACGATGGTTTTTCCGGGCAGCAGGGAGAAGGTGTTCAATCGCTCCAGTGCCAATGCAAGGTTATCATTCGTGCCGTCATACGGATGGTAGGAAAATTCACGTGAAGTTTGGGGAAGTAAGACAGATAGCAGGTCCTCGAGCACCTTCTTGTAAAGTGCTTCTTCACCGAACAACAGGTAAACCGGTGGCTCCACGGATGTCGAACCATTGCCGAGGCTGGACTTGAACTGCTTGTAATCGGTTTCAGGCATTATACGGATCGTTTTCGAAGATTATCGAAGTCGAAGTCTTGTTGATATCGTCACCGTGCCTATTCGGGAAGCTTTCGGAAAACAATATGGTAAAGGAACACCAGGATCCCGATGGTAATAGCGCTGTCGGCCACATTGAAGGACGGCCAGTGCCATTGACCAATATAAAAATCGAGAAAATCGACCACCTCGCCGAATCGAATCCGGTCAATGAAATTACCGATGGCGCCGCCGCATATCAAGGCAAATCCCGCTGCGAGCATCTTGTGGGTTTCCGGGGTGGTTTTATAAAAATAAAAAATCAGCCCGAGAGCCAGTAGCGTGACCACCAGGAACCCGGTGTTTAACCATGATGAATTGGAGGCGGATAGAAAACCGAAGGCGCCACCGGGATTGTGAATATGAGACAAGTTAAAAAAACCGGGAATAACGCTGATGGTCTGATACATGGGAACAGCGTCAAGAATAGCGATTTTGGTGATCTGATCGAGTAGCACCACGATGCCGGAGATGAGGATCAGTCTTGTATATTTATTGTTCAACTTGTGGGCCCCATTGCTAAGATTTGATTGAATTTGCCAGCACGACGACTCCTGACATACCGCTATCCCACCAATGCCATGGATTTCATGGACTGATGGCAACGATTGCAAATACCCGGGTGCGCTTCGATGGACCCGACACTGTCATCATATACCCAACACCGCTGGCATTTTTCTCCGGTTGAAGAAGAAATCAATATTGAAAACCCATCGATTTCCTCACTCGTTATGGCATCCGCCGGCACCTTGTCGGCGAGCGTAACCTTCGAGACGATCAGGACGGATCTGAGTTGATCCTTATATGATTCCAATAGTTTTTTGAGTTGTCCATCCGCAACCAGTGTGACCACTGCATCCAGTGAATGCCCGATTTGTTTCTTTTCTCTGGCATTTTCGAGCGCTTTGGTGACCTCGGCGCGTACTTCAAGAATGCGTTTCCATCTTTCGGCGAGGTCATCATCGATATACGCTTTATTAACTTCAGGAAATGAGGACATATGAATACTGGATGCCTTTTTCTTTGATTCCGGCATATGCCGCCAGATTTCTTCCGAAGTGAAAATCAGGACCGGTGCCATCAGCCTGGCAAGGGTTTCCATTATAATATACATGGCGCTCTGGGCACTGCGGCGTTCAACCGATGCGGCGGGCGAAGTGTACAACCGGTCTTTAAGCACATCGAGATAAAAGGCGGACAAATCAAGTGTACAATAGTTGTACAATGAGTGATAAATCACATGAAAATTATAGGATTCATATGCCTCTATTGACTTGCGGACAATACGCTGGAGCGTATGCAGCGCAAACCGGTCAAGTTCCATCATGGATTCATAGAAGACGAAATCCTTCTCCGGATCGAAATCCGACAGGTTTCCCAGCATATACCGCGAAGTATTTCGGATACGACGATAGGCGTCGCTGAGTTGTTTCAGGATATTATCCGATATCCGTATATCGTCACGGTAGTCGGAGGCGGAAACCCACAACCGCAAAATTTCAGCGCCGTATTTCTGGATAACCTCTTTGGGGGCGACGACATTTCCGACGGACTTGGACATCTTTTTCCCGGCGGCATCCACGGTGAATCCATGGGTGAGTACGGCCTTATACGGCGCTTTCCCCCGGGTCCCGACAGCGGTCAGCAAGGAACTGTGGAACCACCCCCGGTGTTGATCACTGCCTTCGAGATACAGGTCCGCAGGCCATGTCAGATTATCCCGCTGCTCCAATACCGCAGCATGACTGACCCCTGAGTCAAACCAGACATCCAGAATGTCCGTTTCCTTCACGAAATGATTACCGCCGCATTTAGGGCATACCGCACCGTCCGGAAGCAATTGCGCGGTATCTTTTTCGAACCAGATATCCGCGCCATGTTCAGCAAACAAATTGTAAACATGGTCAATCACCTTGTCATTGATATATAATTCGTCACACTTGTCACAGATAAAAACAGCAATGGGCACACCCCAGGCGCGTTGCCGGGAAACACACCAGTCCGGACGGTTTTCGATCATACCGAATATACGGTCCCTGCCCCAATTCGGAATCCATTGGACACGGTCTATCTCAGTCAGGGCTTTCTCCCTGAGGGATGTTTTTTCCATGGAAATGAACCATTGCGGCGTGGCCCGGAAAATCACCGGTTTTTTGCACCGCCAGCAATGGGGGTATGAGTGAGACAGCTTTTCCTCGGCCAGTAATCCCCCCTTCTCCAGCAGTTTTTTATTGATATCCGCATTGGCCTCGAATACGAACCGGCCGTCAAAATAGAGGACATCATCGGTAAAACGCCCATTGTCATCCACAGGTGAATAGGCGTCAATACCGTAGGCAAGCCCGACATCATAGTCTTCACGGCCATGGCCGGGGGCGGTATGGACACATCCGGTGCCGGCTTCCAATGTCACGTGGTCTCCGAGGATGATCAATGAATCACGATCATATAACGGATGTGTGCATTTTTTCTTTTCCAGTTTCCCGGCGTTGAATTCGGACAATATGGTATAATCCGTGATGCCGAAGGCCGCCATGCAGGAATCCACAAGTTCCCGTGCCAATATCAGAACTTGATTATTTCCCACATCCACCGCTGCATATGAAAAATCAGGATGAAGCGCAACAGCACGGTTTGCCGGCAATGTCCACGGCGTGGTTGTCCAGATGACAATGGATACCTCTTTCCCGGCTGCCCCTTCGATGATATTGCTGACATCATCCAAAAGGGAGAACTTCACGTAAATTGACGGAGAGGTTTCATCATAGTACTCTATTTCCGCTTCCGCCAGCGCTGTCCGGCAGCTGCAACACCAGTGAATGGGTTTTTTGCTTCGAAACAGTCCGCCATCCAGGGCGAATTTATTACATTCCCTGGCAATCACCGCCTCGTACTCGTAATTCATGGTCAGGTATGGATCTTCCCATTCCCCCATGACACCCAGACGCTTGAATTCCTCCCGCTGGATATCTATAAATTTCTCGGCGTAAGCCCTGCACAACTTCCGAACCTGTGCTTGTGACAAAGATTTCTTTTTGCTGCCGAGTTCTTTATCCACATTATGTTCAATGGGCAGGCCGTGGCAATCCCAACCCGGCACGTATACGGAATCGAAGCCCATCATCTGACGTGAACGAACAATTATGTCCTTGAGAATTTTATTTAGCGCCGTACCGATGTGAATATTTCCATTTGCGTAGGGAGGTCCGTCGTGCAAAATAAATTGCGGTTTTCCCTTGGAGGCTTCGCGAATATGGTCGTGCAACCGGTTTTCCTCCCACTTCTTTAATTGAACCGGTTCACGATTGGCCAGGCTCGCTTTCATAGGGAATTTGGTCTTCGGCAGATTAAGCGTCTTCTTGTATTCCATTAAATCCTCCAAGAACATGTAAAAAACTAAAATTAGATATGATTCACAACCAAGTCAAGCAGATCGCCGAATCACTGCAGCATAACCAAACCGGTAACATGGTGTGGAATTTATTCTTCTGATACCTTTGGTATCAATGCGGTGGATCCCACGGAAAGATAGGCGTACCCCCTGGCGACCAGATCTTCAAAATCCGGAATCATCCGTCTACCGTCAATGACCAGGTAAGGCGGCGTCACCATTTCTTCGATGGTTCGGGACAAACCGCGAAATTCTTCACAATCCGATGAGACGAACAATGCATCCGAGCCTTTGATGGCGTCTTTGGCGGTGTCGAAATACTCGATTTTTTCAAACAAGTTATTGGTCGACGGGGCAAAAACGGTTTGTGCCGCTTCATTGGCCAGTGGATCATATGCGTTTATTCTGGCGACACCCTTACCCAGCAGGGATTCGATGACCTTGATCGAAGATGCGTCCCTCATGTCATTGGTGTGTTTTTTAAAGGCAAGTCCCAGAACGGCGACCGTTTTATTGTTGAACTTAAAACCGGCTTCAGTGATGGCACGATCCACAAGGTAAACCTTCTGATACTCGTTCACCTCGTATGAGGCTTCCAGCATTTTAGTGCTCACATTGGTGCGCCGCAACTGGTTGATCAACGAAGCGATATCCTTACCGAAACAACTCCCCCCGGCCCCATTGCTGACAAAGGATCCCCATGTGCTGATGCGGTCATCGGCGGTTACACCCAGCCGCAGATCATCAATTTTGACATTCTCAATTTTTTCACCGATTTTGGCACCGACACCGTTCCAGAACGAGATATAGGTCAGCAGCATGGTGTTGGCGACATATTTTATGGATTCAGCTGTCTCAGGGGTGGTTTCGATATATTTAATCCGGACATGGTTCACGAACTGGGAGTAGACACGACGCAAGATTTTGAAATCTTCGGCATGATCGCATCCGACGACCACCCGGTCGGGACGCCGGGCCTGGGAAACAGCGGTGCCTTCGGCCAGGAACTCCGGATTGGAGGCCACACCGAAATTCGGAACCTGATGACTGTCCATTACCGCTTCCAGATGTCTGACCGTTCCAATGGGTACCGTGCTTTTATTGATGAAGGTGACCCGCCGCTGGTCTTCCCGTTGGGCAACCAGTTCTCCCAGATGTTCGGTGGCCGCGTCATAAAAGGTCAGGTTTGTGGACCCATCCAGATTGGGAGGCGTCGGTAAACACAGGAATATGGCATCGGTACCCTCGATAATCGTCTTGAGGTCCGATGAAAAAAACAAGTACCGGCCAATTGTTTCACGAATGATATTGACCAATCCCGGCTCATTCACATAGCGCTCGATTTGATCGGCCTGGCCACTGGAAAACGCATCGATTTTTGTCTGGTCATTGTCGTAGGCGTATACCTCATGGCCGTACTCCGAACAAACGGCTGCGTGAACCAACCCCACATATCCGGTTCCAACAACGATTATTTTCATGATCATCCTCTATCTGTTTTTTTGTGGTGATGGGTGTTCGGTTGTATAATTCACCAGCATCAGGCACCATTGAAGTCATAGTTTCCCGGAAGCGCTGATGAAGCAGACAACCGAATGCAATTTTCGTGAACTTTATACCCCTGTAATTCAATGAAAATCAACCCTCAATTTCAGTAAAGAAGGCAAAATGGCCATGAATATCATGGTTTTATCTTGATTTTAATATGATCAGAGGTTAGAAAACTAGTTTTTCGCAGTGGATACTCACGAAATATTAAGGATACATATATGCCAAAACGTACGGATATCCGGACCATACTATTAATTGGTTCGGGACCTTCAATGATCGGCCTGGACCATGGCGGTCATCATGCCGAAACCGAGGCTTGCATAACACTAGGGATTTTAGGCTATAAGGTTGTGGCCGTTAATTCCAATCTCTCCACAACGATGTCCGATATCGGAACAGCCGATCGCACCTATATCGAGCCCCTCACCCGGGCAACTCTCCTGGATATCATCCAACTGGAAAAGCCGGAGGGTATATTGACCGGGTTTGGTGGCAAAACCGAAATGAATATGGTTTGCCGGCTGTCCCAATCCGGTGCCCTGAACAACAGCGGCGTAAGGGTACTGGGAGTCGATCCGGTGACCGTCGAGACCTGCGAAGACCGTGTGCAGTTTATCCGGCGAATGATTGAACTGGAGATACCGGTTCTGGACAGTCAAATTGCGGATAATATCGAGGCCGCCATACAATATGCCGGTGAGCTTAAATTTCCGCTTCTCGTCCGGCCATCCTACTCCCGGACGGGCATGCACCCCTGGCTGGTTTACAACGTGGAGGAATTCAGAAATGCAGCGGAAAGGTGTCTGGCGGACAGCTACCGGGGTAAAATAACGATTCAGGAAGCAAAAACCCATTGGCAGGAATATGAGTTTGTCTGCCTGAGGGATGACAACAATGGGGTTGAGGTGATCGGCGGACTTGAAAACATCGATCCGCTGGGCATCCACTGCGGCGATTCTATCTCCGTCACCCCCGTCACGAGTGTGGCCGGTGACACGGTTCGGCAACTGCATGATTTATGTGTACGTGTTATGCAAAAATTGTCTGTTACCGGGGTTGCCAATCTGCGGTTTGCCCGAAGTCCGGAGACCGGGGAGATCGTGATCATCGGTATAAACTGCCGATATACACGGACGTCGAACCTTATTGCCTTTGCCGGTGGCATCCCCTTATGCAAAGACATCACGCGCCTGTCATGCGGATTTACTTTAGCGGAAATTTCATCGGAACACCAAAAATATGGGGAGGCATTTAAGACTGGCGCCACCAAAACAGCGGTGAAAATACCACGGTGGTCGATAGGGAATTATACCGGTGCCGACAACATCCTCGACACCCGGATGAAATCCGTGGGCGAGGTCATCGGCATCGGAAACAATTTGAAAAATGCCTTGCTCCGATCCATACGATCACTGGATCTGGGTACACCCGCGATAGGGATACCCAATGGCGACGCCGGTAAAACCATAGCTGATATCTATAACGAGCTGGGGGTGCCGACGACTGATCGATTATTCAGGCTTTATGCGGCATTTGCTAAAAACCCGGACGACCATGAACTGGTTCGGATCACGGGTATCTCACACCATTTTATCCGCGAATTCAGGGAACTCTTTGATCTAGAAAAACAGATATCCGCATTTAACGGCCAACAACCAGATGCAGATCTATACAAACAGGCAAAAACCTCGGGTTTCAGCGATCAATCAATAGCTGAACTACTGGGTATGAATGCGTCTCAGTTCCAGGTATATCGAGACGCCGCTAAACTATATTGCGGATATGAGCCGGTAACCGACGCTGACCCATCCATAAGGATTTTGGCCTATTCCACCGTCAAGCAGAAGACACGGATTTCAAAAAAGGCTGAGCCGAGCGTACTGGTTATTGGCGGCGGACCGGATCGAATCGGACAATCCGGAGAATTGGATTATGGTGTGTACCATGCGGTCCGAACGCTTCAGGAAATCGGTTTACGCACCATTGTTGTCAATTGCAGCCCATTGTCAGGGCACATCGGTCATGGCGGGCAGCATGTTCAATATATTGCGCCACGAACCCTGGAAGACATCGTAAACATCTGCCGCTTGGAAAATCCCATGGGGGTTGTCGTACAGTTTGCCGGTGATAGCACTGAAGCATTGAGTATGGAATTACAGAAAAAAGGTATTCCCGTACTGGGAACACCCGCTGACGTCATGTCGTTGGTTGTCGACACCTTCGCTCTCCGGCAGCGCATGCGCACATTGGGTATACCCCAACCCGCGTTTGCCCTCGCAGCGGACCTGTACCAGGCAAAACAAAAAGCCTCGGAAGTCGGTTACCCTGTTATTCTGCGATCGTCTGATGCGGTGGAATCCGCCGGAGATATTATCGTACACAATGAGGGTATGCTCGCTGAAAAATTTGAAACCTCAACAGATAATGATAAGGGTTACCCGCTGTTAATCGAACAATTTCTTGAATATGCCATCGAAACAGAGGCGGATGCACTGGCCGATGGTTCGGATATCTTCGTACCCGCAGTGGTGGAACATGTCGAATTGGCCGGCGTCCATGCGGGAGATTCGGCGTGCGTCATGCCACCTTACAGCACACCGCTCCGGCATGTGGACACCATCGAAGAGTGTATGAAAAAAATCGGTGCCGAATTGGGTGTGAAAGGATTACTCAATTGCAGGTTTGCCATTTACAAGGACACCGTCTACCTTCTGGAAGTAAGATGCCGGGCGGTCAGAACCCTGCCCTTGGTGTCCAAAACCTGCAATATTCCCATGCCGGAGCTGGCCACCAGAATATTGATGGGTTCTAATTTGGCCGATTTTCAGCTTAAAAAACAGGTGCTGCCCTACTTTTGTGTCAAAGCCTCCGTATTCCCGTTCACTATTTTCCCGGAAGTCGATCCCATACCCGGTCCCGTGATGCAGTCAACAGGACAGGCCCATGGCATTTCGGACAATTACGGGATGGCGTATTTCAAATCACTGGAAGCAGTGTCGTCCGGCATGCCTCTTGAGGGAACCGTTCTGATTACCGTGACGGACGAAGACAAACCCAGCATTCTCGAACCGGCACGACGTTTTTTGGAATTGGGATTCACCATAAAGGCCACTCGCGGTACATGTGACTTTCTAAATAAAAACGGTATAAAGGCATCATCCGTGAAGAAAATCGGTTTCGGCCGTCCCAACCTGGTGGATGATATCAAAACCGGAAAGGTGGATATCATCATCAACTCCCCCAGCGGTGAAAACAGCCAGGTGGATGATTCTTATATCCGCAAGGCCGCCATACAATATAAAACACCCAATATGACGACACCCGCTGCAGCACTGGCTGTCGTAAAAGCATTGGAAGCCGGAAAAAAAGCCGATACACCACCGAAACCACTTCAGACGTATTATCAGATGCTGAGATAATAAATATCAGCTGACCTGTTCTCAGGTGAAACATCCGAAATTCCAGGCTGTTTATTTGATAGATCCGGGCGTTTCAACCAGGATGTAAGAATTTCCAATCCACCCCCGGCCGGATTAGCTCCCCCTGTACCTAATTTCTAATTTAGTTGGACAATCTCAAGGCATCAGCACTTGTGCTGCAATTGCTGTCCTCCGATACCACCACTACTTTTACATTGCGGGTAAAGTTGTATGTGCCCACACGATGCCACTGTCCCGCATTTTGTCGCTGATTGACTTGGATTGTATCCAATAAGCGCTCGCCGTCATATATTTCTATGGGCACATTTGTGCACCTCGAGGAATGTGCTGACCACCACAATTCGACTTTATAAGGGCCGGATAGCGAGGACTCGAAGAGATAGGTGGCGCCTATGGTTTTGCTGTATACCGATGAAGCGCCGAACGGATTTTTGCCCCCCGATTTTTTCCATTTACCCGTGAATGAAGTGCCGTCATCTCCATTATCCATAATGATCTGTTTGCGCTTCTTATCGATCGCCGGCGTCGAACCGACAGCGGTGATCTCAACGGCATCGGCACTGGTGCTGCAACCGCTGTTGTCCGAAATCACCAAAATTTTAGCACGGTCGCTAAAATCGAAAGTGCCCAGACTATTCCACTGACCGGCACTCTTTCGTTGATTGACATAAATGGTGTCCAACAAGACCTTCCCGTCATAAAGCGCTACCGGCACCTCGGTACACCTCGAGGCATATTCCGACCACCATAATGCGATTTCATGTCGGCCAGAAAGTGCGGACTCGAACAGATAGGTCGCACCGTCGGCCTTGGCGTATCGCGATGAAGATCCGTATGGATTCAGTCCGCCTGATTTAAACCATTGGCCCGTCGATGACGTACCCGGCTGACCATCATCAATGACGATGGACCAATTGTTATCCGGCAGGGCCGGATCCGAACCATTATCATATTCCTGGATATTCGGGATGCCGTCACCATCCAAGTCCAGTTTTGCGTCATCTGATCGCGGGTTTAATCCATACAGCACTTCCCAATTATCGGGCATACCATCAGCATCGGTGTCCTGTACGCCATTTTGATCTTTTGCAATATTCGTATTGTTCGTTATCAGTTTGGTCTTTTTACCGGTGTAAAAGGACAATTCGTTGGAAAAATCACTTTCATTGTTCAGACGGTCAAAAGCGGTGACGACAAAAACATATTCAGTGGCATCTTTCAATCCCGTGAGTGTAAACTGCGGGTGCCGTGGATCCGGTAGATCGGATAGAAAAATTTCAAATCCCGAATCTCCCTGATCGGCACCTTGGCCGGTAAATCCGGAACCGGCACCATCGATTGTATAATAGATCTTGTACCCTGCCAGATTTTTCGCCTGATTAGCATCCCAGGCCAATGTGACATCAGCGGCTTGCGCAGATACGTTACCCATGCTCAACACGCAAACAATAAACAATACAAAAAAGTTAACTACATGACATCGCCGTAAACCAATAGATATCGTAGTGATGCACCGAAACATTGGGCCCCTTTCCTGGTAGGTGTCCATCCATATGCCTATGGGTGAACACGGGTTCATCCGTCAAACGATAACCGCCGGTAATCAAGATTTGTCCCGACATGAAACCGTACCATGCGCCTGTTGAATATCCGATGGTGCCGACTTTGCGTTCGGCCTTTCATTGTTTTAATTGTATTACCTGACAAACGCGGACAGGAGGTTTTGTTTCCCGCCCTTTCGAAGTGAATTGTATTTTCTTCGGGCGCATGTGGACGTACTACGCCGGAAGTGAGTATGTACTGACACATTGAAAATGTATAGCAATGTGAATGCCAATTATTCTATTTTCTATAAATAACCCAAGGATTCAGCAATAACTTGGTATAATGGGAAGATAATCGAACGCTTTTTTTATCAATCGATCATCGTGTCTGATGGCCGGCTGGTAAAAATACGATTTTGTAACCGGCGGTGTGCAATTTTGATACTACCGGAAGCAGTGCTCGCTCTTGTACCCACTTTCCTTTTGCATTTCAACCGAAAAATCAAGGTTTGCCTTATTTAGATCAGGTGCCGGGGATGATTTTTCTATTGGCTACGAATTGCTTTCCCATAAAACCTCCTTAATTCTCATTTCAATATGAGCAGGGAGCGTTCGGAATTGATAAACGGCAGGCTGTAGTGTTTGATCGAACAGGTGTGGTTCCGGACGAGGCCAGTGGATGCGGGATTGTCCTCCGGGCCGGCCATGAGGTTTATCTCCTCTTGGATTTCAGCACGTTTTCCCTTCAGGGCGATCATCATCCCGCCTTTCTTTAAAAAGGGCACTGCCATTTGCACGAACTTGTCAATGGAGGTCAACGCACGGCAGACAACGACGTCAAACGCGTTCTTAAAACCGTCGTCCTTGATCAGTTCTTCCGCTCTGATGTGAATTGCACGCGCATGATCCAGTTTTAACAAACGGATGACATGGTTTAAAAAAGAGGTTCTCTTGCGGGATGCATCGATGAGCGTAATCTTGATATCCGGCCGGATGACCTTTATGGGAATACCGGGAAAACCGCCACCGGAGCCGATATCGAGCAAAGTACACGATTGATGGAGATATGAAGCCGGGATCAGGGAATCAATCATATGTTTCACGGCAATATCCACCGGGCGGGTAATTGACGTCAAATTGACTTTTGTGTTCCATTGCACCAGGGTTTCGGCATGGGTGGCCAATTGTATCATCTGATCGATATCCAGTTTGAGGTCAAAAGCCGAGATACCATCGGAAATCATTTGACACCAGGCCGGCGATCCGATTTTCATGGTTGAATCATGCCTTTCGCGCGGGTGCCGGCTTTTTCACGGACCGGTCTGCCGAAAAATCCATTCGGACCATCACTTCGCCGCCACCGGCCATTTTGATAACGGCGTTTGGATAAATCTTCTGAAAAACCCTTATCATGGCCGTATTCTCCCTGAGCACGGTAGCACAAAATGAGGTGTATTTATTTTCTATGGCGATCTTCTCGAGCACCTTCAGTAAATGGGACGCCACCCCCATCCCCTGGAAATCTTCACGGACCACAAAAGCGACTTCAGCACACCCGTCATCCGCATCCGCATAAGTACCAATGGCCATTATTTCCTGGTGCCCGCGTTTCTGGGTCAAGCCGATCATCGACATATTTTTCCGGTAATCGATACTGGCCCATTGCTCCTGGGCGACCTCGTGGGAAAATATTTTCATTTTATAAAAAAACCGGAAAAATATGGTTTCCTCCTGAAGCGAATAGAAAAAATTCCGGTATGCAAATTCATCGGATGGGAGCAATGGTCGGAATTCAATGGTTCTGCCATTTTTTAATTGCAGCCGGGTTTTGTATCCTTCCAGGAACAACAGGTCTTCCTGAGACGGCGGCAGCTGGTCGGCAAAAATATAATGCCGGCTTTTTGCCGCATCGATGATCTCTTCACGAAATTTGGGATGGGCGATCTGGGCGAGTTCCACCACCCGCTGGTAAATACCTTTGCCGTGAAGCTCGGCAATACCGTATTCCGTCACCACAAAATTAACATCACCCCGGGTGGTGGCCACACCGGCACCCTCACTCAGATGGGGAACAATGCGGGAGATCTTCCCATTTTGGGCGGTTGACGGCAACGCGATGATGGAGAATCCACCTTTGGACATGGTGGATCCTCTCAGATAATCCACCTGGTCACCGATACCGCTGTAAAACAAATACCCAATGGAATCCGAACAGACCTGGCCGGTCAGATCAACCTCCAGCGCCGAGCTGATGGACACCAGATTGTCGTTGCGGGCGATAACCGTCGGATCATTTACAAACTCGGAGGATCTGAAATAAAACATGGGATTATTATCCACATAGCGATACAGTTTTTCCGATCCCATACACAGGGACGCCACAGTACGTCCGGGCAAAAGGGTTTTCTTTTTATTGGTAATGACCTTTTTCTCGAACAGGGGTAAAAACGCATCCGTGATTAATTGTGTATGAATTCCCAAATCTTTTTTGTTGTCCAGGTATTGCAGGATTGAATAAGGCAGATGGCCGAATCCGATCTGCAGTGTCGAACCGTCATCCACCAGCTGATTGACATAAAAACCGATTCTCAATGAAATTTCATCGTCTTTCTCAGTGGGTAGGGCTTCCACCAGCGCTTCGTCGTGGGGGACAAAAAAATCGACCTCATCAATGTGTACAAAAGAATCGCCCCATGTTCTCGGCATTTTTGAATTTACCTGTGCAATTACAATCCGTGCGTTTTCCATGGCTGATCGGGTGATATCCACTGACACCCCCA
Organism: Desulfobacteraceae bacterium; assembly: GCA_013003715.1. Lineage (GTDB taxonomy): Bacteria > Desulfobacterota > Desulfobacteria > Desulfobacterales > Desulfosarcinaceae > JABDIN01. Next base: position 29,886 of record JABDIN010000054.1, on the reverse strand, counting down.
GGCTGCAAAAGCCAAAGCGATCCGGCGGGCTTACCTGGACCAGCGCCACATCCAGACCGATCCGTTGATCCTTAAAAAGTTGCGGGATCTGCGATAAATATACGGGGATATAATCGATGCGGCCTTCAAATGCCGCCTTTCGCATGCTGGCGCTGATAAAAAACAGCTTCAGCGAAAATCTGCGGTTAAAGTCCTTGTCATCAACAAAGTCGGACAAGGTTGACGAGAGCATCTGGTAAACCATGACATCCTGCAGATTGTAATTATCCACCATCTTTCGGATCAGATGTTGAGGCTCTCCGCAACCGGTGCCGATGAAAACACGGGAACCATTCTTGATCTTTGATATGGCGTCTTCGGCACTATGAATCTTAGCCGGACAATGTTTAGCAAGGTCCATTGGGGTTCCTCCCTCATCAGGATTGTTCACCAGAATACCCGGGAAATGGTACAAAGACAAAAACCATTAAGAATGATAGCGGCTTAGCCTGTTTTTTGGATGCCTATTTCATCCCAAATCCTGCGGTTAGTCAAGCCATTCAGACATTCTTTCAGGAATCTGCTGTGTGAAAACGACCGATGACGAAATTTGAATTTCCATATAACCATTGACAACATTGCTCATTGGCGCGTTAAATTCCCTATACCGTCACGCGACCAATTTTTTTATAGGCTGGACATATGAACACACGAAAATACAAGAACCCACTGCTGACCGTGGATATCATCATTGAAATCAACACGCGATTTGTATTGATCGAACGCAGGAACCCGCCATTGGGATGGGCCTTGCCCGGCGGTTTCGTGGATTATGGCGAAAGTATCGAAGCAGCGGCAATTCGGGAAGCCAGGGAAGAAACCACTTTACCTGTTTCCCTGGTCGAACAATTTCATACGTATTCGGACCCGCAAAGAGACCCGCGACACCATACGGTGTCCATCGTGTTCATCGCCAATGCCAGCGGAAGCCCCAAAGGCGCAGACGACGCGGCCCGGGCAGCGCTTTTCACCGCCGAAGAGCTGCCCCGTCCCATTGTATTTGATCATCATCGCATTATATCCGATTATCTACGATATCGATCAGGAGCGTTAAAAAAGGATATCTTCACCTATAATTGAATCCAGGGGCATCCACCACGGGAATTCCGTTCATGTACCGACGGAGAAGCATTGAAATTAGGTTAAAACTGAAATATCGCTTGACAAACATTTACGGGGCCACTATTTTCCGCCACGTTTTAAAATCTAAGTGGCATTATCGATCCCTCATCTGGCACTTTACCACATGAGGGTTTTGTATTCTTGAGAAGGATAGCAGAAATGGAATATGACATTCAAAAAGTCCGGAATATCGGTATCAGTGCGCATATCGACTCCGGCAAAACGACCTTGACCGAAAGAATTCTTTTTTATACCCAGCGAATCCATTCAATCCATGACGTGAAAGGAAAAGATGGCGTCGGCGCCACCATGGATTCCATGGAATTGGAAAAGGAGCGCGGCATCACGATTGCCTCGGCAGCCACCTTTTGTAAATGGAAAGATGATGAAATCAACATCATCGACACACCCGGACATGTTGATTTTACCATTGAGGTGGAACGATCACTGAGGGTACTGGACGGCGCGGTTCTGGTGTTGTGTGCCGTTGGAGGCGTGCAATCCCAGTCCATCACCGTAGATCAGCAAATGAAGCGATACCACGTCCCCTGTATTGCGTTTGTCAATAAATGTGACCGCAGCGGAGCGAATCCATTGCGTGTGATCACTCAGCTACGGGAAAAATTGGGCCACAACGCCATCCCCATGCAAATACCCATCGGACTGGAAGACAAATTCGAAGGTGTCGTGGATCTGGTATCAATGAAAGCGATCTATTTTGATGGGGCAAACGGCGAGACTGTGAGAGAAGAAGAAATTCCGGGACATCTGAAGGATGCGGCACTGGAAAACAGGGATGCACTCATTGATGCCGCCACCTTGTTCTCGGATGAATTGACAGAGACCGTGCTTGAAGAGGAACCGGTGGATGAAACGCTTCTGTTGTCGGCCATCCGCGCAGGAACCTTAAGCCGTCAGTTGACCCCGGTCTTCATTGGATCCGCCTATAAGAATCAGGGTGTTCAGCCGCTGTTGGATGCGGTCAGCAATTTATTGCCCTGCCCTTCCGAAGTGGAAAATCAGGCACTTGATCTGGATGATGACGAGCGCCCGGTTGTCTTGAGTTCTGATACGAGCAAACCACTCGTGGCACTTGCATTTAAACTCGAAGACGGGCAGTACGGCCAGTTGACCTATATACGCGTCTACCAGGGAACACTCTCAAAGGGGGACACGGTAATAAACGTCCGAACCGGTAAAAAAATCAAAATCGGGCGGGTCATCCGAATGCACGCCGACCAGATGGAAGATATCGAAAGGATTCCAGCGGGTTTTATTGGTGCGCTGTTCGGAGTGGACTGCGCGTCCGGAGACACATTTGTCGCACCCGGCCTGAACATTGCGCTGACCTCCATGTTTGTACCGGACCCGGTTATTTCATTGGCCATTGTACCGGATGACAATAAATCCGAAATTAACATGTCCAAGGCACTGAACCGGTTCACCAAGGAAGATCCCACATTTAAGGTCCATGTCAGTGAAGAAACCAGCGAAACCATCATATCCGGCATGGGCGAACTTCATCTTGAAGTATATATTGAACGTATAAAACGCGAATATAAGGCGAATGTCACCACCGGCATGCCGCGGGTCGCTTACCGGGAAACCATTACCCGCATGGCCGAGTTTGATTATACGCATAAAAAGCAAACCGGTGGCGCCGGTCAATACGGACGAATTGCCGGCTTCATCGAACCTGCAATTGAGGAAGACTTTGTATTCGAAAACAAGATCACCGGCGGCTCTATTCCCACGCAATATATCCCTGCCTGTGAGAAAGGGTTTCGGACATGTCTGGCAAAAGGTCCTAAGATGGAATTTCCGGTAACCGGCATCAAAGTGACCATCAACGATGGTGCTTCCCACAACGTGGATTCATCTGAAATGGCATTTCAGGCCGCCGCCCGGGGAGCTTTCATGGAGGTTTATTCAAAAGCCAGGCCGGTAATCCTGGAACCGATCATGAAGGTCGTTGTGGAGAGCCCGACTGAATACCAGGGGTCGGTCATGGGGTCGCTTAATCAACGCCGCGGAATGATCGTCGGCACCCAGGATGAGGGTGTCATGTGCAGCATAGAAGCCCAGGTGCCCCTGTCAGAAATGTTCGGTTATTCAACCATATTGCGGTCATTAACCCAAGGGAAAGCACAATTTACCATGGAGTTTCTTATCTACCGCAAGGTACCGGAATCGGTGGCCGAGGAAATTGAAAAAAATGCAGCGTCTGCCAAAAAGGGGGCGGCATAACCCATTTTGAAAATAAACGTCCGAAGTCTCAATTCTGGCGGCACCAATTGCATTTTCAAGCCGGCAATTAAGGAACCACCGGCCCGGCTCATCCACTTGAAAGAGAGGAACCTAATCATGCTAAAAAAAGATCTTAGTCTGCGAAACCCCTTAAGCCTTCTGGGAAATCAGACAGATGATATCATTCCGGCGGGCAAGTGTGGTGCCATCCTGGCACGGGCAGGTGTCGGCAAAACAGCCATGATCGTACAGATCGCCCTCCATTCGCTGCTTCGCGGGAAAAACGTGCTCCACATCAGCCTCAACGAACCGGTTGACAAAGTCACCCTGTGGTACCGGGAAGTCTTCAACCTGCTGGCGGATGAATATAATGTCACCCGGATGGACCAACTCTGGGAATCATTGTTTCCACACCGATTCATTATGACCTTCAAGGTGGGCGGTTTCAGTGTGCCTAAACTGCAGGAGCGGCTGTCGGATATCGTCGAGCAGCAAATATTCGTACCGACGATGATGATAATTGACGGTCTGCCGTTTGATGATTCCGCGGTTTCGCAATTGAGAGAGTTGACCGGGCTGGCCCAAAAACACAATATTCATATCTGGCTGACCGTGACCACGCATCGTCACGAAGCACCCGGACCGGATGGATTACCGGTTCAGATGACCGGTGTTTCAGACTTTTTCGAGTTCATCGTGCAACTCCGCCCCGAGGGGGATCAGATACATATTGACGCATTAAAAGGCGGCCCCTCAAAAGACGCCCACACCCTCCTGCTGGATCCATCGACGATGCTTGTAAAGGATATCGGATAACCAAAAGTCTTCGGTAAAGGCACCGGAAAAAGCAGGTGTGCGGTCTTCACCGCCATATCAAGCAATAGAATTGTTCATTCCGCATTAAACGCCCCGCTCTACCGTTGGTATAGCTGTATTCAGGGATTCTATGGCACGAATTCTATCCAGCACAGGCGGATGTGAATGGTGTAAGGAAACATAAAACGGATGCGGCAATAAATTTGTCAGATTATCAACGGATATTTTTTTCAAGGCGTCTATCATATCCTGTTTCACGCCGGTTGTGCTCACAGCGAAACGATCAGCTTCATATTCATGACGCCGTGACAGCTTTCCGGACAAAATGCCAAAAAAGAAATCCAATGGCGCGTAGAGCATCCCGAAAAATATAAAACCGGCGTAGATGGAATTCTCAGTCATGAAAAAAGCGTCGAAAAGCGCCGGGTGAGTAATCGCCAGTGACAAGAGATAAAACATCAGTCCGGTCTGCAGAATGCCATAGATTACCATCTTGATTATATGCCGTTTTCTATAGTGCCCCATCTCGTGAGCGAGGACAGCCAGGAGTTCTCCTTTTGTATGGTTTGTGATCAATGTATCAAACAGAACAATGCGCTTATGCCTGCCAAATCCGGCAAAAAAGGCATTGGATTTTGATGACCGTTTTGAGCCGTCCATGACAAACACATTGCTGAAGGGGAAACCTATGGATTGTGCATAGGAGAGAATTGTCGATTTCAGTTCGACGTCTTCAAGCGGCTCGAATTTATTGAATATCGGCATAATCCAGGTCGGTGCTACGAATTGAATACACAGGGAGAAAAGGGTTACCGCTACCCAGCAAAACCACCACGCACTATTACCCGCAGTTTCAAAAAAGAACAGCACCAACGACAACACGGGCACGCCCAGCAGCAATGCAAGGCCCAATCCTTTCAGCCGGTCCCCAATAAACGTTTTCAGACCGGTACGGTTGAATCCGAATCGCTCTTCGATCACAAAGGTCGAATATATGCTGAGTGGTAACGATATCACGGATTTGAAAAGCAGTAGGATCCCAATAAAGAACAGTCCATTGAGTATGGGGCCGAAGCCGAATGCCCGAATCCATTGATCGACAATATCGAATCCGGCGGCGAACCAGAAGGTCAACAGCACCAGAAGATCAATACCCGAAGTTATCCAGCCGAAGCGCGTGTTTACACGAAGATATGCCTGGGACTGCAAATATTTTTCAGTGTTGTAAATTCCCTTGAAATGGTACGGAATTTTATCCGTCAAATCCCTGAGATTCAGATAATCCGCCGTGATGTTCAGCAAAAGATCCGCTGTGATGAAAACGAGTATGACGACTGCGAGGTAATTCATATCTCCCTAAAAAATCCTTTCAATACCATCTTTTGATTCACAGTGACTGGACAAATTGGCCAATGGTGCGGTAGACCTGCTCGGCGCCATCTCCAAGCAGAATTCCGTGCCGTTGATAATTAAACACCACATATTTTTTATCCTCCGATCCCAGCTTCTTGAACAGACGTTCCGAGCCCCTTGGATCCACCACGGGATCCTGTTGCGACTGTACCACCAGTGCCGGTATTTTAACATCGGGTAATTTTTCCTCAAGTCTATCCATCAATCGTTCGAGTTCTCGAATGCCGGCTACGGGATTGCGATGATAGTTGATATGCGGGTTTTCAGGCTTGTTTTCCACAAACTCCATTTTTCCATCCTCCAACCTCACCTTATCCATCAATTGGTTCCATACATCCACCGCCGGTGCAAAACGGGACGACAGGTATTGAAGCCTGATGGGGGTGGAAATGGCGAATACCCCCTGAATATCCTTAATATCGGCTGCCAGTTTCAAGGCCAGTGCTGCTCCGGTGGAAAAACCGCCCACCACTATTTTCCGGCAAAGATTTCGCATCAGGGCGTATCCTTTCTCCATGGAAGTCATCCAGTCCAGGTAGGACCGGGAGGCCAAGTCCTCAGGTGAAGTGCCGTGCCCCCTTAACCGGGGGATATACACCCAATACCCCAACCTGCCCAGATATCCGGCCAAGGTCAACACCTCCATCGGAGCGGCCATATAACCATGGGAGAGCAGTATGCCGAGCTTGCGGCTCCTTCCCCGGATCAACCGCGGTTGTCCGATTCTTCTGGGTTTGGTTTCGCCCTGGACAAAGAAGTGGTCATAATCGGTGCTGAATTCCGCCAATGCATCCTGTTTTAATTGGCGGACTATTTTGCGTTTAATCCAGAATTGCGGCTGCAAGGAAAGCCGGGAAATGCGCCTCAGCAGTTTCTTCATCGGCTCCACCTCATTGGCGATCACCGCGACAGGGTTGTCGATGCGTGCACGATGAAAATCAAACACTCCCGACAACAGGGACTTATCGCGTATGAGCTTATCCCCATTGACGCTGATGACACCCTTGTCTTCGGCCAGCCCCACAAAATCCTCAAATTTACTGAAATTCTCATCCGTAAGTAAAGGCAATTGATCCTCATAGAGATCCGGATGAAAATTCACACCTTTCAATTTTCTCTTGCGCGTGATCGCCAGGAACGCCCGCCGTTTCAACGCTTCCCGGTCAATCTGATTTACCGGAGAGTATTTCAGGAGAGACGCAAATATGTGGTCGTAGTTGACCGTGGTCATACTGTAGATATCACGCATGTATCGTTGCATAATCTTCAGCGATGCCTTTCGCATCCGGCCGGCGGAAGGTAGCTTGTCTTGAAGGTTGTACCTGCCGTGATATTGGATATCCCTTTGAATCGAATCAGCATCCAGACAAGGTCCCATGGGAATCGGTTCACCAAAGCGAATGTGTATGTCCACTCCGGAGAGCAGCATTTCGCCCTCGGTCATAATCTCTTCCACAAGTCGTTCAGGCAGATCTTCCACCATCCACGAGGCAATTTTTGCCAGGATATTTTCTTTCGTCCGCAATGGGTAATATGTAAGATTCACCGGGACAATGTGGATGGCGTTGTCGGACACGGATCCAAGATCCCGGATGCCGAACTGGGATGCCAGTTGCGCAACCATCTCCGGGTCGGTGTCACTCAAGGTTTTCAACCGCTGGCGGTAAAATTCGGATCGTATCCCCAACGAGGCGGCACCCGTGTGAGGTGGTCGCTTTCCGCCGGCATAGGATATCATGAACTTACCCTTCTCAACTATTTTCTTGTTTTTGACCATCCGTCCTTCCGGAAAGATAATCCAGGATGCTTCACCGGTAAGAAGGGTTTTGACAATTAGCTTATCACGATCCGGATTTTTCAGGGAAACTGCGCCGACCCTTTCCAGGTATGATCCAAAGGCACCGGTAAAAAGTTCGGCAGCCGCAAGGGACCATACCGGAATCTGCGTGAGTTTGAAAATGTGATACGGCAGTAAAAAAGTTTCAATGCGGGTAAAGTGATTGATAACAAAAATATTGGGCCCGTCGGGAATGTTTTCAGCACACTGGATATCGATCCGCGCCCGGGAAAGATTGGATAATGTCTTTATGGCAAAGCCGGTTGTTTTAAAGGCAAATAGATTCATGATAAAAGCGTGTTACCATGGATAACGTGCTTGTTAAGTATTCAATATTCAGTATCCGGTTGAAGTATTGACTAATTAATTATTCCTACATATGATATCGGTTTATTTTCCGAATGTAAAAACAATTCCCGGAGGTTGTATATGTACTCGAGAATTCTAATTCTCAGGTTTCCAAGAACACAGGTTCAAAAACCGACTGTATGTAATCTTGCGAAGGAGTTTGACCTGACTTTCAACATTCTGCAAGCAAAAATACTCCCCCGCAAAGAGGGACTCATGGTTTTGGAGCTGTCGGGAACGAAGAAACAGTTCAGGGAAGGCCTCCGGTATCTTTCCGATCAAGGTGTTGATGTTCAGAATGCTTCTTCGGAGATGGAAAGAGATATCGATAAGTGCACCCATTGCGGGTCATGCACGGCGGTTTGCCCCACCAATGCCCTGCATGTGATACACCCGGAGATGATCGTGGAGTTCGACCAGCAACGGTGCAGTGTCTGCGGTTTGTGCATCAATGCATGTCCACCGCGGGTGATAAATGTTCGTCCCACATCCCAGGCTTTCTTCTAAATGACTCGCACCATCGCCATTGCCTTAAGTGGCGGTATCGACTCCCTGGTGTCTGCCTACCTGTTGAAAAAGCAAGGGTATAAAGTTCTTGGCCTGCATTTTCTGACCGGATACGAACCATCGTTTCATCACGGCCCGAAACCTTATGACGCACCTGATCCCGAACAAATTGAGGCTGTTGCAAGTTCAACACACCGGCAGTTGTCAACCATCACCGGACAAATCGATATCCCCATTGAAGTTATCGACCTTCACCGGGATTTTTACGAGAATGTCATCGCCTATTTCACCTGGTCCTATGCACATGGGTTGACACCCAATCCCTGCCTGGTGTGCAACCCCGCCATAAAATTCGGCCGGCTCCTGGAATACGCACTCTCCGCGGGTGCGTCGCACCTGGCCACCGGCCACTATGCCCGGCTGAAAACAGCCGAATCCGGCCGGATAATGCTTTACAAAGGTGCGGACCCGGTAAAAGATCAGAGCTATTTTCTGGGACGTCTCACCCCTCGCCAACTCGAGCACGCCGTTTTTCCATTGGGTGAATTTAAAAAAACGGACACCATCGCTTTGGCACGTGAAGCCGGCTTGTCACCGGTCGTTAACCGGGAAAGTCAGGATATTTGTTTTATCAGCGGTTTATCATACCATGAATTTTTGGCACAGCAGTTGGGCACCGCGCCCTTACCCGGCCCCATTTTTGATACCCGGGGCAATCACATCGGTCGTCACAGCGGACTCCACCGGTTCACCATAGGACAGCGCAGGGGCATAAACTGCCCCGGTCCGGCACCCTACTATGTCATCCGGATTGACCATGAACGGAACCGGCTGGTGGTGGGATTTAAAGCGGATTTATTCATCGATAACTGCGATGTATCGGAAATCAATTGGATAATACCGCCTCCGCAGAGCACTACGGATATCATGGTGCGGGTAAGATACCGGCATCTCCCGGTGCCGGCCCGGTTGAAACCGGTATCATCAGACATGGCGCATATTGTCTTCACCCACCCCCAAGCTGCGATCACGCCCGGGCAAGGGGCAGTATTCTATCGTGGTGAACAATTACTGGGCGCAGGTTGGATCGTACGATCGGATGAGCAACAGCCCCATACCGGCTGACATCAATATTCCTGACGGCAGAGAGAGGCATTTCAGCAATGAAGAGACCCTTGGATATTAACAGAGAGAACGCTCAGCATGCCGACATATAAAATCACAACGCTGGGTTGCAAGGTCAATCAATTTGAAGCCGAGACCCTTGCCGGCCGGCTTGAAGCTGCAGGATACACACCGGTACCCCAAGGTGAACCGGCGGATCTTTGCATTGTCAATACATGTACGGTAACCCGGAAGGCATCGATGCAGTCCCGGCAAATGACCCGCCAGTTCATTCGCGACAATCCCGGTGGAAAGGTGATCGTCACGGGATGCTATGCTGAGATAGAGCCGGAGATAATCCGATCCATACCCGGCGTAAGCCGGGTAATCGGCCAAGCCGATAAAACGCGGATTGCCGATCTCATGGTCGGGGAAGACGCCCGGGCTGTAATTGGCGGCAACATGAAGGACATTTCATCACCCCTACGCGGCGGAAGCGATTGGCGGTTCTCCTTGCCTAAAAGCAACCGGACACGGCCGTTTTTAAAAATTCAGGATGGCTGCAATTCCTTTTGTACCTATTGTATCGTTCCCCACGCCCGGGGTCGCAGTCGCAGCTTACCGGTGAACGAGGTTATCGATGCCGCCAGGCAATTATCTGCTTTCGGATACCGTGAAATCGTATTGACCGGTATTCACGTAGGCAACTACGGCGTCGATTTGCACCCGAAGACAAACCTGACAAATCTTCTGGAGGAAATGATCCGCATAAACATCGTACGGCGTGTGCGACTGAGTTCCATTGAACCGAAGGAAATCACCGGACGGATGATACAATTGGCCGCCGCTGAAGACCACGGGCAATCCACCTTGTGCCGTCATTTCCACATCCCCCTGCAAAGTGGTGATGACCAGGTACTCGAACGGATGGGCCGGCCCTATGACTGCGCCCTGTTTCGTTCGCTCGTGTCGGATATAAACAGGGAGATCCCCGACGCCGGTATCGGCACCGATATACTCACCGGATTTCCCGGAGAGACTGAGGCGGCATTTGAAAACACCGTCAAACTGATTGAAAGCCTCCCCTTGACCTATCTGCACGTCTTTCCGTTTTCCCCCCGGAAAGGAACACCGGCTTTTACCTATCCGGACCAGGTAAAATCAGCAGTTATCAAGGAACGGGCAAACCGGTTGCGCCGGCTGGGCCTTGAAAAAAAAGAGACTTTTTTCAGACAGCAGCGCGACATGGTTCATACCGTCCTGGTTGAAGGAACCCGGGATAGAAATACCGGTTTGTTGAAGGGATTGACGAGTAATTATATTCCCGTCATATTCGAAGGCCGAAATGAACTGCAAAACACCTTCGTCCGGGTGCGGATACAGACATCCGCCGAATCCAACCGGATGCGCGGTGTCCTCGAAATCGACACACCACCCGGACGGTAGCGCCTGATTCCGATCTTTCGGGTCGATGCAAAATGCTATTTTGAAGACCGGGTATGCAGTTCTCCGCTGAGCTCTCCACGCAAATTGAGTTGCATCGTCGTTCTGATCCTATTGCCCGACAAATCACGGCTGAACAGATAGAACATTTTGGTCAGCGCAGCTTCCGCCGTCATATCAAGGCCACTGATCACACCCGCTTCGCCAAGGGCCGTGCCGGTGGCGTAAGCATCCATGGACACTTTGCCTTTCAGGCACTGGGTGCAGTTGACGATGACAACTTCCCGGTCGGTGGCATCTTTGAGCACCTTCAGCAAGGCCTTGTCGTTGCTGGGACCATTTCCCACACCGTAGGTCTCCAGGACGATCCCTTTGATGGGCGGATTCAGGATATTTTTGACGACAGCACTGGAAATTCCCGGAAACAGTCTGAGGGCGGCCACCGGCGATTCGCCCAAATCCTGAATTTTCATGCCCGCATCGGCTTTCACCGGCGGAAGTATCAGATTCCAGTTGATATCGATGCTAATCCCCGCAACGCCCAATAAGGAAAAGTTCGGAGAATCAAAGGCCTCAAACGCATTCGCATTGACTTTGACCGTCCGGTTTCCCCGCATCAACCGGCCGCCGAAAAACAAGCAGACTTCAGGTATCTTGTAGTTCGCGGCGATCATCATGGAGGTGATCAAATTTTCCCGGGAATCATTGCGAAGCTCGCAGAGCGGAATCTGGCCGCCGGTCAATATCACCGGTTTTTCAAGTCCCCTCAGCATATAAGACAGGGCTGATGCCGTGTACGCCATGGTATCCGTACCGTGCAGGATTACGAAACCGTCATATTTGCGGTAGTGGGTGTGAATGTCACTGGCGATCGTCCACCAATGACGGGGAGAGATATTCGATGAATCGATGAGCGGCCGGTACTCGTGGATATCAAATTCAGGCATTTCCGGATTTTGCAGCTCGGGCATTCGATCAAACAGTTTGGCCAGATACCCGCTGACCGGTTGGTAACCGGTTTCGGTCCGGCCCATACCAATGGTACCGCCGGTGTACGCAATATAAATTTTCTTTTTCATCCGCCCTCTAAGCCCTTTTCTGTTATCATGCAAAATTCCTGATATTTCGGATCGGATGGCTTCCGGCCGGCCGTCGATACCGTTGTCTTTTATTGCTCCGGCGGATAAATACGCAAAACTCGTATTTCTGGTTTATGGGAGGCGGTGGCTGCAAAAAGGCTTGTCCCCAGTACGTTCCGCCGGAAACTCATTACGCGAACTAGCGATACGTCACTTTACCTATTAAGTTGCCGGACTAATATTTGACTATTCACAGGCACTGTGAAATATCAGGTCAATCATTTTTTTATCAAGGAGCTGTCAACAATGCAAACCCGGCATCGTATTTTTTTCCAGTCATCAACACAAATGGATCTTATCGGCGATGAGAGCATTGACCTGATGGTCACCTCTCCCCCCTATCCCATGATTGAAATGTGGGACAGAATCTTTTCTGAACTGGATCCGGGCATCGGCCAGGCACTCCGGCATGAAGACGGCAAACTCGCCTGTGAACTCATGCACCGGCAGCTGGACATGGTCTGGTCGGAGGTTTTCCGGGTGCTGAAACCAGGTGGGATAATATGCGTCAACATTGGAGACGCCACGAGAAAACTAGACAATAATTTTCAACTCTACCCCAACCATGCCAGAATTTTACACTATCTTAAAACGTTGGGTTTATATGATCTTCCAACCATCTTGTGGCGGAAACAAACCAACGCACCGAATAAATTTATGGGCTCCGGTATGCTGCCGCCCAATGCGTACGTTACTCTAGAGCATGAGTATATTCTCGTTCTCCGGAAAGGCAATATCCGCGCATTCAAGTCGGACGAATCCATTGGACGTCGACGGGAGAGTGCCTATTTCTGGGAAGAACGGAATCATTGGTTTTCCGATATCTGGATGGACATCAAAGGGGACCGGCAGACGCTCTCCGATCCGAATCTCAGAAAAAGAAGCGGTGCGTTTCGGTTCAGTATCCCCTACCGGCTCATAAACATGTTCTCCATTAAGGGTGACACCGTGTTGGATCCGTTCCTTGGGCTCGGAACCACCATGCTTGCCGCCGCAGCGTCGGGAAGAAACAGTGTGGGATATGAGATCGCCGACGAACTGGCGCCCCATATCGATTCACAGATGACGGCATTGACCGGTTATGCCAATCATGAAATTTCAACAAGAATCAATAACCATGTGGCATTCGTGAAACAACGGCTGGCGGACAAGAAAGTATTCAAACATCGGAACGTTCACTATGGCTTTCCGGTTATCACAGGCCAGGAGCGTTGGTTGTTGTTCAATCTGCTGGCATCGAGTCAAAAATGTGCGGAGACCGAATATGAGGTCTCATACGAGCTGCAACCGCATTGTGTTTTTTCCGACGACATGGCGGGGGTGGACGAAACACCAAAGAAAGGCAAAAAGACCAAGGCCCGGACCGTTGGACCGGATCCTGTACAATTGAAGATGTTTTAATGAAAGGAACATCGGCAGGCTGATGGGATGGTGCGAAGGGATCAGCAGTCCAGAATTCGCCGGACCTCATGGGAAAGCTTTTTCATATTGAACGGTTTTTGCAGAAAGCCGTTGCAACCCTGTTCCAGCAATGCAGACGCCTGGTAATCGACATTATATCCCGATGAGAGCAGCACGCTGATGGAATCGTCCATTTCCTTGACCCGCCTGAAAACTTCGGAGCCACCCATATCCGGCATGATCATATCCAGAATAATTAGATCTATCTTATTTTTCTTGTTGGTGAAGATGTTCAGGGCGGCACGGCCGCAATCGGCCGTTAAAATTTTATACCCCAACCCCTCGAGCATCAAGCGTCCAACATCCAGGATAAATTCCTCGTCATCGACCAATAGGATGGTTTCGGTCCCGGTGAGCATCGTGTCCGAAACTTCCTCTTGTTCCACAGGTGTTTTTTCGGAAGCCGGTATAAATATTTCGAAGACAGCGCCATTTCCGTTTTGGCTGTGGACTTTTATGGCGCCGTAGTGATTTTTGATGATACCGAAGCTGGACGCCAGTCCCAACCCGGTGCCCATCCCGATCTCCTTCGTGCTGAAAAACGGTTCGAATATCCGGGATATGTTTTTTGGCGCGATGCCGGGACCGGTATCCGCAACGGATATCTTCACATATTTGCCGGGTTTTAAATCATGTTCACGTGCGAGGGTCTCGTCAACTATGAAATTATCGGTTTTCAAATAGATATCACCGTTTGTTTCCATGGCTTGGGCGGCATTGAGCAATAGATTCATCAAAACCTGATCGATCTGGCCTTTATCCACCTCGGCTGTCCATATATCTTTCTGATAGTTCCCATGTATCTTAATATCTTTTTTAGTTCGGCCAAACATATAGGTGGACTTTTGAACCACTTCATTTAAATTTGTGGGGCGAACCATATATTTCCCGCCCCGGGCAAAACCAAGCAGCTGTTTTGTAAGGTGTGACCCGCTGGCCACGCATTGCTCAATCCGTTTGAGCTTGTCATAGTGCTCGTGTTCTTCAGTAAAATCCAAAAACAAAAGAGACAGATTCCCTTGTATTCCCATAAGCAAGTTGTTGAAATCATGAGCTATACCTCCACCAAGCGTTCCCAGTGAATCCAACCGCTGGGCTTCGTGGAATTGTGCTTCGAGTTTCTTTTGGCGGGTAATGTCCCGGAGAAAATTCAATGTTGCCGGCTTGCCGTCCCAATTGATGCGTGCTGAGTTCAATTCAACCCATATGACAGAGCCGTCATATTTCATCAATTTAAAGGAATAGGATGGGGGAACATTTTTCCCGGAAATTCTTTGTTGGTGAAGTTTGGCCACCTTTTCCCTGTCATCCGGGTGAATGTATTCTGAAAAATGTGTTTGATCCGTTTTAAAATTCAGTTCCCGGGCCATTTGTCTGGCTTTAGGATTGGGAAATTTGATTCTATCATCCTGAAGAATGAATATGGCATCGTTGGCATTATCAACCAGGCCGCGGTATTTGTCTTCGGATTCCCGAAGCGCGCTGACGGTGGTTTTCATTTCAGAAATATCCCGCAAATGCTCCACAACTTTAACCACATTCCCCTGATGGTCAAAGATCGGGTAGGCTCTTGCATCAAGCCAGACGCCCGTGTTTTCGAGATATTTTTCGACCCTTGCGGGCATGCCGGTTTCAAGGGACTCGGTGACCGCACAATTCCCACACGGTGTGGTCCGTCCAATCATGTGATAGCATTTTTTCCCTGCAATACCCCCATGATCAGTGGAAAAAAAATCGTAGCCGGCTTGGTTGTACCGAATGATATTATGAGCTAGATCCAACACCCCCAGTATATCGGGAATTGCATTGAAGATGGTTTCAAAAAGGCGTGCTTTCCCTTCGAGTGTTTCACGGGTGGCTACCGGATCGAAATCGTCCACTGTATACTCTCCTGCGGTGTTCTGCGTGGAAGCGTGTTTCGTCTTCTGATTCAAGAGCCTCCGGATACGGGCTATTTCCTTCTCTGATTGTTCCCGTTTAGTGATTTCGGTCGACAACTGTTGTTGAAGTGCTTTCAGCTCATTCTTGTCACGCATAATATCTGCCATTTTTATGTCCGACGTATACTCTTGGGGACCATGATATCAGCCATTGCACCACTGTTTCGTTAACGTCTTAATATGTTACGGGTTGTAAAGCAAGGTCCCATGGCATTTTTTTAAAAAGGCTTTAGACCCCACACCCCATGTAAACCCGATATGGATCATGCATTTACCTGAACCTTGAATATTTTTCTCAAATCGATTGCGGTACTTAAATACACCCGGTTTTTGCTTAAGTGGATTCAAAAACAGCCGATATGGTTTTTATATCAGATGGATAAATCCGCCTGAAAACCAACATCTTTTGATTTGTAAATAAAAAGAGCTTTATCTAAAATCTTACACCATGGCTGATTCCGAACCTAAAAATGAAGCTGTACCGAACGACGGGGACAAGGATCCGGATCTCAACCCTGAGGAACGGGAAGCTTTCGCTAAGATCATGTCTGAAATAGACGGGACGGACGAAAATGTCGAGCCGGAATCAAAAGATGCAGCGGATTCACCGGATGTCGAGGAAGAACTCAGTGACGATGAGCTTGAGGCATTCAACTCCATCATGGCTGAGATCAATACCGATGAAGGGTCCGGTGACAAGGCCGGGGGGAAAGTTAGTGTATCCGGTGACGCTTCTGATGACTTTGCAGCGCAACTGGCAAAGGTTGCCGAAGAAGCTGAGGCCTTGACCACGAACCCTGCCGACGACGAAACGGATGACGCGACCAAATCCGACGATGGGAACGTTGATGAAGCCGCAGGTAATCGTGTGTCATCTGAAATGGATGGATCCATCTCCGAAGAAGAGAAAGCTGAAGAAGAGGATGATGGTGAAGAGGATGATGGTGAAGAGGATGAAGCCGATGATGATGATCCGAAAACCCAGGATTTGAACGATGATGAGCTTGATGCATTTAACGCCATAATGGCTGAAATCACCGGCAATGACGAGGATGAAACGGATCCTTCCGATCCGGATGACGCATCATCCGAGGCGTCGGAAAAAGACGATTCATCAGCCGAACCGGCTGTTACGGTTGAAAGAGCTGACAATTCAAGTGGTACCGGGGAACAATCGGAAGACACCTCACCCGTGACCCCCAATGTCGATGATACGGCAATCGCCGACCCGAAAGCGGTATCCGGTAAACCGGACTCGGCCGAAGCACCTGAACAGGTGTCGGAAGATAGCGAACCGGTGGGGATGGACGATCAGGCCGATCTCACTGAATCCAAAGAAATTGCTGCATCGGTTGAAAAACCGGAGCCGGTTGTTGCCGAATCGACACCGGAATTAAAACAACCCCCACAGCGATCACCGCGACCAAGAACATCCCGTGTCACTCCGCTGAAAACGATCGATGCAGACCGGAAAAAAAAGTGGAAAAAACCGGTGACCATCTCTGTGCTGGTGGTTTTTCTACTGTCTGCCGTCTCGGCCTTGTACCTATTCAGAACACCGATAGTTCATCTGATTGGCGGCAAGCCATATTTGACCGAAAATTTTCCTGCGGATCCGGCCATCGAACTCACCGGCGCAAATCCATCCATCTCCGTGGAGGAAAACCTCACTACGCTGAGTCCGGATGAACCGGCAAATTCATTACCCACGGATCCGCCGCCGGTCTTTTTTAATGAAACCCTTGAACTCATCAAACAAGATATACTTGCCTTGCGGGAAAGATTGCTTGAGAAAGAAAATGAGATCGCAACTCTCCAGGATTATTATCGCAATGCCATCACGGAAATTGAAGATGACATCAAAGAGGAAACCGTCAATGCGAAATATGAATCCTTCCAGCAGGCAATTACCAATAAACGAATAGAATTGAATCTGAGAACGATTCAACGCCGTCTCGCATATATTGAAAAACTGGATCAACCCACCCGGCTATTGCATCGCCGGAGCGAGCAATTATTGTTCTTGCAGCGAAAAACCGAAATGTACGAAATGCTAATGGCTAAAACCAGCGGTATCGTATTGGATCCCTTTAAACGGGAAGTGGATGACACCCTCAACCTTATCCGGGCCTCGGAGGATGAGTTATCCATAGATCAGGTGAAAAGCAATCCCCCATCCCTGAATGCAATTTGGAATAGTACCATCGGTAAAATGGTGGCCCAGCAAAAGAACCATCAGCAATTGACAGCCCTGGAAAAGCTCAACCTACTGATCTGGCGGGAATTCTGTGAAGGGGATTTCTCGCGAAAAACCGAAATGACCGATATAACACCGGAAGCCGCCAGGTGTCTTGTAAACTTTCAGGGAAAGGACCTTTACCTCAACGGATTGACCCGTCTTTCTCCGGAATCGGCCAAAATCCTGTCAAAGTGGCCGGGGAGCTGGTTGAGTCTGAACGGCATTGAAAAGCTATCGTCCAAAACAGCCGCGCACCTCGCACAATGGGAGGGCCGCCGTCTTTCACTCAATGGGTTGAAAGAGCTTACCCCCAAAACCACGGCCATGCTCTCTAATTGGAAAGGTGAACAACTTGAATTGATCGGACTCGAACGCATCGGTAACTGGGAAAACCCTGACATAACGCTATATTTACCGGACACCTTGAAAAAAAGCCTGGCGCCTAAAAAAAAATAAGGGCTGATAAATAGACGGATTAAAATGAGTCCTCATATGATTATACCCGATAAAATACAAAACCATATTTTTTTCAGAGTACTTACCGGCCTGATGATTGGCGGATGGTTGATGGTGATCGGCCCCTGTGTATCGAGTGCAGTGGCGGGATCGTCAGTGGACCTGGAACAAAAAATGGCTGAAATGACCCTGCTCAACAATCAACTGAGTGCGCAAAAACTCAATGCAATTCTATTGCGTGAAAAACTGTACATGAATAAGCAATCTTTGATCGATGAGGTAGCGGCAGAAAGGGGAAAAAACCGGATAGAAACCTATCAGACCGCCCATAAAAATTCCCGGGTCAGGTATAATCTGGAACTCATCCGTGAAATTCTCGGGTATATCTCCATCTTCAATGATAAGATACGCTACTACCAGATTGGTAACGATAAATTGGGTTATCTGCTCCAACAGGCAGAGGATGAAATAAGGATCGCGCAGACCATAAATGACATGAAAATTGAAGCGCTGGTGTCCCAAATCGAATTGGTCATGGAGCAATATATGCCCGAGGCGCATACCATTGTCATAATCCCCGACGATATCACCTACCACAATCCGGACCTGATCTGGAAACGACTCATTCAGGGGAAGTTATAGTAAAAAACAGAAGGGTATGTTGCATGCCGATATCCTCCATTTACATCAACGAATGCGGTATTGTATTTTTTGTGATATATTGCGGGTCATTTCCAATACTTTAAGCGCCCGATCCGTCGTCAGCGCTCCGGCGCCACAGGCCGGTGCAACAAAGGTCTGATGCAAAAGCGCCTGTCCGGCGACACCGAATCCGATCAATGTGTCCAACTGCATTTCAAATCTTTCCATCAGCGTTTCCGTGCTTTCCATGTCTACGGCCTCAGGATCCAATGTCGGTACAATACCCCAGGCCAACATACCGCCTTTTTCCAAAAATCCGAGCAATTGTTGTTTGTACAATACCAGGTTGTCAAAATACGAATAGGCATCGAAACTGATGGCGTCGGTATCGGATTCCAGAACCAGGGAAAAATCTCCATTGGCACAGATATGAATGCCTGCAAGACCGCCGGCCTGGTGTATTGTATCGATGATTTCCTGGAGTGCCGCCATGACCATTTCGCGTGATATACTGATAT
This sequence comes from Desulfobacteraceae bacterium, assembly GCA_013003715.1. GTDB lineage: Bacteria > Desulfobacterota > Desulfobacteria > Desulfobacterales > Desulfosarcinaceae > JABDIN01. Next base: position 10,615 of record JABDIN010000054.1, on the reverse strand, counting down.
ATGCCGAAGAACCGAAGCTCACAATCCCGGGTTCGTCGATAAAAATCATGGGCGCTTGTTCACAACCCAGCGGTTTTAACTGCAGCACCTGCCATTTCGCCTTGAGTGCAAGCAGTTTCACCATCACATCCAGCAGATTATCATCAAAAAAAATATTTCGTCCCCGCTGGTCTGTTACCCCTATCCCTGTGGTCACCGGCCCGGTAACCTGACCTTTGATCCCAACGGGTTTGGGGTTACGATGTTCCAAGGAATTCACCATGTCAAAAAAGCCGGCGGCGGTGTCCATCTCCAGTGCGAATCTTGAATCCTTCAGAAAAAGATCATCATCGGATGCTTTAAAATAGGATTCATAGAAGCCGGCCATTTGTGTTTCAAAACCATCTGCCCCACTGTCAATGAAAAAACGGTCTTCCCGATCCACGAGACCCGGCATACCGGATAAAAACTGCCTCACCATCCCTTCTTTCGATCGCATTGGCAGTTGCGGCCATACCGGAAAATCCGGTGCAAATTCAAAAATGGTTTTTACAGCCTCCGCATGGCTGTCAAACGGTAGGCTCCCGATTAAAATTACCCGGCAGTTCGGTGAGCAGGCATCCATAAAAAACTCTTTCAGCCCCATTGATCGAGACAATTGTAACGCCGGACATCATCGCTGTGAGGATTATTGAGAAAAATGCACGAAAAGAATGAAAAATCGGATATCATGTAAAACATGATCAAGCGACGTGCCGAACATTGAACCATACCTAACAATATTCATGTCAATTTTCAACTCTGGTCTGAAAAAAATGGATCAAAGCAAATCAACTATATACCAAGTTGAATCTGTTGTCCGGGTTCGCAATAATGGCCAGGCAGGCTTGAAGTCAAGCCCGCCTGGCCATTAACTACCTTCATATCACCACAATCGAACCCGTGATCGTACAATATCAACACACTATTTTAGTTCCCACGTGATCACTCGAGGCACTCGATGCACAACCGGTTAAAACAAACCTATGGCATCCGCACTTGTGCTGCAACTGCTATCTTCCGAGACAACCACTACGCTGGCATGATCGGTGAAGTTAAAATAACCCAGGCTGTTCCATTGTCCGGCGTTTTCCTGCTGGTTCACGTATTTTGTGCCAATCAAGGCATCCCCGTCATATATTTGCACCGGTACATTAGTACAGCGGGTGGAATACGCTGACCACCATACCAATAGTTCATGTCGGCCGGAAAGAGCAGATTCATAACTGTAGTTCGCCCCCGCTCCCTTGCTGTATACCGATTGGGAGCCATATGGATTAAGACCGCCTGAAATCGACCATCCACCAGTTGATGCCGTACCGGGATCTCCATCGTCGATGACCATGGGCTCATCACTGGCCGCCTTGATTTCCACGGCATCCGCACTGGTAGAGCAACTGCTGTCTTCAGATACGACAACAACTTTCGCATCGCCGGTAAAGCGATACGAACCCAGACGGTTCCATTGCCCGGCATTTTCTTGCTGATTGACGTAAACAGTGTCCAATAGGGTGTCACCGTCATATATCATCACCGGTACATTCGAGCATCGAGAGGAAAATTTGGACCACCACAGCGCTATCTCGTGTCGGCCGGAAACCTTCGTCTCATAGCGGTAATTGGCGCCTACTTCCTTGCTGTATACCGATTGCGAACCATATGGATGTAACCCACCGGATCTTATCCATTGACCTGTGGAGAAGGTACCGGGTTCTCCATCATCGATGATCATGGGCTCGTCGCTGAGCTCATTGATCTCAACGGCATCCGCACTTGTACTGCAACCGCTGTCCTCAGACACGATGACAACCTTGGCATTTCCGGTGAAACGGAATTTACCCAGGCTGTTCCACTGACCGGCGTTTTCTTGCTGATTGACATAGATAGTGTCCAACAAGGTGTCGCCGTCAAAGATCTTTACTGGAACATTCGTGCAGCGCGATGAATGCTCGGACCACCACAGCGCTATCTCATGACGGCCGGAGAGTTTCATCTCATAAATGTAATTTGCTCCAACTTCCTTGCTATAAAGTGATTGCGAACCATATGGGTTCAGTCCACCGGATCTTATCCATTGACCTGTGGTTGAGGTGCCCGCGTCTCCATCATCGATGACCGTGGACCAATTATCGTCCGGCCGGGTTGGATTGGAACCTAACTCATATTCTTCAATGTTCAGCAGACCGTCGCCATCCAGATCATGGTTTGCATCATTCACCAGCGGATTCAATCCATGAGTGTTTTCCCAGATGTCGTCCATCCCGTCATTGTCATCATCCGCATCGGAGTTGTTACCTGTTCCATCACCATCGGTATCAACCCATTCCCTGCTATCAAAAGGGAAGTCATCCTCGGTGTCGATGATACCATCTCCGTCACTGTCCTTGTTGGGAGACGAATAAAAATGCTCAACCTCATTTGAATTGTCACTGACAATCTCACCTTTGCAGGCACGCACGACGAAGTAGTATGTTGTATCATCGATCAGATTATCAATGGTACAGGTGTTGTCATTGCCGGTCCACTTCGGCCGGCTGTAATCATATGCCTGCCCTTCAACGCGCTGAAAGACCTGATAACCATCGAGGGGAGTATTGCTCTCATCCCATGCAAGCGTCACCTGGCTGGCATACGCCAGACCATGGCTGAAGATAAAAATGCATAGTGCAAGTGCAAAAAAGAGTAAAGGTTTAACCTGCTTGTATAATAGTACCACCATGTTGCTATCCTCCGTGTTTTAATGGACAAGCGGTGCATCCACGAAAGTAGCAACCGTTTGCCTTCGGTAGCCCTGCTGCCATCTCTTTTTACTTCCAGAAGAATTAGGCCAGTGGCTTTGTGTCCTACCCTTTCGGTGTAGTTTACCTTTATCGAGCAATTTATTATGATATAGTATCGGCGCTTGTTATCGCAACTATAGTGCCAATTATTATAAAAAACGCTATATATAGTGTTGTTTGCACTTAAACCAATGAAATATTGACTGATCTGAGAATCACGTCATCACCCTTTCGGCATTTATTCAGCGCCAAACTGTATATAAAACTTCACTTTGTTCTATAAAAGGTTACAGCTGAAATGAAGATCATCGGGAAGTATAACGGAAGTAGTTTGGCGGGTTTTTCGAGATTTGTAACTATTTGTGGTCGAAGATTCCCCGCAGCTTGCTGAGAGGAATCTTTAATCCAAACAGGTGTTGATTATCCAACAGCAATGCTGCCGATGGCAAAAATATTGCTGCCGAACTTCTCCGATTTCGTAATATCTCCATCCGCAACCCTTCTGACCTCTTCGAGCAACCTGCGGCCGCAATCCTTAAGCGTTTCGTTGCCCAACAGAACCGGACTCGCATCGAAATCGATGATATCATCCAATGTGGTGACCGTCTCACGTGTAGCCGTGATCTTGATCACCGGTGCGATGGGAGATCCCACGGGATTCCCCTTGCCCGTGGTATATGCCATGATCTGGGCACCACCGGCCAGCATGTCGGCGGACGCACAGGCACCCAGCCCGAGACTGGTGTCCATCACCCAGAGGCCTTTACCCATAATTTTCTCTCCGGGTTTCAACAACCCCTGAATCGGTGTGGTGCCGCCTTTTCGAACGCCTCCAAGCGACTTTTCGACGAGGGTAGTCAATCCGCCTTCAATATTACCCGGTGTGGGATTGGCTTCCTTGATGCTCTTTCCCATCCTTTTATAGTGACGCTCCCGGACATTCGTGATCTCGATAATCCGTTGCCCCAGCTCCGGTGTAACTGCACGGCGGGCCATCAAACCGGCGGCACCATACAGCGATCCGGTTTCTCCCAGTATAACCGTTCCACCGGCGCCCACCATCAAATCGGCCAGTTCACCCACTACCGGATTGGACGCCAGACCGCTGCCGGTGTCAGAAGACCCGCATTGGGTGGCGATGATCAGTTCATCGATCCCCACAGGAACTCTTTTCGCTTTTTCTACCTCCAGTTTCAGCTCGTTTACCAGTTGAACGCCGGATTTTTCGGCATTTTGGTTCCCGCCTACATCATGTATGCTCAAATACCGTGCCGGTTTGCCATCGGCGGCGGCCATCAACTCTTTCGCATCCACTTGCTCGCAACCAAGGCCCACCACTAAAACACCACCCACATTCGGATGCGTCACGACCCCGGTCAATATCTCCAATGTGTGCTCCTTATCCGGACCAAGTTGCCCACACCCCCCCTGGTGAGTTACCAATGCGGTATCCGTCAACGCAGCTATTTTCTGAGCGACAGAAGAACCGCAAAACACGGTGGATACTACCAGTACGTAGTTTCGTACTCCGACGCGACCATCATTTCTTCTATACCCCATGAATTTCATAGTTCTCTCCAAACGGAATCAAATATTCTCAGTTGTGTACATTCGTGGTTGTGATTTAATTTTTTCTGACCTCATCCACGATATCCTCCACATTGTGCACATGCACATGACTGCCTTTTGTCAGGGTGGCGGTAACCCTTCCGATACGCTCGCCGTATTTGATGACGTAGTCCCCCGCTTCCATGTCTTCGAGTGCAAATTTATGACCAAAAGGGATATGCTGGACGATCCTGATATCTCCACGATCTGTAGTCACGATCTCATTATCGTCAATATCCTCAATGGTGGTTGCCACGTTGTCTCTCTCATCAATGATGATGTATCGTCGATGTTTTGTCATAAGTCATTCTCCATTAAAAGATCGTATTTAACTCCGTTTGGCGATGCCCATCAGCCGGATGTTCCATCCACAAGAAACCGCTTGACCGTTTCTACTAAAACGTCTACACCAACGACGAGTGCATCCTCATCGACATCGAACCTGGACGAATGGGGGAGGTGAACGATTCCCTTATCAGGATTACCGCAGCCGACACGCATAAAAGTAGCCGGTATTGTTCTACTGAAAAAAGAGAAATCCTCCGCGCCCATTTTTGTATCCAGATAGTGCACATTATCCGCCCCCAATACGGATTCCGCGGCCCTTTTCACATCGGTTGTTACGATGTCATCCACCGGGGCTACAGGTACACCGTCGATGTAGCGGAAGTCAACCTTCACGCCCATACTCTTTTCCAGACCCAGCGTGATATCCGATAAGCGTTCAACAATCCGTTTGCGGACATTTTCATCAAATGTCCGTACGGTGCCGGACAGGGTGGCCGAATCCGGAATGATATTGGGAGCAGTACCCGCATTGAACGACCCCACGGAAATAACAGCCTGGTCCGCAGGGTCGGTGTTTCGGCTGATAATCGTCTGAATTGAATTTAAAAACTGACTGCCGGCAATGATCGGGTCGATTCCCATATGCGGTCGGGCGCCGTGGATGCTTTTTCCATGGATGGTCAGATGAAACGTATCTGCACTTGCATGACTTACCCTTTTAAAAAACCCGACCTGCCCCACCGGTAAATCAATGAACATATGCCCGGCAATAATGCGGTCCATGGATGGTTTTTCGAGAACACCGGCATCGATCATTGCCCTGGCGCCGGTCATTTTTTCTTCCGCCGGTTGGAAGATAAACTTGACCCGGCCTTTGAGTTTTTTGGCGAGTCCGGTTTCCACCAGCGATTTGGCCACCCCCAGCATGATCGCTGTATGGCAGTCATGTCCACACGCGTGCATCACCCCGGGTACTGTGGATTTGTAAGGGACATCGTTGAGTTGGGTGATGGGTAGTGCATCCATATCGGCCCGAAGCCCGATCACCGGCCCATTACCACTGCCCAGAAGTCCCACAGCACCGGTCTCAAGTCCATTCATCTCTCGTATTTCAATACCGAGTTCCATCAATATCGCTTTCACCTTCCCGGTGGTACGCGTCTCTTCATGTCCTAATTCCGGATGCTTGTGCAAGTCCCGCCGTACCTTGATGAGCCAATCCCTAATGGGATGCTTTTCTATTAAAACGGTCATTTAAATAACTATATAAACCTTCATCATATAAATTTTAAACTGATACCACATCGTAGCCGCTAAAAGATTCCATAGCCGCAATTATTTGTAAATCCGTACAAATAGCCAACTTGTACTATACACAAGTGCCCAATACGACATAGGCATTTGTGCCTATCCGCGTCAGATTAAACAGGCATTACAATCACGCCTAATGATAAAGAAAAGTTGAAGCGATCCGTATGAGGTTCGTCATATCCCTGTACTACTATAGATTTCGAAATACTCCTCCGTTTCTTAGAAGAGAAGAACTCAATTTCATCGTAGTGAGATTTATAATATTACAGATTGACAACCCCCTTTTCATGGGATACATTTAGTCTCAGGTAAAAAGTCAAAGCACACTTCACTGCATCTCCAGATTGTCGATTTCCACTCATTTAACTCAAGCGGCCCCAGAATGTTCATAGTTGCAGTTCAGGGCGAATTTATACCAAGTTGTTAATATCGTTTTCTCCATTTTTCAATTTTATTACCTTGTATATTCAGATCGTTACAAAATAGACAAAATTAAGGGGGATAAGATGGCAACTGAATTACATGAAATTAAAAATGTCCTCGGTCGTTCCAGACATTCATTGTTGGAAAAGAAGAATATTGTGGCCACCGGTATCGGATACAAAGTGAGCGGCGGTCAGAAAACCGAAGATCTCAGCATTGTTTGCTCGGTGACGGAAAAATTGGCACCGTCTGGCATATCCGGAACGGACATGGTGCCAAAGAGTATTGACGGGTTACCAACGGATGTGGTTCAAACCGGCAGGATACGTGCGCTGCAATTGCCCACGGATAGACACCGGCCTGCCCCCGGCGGGGTCAGCATCGGCCACTTTGAGATCACCGCCGGCACCTTAGGTTGTTTAGTAAAGAAAAACGGAGTGTTGCACATACTTTCCAACAACCATGTGTTGGCCAATAGCAATGACGCCACTATCGGAGATGCCATCCTTCAACCCGGTCCCCATGACAATGGCAGCAATCCGGCGGATAAAATCGCAGAACTCACTGAATTTGTGACCATTAATTTCACCGGTATACCAAGTGAATGCCCGACGGCAAATGGAATTGCCGGTATTTTAAACGGCATAGCCGATATTTTCGGCAGCAACACACGTTTACATGCCGTCACTACCATGGCGGAGGAGAACCTCGTGGACGCAGCCATTGCACGCCCGCTGAACCCCGATGATGTGAAAAACGAGATTCTCAACATCGGCGCAGTCAATGGTTCCGCTGAGGCCGAATTGGGTATGGCGATCAAAAAAAGCGGCCGAACCACAGGATTCACCACCGGAGAAATCCTGCAGGTCGATGTCACCGTAAACGTCCAATATGGCGCAGGGAAAATAGCCACATTCAGGGACCAACTGATGGCCGGCGCCATGAGCCAGGGCGGTGATAGCGGCTCCGCCGTACTTGACGACCAGAACAGGCTGGTGGGCCTCCTGTTTGCCGGAAGCGATCAGAGTACAATCGTCAATCGCATTCAGAATGTATTTTCCACCCTGGGTGTTTCGCTGTGAAGCGACGGACAATAGTGATAATTTTCGTATTATCAACCCTGTTTGCGTGTGATAAAAATGTGATGGATACAGATATCAAACAAATAAAAAAACAACACGAAGTCAAGATTCTATCATTGCCGGATGTGGTTTCAGTGGGAATCGGTCTAAATTCGGCAGACAAGCCGGTGATAATTATCGGATTGGAGAAATCAAATCAAAGTACCCGGACGGCAATAGACGATATGCTATCAGGTTACCCGGTGGCGTATGAGATCATCGGACCGGTACGCTCACATTGACCGTCAGTTATTGACATATTTATACGACACCGGCCGTCCATTTTGTCATCAGGACTTTTATCAATGCCGATGTTTCAATGACTTCGTTGATGTCGATGGGGAGGTAATCATTCCACCGAAGCCGCAAGTTCGGCCAATGTCCGGTCAATAATCGCCTTGAAGGCTTCCAGGCGCCGGTCATCCAGACGCCTGCCGTTTATAAATATGGTGGGCGTTCCCCGAACACCGGCATTTTGACCGTCAATGGCGTCTTTGCGGACTTGCATCTGTATTTGGTTTGAATTCATCAGTTGATCGATTTCAGGTGTATCTAAACCGAATTCCTTTCGGATATCGCTGATTACCTCATCGTTGATCCGATTGTAATTCTCCATCATGCGGTCATGCACCGGCCAGAACATATCTTTGGTGTGGGCGGCCATAGCAAGGGTTGCCGCTTTATAGGCGAACCGGTGACTGCGCAAGGGATAATTCTTGAACACGATTTTAATTTTCTCCGGATAAAGCGAAAGTAACTGATCAAAAACAGTGGTCAGTTTTGCGCAGTACGGACATTGAAAATCCGAAAAATCAACAATCACCACCGGAGCATTTTCAGTGCCTTTAAACGGCGAACCGGTGATATCGATATCGCGGATATAGGTCAATGACAAGGTTTGGACAGTCTTCTCTTTTGTATTCCTCAGATACAGAGTCTCTTCTTCAGGACCGACCGCCATCTGATCGATATTCTTCCCGACATGGATCTTTCCATTGAGTCGATTCTCTTTGTCATACACCAGAATATCGCCGGCGGCGGTCAATACAAATATCCATTGACCATTGGTTGAGGTTTTCAGATCGATGGGCTTTTCCGTAAGGGATAAGGTTCGGCTCACTTCCCATTCAACGCCGGCGAAAATCGTTCCCGGTGAAACAATCGGCAACAACAATGTGATCACGGATGTTATGATGATGAATGCACGCATTCGCTCTCCTTTTTCTTCATTTATCGGCTAAGGGCTCACGAACCTAAGCACATTTTCAGTCTTCCGAATGGAAACTGCGGATGATGTAACCGCCTGACTTTTCATCCGGTTCAAGCTCCATAAGACCGCGGCCGGCGGCCTCGTCCAGCAATCGTTTAAAGGATCGAAATCCGTAATAGGATTCGTTGAAGCCCGGACGGCGACGCTTCAACGTCTGCTTAACCATGGAGCCCCATATCTTGTCTTCGGAACCGCGTTCTTCAGCCAGGGCTTCCAGGGTTTCCATCACCAGGTCCAAAGCCTCCTGGATGAGCGTTTCCGCATCCTTGTCCTTTTTTGCTGATGCATCGGACGGTTTCACACCCTTTCCCGACGGTTTGCGGGGTGATTTCCTGGCCTTTTTTTTCACGGTGACCAGATTGTCATAATAGATGAATTCATCACAATTGGCCGTCAAAAGATCGGCCGTGGAATTCTTTACCCCGACACCGATCACATTTTTATTGTTTTCACGCAGCTTGCTGACCAGGGGGGAAAAGTCCGAATCGCCGCTGACGATAACAAACGTGTCCACGTGGGACTTGGTATAGCACAAGTCAAGGGCATCCACCACCATCCGGATATCTGCGGAATTTTTCCCGGACTGGCGGACATGGGGGATTTCGATGAGTTCAAACGCCGCCTCGTGCATGGCTGCCTTGAACTCTTTGTAACGGTCCCAGTCACAATAAGCCTTTTTAACAACAATACTCCCTTTGAGCAAAAGGCGCTCAAGGACCTTGTTGATGTCGAACTGAGCGTAACGGGAATCCCGAACGCCAAGGGCGATGTTTTCAAAATCACAAAATACAGCCAGATTTAACGTGTCGGGTGATTTACTCATATAATCCTTTCCTTTATTATGATGCAGATGTATATCCCTTCCTTATCGCATACTTGACCAACCCCGCGGTTTTGCGGATTTTAAGCTTCTTCTTGATGGCGGCCCGGTGGTGCTGAACTGTGCGCAGGGAGATGGAAAAAAGATCGGCAATTTCCTGATTGCTTTTTTCTTCGGCAATGAGTTTCAGAACCTCCCGTTCCCTGACCGTAAGGGGTTCGAAAAGTACATTGTATTTTCCGGTGCGGTAAGCATGCGCCATTTCGTCGGTGAGTTCGGCCGACAGAAGGGGCGAAATAAACACACGCCCGGTACGGATATTCTTGATGGCGTTAAAGATCTCCCTGGGAGCGTCTTCCTTGAGCAGATACCCGTCCACACCGGCTGAAAGCGCGTGATGGAGGTATTGGGTACTGCCATGCATGGTAAGCATCAGTATCTTTATCTCGGGATAAATCATCTTGATCTCGATGGCGGCTTCTATTCCCCGGATCCTGGGCATGGAAATATCCATGATGATCAAATCCGGTGAAATGTGGTGGAGCATTTTCAATAATTCGGCACCATCACCGGCTTCGCCAACCACCCTGAGATCGTCAACACCATCTATTATATTTTTTATACCGTGCCGCAGGATGACGTGGTCATCCGCAAGTATTATCCTGTATTCAGACATGAGCGCCTCGTTTGGGAAGGATGACGGATAGTAATCGTTTCAGGATTTTCTGGCAAGTAATTTATATCTAAACAGATGACGGGCAGACAGTGTCAAATGACAAAGCTCAAATTTCAAATGAAGGTATTCTATCCTTTTTTAAAACGTCGCTTTGACGATAAAGTGATGATCTAACGACAGGATTTTGTCATTTGACATTAGAACCGTATCGTGTATCAAAGCAGAGCAAAATTTTAAAGTATCCGATGCCATGATATATCTACATGTGTTTGCTCGGGGGATCATCAGGCGTCATATGTC
>JABDIN010000046.1 GCA_013003715.1 Desulfobacteraceae bacterium | reverse complement strand
GATTTATACCATATTCGCTGCCACCAACTCGGCGATATCCAGCGTCCTGATCTCTTCTTCCTTTTCCAGTTCCTTCATGCCGTCTTCGATCATGGTGAGGCAGAAGGGGCAGCCCACGGCAACATTTTGAACCTGTTTTCCAGCGATCTCTTCGGCGCGTTCCAGGTTGATGCGTTTACCGATGGTCTCTTCCATCCACATTCTTCCGCCACCGGCACCGCAACAAAAGCTTTCGCGGCCGTGGCGGTCGAGTTCCTTCAGACCGTTATTCGATATGGACTGGAGAATCGACCGGGGTTCATCATACACGGCGTTGTAGCGCCCGAGGTAGCAGGGGTCGTGGTAGGTCAGGGATCCTTCCAGGGATTTGTTCAAGGTGATTTTACCCTGTTTGACAAGCTGATCGATAAACACCGTGTGATGAATTACTTCGTAATTGCCGCCCAATTGCGGGTATTCATGTTTGAGGGTATTGAGACAATGAGGGCATGCCGCGATGATTTTCCGGACCTTGTAATTGTTCAGGATCTCGATGTTCTCCTGGGCCATCATCTGGTACAACATCTCATTGCCCACCCGCCTGGCAAAATCGCCGGTGCACTTTTCCTCCGTGCCTAAGATGGCAAAACTGATACCGGCTTTTTGCAGGATTTTTACCAGGCTGACGGATACTTTTTTGGTCCGGTCATCAAAGGAACCCGCACACCCGACCCAGAGCAGGTAATCGACATCAGGGTCTTCCGCCATGGTTTTAACGTTCAGTCCGTCCGCCCAATCCGCTCGTTTGTCATACCCGATGCCCCAGGGGTTGCCGTTTCGCTCGAGTCCTTTAAGGGCAGGGTTCAACTCCTTCGGGTAAGCCTCCGCCATCAATGTCTGCCCTTGTCTCATGGCGATGATGCGCGGCACGTGCTCGATGGTCACCGGGCAGACTTCCTCACAGGCCCTGCAGGTGGTGCAGGCCCACAGCGTGTCTTCAGCGATCACGTCGCCGACAAGCGCCTTATCGCTGTTGAGTGCGGTCATTTCCGATTTTATTTTTTCCATCTCTCCGGCGTCACCGTCCGGATCGATGGTACCGGCCAATCCGGCCCTTTTAATGAGATTTTCCGTATTTTCAATCAGTTCGAATTTCAGTTTGTCGTTGAACTCATGAAGGTTCAGGGGCTTGTCGGTGGTATACGTGGGACAAACCTCTTTACACCGGCCGCATTCCGTACAGGTGTAAAGATCCAGTCCCTGCTTCCAATTGAGCTGGTGGATATGATTGATACCCAGGGATTCGTCCTCCCAGGCGGCTTCGTCTTCCAGATCCAACAGCCGGGGCTTGTCGTGCGGGTAACCCAGGCTTTTGAGAAATACATTGGGCAGCGAGGTGATGACATGAAAATGTTTTCCCAGGGGCAGAAAATTCAAGAAGGTCAATTGGGTGATGATATGCAACCAGAACATGCCGGCCAGGAGGTAACCGAGGGCATCGGTGCTCATCCCGGATATAAGGGTTGCCGCGCCCACGGTGACGGGTGTCCAGATAAACTCGGAACCGAACTGCGGGTTGTTGAAAAAATGAAGGTGATCCGGGTTGTTATGCACGGTGATCAGGATATACCGGGCGCCATCGTACAGAAGATCGGAGATCATCAGCACCCCGATCATACCCAGCACAAAATAGGCTTCCCATGTATTGTGCAACCGTTTCGGTTTGAGAACCACCCGGCGGAAGATGGCGTACACCACCATCAACAGGACAATGCCTTCCATGATATCTTTTACGGCGACATAGAGGTACCCGAGTATGGACTGGTCGCCGAAAAACGGCAGTTGATATCCGTGGACGAATCCTTCTCCATAAAGCGTCAGGCTGCGGATGAGCAGAACGCAGAATCCCCAGAAAATCAACGCATGCATCACACCGGAGGCCCATTCTTTTTTTCGTCCCACCAGGCGTTTCTGACCGATGGCCAGAACCACCATATTCTTGAAACGTTCCAGGATATGATTGGTGCGATCGGCAGGTCCGAGTACCAGGAGCAATTGGATTTTCCGATACATCGTACGGCTGAAAATCGCCAGCCCGGCAAGGAGCAGCAGGGACATGAAAACGGGACTCATAAGCACCTCAATTTGGATGAATCGTTAACGGTGTATTGGCACAATTGTGAGGGGATTAAACTGCCTTTTTCAACTTCTCACCTTCTTGATTTCTTCACGGAGAATCGGTACCACTTCGAAAAGATCTCCCACGATGCCGTAGTCCGCCACATTGAAGATCGGGGCTTCGGGGTCTTTATTCACGGCCAGAATGACTTTCGAGCCGTTCATCCCCGCAAGGTGCTGAATGGCGCCGGAAATACCAATGGCCATGTACAACGAAGGTGCGACGATCTTACCGGTCTGCCCGACCTGTTTATTGTGGGCCATAAAACCGCCATCAACCATGGCGCGTGAAGAACCGAATCCGGCATTCAAATCATTGGCCAGCTCCTTTACCAGATCGACACCGGCTTGATCTTTGGCTCCCCGTCCTATGGAAATGACGATGTCGGCATCGGCAAGGTCGATTTCGCCGCTGGCATCCGATACCAGTTCCTTGATAACGGCTTTTAAATCGGAGGGCGGCGGGGAAAGCGTAACAATATTCTCAGTTCCGGTGACGCCGTCCGCGGCTTCGAACGCGCCGGCTCTGACAACGGCCACCAACTGCCCGGTATTGACTTTTACCCGTTGCATCACCTTGTTTGCGATGGCGGGCCTTACGATTTCAATTTGCTCGCCATCAATTACCACATCGGTAATTTCAGTTGCGCAAGCCGCCTCCAGTTGGGCTGCAACCCTCGGGGCGGCGGCTTTGCCGCTTTCGGAAAAACCGAACCAGATCAGGTTGGCGTTGAATTGTTTGGCGGCATCGACAACACAGGAAGCAAATGGTCCAGCGGAAAACAGTTCCAAACCGGGATCATCGGCCATATATTGCGTATCAGAACCGGCATTCACCAGATCCGGTGTTAAAGAGGACATGTTGCTGCCGACGGCCACCACTGCGGTTTCAGCGCCGATGGCCCTGGCTTTTGACAGCAGCTCGGCGGTGCTGCTTTTCAATTCGCCTTGTTTGATGTCTGCGACTACGAGTATTTTTGCCATGGTATTGTTTTCCTTATATTATTCCGATTATCAGTTCATTGAATTCAACCATCGAGGTCCGACTGAACACGCCTTGCCTTCGCTACAGGACCTTTGCCTCATTGACCAGAAGATCGACGACCCGGGTGGTAATGTCTGCTGCATTGCCTTCAAATTTCTGCCCGGACTGGCGTGTTTTCGATGCCATGAATTCGACGACTTCCGATTTAGGCGCGCCACCGCCGACCTCCTCCGGCGAGGTCCCCAATGCCGCGAGATCCATCACTTCGATCTTCTTTTTCTTTGCCATCATGACACCGCGCATGGCAGGCAGCCGAGGTTCATTGATGCTATCGCTGACGGTGACCACGGCGGGCAATTCCAGTTCAACCCGTTCGGTTCCGGCATCCCCCAATCGGGAGACCTTAACATGTTGTTCATCAATCACTTCTATGGCAATTACATTACTCACGCATGGGAGACCCAGATACTCCGCCAGCATGATGCCGGTTTGGCCGCTATCCGTGTCCTGGGCTTGTTTACCCGTAATGACAAGATCATAATCCCCTTTTTCGTAAACCTTCTGCAACACTTTGGCATAGATTGACGAATCGGCCTTTTCCAACGCCGGATCCTCGATATGAATCCCGTTTTCAATGCCCATGGCATAGCATTTGCGGATGATATCGGTATTGTCTCCACCGCCGATGCTCACCAGAGTGGTTTCCGCGCCATTATTTTCCTTTAACTGGACAGACGCTTCCACTGCATTTTCATCCCAGGCGTTGATAACATATTGCAGCCCGTCTTCAACAATGGCCCCGTCCGCTATACGGATGGTCAATTCCACATCGACTACTTTTTTTACGGTTGTGAGAATTTTCAATTTGTCCTCCTACTTTTTTGATTAGGTCGCTGATGGTTCCAAATTTTCTCTGATGATGCGGTGCTCTCCGCAAACGATTATCAACTCCGATGCCTTGGCAGGAAAAGCAAGTGTCATGTTCAGGGACAATCCCATTTCGGCAGCCAGGGCGGTCGGCCTTGAATTACTGATCATTATGGGCAGACGTGCCCTGGCCGCTTTTTGAACCAGTTCATAGCTGATCCTCGATGACATCACCAGGATGGTGGCGGTTGACAATGTTCCGTCCATAAAGGCTTTTCCGATGGCCTTGTCAAGCGCATTATGCCGGCCCACGTCTTCGGCGAAAGAGATTACTTCCAATCGCTCGTCGAATATCAGTGCCGCGTGGGAGCCCCTGGTTCTCTGGTAGTATTTCTGATTTTTGGACAGCTGGTTGATGCAATCGAAAATACGGGTGATGTCGGCCTCAAAACCGTCATCCGCGGGCGTTAAAATCTGATTGAGGTCCTTAACCATCTCCTTGCCGCAAATACCACAACTGGTCTGGCTGATAAAACCGCGTCTGTCCAGAAGATCGGGTATCTTTTCACACCGCTCCGGTGTGAGCCTTATATCAATAACATTGGGATCCTGGTCTTTGCAATATCCGATGGCCGTAAAATCTTCCGGCGAGTCCGCAATCCCTTCTCCGAGGCAAAACCCTGCAGCGTGTATCAGCTCTTCTCCCGGGGTTCGCATCACCACTGAATATGGCTTCCCATTGATGCGAATTAATAGGGGCTCTTCCCCAATCAATTCAAGAGGGCTGGTGCGGCATTTTCCGGATTCACACCGAAGCACCTGATAGGATTCAGTATTATTGAATGGATTCAATCGCTGTAATTCCTTGGGAAAATGGGATTCCGGAACCCCGTAACGTCAGATCCGGTTTGTCCTATGAGACCGTCAATGGTGGTTCTGTATCTTTATTCCTCTGTTGCGGATCCGGAAGAAGGAGAGGAGAATGCGAGGCCTTCGGTTAACACAAATACCGCCTGGAGATAAGATGTCGGGCAAAGTGGAAAACATTCCTTGCAGTCATTGCATTCCCTGGCGGCAATTTCCGGGATGAAACTGATCTCCTTCCGTATTCCCCTGTCAATAAACCCAATGGCATTCTTTTTCTTGACTTCGGCACAATATCTGACACACAGGCCGCAGTGGATGCAAAATGAGGCATCTTTTTCAAAGCGGTTCTTGTCGGCGCCATATTCTTTGGCCAAATCCTGCAATTCAAAGGCATCCGGCGCATGTGCCAGCAACAGCTCCAGAATGGATTTACGAATCCTGTCCACCTTCTCGGATCTCGTCCTGACGATCAGGTTTTCTTCGACCGGGTAAACACAGGACACCACGAGCTTTGTCCATCCGCCCGCTTCCACTTCCACGATACAAAGCCGGCAACCACCGAAAGGTTCCAATTTTTCATGGTGGCAGAGCGTGGGTATGGATATCCCTGCCGTCCGGGCTGCCGAAAGCAGCGTCATCCCCTCTGTTGCGCTTACTTCTTTTCCATCAATCTGTAAAAGGATATCACTCATTCTATTTACTCTTTCTGGTTATATTTCTGGCTTCTTCGGAAATTTGCGCCGGAACCGGCTCGCCGGAAATCTTTTTCACCGCACCGAACCGCGCGGGGCAGACTTCCAGACAGGTTCCGCAATTGGTGCATTTTTCCTGATCGATGATATGTATCTTTTTCTTGCCCCCATCGATGGCTCCGGCCGGGCATTTTCGCTGGCAGATCATACAGGCCTGGCATTTCTCCGGATCAATATAGTACGAAATCAGCTCCTTGCACGACAGCGCCGGGCACTTCTTCTCCTTGATGTGTGCCTCGTACTCATCTCGGAAGTACCGCAAGGTGCTTAGGAACGGATTGGGTGCGCTCTTGCCCAAGGCACAAAGTGAGGCTTCAATGGCGGTCTCGGACAACTCTTCCAACAGCTCGATGTCGCCCTCTTTTCCTTTTCCCGCGGTGATATTGGTTAGGATCTTATGCATCTGCCGCAGGCCCTCACGGCAGGGCACACATTTGCCGCAGGATTCATCGGTGAGGAAGTTGATGAAGTACCTGGCGACATCCACCATGCAGGTATCTTCATCCATGACAATCATTCCGCCGGATCCCATCATTGAACCGGCCTTGGTAAGTTCATCAAAACCGACTTTCAGATCCAATTGCTCCTCGGGAATACATCCGCCGGACGGACCGCCGGTCTGCACGGCTTTAAACTTCTTGCCGTCCGGAATGCCACCGCCGATCTTGTAGATGATATCTTTCAACGGGATACCCATGGGGACTTCCACCAGTCCGGTGTTGGTAATTTTACCGACCAGTGAAAATATCTTCGTGCCCTTGCTGCTGTCGGTGCCAACCTGCGTAAACCAGTCGGCGCCGTTATTGATGATCAGCGGTACATTCGCCCATGTCTCAACATTGTTCAACACACTGGGTCTTTCCCAAAGGCCCTTGATGTTGGACCGCACATACTTGGGACGGGGTTCTCCAACCCGGCCTTCCAATGCCGTCATCAACGCGGTGGATTCACCACATACAAAGGCACCGGCCCCCTGGTGTACGATGACCTTGAAGTCGAAACCCGACCCCAGGATATTTTCCCCCAGCAAACCATACGCTTCCGCCTGGCCAATCGCCAGGTTGATATTTTCCACCGCCAGGGGATACTCCTGCCGGACATAAATATACCCCTCGTGGGCGCCGATGGCATAACCGCCGATGATCAAGCCCTCGAGGATCGAATGCGGGTTTCCTTCAAGAAGCGCCCGGTCCATGAAAGCTCCCGGATCGCCCTCATCGGCATTGACGATCACATATTTTACGGGCTCCGGGGCATTGCGGGAGCCTTCCCACTTTCTGCCCGCGGGGAATCCGGCCCCTCCCCGTCCCCTCAGGTTGGATTTTTTGACTTCCTCCAGGACATCCACATCGGTCATTTCATTGAGCGCTTTGGATAGGGCGGAATATCCATTTATGGCCAGATAGTCGTCGATGCTTTTGGAATCAATCCTGATGTTGTTGCAGAGGACGGTTCGTTCCTGGTTTTTATAGAAAGTGATATCAGACTCATGGACTGCGCGTTCGCCGGTGACCGGATCTTCATACAGCAGGCGATCAACCACCACATTTTTCTTTATGGTCTTTGAAACAATCTCGGGCACATCCTCGGCGGTTACCTGGAGGTAGCATATCTCCTCAGGATAAATGACCACCACGGGCCCTCTTTCACAGAAGCCGGGACAGCCCGTTCCCTTGGTATCAACCTTTGCCCCCAGGCCTTCTTTTTCAATTTCCGCTTTAAAGGCCTCGATGACCTCATCCGCACCTGATGCGATACAACCGGCACCGGCGCATATTGAGATGCAAGGTGTGTTCGGGTCTCTCTTGGACAATAATTCCTGTCTGAATTTCACTAATTCTTCAGGCGAATTTAACCGCGCCATAATCATCCCCTACTCGTAGTTTTTTAACACATCCGAAGTCTTACCCGGTGCCATCTTGCCGTGGACCTTCCCATCAATTTCCATCACCGGTCCCAAAGCACAGCAGCCGAGGCAGTTGACCGTTTCCAGACTGTACTTCAATTCCAAATCCGTTTCGCCGGGTTTGATTCCCGTCGCTTCTTCCACCGTATCGAGGATACGCGAGGCACCACGAACATGGCAGGCCGTTCCCACACAAATGTGAACCTTATGCCGTCCTTTTGGCACCACGCTGAACGCTTTATAAAAAGTGGCGATGTGTTGTACCCGGGTTAAGGGCACGTCCAATTTGTCGCTGACCCTTTTCAACGCTTCCTTCGGAAGCCAGTTGTTTTCACTCTGAATTTCCAGCAGTATTTGAATCAAATAACTTGCTTCACCATGATATTTATCCACTATCCGATCGATGCTGTCTTTATCCATAGCCGCTTTCCCAATACTTTCCTTTCCGGAGATCCACCCTAAGCCAGCATATAACAATTGCTGGCGGTATCGTATCTGACAAATCCCTGCCGTGATGACGCATTCATATGTCTCGACACATCAGACGGATTCAGGTCCAATTTCTCTGAAATATCGCTCGTTGAAAGGGGTTTTTCCTTTAAAAGCAACATGATCTGGCTGACGGCCAGTTTGTCGCCGAATAACTCGCTGAACAACCGGTTCACCGGTTCACTCTCGAAAAACGCCGTATAGGCTTCTTCCGATTTGACAGGCACCCTCAGCCGCTCCCTTTCAACCAGTTTAAGATAGGGCACCAGTTTCCTGGCGGCCTCGAGTTTGAATTTCACGTCTTTCCCGTCCATGCCTTCACTGGTGCCGAGTGGCCCTAATGTTTTTACTTGTTTGATAAAATCGTCGGTAACTTCGGCCAGAAGATTGCCGTCAGCGCCGGACATAAACTCAAGCCTGAGTCTTTCCGGGTTAAGGCCTATGTGTTCCATTATTTTCCGGCAAAGATGCGTGTTGCTCAGGGCATCGTAGTTTCCATGGGTGATGTAGTTACATTCATTCAACCGGCAACCACCGATGAAAACACCATCCTGTCCATTCGAGAAGGCCCTAAGGATGAATTCCAGGTCGACTCTACCGGAACACATGACTCGAATAAGCCTGATGTCACTTGTATATTGCAGTCTGGAAACTCCAGCCAGGTCAGCAGCGCCGTAAGCTCACCAGTGACAGACAAAACCTATGATGCTGGGCTTGAATTCATGACCCATTGGTTCTCACCTCCCTAAATCGTGTTACCCTCTTTATTCAATAACAGCCGTTTACTCACTTCCCATCGCACAATCAATCCGGCACAGGATGTCTTCGTCGGTAATCGCCGCATCTATCTGGCTGCAGAGCTCTTCATCGGTAAAATGCTTCAGCACGATGGCATTTGTCGGACATTTTGCATTACAAACGCCGTCTCCTTTGCAGAGAATCGGATTGACCCATGCTTTTTTGCCTTTTTCAGTCTCGATGAACTCTATAGCATCATACGTGCAGGCGGTGATACAAGCGCCACATGACACACAATCGTTCTCGACCACCTCGCAGACGGAACCCGAGGCGATGACCGTATCTTTTGAAAGAAGCGTCATGACCCGGCCGGCGGCGCCGTATGCCTGGTTGATCGTTTCCTGAATATGTTTCGGATAGTGCGCCGTTCCGCAAAGATAAACGCCATCTGCGGCGAACTCGACCGGTTTCAACTTGACATGGGCCTCTTTGAAAAAATCATCCGGGCTCAGCGTCACCTTGAAATGCCCGGCGATTTCAGCGGTTGATGCGGAGGGGATGACGGCGGCGGCCAATGAGAGAATATCGGCATCCAATTCAAGCCGTTGACCTAAAATCGGATCAGGGACAGTCACCCTTAAAATCGATTTGCCCGATTCTTCAAGCGCTTCGACCCGGGGTTTGTCCTCGGGTTCATACCGGATAAATTTCACATCCTTTTCCGATGCCTCCCGGTAATAATCCTCCCTGAAGCCATAGGTTCTCATGTCCCGAAAAAGAATGTAGATCTCCATCCCGGGATTCTTCTCCTTCAGCTTCAGAGCGTTTTTTACGGCATGGCTGCAACAAACCCGGCTGCAGTAATTTCTGTCCTCATTCCGGCAACCCACACATTGAATCATCACCAGGCTTTCGGCATTGACCACCTTTTCGTCACCTCCGGCGATCAGCTCTCCGAGCTCAATGTGGGTGAAGACCTTATCGTCTTCCCCGTAAAGGTATTCGCCGGGTTTATACACATCGGCACCTATGGCGATGACGGATGCACCGTGTTTGATCGTCTTGGTTCTGCCCTCGGTATCCACCGTGGTAATGAAATTCCCCACGTATCCGGAAACGTTTTTAATGGTGGCGTCATGGGACACGTGGATGAGCGGATTCTGATACACCTGTTGTATTAAATCATCCAAATAGGCTTGAACATCCATTCCCTCAATTGTGGTGTGGATTCTTCGCACCATCCCGCCCAGGTCCTTTTCCTTTTCCACCAGGTGAACCTCATGTCCCTGGCTGGCCATGGAGAGCGCACTCGTCATACCGGCGATACCGCCACCCACCACCAGCGCCGCCTTGTTAACCGGCAGGTCATATTCCTGTAGCGGCTCCAGGTGGCGGGTTCGCGCCACCGACATCCGGATGATGTCCTTTGCCTTTTCAGTGGCCTCGTCCTTCTGCTTGGAATGGACCCAGGAACAATGCTCCCGGATATTGGCCATATCACAATAATACTGATTGAGTCCGGCCTCGCGAAGGGTATCCCGGAATAACGGTTCGAGGGTCCGGGGAGAGCAGGCACCGATGACCACCCGATTGAGCCCCTTTTCCTTGGCCAGATCCGTTATTTCCTTGGCCGAATTCGTGGCACATGAGAAAAGCTGTTCCTTGGCATACACCACATTCGGCAAGGTCAACGCATATTCAACGGCGGAGGGAACATTCACAACGCTGCCGATATTGGCCCCGCAATGGCAGACAAAAACGCCGATCCTCGGCTCTTCTTTGGACACATCCCTTTCCGGCGGATAAACCCTCTCTTTGGCCAGCTTCCACCGCCGGTAGTCAAGGAACTCACCACATTGGGCACCGGCGCCGCTGGCAGTGAACACGGACTCGGGGATATCCGTTGGTCCCTGGAAAGCGCCGCTGACGAAAATCCCCGACTGGTTGGTCTCTATGGGATTGGAATGGTTCGCCCTGCTGTATCCGTGGGAATTCAGCTCGATGCCGAACTTCTCAGCCAGCACCTTATAATCCGCGGGGGGATTCAATCCAACGGACAATACCACCATATCGAATTCTTCTTCCTTCACGCCTTCGTCGGTGGTGGCGTATCGAACAGCCACATTCCCGGTTTCCGGGTCCTCACGGGTGATGGATGCGTAGCTTCTGATGAACTCGACACCCGGAAGCTGCTCCGCTCGTTGAAAATATCTCTCAAAATCTTTGCCAAAGGAGCGTATATCGTTGTGGAAGATCTTACACGTCACTTCCGGGTCGTGGTCTTTTGTCAGGATGACCTGTTTCTGGGTATAGGTGCAGCACACACCTGAACAATAGCTGTTCTCTCCTTCGGCCACCCGCCGGGAACCGACACATTGAATCCAGGCGATTTTTTTCGGGTGCTTCTTGTTGGACGCCCTCAGCACCTTCCCCTCGTAGGGTCCGGTGGAAGACAACAGCCGCTCATAATCCATGCTGGTGACAACGTTCTGCATCCTTCCGTAGCCATACTCATCCTTCACCTTGGGATCAAACGGCTTGATACCGGCGGACAGTATCACCGCACCGACGCTGACGTCTTTCTTTTCCGTGGTTTGTTTGAAATCGATGGCACCGGCCTGACATACGCCCCTGCAGATATCACACTTGTTTTCCTTAAGATAAAGACAGCTGTCATCGATATAGGCGACCAGGGGAATGGCCTGGGAAAAGAAGACATGAACAGCTTTATTGTCCGATATTTCCTGGTTAAACGGATCAGGGTATTGCACCGGGCAGTATTCGACACAAGTCGTGCAACCCGTGCATTTCTCTTCTATGATGTAGCGGGGTCTTTTTTTCAGGACGACCTTGAAGTCTCCTGCTTCCCCTTCCACACTATCTACTTCAGTGAACGTCAAAACCTCTATGTTCGGATGCCGGCCGACCTCGACCAGTTTAGGTGAGAGAATTCACATGGAGCAGTCATTGGTTGGAAAGGTCTTGTCAAGTTGGGCCATATGGCCGCCGATACTCGGCCCTTTCTCAACCAGGTACACCTTGAATCCGGCAGTGGCGAGATCGAGAGAGGCCTGGATACCGCTGACCCCTCCACCAACGACCATCACATCTCCAAAATTATGTTCTCCAAGACTTCCGGAAAACTCTTGAATTATTTCCTTTGGCAATACTTCGTTTTCCACTTTCCATCACCTCATTATCTGATTTAGGTCCGAAGTGTCCGGGTCTTAGACTACGTCAGCCGTCTAAAGCATATCATTTATTATTTCGGTAATATCCTTAATCTCCAGTACTTCCTCGTACTCCAGGTTCAGTCTGCTTTCCTCAAAATTGGTGATGCAGTACGGGCAGGATGTTGCCAGCACCTGGGCACCGATTTCATTTGCTTGAATTAACCTGAGGTCGGAGAATCGTTCTTCCAGGGGGGTATCCATCCAGATTCTGCCGCCTCCGCCACCGCAGCACAGACTGTCTTTACGGGAATCCGCCATCTCAATCAGCTCCAGGCCGGGCACCTTCCTTAAAAGGTCGCGGGGTTCTTCATAGATGTCGTTGTGTCGACCCAGGTAACAAGGATCATGATAGGTCACTTGCTTTGGAAATTCTCCGGTGAGCTCAAGCCGTCCGCTGTCAATCAGATCCAATAGGAACTGGTTGATGTGAACGACTTCAAAGTTTACCATGAATTCAGGATATTCGTTTTTAAACGTATGGTAACAATGGGGAGATGAAACGATTATTTTCTTCACCCCGCTGTCGATGAAGGTTTTAATATTGTCCTTGGCCAGTTGCTTGAAAACCTTTTCGCTGCCGGTCTTGCGAATGCTTTCCCCACAACAGTTTTCCTTGTCGCCCAGGATCCCGAACTCCACCCCCGCCTTCTTCAGGATTTTGGCGGTGGCCACGGCCACCTTTTTCATTCGGGGGTCATAGCTGAGGTAACAACCCACGAAATACAGGGCTTCCATCCCTTCGGCATACGGTTTCACCGCCAGATCCGTTGCCCACTCGGAGCGCTTCTTGCGTTCTCCCTGCAAGGGATTGCCTTCGGAAATCAGGCTGGCTCGTGCGGTACGGGCGGAACGGACGGATGCCGGGAAAATTTCATATTCCGACGCCACCCGGCGCAAAGATACACCCACTTCAATCTGTTTTACCCCCCGGGGGCAGCGCTGGGGGCATCTGCCACAGGTCGTGCACCGCCAGATATCTTCACCCTCTATCTCGGTCAGGCCGAAGGTGGCCTCCCTGATTATTTTTCGAATACTGAATTGCCTGACCCTGTTCCACGGACAAACCGTATCGCACAATCCGCATTGAAAACAAAATTTAAAGGCGTCTCCGCCGGCCTCTTTTATCTCATCGATTACTTCCTTGAAAGGAGCGACTGTTTCCACGGTCTCTATTAATCCTCTTCTGTAACCTTATTGAATTAGTCTTTCTGTGACAATCGGGTGATGGCATCCTTTATCTTGTCCATGCCGTATTTATCCGCCAGTGATTCCAGCCCGGTCTCCAACTCCTCCTGTTCCTCCCCTTCCTCGACTTCCTCTTCACGCTCTTCGACCTGCAGGGCGTCCACCAGGCACCACTTGACGCACAAGGGTTCGTCTTCACCTTCACACATATCGCATTTTAACGGGAGACCTGAGTCAGGTTCCTTGAAGTCATCCCGGGACGGGCAGGAAGCCCTGCAGAAGGAACACTCGTCGTACTCCTTTCCGTCAATGGTGTATTTATCCCTGCCGGCACATTCCGCAACGGTGTATTCTCCGGCATAGACGGGCACATATACATCCCTTAAGGGATCTCGAATCACCCGGATACGGGATCTTGCAGGATTATTGCTGCTATACTTCGGCGCAGCGTGAAAGGAGGAGCAGATCACCTCACATGCCCGGCAACCATTGCATTTATCGACATCAATCTTGATTGTTTTGATTGTTTTCTTTTTTTTGTCACCCTTCAACGTTCATGCCCTCCAATCTGATATATCTCTTTTTACGCCGATACCTCTTCGACTGCCGCATCTTCGACGTCCGTCAGGATCCCTCTCTTTACAAAATCGTCGGCCACATAATCCAAACCCAACTGCTGCAGGGATTCTTTCGTCGGAATGCCGTCGTTATTCCATCCCTTGAGTTTGTAATAAGCATCCAGGAGTTCGGCCTCAAGTTCGGGAAATCTTTTCTTCCAATGGTTCTCCGGCGGCCGATCATCTTTTCTTCTCATACCCCTCCTGATATTAAAGGCCCTGACCAGCGTCCGATACCTTTTGGCCGCTTGCGTCAGTTTTTCTTCATCCATCTCAATCCCCGCCCCGGCCGAGATAAATTTCGGGTAATTGTGAATGTGGTAAGGTGGTTTCAACGGGAAGGAGGACAAACCGGCACACTGGCCGAGGGCATCATCGATGTAGTGCATCCGCTCCTGCCAGTCCACAATGTCACAGGTCATTTCAACCGTCGGGTAATAGGGAATTGAATTTTCCCCCCGCAGCTCCCAGTCGATGAAATATTGCTTGAACTTTTCATCCGGGACCTGAATCCAGTCCTCACAGAATTTTTCTCTATGCTCTCTTTTGGGGAACGGCGCCTGGGGGAACTGCCCTTCGATCTGGGTGATATTCATCTTCTCGCCGGTTGCGTACATCAGGAAATATATGGGATTCAGCATGGAAAGCTTGAGCGGCAGCTGCTCATGTTTCTTGATATTGTTATGCGCGTATTCTTCAGCGCCGTTACCGATTTCCTTGGCCGCCCAATATGTACCATTGGCCAATACATCACCGATACCTTCCCGCCGGACGATTTTGTCGAGCAGATAGTAAAATCTTCCCTCATTGTCTTCCGGCATTTCGGGGAAGTCTTCCTTGGATAAAATACCATTTTCCAGAAGTTCGAGACCGAAGGCCATCACCTGTGGTGTTGAAAACCCGTCCAACCCGTACTCAGTAGCAAGTTGGGCTATCCGTAATCCAAAATCCAGATCGGAAAAGGCGCCCATTGCATAGGTCAGTTTCGTGAAACACTTCATCATGTACGTGGGAAGTCCGGGCATGGAGATGGTGGCCCCGCATTTCATCGGACAATTGAAGCAACTGATAAGGCGTGTCCGGGCCGTCTCCATCGTCTCCGTCCATTCTTTTGCGATTTCATCTGTCCAGAATCCTTTCCTGCGGGTCCGGGAATTTCCCCACATGAAATTCTCGGTGTGCCACTTCTCATCATGGACTTTCATCTCCTGCGGAGAACCAAGTCCGGCCAGGATGGGCATGACACCCGGGATCGGATTATCTTCCCGGATCTTGATATATTCCAGCACTTCATTGCAAAGCGCCATAAATTCAGAAGGTTGGGAAAGGTTAATGTCCTTGGTGCCGCGGACAACGATCGCCTTGAGCCCTTTGTCCCCCATCACAGCCCCGATGCCGCCCCGGCTGGCGCTGGATCTGCCCTGCTCAATGGACGCATAATAGACTCTGTTTTCGCCGGCCATCCCGATGGCCGCCACCTGGGCCTTGGGTTCTTTCAACTCCTTACGGAGAATTTCCGCTGTTTCAATGGAGCCTTTGCCTTTCAAATGAGAGGCGTCCCGAATTTCCACCTTGTCGTTGTTGATCCACAAATAAACCAGTTTGGGGGACTTGCCGCGAAAAACCACTTTGTCATAACCGGCGTACTTCAATTCCGGTGCCCAAAACCCGCCCATCATGGAGAATGCCATCAACTTCGTCTGGGGTGAAATGGTGGTGATGATGGTACGATTACAACCGGTGGCAGGGGTTCCGCACAACAATCCGGCCCCGAATATCAGTAGATTTTCCGGAGAAAAAGGTTCAACCTCGGGGGGAACCCTGTCCCACATTATCTTGGTGTTCGTACCCAACCCGCCCAGATAAAGCTCGGTGTCCTTCGGGTCCGTTACGACCTTTTCGACGTTGCCCCGGGTAAGATCGATTTCTAAATTAAACCCCGTCTCTGCGTACCTCATTTTATTTCCCCTTCTATATTACCTGAATCCAATCAAACTATTGGATAAATCGTGGGTTACAGGCATTCAATTCAAAACGACCCTCACCCGAAAGATGAAGGCCGGAATCGTATAACTACCTGTAAATATTATTCTAATTAAAGTCATATAGTGAGCTCAGGAGCTGTAGATCTTTAATACCGATGACAAAAAATCCATGGGCGACCGGTATGAATCATCCCTGTTTTCCGGTACAATGTAACTACTATTTAGCTACAACGTATCTACGTGTCAAGGAAAAAGTGGATGTTTCGGCCTGTGTTTACGGAACATAAAACCGGCGAAAATCCCGGACGCCCCGCTGAACAGATGGCTCTCCCACGACACCGTATGCTGAAATGGCAACACACCGGAAATCACGGAGCCGCCGTAAAAAAAAGCGATGATCAGTGACACAAAAATGGAGATGAAATTTCGTTTCCACACACCATACGACACCAGGAATGCGGCAATCCCATAAATCAATCCGCTTGCGCCGATATGATTGCCGGTACGGGCGAACACCCAGATCAACATCCCTCCCATCAGCCAGACCACTGTTAACACCGATACGGCGAGCCTGTCGTAAAAAACAACGAGAATCGCCGATAAAATAAACAAGGGTACGGTGTTGACGACAAGATGGGAAAAGTTGACATGTAACAGTGGAGAGAGAATGATCCCCGCCAATCCAATGGGTTGCCGCGGATAGATACCCCATTGCCTGAGGTCCATGGGCAGTATCAGATCAATGACATATACAATCCACAGCGTCATAATGAGGAAGAATATGAAACGGATACGATGGTTCATCGGCTCGCTTTCGTGGGTTAAAGGATGCTGTCTGTGGAAAAGGAATCCTTTTATTAGCGGGCTGAACCATCAGTTGTCAATCCGATTCAGACATAGGTCACTTTGCTTTTTCAGTTGCCGGGTATATACTAACCCGGCAATTAAATTGAACACAGAAAGTACATGCGATTCGCATAGGGAGTTTCTGGCGATATCCGTTTGGGATGTTGTTTTCTAGAACAAATATTTCTGTATGAATAGAGATAACATCGTTACATATTTAATCGCCGGAGCAATATTATGCCGCCCGTTCCTTTAGCTGTACATCGCTGGTATCATTATTGATTTCAACACCGGCAGCCGGTGTATCCGTCAGCCTGCCATCGGCGACGTTCAAAATGCGCTGGGCATAGCGGGCGCATTTGTTGCTGTGGGTCACCATGATGATCGTTGTACCGGCGGTGTTGAGCCGCTGCAGCAAATGCATCACGGCATCCGAGTTCCTGGAATCAAGATTCCCTGTGGGTTCATCGGCGAGGAGAACCGTGGGTTGATTCACAATGGCCCTTGCAATGGCCACCCGTTCCTGTTCCCCGCCGGACAAAATCCGGGGGAGGCGTTTCGCTGTTGGGGTCAACCCGACACAGTCCAGGGCCTCGGCAGCCATTTCGTGTTTTTTCTTTCGTGGCATGGGAATCGTCGTCAGCGGCAACATGACATTTTCCATGACCGTCAGGTAGGGGATCAAATGGAAGCTTTGAAATATAAAGCCGAGAAACTCACGGCGAAAGTCCGCACGCTGCTCTCCATTCAAACCGTATACATCAATATCATTGACAATGTATCTCCCCGTGGTCGGAGAATTCAGGGCGCCCATTATCGATAGCAATGTGGATTTGCCGGCACCGGACTCACCCATGATACCGACGAATTCACCGGTTTCGATCTCGAAACTGAGCCCGGAGATGGCCCGTACCATGGAATCACCGTTTCCATAGTCCTTGCTGAGATTTTCCGCTATAATCTGAGTCATATATTCCTCTTTAAAATGACATAAAAACGAATATTTCAATTGACGATCACTGCCAACCAAATGATTTTATCCGATCACAAGGACCTCAAGGCATCATTCGGATCCAATCTGGCGGCCATGTACGCGGGATAGGCGGCCGCGGCAAGCCCTATGACCATGGCCATAAGGATGGCGCCAAAGCCCAGTCCCCATGGAACCGGCATGGATGTAACCTTGAAATCGGAAAAAAACCGCAATCCCAGGGAACTGGCCGAGTAACCGACGATAAACCCGAGTATCCCTGCGATCACCGAGACTATCCCGGCTTCAATGAACACGATCCGCATGATGTGAGCCCGCCGGAATCCTATGGCCCTGAAGATCCCGATCTCTTCGGTACGTTCCCGTACGCTTCCCATGAGGGTCACCAGGACCACCAGGGAGCCGATGAGGATGATAACCACCGAAATACCATAGGAGAATTTCTTGAACCGGGCCAGGGTCTCCATGCGTCCCTTTACCACCTGTTGAATGGCCATCACCTTGGCATCAGGCATGGCGGCACCTATCTGCCTCACCATTTCGTCGATGGGACAATCCTTGCAAAGGGCCGCCACTTCGGCCATGGATATGATGCCCTCTTTGCCGAGCATAGCCTGGACGGTGGACAACCGAGAGAACAGGAGTTGATCGTCCTGGGAACCCGTGGGAGACAACACGCTCGATACCGTCAACCTGTGGCCGTCCACGCCGATGGTATCTCCAATGCCCAACCCAAGAATCCGCGCCGCCTCGGCACCGATCAATAATTCATTATCTCCGGGCAAATCTCCGGAAATCTTCCACCACGGCTTCAATATCCGGGATTGGCTGAAATCAATTCCCGCCAGGAGAACCTGTTGATTTTTGATCTCGATGCTGCCGAATACCATGGGGCCCACGGCTGCGATGTTGGCGGCATTTTTGATGGCCGTTATCTTCTCCAGGTCTTTTTGTCGCAGTTGCTTCATCTCAAACGACACTCCCCCCATGGAAAGCCCGCCATAGGAAAGTCCCAGGTTATCGGTCTTGGGAACCATCAAAATGTTCGCCCCGAATTTTTCGAGCTTATGGTTGATATCCATGGTCATGGTATCCAGAAAACCGATGACCGCGACCACGGTGGCCACCCCGATAACCAAGCCGGCAAGAATAAACGCGGCCTTGCCCTTGCGGCGCAGCAGATTTTTAAATGCGATCTCTTTTATGGTCACGGCTTATCCCCTGTTCTGAAAATTGAAATATGATCTGCCGCTGTTGATGTCAGCGACCTCTATAATCAACTCGTTGTTTTCAACCCGGCGGTTCAAGGGAGCGGGATTGCATCCACCCTGGACCTCGTTCACCATGACCGAGGCAAATCGCCGGCCGCAATTTCTGCACACCATATGATCTCCATCTTGGTAGTACCCTTTTCCTGCCGGCCAGCAGACATCGCAGGCATCAAAGGCTGCCCGGACGATACCATCGCTGCTTTTGAGGATGAAATATTTGACCTTCAGATCACCGGCACTATGCTCGAAGTGACGGGCCTTCCCATCATCGAACATCGATACCGGATATTTTACAAATCCGGCGTTGGCGGCTGTTTGCTTGGGGGTAATGGTAACCCCTGCCCCCTTATCCGCAGAATTAAGAAATAATACGCCCCCGGCAACGACCAGGATGGCGCAGGCAATCCCGATGATCATGGGCGTATAATTTTTCCGGTTGGTTCCCAAAATTGCGGCTCTCTTTTCATCTATGATCTCTTGTTTCGTATTTTTCTCGGACATGGGGTGAGTGCTCCTTTATATAATGATGATAATCGTATGGACGGATCCGGTTGTTGTGGAATGTGCGGTGCTGTGATGGTACATTCTAAAGATACATGTACCTTGCCCCATCCTGTGGATAGACAGCAAATGATGATATGTGAAGGGGAATCAACAGATAAGGATCTGGTGCTGGATATAGAGTGGTGTTCGGCTGCCGGCATCTGCCGCCGTCGTGACGGAATTCACCCGAAGCGTCCGCGCGGATTCAGTTCCGGTGACCGTCCGGCCGGTCATAAGATCAGGGGACAGCCGGGAAAAATCGATGTAACCGGACACGATGTAAATTGCCGGTCCAGCGGGCAACGCGCTATTGAGATCGCAATGGCCTGCCGAAGACGGGTGGCAGCAGTGGGTGGTACCCGGTTCCTGTACCATGTTATTCATGCCGGCGTCCGGGGCCATTCCCATACACCGGCAGCGGATTGCATGCCCGGCGGATTGATCGGACATAGCAGTGGCGGCCTGGGGCAAGGCGATCTGGGCGATAAGCAGGATAATTAATATATTTAATCGATTATGATTCATTTTAATGTTTGATTCGGGTTGATTTAAGAAAAAAATTATACCACAACGTATTAGTTGTCAATGGTCTTTTCCGCATCAGGGTGCCGGGCCCTGAAATAAAAGTCACCGGTGTGCCGGCGACCAGGGCAATCGCTCGTATAACAATAAGGTCAATAAACGCGGCCCCGTCGCCGGTTTGAATCCCGAATACCCCATCATGCGACTTAAAATAACATTGACATCGGAAGAAAAAATGGATCTGTAAGAGGGATAATTGATCCTTACGGGTGCGGGCGAGAAAAACGAACTTACGATCTCTTCGGATCAGAAATTATTTTGTCAATTATGGCTTCTACGGAAAGGGAAATCGGAATATGTGTCGACTAAAAAACCGTATCATCATATCGTTCATGATCTGTTCAACGTTCATGCTCCTGGCAATTCCCCGGAGCTGGGCGGCCGATAGTCTGAAATTCGGCATATTACCGGTGGTGGATACACTGCCGTTGATTGCCGGTATAGAAGAGGGCCACTTCGAAGACCAGGGGATAATGCTGGAATTAATCCCGTTTCAAAGTGCGTTGGAAAGGGATGCCGCCCTCCAGGCCGGTAAACTGGATGGGTATTTCGGGGATATTCTCAACACCGTGCTATTGATTCATGCGGGATCTGACATCAAAATTTTGACAACCGCATTTCACACCCATCCCGAGCACCGGATGTTCGGTATTGCAGCCTCCCCGAAATCCGGCATCGACAATATCGACCAGTTGAAGGGAAAACAGGTTGCCATTTCCCGGGCAACCATCATTGAATACCTGCTCGATCAAATGCTCTTGAAAAACGGAAAACCCTTGGATGCCGTGGAAAAACTCGAAATCAAAAAAATGCCGCTACGCCTCCAGATGCTGTTGTCCGACGGGGTAACGGCGGCCTTGTTGCCGGAGCCGCTGTTGAGCCTGGCGGAAATGAAAGGGGCGAAAGTCCTTCTGGATGACCGGACCCTCGACACGGCCGAGACCGTGCTGGCGATTTCCAACCGGCATCTGTCCGCAGACACAACTCTTGCCGTCCGGTTTACCAGCGCCTACCGGAATGCCGTCGCGAGCATCAATCGGAATCCCGAGTCCTATAAAACCATGCTGGTGGAGCGCACCCGGTTTCCCATGCCGGCAAAGGACAAATACCGGATCCCGGTGTTTCCTCCGGTGGAGGTGCCGGTGGCCGGGGACATCGCCAACGCACAACACTGGCTAAAAACCAATAAAATGGTCACCACCACCCTGGCCTATGAAAATATTGTGGTGGTTGTCGCACCTGCCACCCCCTGATATTGGACCATTGATAAATTCAATAATGATGAATTGACCTCGAATTGTCAGTTATACATATGGATGAACCGCTGATCGATGTACAGCATGTATGTAAAACCTTTGCGCCGGCGGAAGGTCCGGTCCTGGATGATATTTCCTTCTCCCTGTTTCCAGGGGAGACGCTTTCCGTCATCGGTCCTTCGGGATGCGGCAAAACCACCCTGCTTTATATCCTCGCCGGTCTCAAGAAATCAACATCGGGCCGGGTGGCCATTTGCGGCAGCGATGGCAACACCAACGGGGGCACGAACAGTTTCATATTACAGAATTTCGGCTTGTTTCCCTGGAAAACCGTCTATGAAAATGTGAGTCTCGGACTGAAGCTGCGAAAGACGGAAAAGTCAAAAACACGGCAGATCACAAATGCCCTCCTGTCCGAACTGGACATCGGCGAATTGTCCGACCGGTACCCGGTGCAGCTCAGCGGCGGACAGAAACAGCGGGTGGCCATTGCCCGGGCATTGGCCACGGAACCCGATGTCCTGCTCATGGACGAACCCTTCTCTTCACTGGATGCCCTCACACGCGAACGGCTTCAGGACATCATGCTGGACATGTGGCATACCCGGCGTCTCACCTATATTATCGTTACCCACAGTGTTGAGGAAGCAGTGTTCCTCGGTAAATACATCCTGGTGTTGACGGACAGGCCGACACGGTGCAAGACCTTGATCACCAACGACACATACGGCGATAAAGCGCTGCGGAATAAAGATTGCTATTTTGATCGTGTCCGCCAGGTCAGAAAAGAGATGGAGATCCGATGATTCAGCGTTTTTTACGGTATGCCACGGCATCGATGATTTTATTTATCGGCTGGAAACTGGTCTCTTTTTTCCTGTCCGCCGACATTTTGCCCCCGCCGGAAGTCGCTTTTGTCGCCTTTGCAAAGGCGGTGACCACAGCGGAATTCTGGTCGCATTTTATCGCCAGCGCGTGCCGGGTATCGTCGGCCATGGCCCTTGCATGGCTGTGCGGCTTCCCTGCCGGTATTTTGTTGGGATATAATCGAAAAGTGGACCGGGTCTTGTCGCCATTTGTATTTTTAACTTATCCGGTACCTAAAATCGTACTTCTTCCGGTATTCCTCGTTCTTTTCGGTCTTGGGGATATGCCTAAAATCCTCATGATCGCCTTGATCATCGGTTACCAGATTGTGGTGGCCACCCGGGATTCGGTCAAGGGGCTGGATATCAAATACATCGACTCATTCCGCTCAATAGGCGGAACGCCTTTCCAGACCATTCGCCACGTGGTGATACCGGCGGCCATGCCCCATGGTTTTACGGCGCTTCGGATCGGAACAGGTACCGGGATAGCGGTCCTGTTTTTTGTGGAATCATTCGCCACGCATAGCGGTCTGGGGTATCTGATTATGGATGCCTGGGGTCGATTCGCCTATGACATCATGTTCACCGGCATTATCGGCATGAGTTTGCTGGGGGTGTTGATCTATGAATTGTTCAATGGGTTGGAAAAGACGATGTGTGCCTGGAAATACCTGGAATCCGGCCGTTCAGGCGCAGGTCAGTGATTGGTGAGCAAACAACATCGTCAGGCCGGTGAAGTTCCAGCCAGAATCCACACCGCTTTCGCCTTCGCGCAGAGGACGCCCTCTTTTGAATGGATCGCCGTACCGGCATAGAATTTTCTGCCCTCGGCGCCCAAGGGCCAGCCGGAGACGATGACGGCCTTTTCCGACGCGATGGGGTGAACGAGTTGTGCGGAGAATCGGCCCAACAGCATATGCCGGGGCTGGCCCTCCTGGCAGGCAAAATAGCCCGCACAATCCAGGGCTGACCACACGAATTCCGTTTTCACCAGGTTTGATATTCCGGTGAGGGTTGCATCCGGTAACCAGGGTGCAATCACCGTCTCACCCATGACCGACGGGCCGGCAAATATGCGCAGACCGTCGGATACCCGGCGATCCGGGCCGCAGACGAAACAACCCGGGAAAAGATGGTGATCGAATCCGGAAAACCGTTCCGATGCGGTCTCAGCCGCCTGGTATGACGGCGGGGCGGGAACATCCAGTACCAGTTCTGTGGCGCATGCTACGGCGATGGTCGAATCGCCGTCATTCAACGCAATTTCACCGCCCTCATCCCTTTCAATTGTCAGGGGATGCTCGAGAGGGGGCGGTGAAAACAGGGTAACCTGCGCCGCGCCTTCGATATATTTGGCAATCAGCCCGGCGGTGTATCCACCGTTTGCAGAGGTCGGCGGGCCGCAAAATCTTTTCCGGATTACGATGTGTTCGGGCATCCTAATTATCATCCTGGGACTGAAAAAACTGTTTGAGATAACGGTGCGCGAGCAAGTCCGAATTGACAAGCCCCAAAACGGCACCCTCCTCGTCCACCACCGGCATGGCGGAAATCCGATGCTGCTCCAGATCGCGCAACACATCATAAACGCTGTCATCGGGAGCCACGGCGATAAAATCGCCGGTCATTATACTCTCCAGTGTCGACCCTTCATAACCACCTTCGGCCACGGCCTTGGCGATATCCCAGGCCGTGAGCACACCGGCAAGCTTACCTTCCGCGTCAAGAACGGCGATCATGTTGTACGTCTCCTGGACGAGGACAGCGGCGGCCTCCTGCAGGGTATCGCCCGCTTTAGCGGTCTGCATGGGTACCATGATATCACTGGCTGTTCGTTGTTGTTCCCTGGCGGTCAGCCGCTGCAGGCTGATACGTTCGGCCGCACCCGACGGCAGCAGGTTAACATCCGCAGCGAGATGGTCAACCATTTCAATCATATTTCGCCGAATCACTTTTTCGCGATATGCATCGCCGGCTTCAAGTCGCTGTTTCGACAACTCTGCAAAATCTGATGCGTGTGACTTCAACCAGCCGTCTACGGCTTCCCGGTCACCCAACATCTCCCTGGGAATCTGGAGATGGTCGGGTGTTCTGACGACATGCTCCTGGGCGGCGAATATAACGCCACCGGAATTGACCATATAATCGTTGGCGATCATCACGCCTTTTTCCCGGTATACGATCTGTTCCATGCGGGTACGCGAGGCTTTCTTGTTGGGATCCGGAGAGTAGGTATTGGCCCCCTCCACAACAACGCGCCAATCGCCCATGTTCTCCACACTCATGGATGCTTTTTCGTTGGGCAGGACACCCAAGTAATTAAATACCGCCGCTGCGGGTATCAGGCAGAATGCGGATTCACGCAACAGGTTATTCGCCTGGGTTGAAAAATAAGTGTGTGCATCGTGTCCGAGAGCTGCGATATTTTTATTGTAAAAATCTATGGTCACCAGCCCTTTCTCTTTCCATGCCGTGTATAGCTCATCCACCGGCAGGCCGTTTTCGTCAAACAGATATCCTTCGAAATCGCTGATGCCGGTGATCTTGGCATCCGGCAGCCGGTCTCCCATGATTCTGGCGGCGTGGGCCCCTACAGCGCCGAACCCCTGGATGAGCACTTTCAAATCCCGGCCTTCGGGTATCTGCAAATTTGAAAATTGCGGTAAAACCCGGAGCCGGGGCATGATTTCAAGCAGTGTTTGCAGTGCGATCACCACTCCCCCCGCTGCACCGCCGAGTTCATCAATGCGGTTACCACCCATATCCGCCGGTTTTGACACCGCGCTGTCCAGACCGTTCTCGATGGCGATGGTTTTCATATCGTTGTCATTAGTGCCCACATCCGGCCCCGGCACGTATATATCCCGGTACCGGCGGATCAACCGCGCCCATCCCCGGATGATTTCCCGCCTGTTTTCCGGCGATATACCGCCTTCCGGAGCAACGATACCGGATTTCCCCCCCCCATAGGGCAGGTTTGCCGCCCCGTTTTTCAGGGTCATTCCCCGTGCCAGGTTGTGAATATCCACCGGCGTGATTGTCGGCAGCATGCGGATCCCGCCCATGGAGGGGCTTCCCATGGACAGGTTGTCCACCACCACATATCCCCCGATCTCAAGTTCGGAGGTCTCGTTCCAGACACAGGCCACAAGTTTCGGCCCGAGTTTGTCCGGCGTGATGCCGAGCCGTGACAACAGATGTCTGTCCGAAGGTCCCAACTCCAGAAAACACATCCCGTTTTCTCCGAGAAGCCTTTTCTGGATGACAGTTTCCGGTAATTTATCCCGGAGATAAGCGTCCATATTTATCGGTATCATATAATTCTCCTTTCCACCGCCGGGTTGTTCCCGGAAAAGATTCCGGGAACAAAGACTACAAACAAGCTGAAATTGGGACATCGGGAGATGCTCGGAGAAGATCCGACAGTCCGCAATGGTTCAATCTGCGTTCACATTCAAATCCACGTATCCGGTCTTGCGGCACCTGCCGATTATCCGTCTCGCCTTCGGGGTTAATGCAGATTCTGAGCGCAAACGATACCGATACCGGCGCGGGTCAGAGCATCCGCGGTATTGTTGACAGCATCGTGTTTGTCCAGGTAATTCCGTTCAAGCTTGTCCATTAAACCCTGTGCCAGCACATCATCTTTCGGCATAAAATAATCCAAGATATCCGACGCATGGTCACGGGTGGTTTCCACTTCGGGATCTCCCCCTTCATGTTTGGCGGAAATATTGGCCACTTCGGCGGCCACCTCCACCAGTTCATCACGCCTCAGGTATGGCTGACGAACGATGGATTTATAGGTCTCGGTGATATGGTGCTCAAACCTCACTTTATCGGTGAATACCATGGCGCTGCGGATTCCGGCGCTCTCCCGGATTGTCCGGTTATTCACCGAATTGGAAAAATTGAACCCGATGAGACTGGTGGTGCCGTCATCACGGGAGAAGAGACGAGCGCCGAGCAAGGTCCACAGCACCGCATAGGGATTATCATTGCCCATGAAAACGGATATTTTAAATTCATTGTCGATCCCCAGCTTGTGGAGCATGTAGGCCAAAAAAACGGTACCCGGATTGATGTTCAGCACCTGGCGGATGCCATAAGTAGTATAATGGTGGAGATATTCATCGATCCATTTGATGGGGTAGTCATTGGGTTGACCGATCCCGCCGAAATAACCGGTGATGGTTTCCGGCCCCCCAAGGTGCACATTGGACCCATCCGTACCCTTGGTATCGAGTGTTTCCACGTAGCTTGCCCCGATAATCTGCATGGCGGCGGCGACGGCAAGGATATCGCCCTTGTCTGCGGCCTGTTCCTTCATATTCCGCACGCGGATGAACCGGCCCGGCATGATCTGATCTTTTTCGATGGCCTGTTTGGCCTGGGTAATGAGCCAGGGGAAATATTGCAGTGCTGAAATTTCAAGCGTGACGGCGGTGTCCTCCTTGAAGGACATCCGGACCGCTTTTTCACCGAGAATTTTGTTTCGATAATCCGCCAGCCGCATGAAGGACTTTTGGTCCCGCTGCGCCTTGAGCCAGTTCAGGTCGTCGACGTACGGCGAGCCTTCCTTTTCCAGGCGCGCCATCAGATTGTCGATTTGCCGCGCTTCGGCGGCTTTCCGGTTGATTTCCTCAGGTCCGCCGTACCGTTCAACCACCTCCAGCAGGTGATTGATGACAACGTTATTCGGATCGGTCAGGAATGCATTGATTTCATCCAGGCGATCAGTGGATATTTTCAATCGGTTTCGTAAATCGGACATATTATTACCTCCCGTTTTGTATCGGTGAATGTCAGAAAGGGTGAAGACGTTTCAAATATGATCATGCGAATGACTTCAGAAGTGCCTTGAATCCTTCTTCCTCGCCCTTGATCATGTGATAACAATGTTTATCTTCCGGGAATGCGCCGGATTTTACATCTTCCACATATCCTTTCATGGCGTTGGTGATCACCTCTGCGACATTCGCATATTGTTTCACAAATTTGGGTGTAAAGGCGGTGAATTGGCCGATGAGGTCGGACACAATCAACAATTGCCCGTCGCATTGCGCACCGGCGCCGATGGACAATACGGGGATGCTCAATTTTCCGGATATAAATTCAGTGACTTCCGGCGGAACAGCCTCCACCAGCAGCATATGGGCACCTGCCTTTTCAATGGCCAGCGCATCCTCGATCACCAGTTTGGCCGAATCCACCGTTCGCCCCTGGGCTTTGTGGCCACCGATCTGTCCGGAGCTCTGCGGCGTAAGGCCGATATGGCCGATGACCACGATACCGGCATCGACAATGGCACGGATGCGGGAGACGATTCTCACACCACCCTCCAGTTTAATGGCATCCACATAACCTTCCTTGAGAAAACGTGCGGCATTCGTGACCGCTTCTTCATCCGAAACCTGATAACTTCCGAAGGGCATATCCCCGACGATAAAGGTATTTGGGGCTGCCCGCCGCACGGCCTCACAATGAACGATGCATTGATCCATGGTTACCGGAACCGTACCGTCATAACCATAGACACACATGCCCAGTGAGTCGCCCACAAGGATCATTTCCATACCGGCGGCTTCCGCGAATTGAGCGGTGGGGAAATCATAGGATGTCAGCCAGGTGATCTTCTGCCCTTCCGTTTTCATTTTGTAAAAATCATGAACAGAAAGTTTTTTTTTCGCCATCTTAAAATCCTCCTTATAAAA
Organism: Desulfobacteraceae bacterium; assembly: GCA_013003715.1. Lineage (GTDB taxonomy): Bacteria > Desulfobacterota > Desulfobacteria > Desulfobacterales > Desulfosarcinaceae > JABDIN01. The sequence goes on along the minus strand of JABDIN010000046.1, from coordinate 154,611 downwards.
CACGCCTTCCGGCACGATTTCCACCACCATCGTGGGTGCTGGATGTAAATTATTGGATCATTCCATAAAAAAGTCGGCATAACTGCATAATAAAAACATTAATACCGTTATTTTGACAGTTGTCAAGTATAAATCAAGTTGTTTTACCGATATTGAGTAGAAATTTTAACAATTCCGCCCGCCAAACGTGAAATGGACAGTCAAAGCGCACCTTTTTGTCGGGATAAACCGCAATACCGGTTGCCGGCATCGACGCTATTGCAGAATCCGGGTCGAACAACCCGGAGGGACTCATCCGGGGTGCGGCGTTGTCAGTAACTAAGGTGACCGGCCTCTCCCGGTCGTGGTCTGACGATCTTGAATCCGGCTGCACGGCTACAATGGCAGATATAAGGATGATGCTGCGGGTAGAGACTCTGGAGACTGGGATAAAATGAGCAGGAACCTATTCGCCGGGTATTTTAAAGCTCGTTTAGCATATCCGATTTCAATTGGTCATGGGTGTCAACGGAAATGAGATTGTCGCTGCTGAGATCATTCAGGTAAAGCAGCCGTTCTTCGATTCCAGGGATCGATTTTAATAGTCGGGACACATCGACATGCTTGAACAACAAGTCGCTGAACGTTTGAAAATCATCACCGGTAATCAAATCGCGGACCCCGGTCCCCTGAAGAAAAATGTTACCGATATCGCCGGAAATGGCAATAATTATTAATGTTCGGTTCAGTTGATAATCCGCCTGGACAATCGCCTGATGGCAAGTGAACTGAAAACGATGATAAACAATATCATGTACAACAGGTTAAGCATCAAATCCGGCTCAAACGTGTTGAAACAAAAGGCCCGGACCAGACTGACCGCATGCTTGAGCGGGAAAAACCCGGCAATCCATTGCGCGTATGCCGGCAGGGTGTCCAATGGAAACACAATTCCGGAAAAAAAGAACATGGGGGTGATCAGTCCGGTGAAATAGAAATTGAAATGGTTGATATTGTTTACAAAGGACGTAATGAAAAGGGCCAGCGACGCAAACATCAGGCCGGTTAAAAATCCCACGAAAGGCGTGAGAAGGGCCATGGGCGAGTGGATCAGCCCAAAACAGGATACGACGATCAATACGGCCGTTGAAAAAAAGAACCCTTTCGTGCCGGCAAATAATATTTCCCCGACAAACAGATCCCGGACGGTCAGGGAAGCGGAGATCATACCGTCGTAGACCTTGTCGAACTCCATCCGGATAAACGTACCGAAGGTGCATTCGAATGATGCGGTGAACATGGCCGGGGGTACCAGCATACCTGTGGCCAGGAACGCAATATAACTCATCCCATTGATCTCCCGCACATATTGACCGAGCCCGAGGCCGATGCCGGCCAGGAACATCAGGGGCTCGATAAACGGCGGAAATCCGTTGCTGAACAGGTTCTTGCAGTACACGCGGATGTGGCGAAACCAAACACTGTATATTCTGGAAAAAATATGCGGCGGCTTAATGGAAACGGTATTCAGTGCGGACGTATTATTCATATAAATTGCTCCCGGTTATCTTGAGAAAAACATCCTCAAGATTTGATTGGCGCAGGATGAATTCTCCGGATTTAAAAAGATCGGATATTTTCTTGATTTCATTAAAGTCGTCCGAGTAAAGCAGGTGCCGATGATTGGCCGATTCGCGGCGAATCGATTCGGGGTATTCGGTAATCGGGATTTCCATATTCAATATTTCCAACACATAGTTTTCAATATGATTTTGAATCAGGTCCCCGGGATTCCCCTGGAGCACCTTTGCGCCCTTGTTCATGATGATCAATTCATCACAAATCTGGTAGGCTTCCTCCATGTAGTGGGTGGTGAGCAAAATCGTCACCCCTTGTTTCTTTAGTGTCCGGAGTTTGTCCCAGATGTGATGCCTGACCTGGGGGTCCAGGCCAGTGGTCGGTTCATCCAGAATCAGTATTTTCGGATTGTTGATCAAGGCCCGCGCAATGAGAAGCCGGCGTTTCATCCCACCGGAAAGCTCCCGGATACCGGAGGTTTTCTTCTCCGACAATTCCATGAAATTCAGCACCGACGCAATGAAAGGCCTGGATTGGGCGGCTGAAAGGCCATAGAATTTTGCATAGATTTGCAAATTTTGTTCGACGTTGAGTTCAAGGTCCAGGTTGTCTTCCTGGGGAACAATGCCCGATATGAACTTTATGGCCAGCTCGTCCCGGTCCGGATCCCGGCCGAACACGGACACCAGATCGTTCTCGACCTTGTCCCGTTTCGATTTACCGCATAATATTTTCATCATAGTGGTTTTACCGGCGCCATTCGGGCCGAGAAAACCAAAACAGATCCCGGTGGGAACCTCGAAACTGAGCTTGTCCACGGCTTTGAGGTGCTTGAAATGTTTGACGACATTTTTAACTTGTATCGCGCTATTATTCAACAACTCTGACTTCCCTTTCCAATTCGATACCGAATTTCTCTTGTACGGTTTTTCTTATCTCTTCTGAAAAGTTGTAAATTTCACGGCCCGTGGCCTGACCTGAATTCACGATCACCAGCGCCTGTTTCGGGTACACGGCAGCATCGCCCACGGATTTCCCCTTCCATCCACAGCGCTCGATCAGCCATCCGGCCGCCAGTTTAATCCTGTCATCGGTCTGGATATAATGGGGCAATTCCGGATACGTTTGGTTGAGACGGGCAAAAACAGCGGCATCGATCACCGGATTTTTGAAAAAACTCCCGGCATTCCCGATTTCGGATGGATCCGGCAGTTTCCGCCGCCGTATATTGATGACGGCCTGTCTTAAATTGAAAAGGCTGGGGCCGCCAAGCTTTTCGATTTCCTGCCGGACACCAGCGTAATGCGTAGTATATGCCGGCTTTTTACTCAAGACGAAAGTGACGGCGGTGATGATATATTGATCTTTCCATTCCTTCTTGAAATGACTGTCCCGATATCCAAACCCGCATCTGGCGGCCGGAATTGTCTCTTTTTTCAGATCCCGGATGTGAATGGCCTCCACGCTCTCTATTACATCTTTCACTTCCCTGCCGTAGGCCCCGATGTTCTGCACGGCACTGGCACCGACATGGCCGGGTATCAATGATAGATTCTCGACCCCCGCCCACCCCTTATCCACGGCATGGGCTACGAAATCATCCCATGATTCACCGGCCATCACTTTCACCCGGATACCATCCGCGGACTCCGCCAATACGGTGATCCCTTTCAGGCACGGATGCAGGATGACACCTTGAAAGTCTGTTATGAACAACAGATTGCTGCCCCCGCCGAGAACGAGGAATTGCCGATCCCCAAGGGGATGTGATGCCAGGAAGCTGCCGATTTCCCCCGTCGTGCGAAAACACACATATTGTTGCGCAGAGGCTTCAACCCGGAATGTATTTAACGCTTTGAGAGAATACTGTGTTTTGATTTCCATGCCGCCCAACTTTGAGTAGAGGGTTTGGGCCGAATAATGTCGGAATACCGGAAAAAGGTCAATCGTGAAAACGAAATAAACAGATCACGCATATTAACCTTGCAATAAAGAGAAAACTGGAATAATACCCGAACAGAAGAATTCAAATATTATTCTAAGCCTGAACAGAATAATGTTTTTATCCTGCAACCAATGGCTATTTAGCTTTTTGTTTTTATACAGAGGACTGACGCATGCGAAAGATCGCTGTTGCCATGGCCAAAGGCGGTGTGGGCAAAACCACCACAGCCGTCAATTTGGCATATGAACTGGCCAATCAAGGCCGGCGGGTGCTGTTGGTCGATTGCGATACCCAGGCACAAGTTTCCACCTTTCTTGGTGTCAAACCGCATTACGGCATGTATGAATTCGTCACCGGAAGGGACGAAAAGGGCGCCAAAATCACCAAGACGGAAGCGATATTCCCGGCACGGAAGAATTTATGGGTTCTCACCGGCGGCATCAAACTGGTTGAATTGAAGAACTGGCTGGGAGAGCAACCCCGTGACCAGCGGCATGGGATCCTGGGCAAGGCGCTGGTGCCGAAGGGTGACAGCCTGGATTACCTGATCTTCGATTGCGCACCGGGCTGGGATGTGCTGAGCGTGAATATCCTGATGGCCGCCGAGGAGGTTCTTTGTCCGGTGGCGCTCCAAAACTTGTCACTGGAGGGATTGAAAACCTTTTTCGGCTACCTGGTATCCGCCCAGAAGCAGAATGAACGACTCGAACTTAAATATATCCTGCCGACCCTGTTTGACCGGCGGACAAAACAGAGTCTGGAAATTTATAAAAAACTGAAACGATTGTTCAGCAAACAAATCTGCCACCCCATCCGTTACAATGTCAGTCTTTCCGAAGCCCCGGCACACGGTAAGACTATTTTTGAATATAGAACAAAGGCGCCTGGTGCGGAAGATTATCGAAAATTAGCAAGGAGAATAATTGATGATGGTATCCGAGCGGAACAAGTCCCCAGATTTTTTTGAGGATCATACCATTGATCCGATGGCGGCGGCGGCGGGAACCATAGATAAGCGGGCCGTCAGAAAGAAGAAAGCCGGTTTCTATCTATCCGAAGACCTTCTGGAACGGTTTAATCGCCGGTTTCATCTGATGAAAATCGAGGGGATTCCCATCGTGAACAAGTCGGCACTATTGGAACTGGCCATCCGGTTTGCCCTGGACGACCTGGACAGGGCGGATGAAAGCCTGTTGCTGTCGGCCATCAACGAAGGCGAATCTTCCTGATGAAGCATTGACTGACAATCCGGAAGGAAACCGGTCGACCACCGGTTGGCCCGTCATTCGCGGCCAAGGCCTGACGACACCAATACAGGCAGCGTCCCGATGGGTGCCTTCAATCCTCAGCCCCTTTAACCGCCCTATTTGTTGAGCACCCGGTTTGCAATGCCAAGACAACGGCATCAGTCATCCATCTTTTCAAAATATTGTTTTTCGGCCCCGCAAAGTGGACAAACCCAATCATCCGGCAGATCTTCAAATGCTGTCCCCATGGGAATATTTTTCTGGGGATCTCCCTCTTCCGGATCATAAATATATCCGCAGGGACATTCATACTTACCCATTCCTATCTCCTTTACTTTTGATTGATGTAACGCTGATTTACAGCACTATTTTCATGGCCGGGTTTTCACGGTTGAGAAGTTGAAATTCGGTTTCACCACCGCAGAACCGCTGTATGCAGACACCGGTTTCACGGCAGATCTCCTCCACCACGCCGGGTTCCAATGGTGGCAGCCCATCAATATTGAATTCTATGGCGGTGGTTTCCGGCAGGGTCAGGGTATGTTTGGCCTGGCGCCAACTCCACCGGCGGGTGAGCACAATATCGCCATCCGTAAAAATGATTTCGCCGGGTTTGGGGTGTTCCGTCTTGTCGGAGCCAAAGGCGGTAAAATTCTCCTCGCCGCCGGCCGGCCGGAGGCGAAGGTCCTGCTTTACGACATCAATGGCATGGCCGCCCATGGGAACAACATATTTCAGGGACAAAGCATTTCCGATGTCCACAAGGGCATTTATGGACGGAATCTCATTGCCGCCGAGGACACGCCGGACCATGGCTTCGATGGATGATCTGTATTTCCCCGGTTTGGCGCCGAAACTACGAAAGGCGTCCCGCCAGGGGGCAATCTGCTGATGGTTCGCGACTTCATTCTTGTCCACCCGGTCACGAACAGCGGATTCCGCCGCACGAAGCAGAGCGATCAACTCCGGTGGTGATTCACCGTTGGTCACACCCCGGGCAACCACCACGCCGCGGTTATATCCCGGGAACATCTCGAATACGGTATCGGAAATCTCGTAATTGAATTCAGTTGTCAAATTTTCGTTTCTCTTTCGCCTTTTTAATAACAATGGTTCACAGCAACTACCCGCATTTGGTGAATCCGCAAAAATGACAGGTCTGGCACCCTTCTTCAAAACTGATGGTCTGGCCGCACTCCGGACAGGTGCCCCCCAGCAGGCTTTTGGGGGGACGTCTCGCAAATTCAGGATTGTCCTTGAGATATCGCTTATCCAGAACCGTGGCAATGGCATCGGGTATGGACAGCACCAGACCGCCCTGTTGGAATACCGGGTGCTCACCACCGATACCCTTGAGCTGGTCCACGATTCGGGACACCTTTACCCCAGACCTCAGCGCAAGGGAGACCAGACGGCCGATGGCCTCGGTTTTCGCTGTGGTGGACCGGCCGGATTTTCCAATGGTCGCAAACACTTCAAAGGGTTGCCCCTCATATTCGGTTACCGTGACATACAATTGACCCAAACCGGTTTTGATCTTGGTGGTAAACCCCTCAAGGGTCTCCGGCCGACTGCGAACGGCGGTCATGAACCGATCTTCGGCATCTTTGCTTTCCGATGTAAATGACAACACCTGGTTGTCTTTGCTGCCGTCCCGGTAAGTGGTCACCCCCTTGCATCCAAGCTCGTAGGCCAGGCTATAAACGCTCAGGACATCTTCCACGGTGGCATCATGGGGGAGATTCACTGTTTTGGACACGGCGTTATCCGTGTATTTCTGGAAAGCGGCCTGCATGCGGACATGCCATTCCGGGGAAACATCGTGTGCGGTGACGAATACCTCTTTAATTTCATCGGGGATCCCTTCCACATGCTTGATACTGCCGGTTTTGGCGATAATGTCCATGAGTTCTTTTGAATAAAAGCCCTCACGCCGGGCAACGGTTTCGAAATAGGGATTGACTTCGGGCAAGGCGTCATTGTCCATGACATTGCGAACGAAACTCAAGGCGAACAGGGGTTCAATCCCACTGGAACATCCCGCGATGATACTCAGGGTACCCGTGGGAGCTATGGTGGTGGTGGTTGCATTGCGCATGCCGTTGCCGTTGTTACCGGCGAAGACGCTCCGGTCATAGTTTAAAAACGAACCCCGCTCCGCCGCCAGGGCACGGGACGCCTCGTGAGATGACTCCTGGATAAAGGACATGATCGTTCCGGCGGTTTCAAGTGCCGCTTCGGAGTTGTAAGGAATGTTCATCTGATACAACAGGTCGGCGAATCCCATGATGCCGAGCCCTATTTTCCGGTTCCCCTTGACCATCCGATCAATCTCCGACAATGGATATTTGGAGACATCGATGGTGTTGTCCAGGAATCGCACCGCCGTGCGGACGGTTTCGCCGAGGGCGTCAAAATCAATGCACGGCTGATGATCTTCACCCGGTGTAACGAATTTCGACAGATTTATGGATCCGAGGTTACAGGCTTCCATGGGCAACAGCGGTTGCTCGCCGCAGGGGTTGGTGCTCTCGATCTCCCCGATCAAAGGGGTGGGATTGTCGCGGTTGATCCTGTCCAGAAAAACAATCCCGGGATCACCATTCTCCCAGGCCTGGGCGACCAGCGCCCGGTAAATTTCATTGGCGTCAAGCTCGCCGGCCTTGCTCCCGTCACGTGGATCAATCAAATCGAAAACACGTCCGGTCTGCAGGGCCTGCATGAATTGATCCGTCAATCCAACGGAAATGTTGAAATTATTCAGGTCGGCATTATTTTTCTTGCAATAAATGAATTCCAGGATGTCCGGATGATCCACGCGCAAAATGGCCATATTGGCGCCCCGGCGCGTCCCCCCCTGCTTTACCTGCTCAGTGGCGGTATTGAAGATTTTCATGAAGGACACGGGCCCGGAAGCAATGCCGCCGGTGGTGCCGACCATGCTGTTCTGCGGCCGCAACCGGGAAAAGGAAAAGCCGGTACCCCCGCCGGATTTATGGATGATGGCGGCATGCTGAAGCGTGGAGAAAATCCCTTCCATGCTGTCTTCAATCGGCAACACGAAACAGGCCGCCAGCTGACCGAGACTGCGCCCGGCATTCATCAGGGTCGGAGAGTTCGGCAAAAACCTGAAATCGGTCATCATCCGGTAGAAGGCATCCTCGACCGACGCCGGATCCGTCCCCTCATCGTATAAGGTTTCCGCACCGGCAATATGCCCGGCCACCCGCCTGAACATCTGGACCGGGGTTTCCACTATTTGTCCCTGTTCATTCTTCTTCAGGTAACGCCTCTCCAGGACGGTTTTAGCGTTTTCATTCAGGGGTAAGCCGTTGCGGATGAAAACGGACGCGTCCAGGCGGATCTGAAAGTCCTCTTCAAATCCCAGTTCCTGGTAATCCGATTTCAGGACTTGATTTAACATCGGAAGGGTAATCCGCCGGTCATCAAGACGATCTATGGCTTCGCGAAATCGGCGGCTGATATCCAGCGCCTGTTGAGGTTCAATATCAGCTTCGCGGATCAGTGATTCGGAAAATCGCTGGTCGTCCAAGCTGTACGCGGCAAGATCGAAATTGCCGTCCCCGGTCATAATGATTTTAGATGGGTTTCCCACGTTCTGTTCTCCTCCATTTAAAGTGGCTTTCATTGGAATGCCGTGAAAACCATGTGGTAAATAGAAACCTCTCCGTCTTCCCGTGAGTGTGGATTGAATATCTGTCCGATTTTAAGATGCCGGAGACAATCTACCGAAGAAATGAGCGGCCCGCAGTAATTACCGATGAAAAGGCTGCTGCGAATGCAATAGGATCGTTCTGTACTCATACAACATATTGTATGTCAAGATTTTTTTAACACAATATAACCTTCAATTTACATGCTACTGATAAAGGACAACTCAATCCTTTTGGTATTAAATTTGCTTTCCCTTCTATCGGTGCTATTGAATACATTCCGGCGAATTCCATTAGCTGAAAACAGGTTGATCAGGAGAACACGTTGCGGTCGCGGGAATAAACTGTCGGTCATAAAAACCGATACCACACATTATCATCTGGATTGCCAATAGGAGAGATTATCCACATGTCTTATCTTCAAAAATCCGTATTCTGCCTGTGTATTGCCACCATTCTATCCACTACACCTGTTCATTCTGCTGAACCGGATCTATTAGAGCCGATTTCCGAATCCCGAATTCAGAAACGAACAAACCTCAATCCGGACTTGGTCGTGCAATACCGGTACGTCAAATTGAATCCGGATATGGCACCATGGTTGGACGATGAGCGGCTCGACCTCAATTTTTTTCCGGACACCACATTGCCGGTGATTCTGACGGCACCGATCCACTTGGCGAACGGCTCCCGGGTGCGGACGGGAAAAATTGCCAATGAGGACGTCAGCCTGGCGACTGTGGCGGTGAATAACGGGATCGTTTCCCTGACCGTTTTCCGGGGGGAATATGCCTATAAGCTAAGACACCTGGACCATGGGATATACATGATCCGCGAAGTTCTGGTGCCGGAAGAGGATCCCCCGGGAACCGTTCGTGCTTCACAGCATCGAAGTGATCGGGCGGTCAGCATTTCGGCGGAGACGCAAGTCCTGGAAATCGTCAACCAGGAGCGGGCGGAGAACAACCTCGGGGCTCTGGCATGGAACGACCTGTTGTTCGAGTCCGCACGGGGGCACTCCGTTGATATGGCTGACCAGGATTACTTCAGCCACGAAAGCCTCGACGGCCGTACACCCGCCCAGCGGGTTGCGGCGGCAGGATACGACTACAACAGTATGGCGGAGAATATAGCCGCCGGCCACGGCACACCCCAGGCGGTCATGGAGGGATGGATGGCCAGCGACGGCCACCGGGCCAATATCCTGTCGGAAGATGTCTGTGACCTGGGCGTCGGGTATGCCTACGATGCCCAAAGCACCTACGGTCACTATTGGACCCAAAACTTCGGCCGGCAGGCAGGGGTCGCGGATTGTCCGATCATACCGGATACGGGCAGCAACTCCCCCCCGGATACAACCGGCTCCGATGAAAGTGGCGGTGGCGGCAGTGGTGGATGCTTCATCGAATCGATTCAGCACACCATTCCATAGGCGGCATATATACCTGAGGTAAAGGAAAAACCGCAATTTCATCCAAGACAATCGATAAATTGCCTGATAAAATAAGGTTATCTGTTTAACCCTTATCACCTGACATAGCATAAAACCGCTAAAATGAAATCCGCGACCTTTGATGAACAGATAATATTCCGAATGGTTTGCCTGCCGCGGCTCGGAAACCTCGAACTTCTGAAAGCTTCATATGGCCGGCATGTGTTTAACCGGCATTTCCACGAACGATATGCCGTCGGTGTCATCGAAGCCGGGGCTCTGGGATATCATTACCGCGGAAAGGATATTGTCGCTGCACCAGGAGATATCAATCTGGCTATTCCCGGTGAGGCGCACGACGGATTTGCCGCCAATGGTCAGGGATTGGCTGATACTTATGACCATGGCTTTTTGCGGTCAGTTTATTTTCACGGTGATGTTGCTGATCGGCCTGAAACTGACCTCGGCAATGGCGGCCGGGATACTCACAAGCACCACACCGGCGGCCATGGGTATTGTGGCCTTTATTATACTGAAAGAGAAATTGTCAGCCCTGAAATGGGTTGCCATCGGCATCTCGGTTGCGGGTGTGATAGCAGTGAATGGTTCAGCAACCGATGCCGGTGCATCCCTTGAACCGCATCCTCATCTGACTGGAAATTTATTGATATGTATAGCTGTTTTAGGCGAGGCCGTTTTTCTCCTGCTGAAGAAAGAATTAAGCACCGAAGTGTCCAATCTCACCATCACCTGCATTCTCACGACACTGGGGCTGATTTTCTTCCTTCCCTTTGCGGCCTACCAGTCCCTTTATTTTAATTTTCGTTCGGTGGGATGGTTGGGATGGAGCGCCATAGTCTATTTCGGGGCTGTCTTCACCGTTGCAGCCTATATCTTCTGGTTTCGTGGCATATCCAACGTCTCCGGCGGAACCGCATCGGCTTTCACCGCCGTCATGCCGGTGAGTGCTGTCTTCTTGTCATGGATTTTTCTCGAAGAACCGCTCACCGTTCCAAAATTGTTCGGTATCACCTGTGTGCTTCTGGCCATCTTTCTCATCGCAAAGGAACCGAAAGAAAAACCTGCGAAGACCAAGGAGTATAAGAGCAGGAAACTGAAGCCCTTCTGTCCTGGCGGACCATTTCGAAAATCAACTAAATCCAATTAACTCGACAAGTCAAGCATGAATGGTTATTATGCTGGCGTATTAACGTATAGGGTTCACCCGGCCGGCAAAAAACCGCTGCCCGGAGGGAATTCACCGAAAGGAGATCTAATCAGGTATGAACAAAGCACAGCGATCCGCAAATCAAACCATTAACACGGACTATAGCTCAGTTGAATCGATGGAGACCGATTGTAATCCCCCGGCAGCGGTATTTACGATATCAGATCAGTTCGCGTGTGAGCCGGTATCACCCGGTACGGCCACCGGGCTGGTAAATGTGATCACCGACATGGAAGACCTGGGTGTCGTGGCCGACGGCACCATCCTGGTATGCCCCAATGCGTCTCAAAAACTCACGGTCGTCATGCCCAGACTGAAGGCATTGATAGCCGAATCCGGCGGCATGCTCTCATTTGGTTTCAGGGCGGCCATCAACTCCGGAATCCCCGCAGTCCGCGGAACTAAAGAAATACTTCGATCACTGAATACCGGCGACTGCGTCAGGATCGACGGTTCCACGGGACAGGTGCAGGTGCTTCAGAAAGCCGAATAGCGGACCGGGCAGTAACACGACCTACCCCCCCGACAACATAAGCGCTATATGGATGACATCCCCTTCGGCGACGTATTTAGCCGACACGTCGGGAAAAAGTTTTTTGTTGTTAAGATGTATCTCTATGATATTTCGCAATCTACCCGGAGTCGCGGGATCGTATAACTCGTTGCGCATGCCGGGGTATCGCCTCACCAGGTCTTCAAGGCACTCGCCCACGGTCCGGCCCTCGGCCAAATCCGCCCCAAAACCATTGGTATGTATTCGATGGGCCTGGTGGATGTGTATCGTGATGCTCAAGAATCGCTCCGGTATTCGGTTATCTAATGCAGGACATTATACACGACCGGCTGCATGAACGGCACATTGAAAAAACGATTATAGGGGGTACACTTGGATAACAACAGGAAACTGACGTCCGTATTAAGTTCACCCAGTTGTTCTCCCAGCGTGTCAAAATTGCCGCCGCCTTTGGCAATGATCAGGTCCGCCGCTTCAACGGCATCCCGGACCGCAGGGCTGCATCGTTTCAACACGGTTCCGGGCAAGGGGCCGGAGATCCCGTTGGTCATCAGTGTTACCTCTTGGCCGAATCCCACATTCCGGACGTCGTGCAGCGTGACATCATTGAGCGTGGACTCGTGGCGCACCACCACGGTGACGGACATTCCATAGTAACGAACAAGGGTTTGAATCAGCAGGTTGTCCAGTATGATTTCACCGGCATTGTCGGTAAAATACAACAGACGGCGAACGGTATCGAGGCGATCCAGAAATTGAGCAAGGGCTTTCGCATCCAAGTCCACGGCAAGCCGGTTTTTCAGATCCGTTTCGATGTCCGTGGTGCTTTCCGGCAGCATCATGTCGATGGCATTGCCCAGGATGGCCAGTATAACGGCCATACCCACAGGGTTATCAGCGTGCCGGATGTGATCCTTGAAAAAAGGTTCCATGGTCAACACGGTCCGGTTCAGGTGTACTTTTTCCTCAGAAAACGGATCGGGTTTGCCCGTATAGGTTTTGATGATCAGCATGACCTGTTCGATCACCTCGGGGCTGGTCAGGTCCCAGCGTTCACCACGCAGAGCGGATATTTTTAAAATCTCCCGGTACAGGGATTTCATTTCGGCGGGCTCTAAAGCGAGTTTAGTCAGAGCCCCAAGGGCCATGCGCAGGACACAGGGAATGCAATCGGGCTTTAAAAGCATCAGAACCCTTTCATCATCTCCTTCATCAGAAAAGGCACCTCTATGCGGCCGGTGGGCGCCAAGATACGGCTGCTGTAATTGACGGCATACTGTTTTTTCAGAACGCGGACTATTTGCCTGAATTCGGCGGAATCCAAGGCTTTGGCGATATTCACCATGTTCCGCCCGGTGGCCTCGGCGAGGATCCGTGGACCGGAGCCGACCACCAGACGCCATCCACCGGTTATGGGAAGTCCCAGCGCCTTCATACCCGCCAGGCACTCCTCCTTTACAAACCGGTAATGGGCCTCCTCCCGGCCGGGCACGATATCGTAGTACTGATTGAATTTCCAGGCACTGGTTTGAATATGATACGGCCCTTCGGTGACCCGGCCCGTCGGTGCCCAGACTTTGCTGTGATAGTTGTCAACCCATTGCAACAATCCGGTATGGGCGATGCGAAATTCGCGGTGGGCCAACGCCATCATCAGACCCGTGTCATTTTCCATGGTGGCCACCGCAATGATACGCGGACCTTCCCCCACAGCCGTATAGTAGCCGCCCAGCAATTGAATGCGCAAACGCTCCATAGCAGGGTTGTAACTATCGACGATAAAATTCGAATATGCATCAAATTGTCCCGGCTTGACGTCCCAATACTGGGTAAATAATATGGTCATGATCAACCTCCTGTTGCAGTACCCTCAAGTTGGAGATCCGGCGGTTCAGCACCGCGGAATGAACGGACCAAGACTCCCGGATCACATCTTGAATATCCGTGTCATCAACTCGGCCAGGTATTCCGTGTTGTCCGCCACCGGTTTTGAGTATTTGGCGGGACGTGTCTGCACCCAAAACAGGTTTTCCGGAAAAGTCAGATCCTGATCAAGAACCCATTCCATATCCTGGGGTGCATCAAAGTAGTTCTCCACTTCCATGGCGATTCGTACGATCTCCTTGAGTTCGATGTCGGACAAACAAGGCTGTTCCTGCCGGTCCGGCGGTACGTCCACAAATGCGATGCCGCCGGTTTCGAACACCACCATTTTGTTTTTTTTGCTGATCGTACTTGCCACATGACCGTTGTCCTTATTCACGATAAAACTGTCCGGTGTGATCTCACCGCTGACCACACTTTCACCCAATCCCCAATTGCCCTCCACGATCACCTTGGACAAATCGCCGTTGGTGGGCAATACGGTCAGGGTGACACCGGCGGATCTGGCGTTGACCATTTTCAGCACCGCAACACCGATGGGTGCCTTTTCCATGGCCATCCCCTGTTCCAGCCGGAAAGCGATGGCGCGCGTGGTAAATGCACTGCTCCACACTTTGATGATTTTCTCGATGAGTTCCTGCCGGCCGCGGACGTTCAGATAGGTCTCCATTTGCCCCGGCATGCTCACCGCACCGCTGGATCTGACGGCCACTGGCATACGGTCCATATCGACTTGTTCGCATAACCGTTCATAATGCCGCCAGAGATCCGCCTTCATGGGTTCGGGCATCTCCTTGCTCTCGATCACACGGCGGATATAGCGTCCGGCTTCGACCTGTTTTTCAACATTATGATGCAGACTCGCCAGGTTTTTCCGTACATACTGCCGGATCTGTGCATCGGCGCCGGTTTGGTTCATGAACAGTTCATAGCCCTCCACTGAAACGGCAAATCCCGGCGGCACACGCATACCCATATGTGTCATCTCGCCGAGGTTGGCACACTTTTTACCGACCATATCATTGTGATCACTACGCAATTCCTGCAGGCTGTATATCCATTGTGTTGCCATGACGACTTATCCTCCTAGCGCAGGAACAAGGACCTTGTTCCCTGACCACGATTGCCCTTGCATGGCCCTTGCACCTTGTTTCCAGGGCGATCGGATGTAAAGATGATACGGTTGCCCATAATTCAATCATTCATAAGGTAAACCGTGCCCATATTGGCATCGACCTTAATACGCTGGCCGGATCTGATTTTGGCGGTTCCGTCAAAGACATTCATGACCACCGGGATACCGTATTCACGTCCCACAATGGCCGCATGTGACAAGCTGGCGCCGCGATCCACCACCACCCCCTTGATCATGGAGAAAATCGGCGTCCAGCTGGGTGAGGTGCTGGCCGCCACCAGGATGTCGCCTTCCTGCACCAGATGCAATTCATCCTCGGTCATGATCACCCGTGCCGTGCCTTCGGCCACCCCTGGAGAACCACAGGTTCCGTATAGATCGGCCTTCAATTCAGGCCGTACCTGCGGCATGGCGCCCACCACCACCTTCAGGGCGATGGGGTCATTGGAGCGCACTAACACGCCCATGGCCTGATCCATATCAAACCCCTCCTTCAAGAGCGCCGGCGGGTTTGGATTCTCGTGCCACTCCTTCCATTGCGCCTTCCGACGATCCACGATGCACCGCAAATCAAACTGATCCGGTATCAGACCGGCACGTCGGACCTCATCCGGGATTAAAAAGAAAATATCCTCGGCTTCATTCAATGCGCCTTCGCGGACGAAACGGTTTCCCAGTCCCAGGGTGCTGCGCCGCATCATGGCATGGGTGTACAGATCCAGGTAGTGGTCGTGCTCTTCACTGAACACACCGCTTTTTTGCGCCAGGCGCATCAATTGCTCAAACCAGCCCCGCTGGGCCTCCGGCACTTTGGCCATCACGGTTTTTTCAGCCGCCAGGCGTTCGGTGGTGCGTTTTTTCCGTTCATCGCTCAGGCTGAAGCCACCACCCTTTTGCAGAAATTGCTGGACATTCACCAGGGCCGGAGTTGGATCCTCCACCCAGGTCGGCAGGTTTATTTCCGACATACGCTGCATTCGCCACCCGTCTTCATCCATAAAAGCCATGAAGTCGGTCATGAATGCGCGGCCGTTGCCGGTTTCCTGCAAGAGATGTCGAAGATCGGGGCCGTTATTGTTCAGAAAAAGATCCGCCAGTCCATCCTGTCGTGCGCGTTCGGAGAATTCCCATAGTTTCAGATCCACCTGGAACACCTTGTTGTCGAAACCACTGACCAATCGGTGAAAATCCGGTGACGTGTCATCGATATCCGCCAATTCCCGACACATGTTTTCGAACAGGATATACGCCGTATACGTACCATACATCATATACATGTGTATTTCCCACATACGGCGGCAGGTATTGATGGTTTCCTCAAAATTAGCCAGCAGGTCGATATTGCACGCCTTGTCCAGGTCAAGCGCCTTGAGATCGGCGTATCGGCCCAATATTTCATCGACGAAACCCTTCCATAGACCGTCATAATCCTGAATAAACGGCAGGATGGCTTTGCGGAACTCTACCTCGCGACGCTGCTTCTCTTCCTCTGTTTTCACCAGTAGAAGGGTCAGATAACCACCGCCGTTCATGAAACGCCAATCCCAGCCCTTTACGGTGGGCAGGCTCAGTTTTTCAGCACCGTACTGCATGCCGTGCCGGCAAAAATTGATCCAAAACCATCCGAACATGGGTGTCCACGGTGGTACGGAGTGAGTGCCATCCAGGAACCAGGCCGGTGATTGTGCAAAATCCTGCTCAGGATCAAATTCCAACCCGGGGACCACATCGTATACTTTCATCGTGACTTCCTCCTTGGTAGGGGTTATGGGGCAACGAGCGGCGTGCGTCCTCCCGGCAGAGGTTGGATCATGGATTCACGGAACATCGACTCGCACATTCAAAAAATCAGCCGGCAACGAATTTCAGGAGACTTCAGCACGTCGTTATCTGAGACGGTTTGTGAGAATTCCGGAGCACAGCCACCGCCGGAGCCTGCTCTTTGTTCATGACCAGGTGCACCTCCTCTCTGTGGATCGATTACCGTTTAGATGATAGCAATTGCCCATTGCCTGACGGCCGGCAGTTGCACCATGGAGCCATTCTCCGGACCGGGAGAATTATACCGCCCGCATATCCGGCGTGGGGTGGATGAAAACGATTGTTCACAGGACCGGCATATCCGATTGCGCAAATTCCAATCCCAGCAACTCAAGCCGGGTTGCCGATGGCACACCAGCCGGTGTATAGCCCAATGCCTTGTAATATTCATCCAGCAAACCATCCAGATCGGCCACGACCTGGCCACTGGCCGGGCCGGCGTTCCGGAGGGGTTCGCTTGTCATGCGACGGGGCAATGCATCGTCCTTTCGATCAAAACCTTCCCGCACATTGAAACAACGTTCCAGGCAGACGATGCGTTCGCCGATGGTGGTCAGGGCTTCGGACGAACCGAGGGCACTGAGTCCGGTGGCTGCTTCCAGAAACCGGGCGTACTTCTCCATATTCAATCCGGAATTACCGAAGGTGCAGGCAATGAGACTGTCCTCGATGGCCTGTTCCTTTTGAAAGCCGGCGATGGACGCCCCCTTGTCTTTTTCGGAAAGCGGGTCCTCGATTCCGGATAATTCCGGACGCGGCCTGCCGTACATGTGGCTGCCGCCGATATTGGCCGTGGCCATGCTCAAGGCGTACCCCTTGACCGCACGGGGTTCGTATCCCGGCAGCTCCAACCCCTTGATGTGCATGGCGCATTGGGTTGCGGCGTATCCGAGTTCCGCAGCGGCGCGCTGCACGCCTTCGCCCAGCAGGCGGCCGAGGCCTTGCCGTCTGCCCATCCGGTGGATGAGTTCGAAAAGTGCCGGCCGATGCCCCCAATGCAGCTCCAGGCCTTCGGTGTCCGCCATAGTGAGGATTTGTTTCTCAAACAATTCACAGGCAAATGCCACGCATACACCGGTGCTGATGGTGTCCATCCCGTAATAGTCGCACAAGGCATTGGCATCGATGATAAATTTTTTGTCGGTCAGGCTCAATAGGGGACCGAATGCAAAAATGGTTTCATATTCCGGACCGTCAATGGCGGTTCCGGCCCAGGGGCCCCGGGTAACCGGCCGCATTCCGCCGCAGCGCGTCATGCACTGGTAGCATCCCGCCCTGGCGGTTTTCATCTTGAAATAGGCATCCCCATCGATGTTCTCAATTGTCTCAATCCGTCCCTGCCGGAAGTTGTGCACCGGCAAAACACCGGTTTTCATCAATTGCGTGGTAATATACGGCGTACCCACGGTATTCATGGCGTGACGCCGCGGATGGGATTTGAGCATCCGGACCTGTGCTTTCACCAGGTCGGTAAAGCCGGAAGGGTCATGGGCGTCAAATTTTCGGACACCGGTATTGATGGCCACTGCCTTGAGTTTTTTGGCGCCCATCACTGTTCCCACTCCACCCCGGGATGCCGTGCGTTCGCCGGATGTGATCACCGCAAATCGCAGACCCTTTTCACCGGCCTCTCCGATACAGGCACTCTCGGTTTTGGCCCCGTGAACGGTTTTAAGGGATAACTGGACCGACCGTGGATCAAGACCCATGAGTTCCCGGGCATCTTTAAAATGAACGTCCCGGTCGTCGATGAGCAGATAAGTCCAGTCCGATGCACAGCCTTCCAGCACCATGACATCATATCCGGCGAATTTCATCCATGGACCGAAATTACCGCCGGCGTAGGATCGCATGATGGTGTTGGTCAACGGACTTTTTGCCATTACCGCCCACTTGGAAAATCCCTGCAAACCGGTGACCCCCAGAATCCCCATCAGAAAAATCAGCTTGTTATCGGGTCCGAGGGGATCGGTTTTGGCTGTGAGTTCATCATACAACAGGCGCGCACCCATGCCGCGGGCCGAAATATATTGCTCGTTCATCCAGGCCGGAATGGTTTCGACACTTGTGTGTTGACGGGTCAAATCAACCCTGAGTAAACGGCCCGTGCAGGTGCTCATGAATTTATCCTAAAAAACCGGAATTGAGGTAAACTTTTGACCCAAACCGTGCAGAAGGTGCCTTGAAACGAAAGGCACGGACCCGCACGGCTAATGCATGGCCCGGCCGCCATTGACAAGAAGGATCTGCCCTGTAATAAAATCGCTCTCCGATGATGCCAGGAATACCGCCGCCCCCGTTAGATCGCCGGGATGGCCGAGCCGCTTCAAGGCCGTTCTGGTCGTATCGTATTTGCCGATATCGGCAAGGCTGCGGCTTGCCCCGGTATCTGTGAACCCCGGGGCAATACAATTGATGCATATATTATAGGGGCCGAGTTCAACTGCCAAGGCGCGTGTAAGACCGACCAGGCCACCCTTTGAAGCGACATAGTGCGCAAAACCGTGGGATCCCGTGAAAAAGACCTCGGAAGCGAGGTTCACGATTTTTCCATGGCCATGTTCTTTCATATGGGGGAAGACCGCGCGGGTGGTAAGAAATGCGCCCTTGACGTTGACATTCATCACCAGGTCCCATTCATCGGGATCCACTTCATGAAACGGTTTACGCTTGATACCCTCATAAACCGCGGCGTTGTTGATCAATATATCAACACTGCCAAACACCCTGATGGTCTCTTCGGCCATGGCGCGGGTTTCCTGTTCACTGGATACATCCGCTTCAAAAGAGTGCGCAAGTCCCCCGGACGCCCTGATCTGATCAACGGTTTCCCGAAGATCATGACGGTCACGTTCCGCCAGCCCGATATTCATCACCAGAACCTTTGCACCCTCCCGGGCGAGCGCCAGGGAAAAGGCTCGTCCCAGCCCGCGGGCGCCTCCTGTAACGATGGCCACCTTATCCTTGAGTCGCATGGATCTTCACTCCCATTGCGGATGGAAAACCTTAAAAGGGTCTGTGGTTCTCATCCGCCAGGTATGCTGGAAACATTAATCGTTCCATGCCGGAAGAACGACGTGGACGACCAGGGATCAATCGAATATTATATTTTTAATGAATATTATATTCTGAATGAAGTTCACCTGCATTGTCAAAGCATTAATACTCGGGTTTGCTCAGTCCGAAATCATCGGCGATTATCTGGTAGCAATTATAGCTTGATCCGCGGCCGATGGCCGGGCCGCCGGTCACCCCCGAAGAACACATATACAGGCCTTTGACAAATGTCCTGAACCCGCCCGGCAGCCCCCTGAAACGTCCGCTTTGGGCACCGCCGCAATTCCCCTCGGACCAACCGCCCTCTCTCATATCCAGGTGCGTGTCCTGGATATCGATGGGCGTTGTGATACGTTCGCCGATGAAGTTGTCTTTGGTCATATTGGGTGCATACTTCTGCCATTGGGCGATCATGGAATCATAAAATTCATCGTGGAGGTTGCGCCATTCCTTCCGCGAGAAAATGCGCGCCGGACAGGTAAAATCCTCCACATGGATACTGTGTTTCCCCGCAGGTGCGCGGGTGGGGTCCCATATGCTGTCCGGGGCCGTCAGGAGAAAAAATTTCGAGGGCATACCGAACAGAAAAATTTCATGCATGTACTTGTCTTCCATAAACGCCAGATCCTTGGGCGCGAAGTATGTTCGCGGTGTGGCGCTCACATCAGGGTTGTCCCTGGCCGCCTTCCATTGCGGCAGTTCATGCACGGCCACCGGACCCCAGAACAATTGTGCACGATCAAAAAAATAGGTGTCCACCTTGCGTTTCATCTGGGTGCTGAGTCGATCTTCTCCAATCATGCGAAGAAAAAGCTGGGGCGTTGCGTTATCTGAAACTACCATCTGTTTCGCCTCAATCATGGTGCCGTCCAGCAACCGGATACCCTTGGCCGCTTCACCTTCGATGAGCACCTTATCGACTTCGGAGTTGATAAAATATTCAACTCCCAGCTTTTTACCGGCCGACACCAGCGCATCGGTGATGGACTGGGTGCCGCCCTTGGCGATGGCCGCTGTCTCCCACCCCAGCACCAGATGCAGCGTGGCGAATGTATACATAAGCCCCGGCACATCATCGGGATATATACCACATGAAGTGAGAAAACCCCTGAGGGTCAGGATCCTGAGTTCCTCACTCTCGAAAAAATAATGGGCGACTTCCTTTGCGGTCATATATTGCATGGAGGGATCAATCCCGCTTTTGGGGTTGTTGATCAGTTCTTCGAGGGGATCCGGCACCCCGTAGGGTGTCGGGACCGAGAATCTGAACCGATGAAACGCCGGCCGGATATACTCCTTGTATTTTTCCGTCCAGTCCAGATACGCCTTGGCGTCGGCTTCGGAAAACCGAGCGATCTGATCATAGGTTTTTTTGACATTTGTTTCACTGTATTCGGTTTTTCCGGTTTTCGGGTCCACCACCGGGAAACCCGCATAGGCCACGTAGGATGTTTCATCATCAAATATCACGGCTTCGTTGGTATCCGGGAATACGTACTCCAATCCCTCCGCACGGAGATTGAATTCTTTATACGCAGGATGCCCGTAAAAGCGCGTGAAATGAGCGCAGAAATTACCCCGGAATCCCGGCGCAGGCGTATCATTAAAAGAAACGGCGCCGCCGCCAAGATGATCCAGCCGTTCGAAAACCCCGACTTTCAAACCGGCTTTGGCAAGATAAGGCGCAATGATCGTACCATGATGTCCGCCGCCAATGATCACCGCATCGTAAGACTTGTCTGCCATGTTATCACCCTCCTGTTTATTAAAATACGTGAATAAAAATGACTTCGATATCCATGGATAAACCGCTGCCTGATGCGATCGGGGGTCAAAACGACGTGATGGCCGCCACCAGTTGATCGGCTTTCTCTTCCAGTGTTGCGCCTTCAATGAATTCGCAGCTTCTTCCCATATCCGGCGGCGACGAGAGCTCTTTTATCTCCATGCCCTGCAACGCATCCGGGGTCGAGACGAAGTCACCGCTGCTCCAGGATGGTATGGAGGAGGCTTTGCGGAGCATTTTCATCATTCTCGTTCTGGAGATATAGCGCAATTCCCCCACCTCATTGCTCACGGTTACCAGCGCCGGCAATGCGGCCCTCACCTGTTCGTATCCCCCGGCAATGTTCTTTTTTACCTGCACCTGCCGCCCTTCCACCTTGATCTCCCGTGCCAGGCTGATGCAGGGCAGCCCCAGGATTTCACCAAGCATCAGACCCACCTGGCCGGAATCCCAGTCACCTGCCTGCCGTCCGGTCAGGACCAAATCACAATCTCCGATCCTTTGGATGGCGTCCGCCAGGACACGGGCAACGGAATGACTGTCCAGCTTCTCAAAAGCGTTGTCCTGCAAAAGGATCAGTTCATCGGCGCCGGCTGCCAGACTCTTTCTCAGCACCGTGTCGGACACCTTCCGGCCCAGGCTCAGGACGGTGACCCTGGCCCCGGCCTCTTCCTGCAACACGAGTGCAGCCTCCAATGCGTTTTCATCAAAGGGGCTGATCACATTGGGCGCATCAACGAATACTTCCTTTTTCTCACCATCCACACGGACATCCGACAATGGCGCTTCGGGGTCGGGAATCTGTTTGGCACAGACGATGATGTTCAATTCCGTCATGATAACTCCTCCAATCGTTTTACCAGTGCGGGTATCAATTTTTCATAGTCTTCAACAACCCCGTAATCGGCCACCTTGAACATGTTGCACCCCTTATCCGTGTTGATGGCGATTATCTTTTTTGAGTGCACCATGCCGACCAAATGCTGAATGGCGCCAGAAATACCCACGGCCACGTATACATCCGGAGATATCATGCTACCGGTCAGTCCCACCTGGTGATCGGAGGAGATCCAGCCTTTATCCACCGCCACCCGGCTGCATCCCAGCATCACGTTACCGAGCGTTTTACCCAGGGCCCGGGAGAGATCACTGAGCATCTCAAATCCACCCTCGTCACCCAGGCCCGCGCCACCGGCAACCACTGCGTCCGCCTTGTCAAGGGATACGATCTCTTCCCTGACAACCCCCAGGGAGACCACCTTGATCATCGAATCATCGATTTCAGGAACCAGGTCACCGATTTCCCCTTCTTTTTCTGCGGGTTCAGCAGCTCCAAACACTTTTCCCCTCATGGTTGCCATTTGCGGCTCACCCGGGCACTTGAAAACGGAGATGGCGTTGCCCCCCGAAACCGGTTTGGTCCGTAGCAATAGACCATCCGCCGGATCAATGGACAGATCGATGCAATCCGTGGTCAACCGGGTATTCAGACGAACGGCCAATCTCGGGCCCAACTCCATCCCCAGGGGGACATGGCTCATCAGGAGAATTTTCGGTTTTACCTTTTTACAGATCTGTTCCAGGGCGGCAAGCCATAGATCCGGGGTGAACCCCTCCAGCAACGGGTGCTCGACCTTATAAACATGATCCGGTCCAACGGATGCCGCTTGTTCTGCCGCTGCAGAGACCGCCCCCCCCATCAGCGCAACGGAAAGCCCCCCGCCGAGATCTTCGGCAAGTTTTCTGCCAATACCCACAAGTTCGAGGGTTTTCGGGTCCATGGATCCTTCAAGGATTTCTCCAAGTATCAGCACTTCGTTCATACTGATTCTCCTCGTTTTTACGAATTACCGGTTAGCGGGTTCACCCGTTTTTCTCTTCCAGATGCTGCAGGACCAGTTCATTCAGGTCCATAACCTGGAGTGTTTCGTTCAATCCTGTGGCTTTGCGCGCATCCTCCAGCATGATACGGCACAACGGACAGGCCGTTACGAGGATCCTTGCACCGGTGATCTCGGCTTCCCTGATCCTGATCTCACTCATCTGGGGATCTCCGCCTTCAAGGTCCTGCCACATCCGGCCGCCCCCGCCCCCGCAGCAGAGGCTGTCCGCCCCATGGTGATTCATCTCAACCAAACTGAGGCCGGGAATTGACCGGATTAATTTCCGGGGTTCATCATAAATCCCATTGTATCTGCCCAGGTAGCATGGATCATGGAAGGTGACCGGCGCCGTCATCCCGTTCTTGAAGCGTAATTTGCCGTTTGTGAGCAGTTCGAACAGCACTTGTGTATAATGGCGTGCATTGAAACCCGCCTCCGGGTATTCATGGCGGAACGTATGAAAACAGTGTGGCGAGGAGGTGACGACCTCGGTAATGCCGTATCTGTCGAATAGATCGCGGCACTTGTCCGTCTGCTCCAGAAAAAGGCCCAGTTCACCGACCCGCCGGGCGATATCCCCGCAACAGGGTTCTTTTTTTCCGAGAATGCCGAAATCAACCCCGGCCTTTTGCAGAATCCTTGAGAATGAAACGGCGATCCCCCTGGCGGTGTCATCAAAGGAAGTCGTGCACCCCACAAAATAACAAAGATTCCTTGAATCGCTTCCGTTGCTCAGATCCACCAATTCCATTCCCTCGGCCCAGGCCCCGCGGTTTGTTTTGGAAGATTCCCAGGGATTGTCGTATTTGAAAACCTTCTCAAGGGTCTGATTCATGAGCTTGGGTATATGGGTTCCCTCCTCCACAGCCGAAATTCTATTTTTCAAGACGGCTTCGAAGGCCGCACCGTACACCGGGCAGACCTCCAGGCAGGCACGGCAGGTGGTGCAATACCAAAATTTATCATCCACTTGATCGGCTTTCCCCCTGCTGAGAAACCGGATATCGCCCAACAGAAAATGCGCCTCCCATAACAACCGCCGCATGGCCTGGACAAATTCCCGGGGAGAGAAGGGTTCACCGGCCCCTTCCGAAGGGCAGGCCGACACGCACCGTCCGCAACGCATGCAGGCATCAAAAAAAATCGAATCCACCGGACCGAATTCTCCCGCCCCCGCTTCAACCCGGTCCATATCCAGGACTGACGGTGCCGCGGCCCCCTGGGCATAAATCGATACCGGTGCCCCCAGGATATGGAAAAGCTTGGTGTAGGGTACCGCTGCAATGAAGCACAGGCTGAAGACGGCATGCCCCCACCAGAAGTATGGATAAAGCGTCATGGCCGCGGTTGATGATATCGCCGGTGCGATCCAGGCACCGGCAAAGGACCACCCGTGCCAGGGGGGTTGCTGGTACGCCAGTCTGAGCCCCTCCACCATGAAACCACTAAGCCCCGCCAACAAAATCCACACGGGTACCAGCGCATCCTCCAATCGCCGTTCAAGCCGGTCGATACGCTGGATATACCGCCGGACAAGCGCCCAGAAGACACCGGCCAGGAGCATGATACCGCCGGCTTCCAAAACCAGGGAATAGATCAGATAAGTTCTGCCGGTCAAAAATGGGAAAAGATAATCGTGGATGGCCAACAGGGCCGTACCGATAAACAAGATGAAAAATCCCCAGAACAGGAGAAGATGCATCATGCCTGCCGATGTTTCGCCTCGAAGAACCCGCCGGCCGAGC
This sequence comes from Desulfobacteraceae bacterium, assembly GCA_013003715.1. Lineage (GTDB taxonomy): Bacteria > Desulfobacterota > Desulfobacteria > Desulfobacterales > Desulfosarcinaceae > JABDIN01. Next base: position 129,703 of record JABDIN010000046.1, on the reverse strand, counting down.
AAACTGTCCAGAACGGCTCTTTTGAGTGCGCCTTTTGAAAATCGAATCGCCGGTATTCCGGAGTTCTTCCGCCGCACAGCCCCCCATACCCGGAGGTGTGCGGCCACACCAGCCGCGAAAATCCCGACCGCAATGATCACCAGCAGGTAAAACACCCAGACGTTTTCGATTTGCCAGAACATGATGCGATGGGGGACCATGAGAATCAACTCACCTTTGATGAAGGGAAAAGACAAGTACATCATTGATGTAAGTATTTGTATGTGTCGTGTTGACATGTCAAAGCAATTTAATTTATAGAAACATAAGGTTTGCTTATATAACCAAAGAATTGCTTATACCTCCAAACGGACCACGGCGGTGTCATGCGCGTTAACTTAAACCAATTGCGCTCCTTTTTTCTGGTTGCCCGCGAAGGCAGCATTACCAAAGCCGCCGAAGCCCTTTATGTCACACAGCCCGCCGTTACCATGCAAATCAAGGCGCTGGAGCAGGATCTGGATCTGCGATTGTTCCGAAAAATCGGCAAGCACCTGGAAATGAGCGATGCCGGGCGGATATTGTTCGCATATGCCGAACGAATTTTCGAAATCGTCGAGGAAATGGAATATACACTCAAAGGGTATGCCGGCCTCACCCAGGGATCTTTAGTGATCGGCACAACACGCAGTTTTGCACGCCATCTCATGCCCGGACTGATATCCCGTTTTCAAGCCCGTTATCCCCAAGTCAAGATTTACCTGAAGGTCGGCAGCACGCAGCATATTGCCGATGGCCTGCTGGAATACAAATATGATCTGAGCATTATCGGCCGGCTCCCCTACCGCAGCAAGCTCAACGTCGTACCTTACACGAAGGAGGAGTTCTGCCTTGTGGTCGCCGCCGGACACCCGTTTGCAAAACGGGACACCATTGCATTGGCAGAGATTAAAACCGAATCGTTGATCATACGGGAAGAAGGATCCGGTTCGCGCTACGCAATCCTCCTCTGGTTGAGTTCCTTCGATGTGACGCCGTCCGTATTGATGGAGGCGGAAAGTGTTGAGTTCATAAAGGAATATACGATCAAAAACCAGGGTATCGCCTTTTTATACAAACCGGAGATCGAACTTGAAGAGCGATTGGGATTATTGAAGACCGTGAAAATCAAGGAAGGCCCCATTCTGATCCAAACGGATATCGTTTTCCGCCGCGATGCTGATTTATCGCCCCCGGCCAAGGCATTCCTCGAGTTGATCGAATCCGGAGAAGTTTGAACCACAAACTATCATCCCGAAGCCGTAAGTCAGGAATTCAAACCATGCAGAAACCGGACTGGACAAAATTCATACAGAACCTTTTTTCCAATGCGGAACCCTATCTGGCCAGGCGGAATGATCTGACCCACACCCGGATGGTCCATAATTTCGCGCGGATATTACTCAAACGGGAAGGCGGAAATCCTCAGATCGTCGAACCCGCGGCAATTCTCCATGACGTCGGCTGGTCACAGCTCACATTGGAAGAGATTCAAAAGGCCTACGGTGTCAATGCCCACGGAGACCTGGCGAACCGGTTAAACCGCAGACATGAGGCAGCGGGTGCCGCAATTGCTGAGAAAGTATTGAAACGATTTGATTACGACCCGGACCTGACGGGGAGAATTGTGGACATCATCCGGCGGCACGATTCCGGGCGCTCTTGCGACGGCCTGGAAGAGCGCATTGTCAAAGATGCCGACAAACTATGGCGGTTTTCCCGTCTCGGGGCGCGGCATGAAATCCGGCGTCAACAGATTTCACTACCCGACCTTTACAAGCACCTGGCGGGCTACAACCGGGATGTCTTTTTCACCCCCAGCGCCTTGCGTATGGCCGTCAAACGGTTGGCCAGGATAGCGCAGCAATGCACCGGAGACACCCACTAGTGAATTAGCAATGATTGGCCAGAACGAATAGAACAGGAAAGGAGTTCAGGGTGAAACATTTAGCGAAAATTCTACTGATAACATGTGTGACTGTATGGGCGGCGTCCACGGCGGAGTAGTCTGCCAAAGATATTCTCGTGGTGGGGGTTCCATCGGATATCCATACCCTGGATCCTGCCGTTTCCCAGGACAACCATGACTGGCGCCAGATTTATTTCAGCTAAGACCTGTTGGTAAAATATAAGAAGATTCCATCCGGCACGACAATCTCCTTCGGAGATACCTGCCGGGTCGAGCACGAGATGTTGATCGACGTCACCGCTGTATACGATGCGAAGGTTGACGATGAGATGGTGCGCTTCGGAAAGCAGCAGAATCAATCTATCTCGGCACAGGAGGTGGCCCGGCACACCGGTACCATCAGTCATGAAGTGAAGTGCGGTATCGGCAAACGCGTTTCCCGATGCTATGAATTGTGAGATCGCTGTTGAAATAACGATCTTTTTCCTCACCTATCATCAAATCATGGCGACTCCTATTTGAGCAGAACTATGCTTGACAGATCCATGTTTCTGTAATCTAATTACACGCAACGGCTTGTTCCACTCTCATCACCTGAGACCGCAAGGGTCTTGGGTTTTCTACCACCTGAATGAACTATAAGTCATGGCAGCAAGGGGAGTAACTAATTATGAAGGCATTCTCAACAGGATCCGGATATGGCTGGTTGTATGCACTTGTTCCCATTATTCTTGTCTCATACCTTGCTTCCGGTGCAGCGATTTCAGCCGCCGCCACGGGTGATGATCTGAAAGGGGCGTCGGCTGTGATCGACCAGGTATTGAAAAGCCTCGATCAAAACTCCCCTGGCAATTCCGGGGATCCCTATGATCTGAAGGCCGGACAGCTGAAGCAGTCGGCTTTGGCCTTTTCTGTTGAAAAAACGGCCATGGCGCCTGATGTGGCGGCCCGCAAATGGATCGCTTTGTTTGACGCGTACATGAAATTGCCGCGTAAACAATCGGTGCTCCATCTTGAAAGTCTGCCCCTCGTTGAAAAATGGACGGATCAGCCGTTTTCCATCTGGCATCTTTTCGAAGCCATTCCCGGCCCACCGGCCTGGGATGACATCTTGAACATATTGGAGACCAGGTCCGGGGCGGACAAGTCCATGGGCACCTATGTTCTCAGGCTTATATTTTATTATCTGAACAATGATTTCCATAAATTCGAAAAGGGGCTCGTGTCCACCGAGCTTCCCCTGGAAGGGCTTGACGAATATCAACAGGAAAACTATCGAAGAGGCCTGGAACATGTTGAAAATACTTTCCGGCGGTCGATGTTGATACGATCACCAGAGGACGCCGCTGAACAGTTCAAACAGGTTTTCTCAGATCAAAACCCCCAGGGAAGAGGATCCATGCGCGTTGTTGTACCGGATCTCCTTTCGATCATGACTGAGGCGGAGGCTTCGGAATTGCTGAAAAAAGCGATGACTGCACCTAAAACCATCCTCCTCGTCCATACCGGCGGTAAAATGAAAACACTGGTAAAGCGGACCATCCTGGATAATGTCGGAATACTGGAGACACCTCAATGGGCGATGGTGGATTCCATGGAAGATACGGCCTTATATGAGGCAATGGCAGGCAGATTCGACATTAAACCGGTACCGCCGTCCGAAGAGGACATTGCCTCAATCGTCGAGCACCCCTTTTACGATGATACCGACAACTACCTGACCGGTAGCAGAGAAAGTGCCACCTCGTATTATATTCTCGGCCTCATTGCACAGGACCGCATGGACGAAGCCGTTGCGATAACGTTGGCGCCCCGAGAAGAGGGCTCTGCTTCCAATCGCCTGGACGGCATGTTCCAGGGCATAGATCTGGGCCGGTTAGCGCCCGGGATATATACTTATTGTCGCCGGATCCATGACAAAAATCCGGATCGAACCCCCTGGCGTTTATATATGGCCAGTGCTTTTTCAGTGGGCAAAATCGAAGAAATGATCTCCACCTTAAAACAGAAGCAATCGGATCGTAACCATATAAAACAATGGATTCAGACATGTGAATTGCTGTCAAAAGCCTATCTCATGAACGATGATATCGAACAGGCCATGGCGGTTTATAAGGATATACAGGCCCTGACGCTCGACGGTGTGCCTGTGGAGCAGCATCAACGCCTGATTGAAAGCCAGTTTGAATCGGCGTTGAATACCGTGAGGCTCGGTCGGCTTTTGCAACACCCGGCCGCCATTGAAACCGGTATGCGGCAACTGGAGGATATACTGGTTTCGGCCGGGTTGGCCGCCGTGGAAGTGGCTGGTTTCAATGCCAGATTCATCAATAGTTTAATCGCGTCAAAGAAATATGCCAGGGCGGAAAAACAGATAGCAGCCGCCTTGGAAAAACGATTGCAATCCGGTGAGAATCGGTATGGCTACGGGCAGGACGATTGCCGGTCCCTGCTCTTTTCCTTGATGAACATCTATCATGATACCGGCAGGGACGAAGATGTTGTGGATCTTCTCCGGAATGCGCCATGGTGGGAGGCTGAAGATCTCTCGGATCTTATTGTCGGCGGCGATGAAAGCGTATGGAAAATTGCCTCATCCCTGCACCGGACGGGGCATGGGGAAGCTGCCGTTATTTTACTGAAAACCGCTATTTATATCTACCCTAAGGCAGATTCCCTTTACGAAACCTTAATCCGGATAAACCCCGATGATCTATCGAAATGGTTGGATGGTCTGTATGAAAGGGACAGGTTCGAAGAGCGCCCTCTGATCTGGAAAGCTTATCTCCAATACCGGAAAAAAGATCTGGATGCCGCGGAACAAACCATACGCCTGGCATTAAAAGTGGATCCCACCGATGGTGAGCAACGCGAAGGAGACCGGGTGCGCGCCTATGGAATACTTGGTGATATTCTGTCGGCAAAAGGTAAAACCGAAGATGCGGACTTTTTCCACAATGTGGTCAAATCCGTGAGAATGGCTGAAGAAGGCGATGACCTGGAAAGGGCCGGACTGATCTCCAGGAGTTTAAAAAAGTACATGGAAGCCGAGGTGCTGTTTGGTGACGCCTATTGCGTACAATGGCGGCTGGCGGAAAGACTGACGGCTCTCGGCAGGCATGAGGAAGCAAAAAATCATTACAAAATCGCCTTTGAACGCATGCCGGAGCAATTTGGACAGGTGGCGAGTTTTTGTTTCGGGTGTGAGGGCGCCTTTGACAAACCCGCAAGCCGGACTGTCGCGGAAGAAGTTCTTGACGGCCTGATGAAAACCGAACCGGGCAGACCGCAGGTCTGGTTCCTTGCCGGGCAATTGAAAGAGGCCAAGGGGGAATATCAGGCCGCATTCGATTTATACGAAAAGGCCATGGCATTGGACCCGGAATATCTTGATGCCCTGGAAAAAGTATATGGTCTCAATGAGGTGGTATTTCTTCCCCAATCCGATAAGGATGATCTCATTTTTGCGGCCTCCAGGCTGGATCCCCTGGGCAGGCATTTCGGCGGGGATCTGGGTATGGTCGCCGACGTGAAGCGGGCATGGAAAGTGGCCGCACGCAATCAAAAATACCGTGTTGACTTGCCGAAAACCATTTTCCGGTTGGGCGCAGCCCAAAAGGAGTTGAAACGAAAGGAAACAATAAGAGAGCAGCATGAGGGATCCGCATATGATGTCCACGGCTATTCATTCTTCAAATACCTCGGGTCCGCAGCGCAACCCCTTCGCCCCGAACAATTGCTGCAAAGGATCTATGCCATCGAGAAATTGATCCAGATGATGATCTACAGATCTTATTAGATAGGGCGGGCGGATTCCATGATATCCGGAATCCTTATTAATGCTTGATCATCTTAATAAAGTGTGGGAACACCATACATAAAGGCTGCAAAAAAGGTCCTTGACTTTAGCAGTCTCACATTTGACCTCAAGGGGTGCAGGGGGAAAATGATGAAAGGTTTTGTCACCGCACTGTTTTTATTCATTTTCGGGATTGTTTCGCCGGCGCCGGCCCAGGATGAGCTGACATTTGCCATGCTGCCGGAAACCAACCCCATGGTGGTGTTTAAGCGGGATATCGCCCTGCTTCTGGGTAAAAGGCTGAATGCGGCTGTTACCATCGTTCATGTGCCACCCAAAAGAAGATATACGTCTCTTCAAACCGGTGATTGCGACATGTCGTTGGGTCTGCTGAAAACCACGGCGTATACGGATTTCGTTTATTTTGTGAGCACACCTTATCAGCGGAAAGCGAACAAGGTCTTTTTTCTGCTGAAAGGCAGTGATGCAACAATCAACAGGCATGAAGATTTACATGGCCTGACCATCGGCACGGTGCGGGGAAAGAGGACATTCCCGGAATTTGATGATGATGCACGAATTGAAAAGGATATCTCCAACGACTTGGAAAGTAATTTCCGGAAACTATTGCTCGGCAGAGTGGATGCGGTGGTAACCCAGGATTCGACAGCAGTGGAAATCATCAGCGAAATGGAAAGATCGGACAAGAAAAATTATAGGGACAAACTGGTCATTGCCGATTATAAATACACCAGCGAGAATCCTGTTTTTTTAGGGATATCCAAAAAATCACCGTGGATGAAGAAAATAGACCAGGTCGAAAAAGCCTTCAAAGAAATGGTGCAATCCGGTGAAACGGACGAGATGATCGAAAGGTACTACAAGGACCGGAATATGAGGGTTCCGGACTATAGGTAGATCATCGGGCATCGGGGAGTGTTTTCCTTTCACCGCGGATTATCACGCCGGACGAACGGCTCTGAATAGAATTCTTCCACCAAAACAGGAAATGGAGCATACCTGCCGCCCCATCCCCTTCTCGGCTGATACAAGGGTCAATCCGGTTTCGTGCCCAGTTCCAGCCGAAGCATCGGATCGCCCTTTTTCTCTATTGTAAATCCGACTGACAGAAACCCCTGTTGAATGCCAAACAGGGATTTCAACTGCTTCGGATTTTCCGGGGAAGCCCAATGGTCGCCATCCGGGCTGAACATTATATTCTCGTTTGAGATATATACGTACACATCTTCAACAAACCGGAGTTCATTGGTGGAGGGTGTCAGAAAGACGAACGGCAGATCGATCTTTACCTCGAACGGCAGGGCATCTCCTTTTTCAATTTTAAATATGTACGGCGTCCCCTTGTTCAGGCCCTGGTAAATTTCCTCAGCCTTTTCCGTATCCGAAGATATATCAGTCCAGGTGTACACCGTCAGATTCGGGGGGACTTTCGGCTGGATCCCCGCACAAGCCGAAAATAGAAATGCCAGGCATATGCCGGTCACGATCAGTAGAAAACTACGGTTTCCATTCATCATAATACTCCTTTTCTGTTATCTTTTAATATTGATTGAGACACTGAACAGGAAACTGAACCGCTTCTTCGTGGATATTAAACAGACTCATTCCGTGCCATCATCGCGATATTCGAGGATGTCTCCGGGTGTGCAGTCGAGATGACGGCAAATTTCGTTCAGGGTCGAGAACCGGATCGCTTTTGCTTTCCCGGTCTTTAGAATGGAAAGATTTTGCTGGGTGATGCCGATGCGCTCGGCCAATTCGTTGGATTTCATTTTTCGGGTGGCCAGCATCACATCAAGATTAACGATAATGCTCATATTTCCTCGATTATCCCGGTCGTGCATTACGGATTTAAATCGTCAGATCCTGTTCATCCTTCAATTGTTTGGCGGCCTGCATCACCCAGGAGACGATCAGCACCACAACACCGATGAGCAGCGCGGTGAGATCAACGGATTCAAAGCCGATTTGGATCATTCTTTGGCCTGGCGGATTGTTATAGGTCAACACGATGCTCATTAACGGATCATAGAGAAATGTTGAAAAGACCCACAGGATAAGTATCTGCCCCAACCGGCGGTAGCAACGGACGTTGGCATCGGTAAAGATATGATAACCTTCGTAAAGTTTGAACAATTGCGAGAGATGGAACAGGCCTGCCATGATTATACCTGTTGGAATAAAACAAACGATAAAACCGAATGCCCGAAACAAGGGGCTTAACTCCCCATGAATCGGCAGATTCGAAATCTGTTGTGACAGAAAGGCATACTGGCCGTCGTAGGTCACCCAGAACAATACATTCAGGACCGGAATCAACACCATCAGGCTGAGGACGATCCACCGCATTATCCGGCTCGTGATACGTATCCGTTGTTGTATGGTCATCTGCTTACCTCCCTAAAAGTCGTTCCCTGTTCGGACATCCAAGACGATAATAGCCTTTTAACAATATTTTTTTATCGTTTGTCAATCATTAATTATCATTTTAGATTAATTTTCTATTTGAAGTGGCCGGTGTGCCAAAGGGATGGTATGGTGACCATGTGCACCAGTACAGAACACCCGTGGAACAGGTGTGCCTTCGATTAATGAAAAATCATCCGGGAAACCGAATCAGCATCCGAAATAAGGAGCGGTCATGCCATTTGAACGGATCAACGGGTTGAATGTCTACTACGAGAGTCATGGGCGGGGAGAGGTTATCGTCTTGCTGCATAATGGATTTTCCTGCACCAAAATGTGGGACGAGATTTATCCGGCGCTGGTGTCAGCGGGATACCGGGTGGTCTCCTTTGATCGCAGGGGGTATGGCCGGTCCGAACCCGGAGCGGACTTTGAAAATTTCTACACCGGTGATGGATTCCGGGAGGAAAATGTGAGGGCGATGGCCCTTCTGATGGAAAAGCTGAAATTCAGACGATTTCATATTGTTGGGCAGTGCGAGGGTGGTGTCGTGGGTGTGGACTATGCCGTTCAATTTCCCGGTCAGGTAATGACGCTGACCACGGCCAGTACCATGTGTTTCAGCCGGACCCCCCTGGTGGATTTCAACAGGGAAAAATTCCCGCCGACCTTCAACGACCTGACACCGGAAATACGCCGGAAATACGCCGATTGGCACGGCCCGGACCGGGCGGAATACTTTTATACCCTCTGCTCCCGATATGGCGGTGAATACGGTCGAGCGTATTTCGATCTCAGGGACAACTTGAAAGAAGTGGCCTGTCCGGCCCTGGTCATGTACCCGGACCGGGGTCATTTTTTTGAAGTTGAACAGGGGGTAGCCTTTTACCGCAGCTTACCCAGGGGCGAACTGGCGGTTTTCCCCCGGTGCGGCCACAATATCCACGAACACTATCCCACAGCGTACGTGCGGCAGGTATTGAATTTTATAGCTAAAAAATAAAGACAGTGGTCAGGTTGCCAATGAATGGCCGTTCCCACGGCCTCAACATAAGATGGGATATGAGTTTTCGGGTTGATATCACACCGCTTCAATTTTCAATTGTTCCCTGTACGAGTGAACTTCCTGTTTTAAATCGAAGAGTTCGATGCATTGCCGGATGGTCATTTTCACATCAGTGGTGTTCCAGGGTTTTGTCAGATACCGGTCAATCCCGTTTTCATTCACCAGTTTCAGGATAAGCTTGACATCACAATGTCCGGACAATACCACCCTGATCATTTCGGGATAGTCATCCTTGACCGCGCCCAACAGCTCAAACCCGTTCATTTTCGGCATTTTCACATCTGAAACAATGACCTTGCACTTGTGTTCGGATAAGATCTTCAAGGCTTCCTGCCCGCTGGTCGCCAACAGGAGGTTATACGGCTCATCTCTCAATTCTCTTTTCAGTGCTGAGAGTATCTGCTCGGTATCATCAACAATTAAAACGCTTGTTTTTTCCATCGAAATACACCCCATCTCAGTATCAGGTCGATCAGATTCACGAAAATCAGAGTCCCCGGAAACATCTTTCTACCGTCATCACACACCATTTGTGCCGGATCCGCTAATATACATTGTCGGCCTGCCATCCAAAAAACTTTAGAGATTTTGGCATCATGTCATCGGGACTGATCGCGTTTCGGTCTCTTTTACTTAACCGGCAACTCGGTTTGCCGGTTGCATAGGAACTCTCCGCCATTGGTGGTCACGACCAGGTCTTCCTCCAATCCGACGTAGCCGATGTTCTCAAGAGCCACACCGAGTTCAACCGTAAATGCATTACCCGCTTCAAGGGGAATGAAGGGTGTCCGGTCATGTTCTTCATATTTGGGTCCCACCCGCGAGCCACCGTCATGAACGGCCCTTCCGATCTGATGTCCCAGTGAATGCTGATACTCTTCATACCCGGCAGCCGTCAACATCTGCCGGGCAGCCTTATCGATATCAATCCCCCGGGCTCCCACGGTGTATCCTATAGCCGACACATCAACAATCTCCTTGATTTTATTAAACGCCTTACGGAGCACATCAGGCGCCGACGATTCACCTGGCTTCAGAAAATAGGCCAGCCGTTGAAGGTCGGCACAATAACCATCGATTTCGGCACCGAAATCCACATGGAGCAGATCACCCGGTTCCAATACGGCCGTTGTCGGCAATCCGTGACCGGGGGAGGTTTTTGCCCCGGCATTGACGATGGACGGGAAGGATTGGACGCCGCCATGCCCCTTTATCCTGCCGGCTATCAAGGCGGCTATCTCGATTTCAGTCATACCGGTCTTTATCTCAGGAAGCGCTTCCTGCCAGCACAATTCTGAAATGGTGGCGGCAATCCGTAGTTTTTCGATCTCCGGCTCTGTTTTTCTGCTCCTCAGTTTCAACAGGAACTCTTCTGCAGAAATCAAACACGCCTTGTAGGGTGTCTCCTTAAGATAATCTTTCAATTTCAAATACATGCCGTATGAAATGCCATCCGCCGTCGACGAGGTCAGAGAATAGTTCACGGCGATCTGCCGGGGATTAATTCCGGCAATGGCACGGTTGAACACCTCCTTGAAATCGGTGGTGAATATCTCAACCTCATCGAAATACCCAGTCCGTTGGATATTTTCGGCATCATATTTCCATACAATCGCTCGTGAGCACCCTGTTTTCGTGAACATAAAAGCGGCCTGGGCGGAAACATGCGCCCCCACCATCATGGCAAGGGATGGATCGGTCATGATCTCCGATTCCCGGCAGAATATCATCCAAAGGTCAATATCAAGGTCTTTCAGCAGATCAAAGGTTTGGTCGATCTTCGATTTAATAAGGTCCATGGGTCACCTTTTGGGTTATTGATTCAAGGCATTGTTAACGGCGGCTTGGGCCAGAATTCTCAAGGGGTCGAACAGGGGTACCTGAATATCCCTTGGTTCTAATTCCAAAGGGATTTCCGTACATCCTGCGATGATGCCTCCGGCACCCCGGGCAATGATGTGTTCGGCGACGGAAATCAACAGGGATTTGGCCTCCGCCCGAAACGCCGCCTCCTGAGAGCCCTTGATATGGTAAATGGCCTGCATGACGGTCACCTGGGTTCTTTTATCCGCCACAATAACCCCGATACCATAATCCGCCAGACGGGCGGCAAAACGTCCTCCCTGAACTGTTCCGGATGTCGCCAGCAAACCCACCTGCCGTACGTCGGGATGGCGGCGCTGAATATGTTCACCGACAGCATCAAATGCGGACAGTATGGGGATATTGAGCTGAGATTGCAATTCATCCAGGAAAAAATGGGCGGATATGCAGGGGATGATGATGACGTCGGCCCCGGCAGCCGTCAAAACGCTCCCCGATTCAGCCATGGCCGGAACCGGACTTTCACCCGCGGCAACGATGGCCGGCGTTCGGTCCGGAATTTTGGGATTGCTGTCAATGATCACCCGTAAATGATCCTGGTCTTTTCCGGCCGGTGTGGCCTGGATGATCTTCCGGTACAACTCCACCGTTGCCTCCGGCCCCATCCCTCCGAGAATACCGATGATTTTCTCTTTCATACCAGATTCTTTTTCACCTTTCCAGAGAGTTGAAGGATATCCCTAAATGGACCGTCGCCATGCCTCATCCGGAGAACCGTCTTCCGGCCATTGAAAAAAAACCGGCCCCGGCAATCAGGGCGAATCCTGAAAGCAACACCCACAACAGAAAACCCTGGGAACGGAATTGTTCGAATAACAGGGAACCGATAAACGGCCCGATGGCCCAGCCCAGACCCTCCACCAGGCTGTGGGTGCCCATGTAACGGCCCACCATATTGGATGGGGCAAGCCGGCTGACCGCCGAAAGTATTGCTGTGAGTGATAAAATTTCCCCAAACGTCATGACGATCATGGCCAGGGCCAGGTGAATCCATGTGGTGCTGACACCAAATCCCATGAACGCCATCGTGTACAACAAGGCTCCCGCACTTATCCGGATATAAAGATTATACTTTTTCAATGCGGAATTCACCGGCATGAGAAACAGAATAATCATGGCCCCGTTAATGGTGTATAAAAATCCAAGGGATGTTTTGGCGATGCCGACAATTTCGGTGGCATATACGGACAATGTGGTGGCGAATTGGGATATGGAGAAAAACAGGCACAAGGTCAACAAAGACAGCATCAGCATCATCGTATCCCTGCGCAGGACACTGATCAGGGTTCCCGCATTGGTGCAGGACACCGGACAGTCATTGTCACCGAACGGAATCTTCGGGCAATAAAACATGGCTATGGCGGCTGTGGCCAAACACAAAAGGGCAGTAATGGAAAACATGAGTGAATAGGGCGTTCGTGCCAGAAAAGCGCCGAGCGCCGGCCCGATCATCCAACCGATATTGGAGCCGACATGCACCATATTGAAAGCCGACAACCGCTCTTCTTCGGGTAACAGGTCGGTGATATAGGCATTGGAGGCGCACTGGAAAAATTTTCCTAAAAAAGTGGCCAGGAACAGTCCCAGAACAAAACCCCAGAACGGTCCATCCACCGCAGCCATCCATGCCAGCAGAAAAAAGGATCCGCACCTGCCCAGTGGACCGATGACCATCAGCCCCCTTCTGCCTATCCGGTCGGACAACCAGCCCGACACCGGCGACCCGATGATGGTGGCAAGCCCCATGACCGGGAAGATCAAACCCACAGTGGACATGGGGATATCACGAATTGTATGGAGATATATGGGCAGAAACGGATAGACGATGGAATAGGCCAGTACGTTGATACCCCACGCCACCGCAATGAACCGCATACGCCGCTGACGGCCTGCCGACGTATCGAGATTCAGCCGGTGGGTAACCGTTCTTTCAGTCAACTCGCTCTCCAAGGAATTCTATCTATTTAAAATTCGCTCGCCGTTGCGGTTCAAAAAAAATATCCCGGCAACAGTGATACGTTGATGCAGCGCACCGGAAAAATGGAAAGATATCGCGAACCATGTTCCGGTGTCAATCCCACCTTCACTGATAAAACAGGGTGATCGCAAATAGATTTGTCATGGCATCAGATACTTTTTAAAATAGTCATGCGTTGATGCAACATGCGGTTATCATTTTAAATGACAATATCCAAACAACAAATGTCAAATGAAGGGGTGCTGTCGAATCTCATTTTCAATGGCCTATTCAACCGGAGTCATGCTATAAGTCCTCGCTGCTCCTATTGCAGCGGGGATGGGACCACCCCGGTAAAATAAAAATCTGACAATGTGGACCATGGATAGAGATCACGCACAAAAAAGTGTCAATGAATCGCGGAACGGAGTGTTGGCACTTTGCCTGACATTTTTTATCTGGGGCGTTGCGCCGGCGTATTGGAAACTGCTCGAGACGATTCCGTCATTCGAAATCATTCTTCACCGGATGGTCTGGTCGTTGTTTTTTCTGCTGCCGTTTTTCTGGCGGGAAAAACAGCGGGCAGAATTTATGTCCATATGCACCCAACCCAAAACCATGGGTTCCCTGCTCATCACCACAAGCCTGCTCAGCGTGAATTGGTTTATCTATGTGTGGGCCATCAACCATAAGCATATTCTGGAGGCGAGTATGGGGTATTATATCAATCCGCTGGTAAATGTCCTTTTGGGGATGATCTTTTTGAAAGAGCGGCTCAGCCGTCTTCAGGTCCTGTCCGTTCTTTTCGCATTTGCCGGTGTATTGAACCTTTCAATTTCCTACGGGGTTCTGCCCTGGATTGCCCTGAGCCTGGCGCTGACCTTCGGGTTTTATGGATTGATCCGCAAGGTGATCACGGTTCAGCCGGTTACGGGCCTGACCATTGAAACGGCCATTGTATGCCTGCCGGCCATTGCGATCCTGGTGTATCTTTCTGCCAACGGCAGTGGCGGTTTTCAGGTCAGCGCACCGGGTATGGGTGTCCTGCTGATGGGGACGGGACTGGTCACGGCCGTTCCCCTGGTGCTTTTTACCGTTGGCGCCCGAAGGGTTCATCTGACCACGGTGGGGTTCCTGCAATACCTGGCACCAAGTATCTCTTTCCTCCTGGCCATTTTCGTCTATGGTGAGCCGTTTACACGTCCCATGCTGGTGACATTCATCCTCATCTGGGTGGCATTGATCATTTACTCAATGGATTCGATACTGGTGTATAGGTCCGCCGGGATCCATGGGGATAAACAATCGGGGTGATACCAGTGATGCCCGGGCGTCACTCGATGTCGATTTCACATGGCTCCAGGGGGAGTTGCAGACCGGTGTTATCACGCACCGGATTTCGAGCATCCGGCATTGCCCCGTAAAGATAGCGGACCTTGATACGGCCGGACACGGGGTGATCAAGGAAAATGCGGATCGTTTCGGCATCATGCCGGACAACAGTGGTGATGGGAACCGGTTTGCCGTCCATCAACACCTCCCATCCGGATATGCCGTCAACGGGTGAAATGTCCGATCCGCCGCCATGCTTCAACGCGATATCCAGGATACCGGCACCGGACACCCGCCCTTCGACGGCCACCGGCCCTCTGTAATAGGACGCTTTTCCGAGCAAATATAAAAAAGTCTGGGACACCCTGTTTCCCATCTTCCGGTAGGCATCGACGGATAAATGCTGGCGACCTCTGTTTTCAAGGTCCATGGTCGTGGGCACCGGGTAGCATTCTTCCAAGGTCTCGCAGGCACGGGCCTGGGCGTTCCGGATGGCCTGATGGGGAATGTCCCTGCCACCAGGGCGTTTCACCAGCGATACGAGCAGAACCGGCAGTGCCGGACGCCCCGACGCGTTACGGATATCCCGGCGCAACCGGCCATCGACGAAGCCTTCCAGGGCATGGCGGTATTCCGGTTCCGAGACCGTGCCCTTTGCCGCATCGGCTTCACCTTGAATCCAGATGACGGCCTCAAGGGCCCCGCCGGCGCCGGACACACCGGAAAGGAAACGACGGTAGATGGACCCCGGACGCTTATCCGCCCAATAACCGGTGCCCCAATCCGCCTTTGGACTCAACCCGGAGCCGTTCACGGCATATTCCAGGAATCCCACCGGCACACCAAGGTTATCGATCAAACGGTTACCGAATGTCAGGGCACCGATACCGTGGGTGCCGACGGCGCGCCAGCCCCGCCGGGTATCATACTTTTGCAGCAAATCACTGGTTGGGGCCATGGTGCCCGTATGAAACCACTCTTTCATATTGGACTGCCCGATGCAGGCGATGAGAATGCCCACCCCCCATTTCGTGCGGCCGCGAGTGAGAACCGAAGGGGCGGTATTGTCCCGAAGCTGAAGCGCATACCATCCGCCCTCGGGAACACCGGGCAGGACACCGGCAAAGATACCCTTTTGGGGTGTGGCATCGATCACGGTCCACGGTGAGACCTCTTCCCCCGATCCATGCCTGACCACCCTTGCCGCCACTGGGCCGGGCTCTCCGGCAACAGTGCCGGAAATAAAAATATCGGCAGTTGTACCCCGGCGTTGAAATATGCGCCCCTCTTCAATTTCATTCAAGCTCAAAACCGTTGGTATTGCCGGGGACAACACCGGTGATTTGACCGCAGGCTTGACGGATTCAGCAACGATAACCGGGGAAACCATGCCGATGGGGTCGATTACAGCTGATGCCGGTTCATGGTTTGCCACCGTCCGGTTGAACCGGGCGAGTGACGATCCATTCAGGGCCGGCACGGATATTCGTTGTCCGGCAATATGGGTGATAAAGGGCTGCACCGGGTCAGGTGGTCCGGCGATCACCGTTTCAGAAGGAATCGCCCGGACTTCGGCCACCGGCACTTCAATCCGTGGCAGCCGGGGAACCGGCATTGCGGGTATCCACCGGATCTTATCAGGAATTTGCTGCGGTTTTTCCGCGACAAACCCGCTGTTGGTATCCGTGAGCTCAATGAGGGACATGGAGCGGACAAGCAATTGTCCGCCATTGTTGCCCGGGTGGAAACGAAAAGATGTGGAAGCGGCAAAGGGTAATACTAAAAAGATGTCCGAGGTACCATGGGCAACGGACTTTATCTCCACCGGCCCTGAATCCGGACGCTTGACGATCTTCAGATCCGTGGGTACCACCGCATCAAGGGACAACCGGAGCACCCGGAGCGTGCGGTCGTGAGAACCCCGGATATCCGAAAGATCAAAGGCGGAAGCAGCGCCCGAATATTTAATTTCCAACCCCACCGGGCTTCGGATCAATGCCACCCGGGATACCGGTGCAAACCGGTCGAATGATATCCGGTGTGCCGGACCGGATACGGACCGGGGTATCAGGTGCGGTAATATCGTATCAAGGTCCACCCTGAGTTCGGCCCATCGGGTCTCCGACCTGCCGACCAGGATAACATCATAATCCGTCAATGGTTTACCATTCACGATGAAACCGATCATATCAGCCGGTACGAAGTCAATGGATCGAAACATATGAATCATGTAAGGGACGAGCCGGTAAAGATGTTCATCCCCGCAAAACAGGGCGGCCGGCAACGCATCCCTGCCGGGATCGATAGTGTTTTTCACCGAAACCGGTTCACTGACAACGGTGTGCTCCGGCATCCCCCCACCCGACAGTTCCGACCACAAATCAGCCGGTGGATTGACCTCCACAGTATCCGGCCGGACGATAGATAAAAACAGGTGAGAATGTTTAAGCCGGTTTCCGATGGCGGACGCCACTGACCTGGCGCCGAGGGGATCCAGGAAATGTGAGGTTTTGCCGTACAAAGGCATGCCTTCTGCCTTGTATCTTCTCAATATGCGGTGAAGTTGAATAAAGCTTTCTGAACCATGTGATTGGGCGAAGGTACCCGCATTGAAAAAATTACCGCCCGTCACAGCGGCATATGCCCGGGGATACCCGATCAACTCCGGGTAGAGGGAAGCCTTGTCCGGAATGATGGTGAAGTGGAACTGCCGGCCCGTGGCCCTGACGGCCCGTTCGAGGACGAGAAGATTCAGCGCCTGTTGTCTGACCTTCTGGAGTTTCCGGGATTCGGCGTCCAATAAGGAACGAACCGACTTCCGGCTGAACAACCACCCGCTTTTCCCGATGTGAACATCGGCCGCCATGGCCGTTCGGAAGAGATGGAAATCGACCCGGTTTCCAATCATCCGCAGGGGAGTGACAGCGGCGAAACGGCGGGACACGTAGTCGTCGATCTCCTGATAGAAATTGTGATTTAAAGCGGTTTCCCATGACCACCGGGGCATACCGGTATCCACCGAAACCGATCCCTGGTCACGGTGGGTCAACAGCATGAAGCCCGGAGCTAAGAGAAGACACAGGAAACATATGGCAAGGGCTTTTCCCATTTCTCTTAAAACCGGTAATAAATAAACGGATTCATGGGCGTACCCACGATGAGCGCCATGCAATAGGGCAACACAACCAGAATCAACAGGGCACTCCACAGGAGTCGACGCCGGGGTGTTGTATCAAAAAACAGGTCGAACACCGAGAAATCACGGGGCAGAAAAAAAACACCGGCACCAACCATCGTGAAAAAGATATCCCGATGATTCAGCACCAGACTCAGGTCGTAATCCACCGGCAGCTTGGTAATGGTGAACATGGCCAGATAAAAATCCAGTGCCCGGGACATATCATCGCAGCGGAACAATACCCACCCGAGAAGGATGACCAGCAATGTCGCACCCCGCCTGACAAGGGGCAGTTTATCAGGCGTCATTTCACGGAACCCGGTAATTCGCTCTGCAATCAGGAACAGGCCATGATATATTCCCCAGATCACAAACGTCCATTGGGCACCGTGCCATAAGCCGCAGAGCAAGCATACCACGCCCATGTTCACACAGGTTCTTGTCAGCCCATATCGGTTGCCCCCCAGCGGAATATAGAGGTAATCCCTGAACCAGCGGCTCAACGACATATGCCAGCGGCGCCAAAAATCAGTGATGCTGACGGATGAATAGGGCCGGTTGAAGTTCTCTGGAAATTTGAATCCGAAAAGGGCACCCAACCCAATGGCCATATCCGAATACGCGGAGAAATCGAAATATATCTGGAGGGTATAGGCAACGGCGCCAAGCCACGCCAGTCGGGTATCCACGAACTCCGGACCCAGTTGAAAAATATGATCGGCGATACGTCCGCAGGCATTGGCCACAAGGACTTTTTTGCCCAATCCCCAGCAGAATCGCAGGCAGCCCCTGTAAAAGCCATCCCATGATTCGATCCGGGACCGCAGCTGCCCGGCGATGGTTCCGAACCGTACAATCGGCCCGGCCACCAATTGCGGAAACATGGCCACGTACATGGCAAAATCGATAAAGCTGGTGAGCGGTTGAACTTTTTTTCTGTAGACATCAACGATATAGCTGAGTTTTTGAAAGGTGAAAAATGAAATGCCGATGGGCAGCACCACAGGTAACCAGTCAAATGGTGTGTAACCGGCCATGGTGAATAATGCATTCACTTCGCCGATCAGAAAATTACTATACTTGAAATAGGCCAGCAGCCCGACATTGAGAGATATGGAAAGGGTAAGCCACAGCCGCCGCTGACCGGGCTTTCGAACCATCAACAACCCAAAACCATAATCGAATGATGTGGATATGAGCAGGATGACGATGAATCCGGCGGCACCGTACAAGTAGAAGATATAGCTGAAAAGGAGCAGAATCGTGTTGCCGGAACCGATGGGCCGGAATTGTCGCAGGCAGAAGTAGCAGAAAATCACCAGGGGAAGGAAAACAAACAGGAAAACAGGGCTGTGGAATAACATGGCCCTTAGGTCACCGCTGCGATGACCACGGTAATGTTATCTTTACCTCCGGAGTTTTTGGCGATGTCGATGAGTGCATCCGTTTTCTGCTGCAGCGGCGAATCGTCGGAGAGAATGTCCTCCAATTGTTCATCTTCCACCATATCGGTCAAACCGTCGGAACACAGCAGATAGAGATCTCCGGGCAGGGTCCGCCCTTTCAGGATATCAATCAAAAGCTCTTCCTTGAGACCCACCGCCCGCATGATCACGTGCCGCAACGGATGACGTCTGACATTCTCCGGATGAACAACCCCCTCTTCCACCTGTTGCTGCACAAAGGTGTGGTCGGTGGTGAGTTGGACCAGGGCGTCGTTACGCCACCTGTAGGTCCGGCTGTCGCCCACATGTCCCAGCACAAAAAGGTTTTTGACGAAAATGAGGAGTTCCGCCGTACACCCCATACCTTTATGGTGTTCGTTGATGACACCGTCGGCGATAATACGTTGATTCGACTCAAAAAATATGTGTTGGACGTGATAAATCGCATCCGTCTCGGTTTGAAGTTGATTGCCGGGGAAAAGGTCGGCCGCGGTTTCGGCGAAGATCTTACTGGCCAACTCACCGGCAGCGGCACCGCCCATCCCGTCGGCGGCAAGACAATAGCCCGATTCACTGTTTATGGCTAATACATCTTCGTTATTTGTGCGCTTCAGGCCGATATCCGTTTTACCGGCATAGTCTATCTGGGGCATATCCTGTATCTTCAGTCCATAATTAAAGGGTGACCTTGGCATCCACACGCCCACGGGTGGATCAAGATTGAAATATCTTTTTCATGAATTCAGAGAGGTCCATTGTATCAAAAGAGATCTTGCTCTCCCGTTTAAAAGCCATCAGATCTGCGTTTAAATCAGAGGCCATCGGGTATCTGAGTTCCTTCTTCTTTTCAAGGCACTTCATCACGATGCGATTCAGCTCTGCCGGAATGTTCGGTAAAATGTCCTTCAACGGAGAAATGCGATTCGTCTCGATGGTTTTTATGGCTTCAATGTCGTTTTTAAAACGGTAAACCCGCTGCCCGGTGAGGATTTCATAAAAGACCAGACCCAAGGCATAAATATCCGCCTGATGGTCCACAGGGTCACCGGCGGCTTGTTCCGGCGAGAGATAGGAGAGTTTGCCTTTGATGACACCGGCCTGGGTAAGACTCGGTTCGGAGCTGGCTTTGGAAATCCCGAAGTCACTGAGTTTTACCTCCCCTTCGAAAGATATCAGCACATTCTGCGGGCTGACATCACGATGGACGATGTTCAGTGGCTCACCGGTCTCGTCGTCGCAACGCGCGTGGGAATACGCGATACCCTTGGCTGTCTCGGATACGATGAACATGGCATGTGCCATGGGCAGACCTTTTCCGAGTTCCGTGATTATCTCGCCCAGATTTCTGCCGTTGATATATTCCATGGCAATGAAAGAGGCGTTGTCAATCCGGCCGTAATCGATGATCTGAACAATGTTCGGATGCTGTAATACGGCGGCCAATCTGGCTTCACGCGTGAACATATTCAAAAATTCGGTATTCTCCGCCAGATGCGGCAGAATGCGTTTCACGGCCACTTTCCGGCGAAATCCATCCTCGCGGACATAATCGGCTACGAAGAGTTCCGCCATCCCCCCGACGGCCAGTCTCTGCTGCAAATGATAAGGCCCGATCGGGTGTGGCATGTCGACGGTGTTTTGGCTGAATACGGTTAATGTGGGCTTCTCCCGTGTCAAAAGTATTCCGCCGGTGATGAGCACAAGGGTAGTCAATACGCCCGTAAAAAGGTAAAGGATCCGCAAACGGGAAACAGCTTCAAGAACCGCCGTTTCGGACATGCGGACATATGCCTTGCCGATTTCCACATCGGAAAAGGTGATGTCGCTCAGGAAGCCGGTAACCGGAGAGGCAGCCGCCGACACCTCGGCAAAGACCAAAATACCGTCCACAGCTTTTAACACCTTATTATTGTCGGGGATCGCCATCCTGTCCCGTGGTGATTCGATATCCGTATGGGCGAGAATCGTGTTTTCATGATCCAGAATGGCACCATACAACAGGCCATCGATGCCCGCTAATTCCTTCACGGCAAGATCGATGCTGAGGATATCCCTCTCCAATACCGCCGGTGCGCTTTTGACGGTCAGTGCCTGTACCAGTTTGATGCCGTTTCGATAAAATAGATCGCGTTTTCCGGAGGTCTGCCATTGATAGCCGAAAAAGCAGGCCGCCTGAAGGACGGTCCACAACGCCAACCCCGGGAGAAGCCATTTCCGATAACGGTGAGGCAGGCCGAACCGCTTAAAAACCCCGGTGAAACCGTGGATGGTAAAGTTCCTTAATTTAATGGCGGCATTGGTGGCTATTTCAGTTACCAGCATGGAACCCCTCCTCATGGAGATACATCTATCGCGTTGATTCGGCAAGCATCACTATTCACTTCACTATAAACCATACACTTCACTATAAACCACTTACTTCACGATAAAGGGTCTGAAACCGGACGTTGCCGGGTGGTTTGCCATATGAGCCTGAATCCAGGTCGTACATAATCTTCCGTGAAAAAGGATTCTAATGATGATGAACACGGGACAACACCGGATGTCGATGATAAAGTACCGCCAATCTAATATGGCGAACCTGCTTTGTCAAGGACAATTAACATTCTGATATTTTTATACTTTATTACATTTTTTTTAAAAACGGATAGCATACCTTCATCTGAAATTTGAGCTTTGTCATTTGACATTACCGGTGACATTGCCTGTTTTCAGGGGACAGTATTCCCACCATACCATTTTTACATGCGATTTCCCTGTGCGTGCACGTCCGGGTGCTTGATAAAACCGCCATGGTATGTTAAAAATCCGACCAAATCACCGTTTAAATTAGCAATCGATTAACCATCGGCACATCAGGCGACGCACATTGAATACACCACGGTACCGGCTTCATATGACACACCGGAATGACCCCCCTTGGGTTCACGCATACCCCTTGTTGCACACGGCACGGAACGCATCCATAAATTTCAGGCCATCGATATTAGCGGTTGTTTTGTTATGGGTGTTATCATCCTGCACCACCGCCACTTTCTCCACGAGAGCCGTTCCACAAGTCTTGCACCGGTCAGAAAATTACATCATCTACCGCATGTCGGCATCCGAAAAGGCCGCAGACATCGCACGTGCATTTCTCCAGGATGAAGATAAGGCATGGATAATTGAGGAAGCAAATCCGCGGGCGCGTTTCAGGGCCGGGGAGTCGATTGTCATTCCCCTGAAGTATAAAAACAACGCGGGCCTTGCCGCCGATGGATATCAAACCATCCCCATTCTAACCTACCACCGATTCGCCAGGAATTGCGAATCCCCCTTATGCGTCCCGGCGTCTGTCTTTGACGGACAGATGAAATACCTGAGCGGTGAGGGGTACCAGGTAATCGGACCGGAAGACCTGTTCTCGTTTATGGCGAACCGGCAGGGGTTACCGAAAAAATCCGTGATGATCACCATGGACGATGGCTATCGCTCGGCATATGAGATCGCATATCCGATTTTACGAAAATACGGATTCACCGCCACCTTGTTCGTTTATACCGACTTTGTGGGTGTCTCAAAGATGGCTGTCACATGGGATCAGCTCAGGGAAATGAAAGCCGCCGGCTTTACCATCGGTTCGCACACCATATACCACAGCGATCTGACAACGCCGAAGGAGGGGGAATCCGAGGCGGATTTCAAGACCAGGGTGTATCAGGAGGTGGTCGATTCGAAAAAAATCCTGGATCGAAAATTGAAACAGAACACCTACTTTCTGGCCTACCCTTTCGGCCGATATGATCAACAGGTCATCAGTATTTCAAAACAGGCCGGTTATAAGCTCGCCGTGTCGGTGAACAGGGGCGGCAACCCTTTCTTCACCAATCCATTTGCCATCAAGCGGGATCAAATCCTGAAGCGGGATATTTCATCCTTTATCAACCGGTTGAACACATTCACTCCTCTTTCTTTAAGGTGAGAACATGGTGACAAAAAGAATCATTCTTATCGGTATCATTCTGACGGTTCTCTCAAGCGGCTGTGGAAAAAACACGGTCGGGCCGCCCCCCAGCGAATTGGCGGATCAATATATCGCTCAGGCCCGATCTTACGAGGCCAATGATGAACCTGTAAAGGCTTTAGAGCAATACCGGCTTGTGCAGACGGTGGATCCGGAGAATGAAATCGCCGGGAAAAAAACCGAATTTTTACAAAAACAGCTTCAGGATCTGTCGGAAAAACATTTTCAGCACGGTCTGAAGTCCCACCGCAACGGCGCCTACACGCAGGCGCGCAAGGCGTTTTTGACCGCGTTAAGATATAATCCGGATCATGCCGGCGCCAAGGATTATCTTACCGGATCACGGCGGATACTGGCACAGGTCAGCAAATATCTCATGCACACCATTAGACCCGATGAGAGCCTTTCATCCATCGCTGAAATTTACTACGGAGATATCAAAAAGTTTCATCTCATCGCCGAATACAATGAGCTTGTGGATGCCACCCGGGTAAAGGCGGGACAGCAAATCAAGGTGCCGGTAATCGAAGGCATGCCCATCATGGCCGACCCGGCGACAATTCAATCCGATAAAACCAAAGAGGCGGCCGGGTCCGCATCGGAAATCATTACCGTCAAACGATTCGTTGTCCATGTCTTGAAACCGGGTGAAAGCCTGTCCGTTCTGGCCAAAAGGTATTATGGCGATTACCAGAAGTTCAACCTCATCGCCGAATTCAACCGGTTGGATGATATCACCAGTGTGAAAAGCGGACAAAAAATCAAAATCCCGGTGGTACAGGGCGTTCCGTTTTCAGGTGAAGCGGATACGTTGACGGACGGCCCCGCGCAGGCATACCCAGCACCAGGCCCAAAGCCGGCAAAACCAATGGAAGCGGATTCGCCTGCCAATGGTGAGGAACTGTCCGTCGAGGATCAGGCGGCCAATTACCGGGAACTCGGCATGGAATTTTTCAACAATAGAGACTACCCCGAAGCCATCGCTGAATTTGAAAAAGTGTTGAACGTTAACCCGAACGATGCAGTGGCCACCGACTATATTTCCCAGGCGCATTTCGAATATGGAATTCAAGCCTTCACCCGGAAGAAGTACCTGGCGGCATTGAATGCATTTAAAATGTCCCAAAAATTCAACCCGGATTGCGATAAATGTGACGCCTATGTCCTGAAAACGGAAGAGACCTATAAGAAAGAACACTATGAAAAGGGACTGGCCTATTTCAGAGAAGAAAAACTGGCCCGGGCCATTGCCGAATGGGAACTCGTACAGGAGATGGATCCGGACTACCTGGATGTGGCATCAAATCTGAAAAAAGCAAAAATACTCTTTGATCGGCTTGAAAGCATCAAGAAAAGTAAAACGAAAAGCTGACACATGAAAACGCCCACCGGCGCTCCCATGAGACCGGGAGGTGACGAATACCATTGATAAGCATCTCCGGCACCTGAGATAATCAAAAGCTAATCCGGTATGATCTCCCCGTGACCGGTTTCACCCTCCATGAAAAGGTTCTGGCAGTTTTTTTCGAATTCGGACCGAACCTGTTTCATGTAATGTCCGGAATCGATCCATTGTCGAAGCGCTTCAAATTTATGTCTATACAAACGGAAGGATTCGGCTTTTTGAAGCGGGCCGATTTTCAGCCCGCCGGTGATGGAGGCGGTAATGCGTTCAGGGTTCAAATCGTCCACGACTTGCTGTATGGTGGTCTCCGCAGCGAGCTCAAATGCCTGCTGCGCCACCAGAAACGCCTTGGTAATTTTGGCCAGATAACTCTCCAGCGAATTATCCGTGACCGTATTTCCCATATGGTAACCGATCACCTGCCGGATGGTCTCCTCGCTATCGTGCTCCCCGCAAAATGCCGTGTTTATGCTGCCCACCAACTGATTGAGCGTATCAAAGATGGTATTCAGCGATTCGGCCATGCGCTCCATGAGTTCATCCGGGGAAAGCTCCACCTGGGACAGGTTTTTCCCCAGAAGGAATGAAAAAATCCCCTCCATGATGTTCTGGTTCAACACGGCGCCGGCCGACAGACCAATGCTCCGTGCTTCGAATCGACGGGCCATCTGTTCAACAATGGTTATTTTTTTGGCGTCCGGACGGCTTGATAAGGTATCCCGCAGATAGGCCTCAATACCAGCTTCTGCATTTTCCTTATCCGCCGCATAGATCTTACGGATGTCGTTGATGCATTGATTGAAAATAACACCATCGGTCATTGTCACCTTCCACGGTTGGGGGTGATATCCAGATCACCCAATTCCCTGTCATCCTGGTCATAGGCGGTGCGCATCACATGGTCCATCAGTTTGTCGGCATCGGTATTATAGATTTCGGTGAGCTGAGTGACATATGCCGAAGTTAACGTCAAGCTGATGACCTCCACATGATCCGGATCCATGCCGGCGGCCTGCCCCGAAACTTGCAACCCAAAGCCGTGTCCCGATGCGGCGGGATCCGCCGGATCACCAGTATGATCATCTTCGAAACCGGTGGCTTTACCCCGGGCATCAGGGGCGTGGGCGGTGAGTGTTTCCCGCCATCTGGCGGAGATGCGCCTGAGGATACGGCTGATGTCTGAATCATCGAATCTCGACGTTTCCGGTGGTTCGGCATTGGTGTTTGAGGGCACGCGATTCTCTTTCATGGATTGTGTGGTTGAAAAAACCGGAAAAGACGATTTCATCCACCGGGCCATGGATGCATGTTTTCGCGGATCGGCGCGTCCGGCTGTTGGATACCACGGCTCTGCCCGGAACTGTTTTTAAAATATCATTTGAGTATGTTGTCAAGATTATTGTGAATACGGCCATGGTCCTTAGCTTATGATTGCAATACCGTATCACAAAAATGGATCTATTGACAGGGATTCCGGGGGCAGAACCAAGGCTAACACATGTAAAAATGGATAGGATACATCCATTTGAAATTTGAGCTTTGATATTTGACTTTTTGATTTGCGACGGAAATGTATGTTAACCGTGTTATCAGGCAGGCGATTGCTCTGTTGACAGGGACTCTCTGGGGGGGGCCGGGATGGAAGATGACGTGACCATTAATCCGGCGACATTCCAAAACGCAGCCATTTGAACTTGTTTTTCATTTCATCGGTGATCTCTTTTCCGATTCTGGCCATGAAAATATTCTCCGGTTTCAAGCAGATGTTCGGTTCATTGGTCTGCATCTCAGTAAAACCATAGTTGGTGTAAAGCTTGATCAGCATCTTCCGGTATTGCTGAGTGGTTTTCCGCGAACCATCCAGATCCCATGTCCAGGAATATCCCACCAGGTAAACGATCATCTTTTCCACCAAAGGGTGTTCAAGAAGTGCCTGCAGTATCATTTTCGCCACGCCGCTGCCGCGCCAGCTGCGGCATACCTCTATGGCCTGGATCTCGATCATGGTCCGCTCGCCGAGTTGGGACCATCGTTCATCGGATTCGGGATAATCCATTACACCGAACCCCACTATCCTTTCTCCCTGGGCAAGGGCAAGGGACACATTGGCGCCTTCGTGCCCGGCGTGTTTGATGAGTGTCTCTTTCTTCGTGTAAAGCGATTTATACTGGGCAAATGTCCCGAACTGAGAATCAAACATATAGGTATCGATCTGCTCAGGTGTACAGAACGAACTCACCAGCACGGGACCGTGGGCGGTGACCGTAACCTGGTCGGTTCGCAGCGCGCCTTCCGTCGCTGTCTTTGTTTTGTATTTGTTAGACTTTCGTTCTTTGTACATTAAAGGAATCCCGATGGCGGTATTGTCGACAACAGACCCAACCTAAGCATGGAAAATGTCTTTATCCATATATAAATCGATTGCGTATCATGGCGCCCCGTATCCATTGACAACATCTTGGAACCGGGCCGCCCATATCAAGATGGGGGTTGAGGCCTGAATCGATGTTAAAAATCGCTCCATTGGCGGTGCAGCCGTTTGATTAGAATGGCGATATCGTGAAATTTTCCGTTTCGATCCTTGGCGTAATCCCTCAACACAGCCTCCTTGAAAAAATCAAACTTGGTCACCGCTTCGATGGCGGCATTGTCCACACCGACGACAAGATCCGTCCGGAGTGCTTCCAACCCTTCATCCATGGCCAATTGAATCAAATCCAGGAGCAACCAGGTGCCCAACCGTTTCTGCCGGTATTCCGGTAACACGATAATCCGGAATCGGCCCACATGTTGTGTGGCGCCGTATCCGCGGAGGTGAAGGCTGCCATGCCCGACAATTTTATCTTCGCAGACGCCCACAATGGATTTGACATATGCCAGGTCAATATTTTCGAACCACTTCTGGAGCACTTCCGGGGACCCGACATCATATCGCATGAACCAGCGGTCATCTTCTGAAATCAGGGAATAGAATTTTTCAAGAAGTGTTATGTCACCCGCTTCAAGCGGGCGGATAATCGCCTCCTGGCATTCCTTGAGGACGCATTCTTTCGGGTATCTCACGGTAATTCCCTCCTTAGGTTACGTTAGGCGTTATGTATCATCATGGATGGAATCCCCAGCTGCACATCCCGTCCAGACCATATTAAGTTGGATCCTACCATAGTTTTTCAATATTATCACGGCCTCCGGATATAAATGGATAAGGGCCGGTGATTGCCCCGTTTTTTTTTCTTGACTTAGGTGTAAAGTAGCTAATATATAGCTAAGATGTGAATAATTAGCAAATCATTTTTAATCCATCATAGGTCGGTTCCAAATCCGAGTAAATTCAGAAATTTGTACGTATCCAAAGGAGGAAACACATGAGTGATTTAAGCTGGTTGCCGAGAGAATCGGGCACAAAGAACCATTATCTGTGGGGTGAAGAGCATTTTTCCGATGCGGCACCGGGTGTTGTTTTTGAAAAAAAACCCGTCATCGACCAACAGGGGAATGTGGTCGAAGGTCTCTACACCGCCTGGATCATCTTAAACAATCCGAAACAATACAATTCCTATACAACGGAAATGGTAAAAGGTGTTATCTCCGGTTTTCAGCGGGCCTCCGCCGACAACAGTGTGGTGGCGGCAGTGTTCACGGCGGTGGGTGACAAGGCATTCTGCACCGGCGGGAACACTAAAGAATATGCGGAGTATTATGCCCGGCGTCCGAATGAATACGGCTCTTACATGGACCTGTTCAATGCCATGGTGGATGCGATCCTGAATTGTAAAAAACCGACGATTTGCCGTGTAAACGGTATGCGTGTCGCCGGCGGCCAGGAAATCGGCATGGCCTGCGACCTGACACTTTCCTCGGATCTGGCTATTTTCGGCCAGGCCGGCCCGAAGCATGGTTCCGCTCCGGACGGTGGCAGTACGGATTTTCTGCCCTGGATGCTGCCCATGGAACTGGCCATGTGGAACTGCGTATCCTGCGAAATGTGGAGCGCATATAAAATGAAACGGCTGGGACTCATTTCCAAGTGTGTGCCGGTCATTAAAGATGGTGACAAGTGGGTGAGGAACCCGGCGATCGTCACCGAAGAGTGGCTGGCCGACGGCGAAATCGTTTACGGCGAATACAAATCCGGTGACGCGGCCAAAAAAGCCCGTGACATTGTCAAAACGGCCACCATCGATTTTACGCTGCTGGATGCGGAAATCCATAAAATTCTCTGGACATTTACCAATCTGTTTCCAGGTTGCCTGATCAAAAGCGTCGAGGGTATCCGCCTGAAGAAAAGATTCTTCTGGGATCAGGCTAAAACCATCAATCGCCATTGGCTGGCCGCCAATATGAACGGTGAAGCATTCCTGGGTTTCAATGCATTCAATACCAAACGCATCACCGGCCAGGATACCATTGATTTCATCGAATTCCGCCGGCAGCAAATTAAGGGCGCCGAGTTCAACACCGAATTCATGGCTGATGTCATGGGCAAACCACAAACGTAAAGGAGAGGCTGATGTTGTTAGAAGGTAAAAACGCCATTGTTACCGGTGGTTCTCAGGGAATCGGTACCGCCGCATCCCTGGATCTGGCCAAGGAAGGTGCAAATGTCTGCCTCACCTACCGGAAACACAAGGAAGAAGCAGAGGAAGTGGCGGCTGAAATCAAGGGAATGGGACGTAAGGCCCTGGCCATAAAATGCGATATCTCATCGTTTGAAGAGGCCAATAAAGTTGTTGATGCCGCGCTTCAGGCATTCGGCCGTATTGACATTCTTGTCAACAATGCCGGTATGAACTGGGACGGTGTGTGCTGGAAAATGACCGAAGAGCAATGGGACCGGGTACTTGAAGTGAATCTGAAAGGCTATTTTAACTTCACCCGTCATACGGCACCGCTGTTCAAAGACCAGAAATACGGTAGAATCATCAATGTTACGTCCATAAACGGTTTGCGCGGCAAATTCGGGCAGACGAACTATTCGGCATCCAAGGCCGGCATCATCGGCTATACCAAAGCGGTTGCCAAGGAACTTGGCGCCTTCGGTGTGACCGTGAATGCCGTCGCCCCCGGGCTTATAGAAACCGCCATGCTTAAAAACTCCGATGCAAGGGATAAAATTGTTGATTTGGCCATGGCCGAAATCGTCACCAAACGGGTGGGACAACCCGAAGATCTCGCCTATGCCATCTCATTTCTGGCCTCGGACAAATCCAGGCATATCACAGGTGAGATTCTGAAGGTTGACGGCGGCCAGTATATTTAAGCCGGCTAATCGCAAATCAGGGGTCGCCCCTTTTTTCCGGGGTGATCCTTAAAAAGAATAAAGGAACAGCGAATGGGAAAAGTAGCAATCATCGGTGTGGGTCAAAGCAGTTTCGTTCGACAATACCCGGGATCTGTGAGGGAGTTGGCCTTTGAAGGATTCAAGGACGCCTTGAATGATGCCCATATAACCACCGCGGATATCGATGCATCCGTTATCTGCTCAGCCCCGGAATATGACAAACAAAGATCACCGGCGGGGATATTTGCCGAATATCTCGGCCTTAACCCCCAGCCGACCTTTTATGTGGAGAGTTTGTGTTCGTCGAGCAGCATGGGGGTCCGGCTGGCCTATTCGCTGGTGGAATCCGGGCTTCATGATGCCGTCGCCGTGGTTGGATTTCAAAAAATGTCTGAAATATCTTCGGCGGAATCACAGGAGAGAATGGGGCGGGGAGCGGATATCCAATGGGAAAGCCCGTTCGGCACGATGATGCCCGCTTATTATGCCATGTACGCCACCGCTCACATGGATAAATACGGCACAAAACCCGAAGACTTGGCTGCCATCCGGGTGAAAGCCTCCACCTATGGCCAGATCAACGACAAGGCTGTCTACCGCAAGCAGGTCACCCATGAGATGTTCAGCGATCCGGAAAGTGTTATGGCCGGTCCCGTGGCTGCACCATTGAGAGTCGGGGACTGTTGCGCCAATGCGGACGGGAGTTCCTGCGTGATCGTTGCCAGCGAAAAAAAAGCCAGGGCCTTGTGTAAAAAACCGGTATGGATCCTCGGTGTCGGTGCCGCCACCGCCAGCGTAAATCTGGCCGGAAGAGATTTGTTCACCGGGCTTCAAGCTGCAAAACTGGCCGCGGAAAATGCATATAAAATGGCCGGTATCGGGCCGAAGGATGTCGATGTCGCAGAGGTGCACGATTGTTTTACCATTGCCGAAATGATGGCCTATGAAAACCTGGGTTTTGCCGAACCCGGCGGTGGGAAGGAACTGATCCAGAGCAAAGAGACGTATAAGGAGGGCAGCATTCCCGTGAATGTCGACGGCGGCCTTCTTTCCAAAGGGCACCCCATCGGGGCCACCGGTGGTTCCCAGATTCGAACCATTGTCCTGCAACTGCGCGGCGAAGCCGGCGACATGCAGGTCAAAGACCCCGGGATCGGCCTGGTTCATAACATCGGGGGGGTCGGACTTTATGGCAATGTAACCATTCTTGGCAGATAATCCGGTATCAAACGGGAGACAATCATATGGGCAAAAAAGAGATAGATGATCGGTTTAAAAAATTCGGGACGGTCAGCTTCACGGCCACCACCCGGGTGAATGATTTTATTACGAACCTGGAATCCGGTAAAGTCACCGGCACGCAATGCAATGGGTGCGGTATAAAATTCTTCCCCCCGCGGGCGGACTGCCACAAATGCCTGACCACCGATATGACGTGGTTTGATGTGGATGGTAACGGGAAATTGATCACTTACAGCACACTGAAATACGGCCCCCAGGGGTTCGAAGGCGACCTGCCCTACAGCATCGCCGTGCTGGACTACGGTGATTATAAGGTGTTCGGCAGGATTGCCGACGGTATCGATGTGGACGAACTTAAAATCGGCATGGAAATGACAGCGGCCGTGAACACCTTACCCAATGGTCAGCTTAATTACGTGTTCAAGAAGGCTTGAGATTTTAAGCACCGTCCGATTTCAGGAGCATCCCTTACACGGCGGGCGGTTGCTTATCGATATGGCAATCCACCACAGCATACGGGGTAAGCATCATGGCGGAACTGAAAAATCTAAAACTGGTAAACGAGGATGGCATCGCCCGGATTACGCTGGCACGGCCAAAACATAATGTCCTCGATATCGAGATGATGAACGAACTCAACGGTCAGCTCGAGACCTTGATCGCGGATGAGGATTTAAAATGTGTTGTTTTCTACGGTGATGGCCCAAGTTGGTGCGCGGGCGTTGAAGTGGCGGATCATAAACCGGAGATGGTCCGGCAGATGGTCTCCACGTTCAATCGTATTTTCGAGCTCATCGAACAGCTCGAAGTGCCCACCATTGCCGCGGTTCATGGCGCCTGCCTTGGCGGTGGCATGGAACTGGCCATCGCGTGCGACATTGTGGCCGCCTCGGAAAACGCGGTATTCGGACAACCCGAAATCAAGTTGGGCTTTTTCCCGCCCTATGCGGCCATCCGTCTCCCACAGCTGGTGGGACCGGCCAAAGCCATCGAGGTATGTACCACCGGAAAACGGTATTCTGCGGAAGAAGCCCGGCGTCTCGGGTTTGTGTCCCAGGTAACCACAGAGGCTGAGTTCACGGAAAAAATCGAACGCCTCATCAAGGAAATCCAATACAACAGCCCGTTGATTATCCGGCTTAATAAACGCGCGGTCAAAAAACATGTGGGGCTCGGCTTCACCCAGGCCATTGAAGGGGTCAGCGATCTGTTCCTCAACACCTTGATGCGCACCGAAGACACATTGGAAGGTATTGCCAGCTTTGAGGAGAAACGCAAACCCTCCTGGAAAAATAAATAACGAATGTGCAGAACAGGCCGGACCGGTGATCAGACAGCATGAATTGGAGAACGACGGGTGGGAGAAGCGATCGACGTATGACGAGCCGCGTCTCACGGAAATGTTGAATACGTATGAAGCGCTCGGCTATGAGGTCCTCCTCGAGCCCTTTGATGCGCTTGCCGAACCGGCATGCAACTCGTGTTTGAAAGGTACCGCCGACAGGTATAAAACCATATATACCCGTATGGGCAAAGGATAATCGACGCTTTTTTATTTTTATCACAACCATATTGCACCCGAACCTGAAACGGTAAGCCGTTGAGAATTTCATCTTTTCAGGAAATAGGTGTACATCGACAAGGAGATTTTCTCATGTCAATGATATCCTGGCAATTCACGGCAGCAGGCAAACCATTGGAAAAAACCGAAAGTCCCATTCCCGATCCCCAAGCGGGCGAAGTGCGGCTGAAGGTCGCCGGTTGCGGCGTCTGTCATACGGATTTGGGATTTTACTATGACGGTGTCCGCACCCGGTCTCCCCTACCCCTGACACTGGGCCACGAGATCAGCGGCATTGTCGACGCCACGGGTCCCGGAGCGGAGGCCTGGGATAAGAAGGCCGTGGTGGTGCCGGCGGTAATGCCCTGTGGTGACTGCGATGTGTGCAACAGGGATTTCGGCAACATCTGCTCCGCCCAGAAAATGCCGGGGAACGATATTCAAGGTGGATTTGCATCACATATTGTCGTACCGGCCGCACAGTTGTGTGAGGTGCCCGTGGATGAGAATTATAAACCGGTGGGAGAAGCCGACATCAGTCTGGCGGAACTCTCCGTTGTGGCGGATGCCATCACCACGCCTTATCAGGCCATTATCGAGTCCGGACTGACCGAAGCGGACACGGCTATTTTTATCGGTGTCGGCGGTGTCGGCGGATTCGGTGCACAAATCGCCAAATCCTTCGGCGCCACGGTGATCGCCATCGATATCGATCCGGCCAAGCTCGAAGCGATATCCCCCTATGTAGACAAAACATTCAATTCAAAAGAAATCCCGTTTAAGGATCTGCGAAAACAGGTCTCCGGATTCGTTAAAGAAGCAGGTAAACGTCGGACGGAATGGAAAATATTTGAAACTTCAGGCACGGCACCCGGACAGCAAACGGCATTTGGTCTTTTGACTTACGGCGCCTCCCTGTCCATTGTGGGGTTCACCATGGCCACCGTGGATGTACGGTTGTCGAACCTGATGGCGTTTCACGCCACTGTCCGTGGCAACTGGGGATGCATCCCCAAATACTACCGGCCGACGGTGGACCTCGTGCTCGCCGGGAAAGTCAAACTCGGCCCGTTTGTGAAAACGTTTCAACTGGATCAGATCAATGAAATTTTTGAAACCGTTCACAGCCGGAAAATCCTTGAACGGCCGATTCTGGTGCCCTGAAACACCCATCCGGCGCCACTGACAAGACCGGGGTTTTGCACGCCAAACCCCGGCACCGGTCACGGAGAATCGGCTTGCGGGCGCAGATGATCCGACGGTTCGAACCGGAACAGAATAAGCTTGACATAGCTATAAAGTAGCTGGTAAATCACGTTTATGATCTTCACTTTTTTGAATGAAATTCATTTTTAACCATGGGGTCACTATATTTTTCTCGATACGTAGAGCGAGCGCCCGCTCGATTCCCATAATGGATAAAGCCGGTAACCAATGACGACGCCGAACAACCAGACTCAAAAATTGCATAAGACAACACTGCAAGGCGAAACATTGTCGTTGTCCACCATTAAAAACGCATCTAAGAATATCGATCTCGTCCTACACAAGCACCAGCAGATCATCTCCGGGGCCTGCCGGAAATTTTTTGAAAAGGGCTACCACAGAACCACCATCCGCGAAATCGCCATTGCCTCCGGAATGTCCATGGGCCAGCTTTACCACTATATTTCTTCCAAAGACGACGTTTTATTTCTCATTTATCAACATATGCAGCGGGTATGGGTCAATCATCTGGTGGAATCCGGCATCGAAAATACCGTGGATCCAAAGGAAAAATTGACAAAAGCCCTTTACCACACCCTTGAGTTCATGGTCGACAACAAGGACCTGATCTCTTTCATTTACACGGAAACCAAATACCTTGAAAAAAAGTTCCTCCGTGTGGTCATGGAAATGGACGACAAGAATGTGGTGGGCTATTGGCGAATCTTGTTAAAGGACGCGGAAATGGTGCTGCCGACGGATGATGAAATTCAGTTTTTCGCGAACCTGCTGTCCTACTTGATGGTTTTTTTACCCTTGAGAGGCTGGAATTTGAGAAACAAGTCGGACAAGCAGCACCTGGACCGGTTGGTGTTTTTTATAATCGGCGGTCTTGAGAAATATTCAAAACAGGACAAATTGTAAATATATTATATTGAAACGCAGGGTGTAGGCATCGCGCGGTCAGGAAAGTTCCTATAAATTTTAAAATTTCAATGAGGGGAAGGTAATGCACAAATTACTGACGAATGACCAGAGCAAAAAAATGATGGTTCTCGGTAATGAAGCCATCGCCAGGGGGGCCTTGGAAGCAGGGCTTGCCTTTGCGGCAACTTATCCGGGCACACCGTCATCGGAGATTTCATTGAATTTTTTTCAAATCTCCCAGGAAAGCGACTTGTACTTCGAGTACAGCGCCAATGAAAAAGTCGCCATGGAAATGGCGGCCGCAGCCGCGAATTCAGGTGTTCGCAGCATGGCCATCATGAAACATGTCGGATTGAATGTGGCGGCTGACGCGCTGATGACATTGGCTTACGTCGGCGTCAAGGCCGGCCTGGTGGTGCTGACGGCGGACGATCCGTTCATGTTCTCCAGCCAGAACGAACAGGACAATCGCTACTATGCAAAACTGGGCGGACTCCCCATGCTCGAGCCCTCTTCCGTTGAAGAGGCCAAGGAGATGGTCGGCCAGGCACTTGGCATATCCGAGCAACTCCAGGTGCCGGTGCTTTTCAGAACCACCACACGGATCAACCACTCCACCGCCCCGGTCGATCTTAAACCCTTGAATATCGGAAAACCCGAAGGCAAGTTTGACAAAGACCCGATGAACTACGTCACCGTACCGGCTATTTCCCGCCGGCTGCATGTCAAACTCCTTGAAAAACTGGAAAAAGCAAAAGAGCTGTCTGAAACGTCCCCATTTAATTTCATTGAAGGCACCGGCAAATGGGGGATCATTTGCAGCGGTGTCAGCTACAATTACGTATCGGACGCCGTCAAGGATCTGGGTATCGGGGATAAAACCCGTATTCTGAGAATCGGCTTTTCAAATCCGCTGCCGGAGCAAAAGATCAAGGCGTTTCTGAAAGACTGCGACCAGGTGCTGGTGGCGGAAGAAGGCGAACCTTTCCTCGAGGAAGCGGTCAAGGCGTTTGCCCAGGAAGAGGCGTTGACGCTGAAAATTAAAGGCAAAGACAAGGATTTGTTCTCCCGGCTGTATGAGTTCAACCCGGCTATTGCACGTCAGGCAATGGCAAACTTCTTCGGCATACCTTACACGCCGCCGGCAATCGCCGACACATCCGATGTGCCGGAGATTCCGAACCGGCCGCCCAACCTGTGCGCCGGTTGTTCCCACAGAGCCACTTTCTATGCGGTAAAAAAAGCTGCCGTAGGCCGGAACACCATCTACCCCACGGACATCGGCTGCTATACCCTGGGTTTTCTACCACCCCTGTCCATGGCGGATTTTCTCATCTGCATGGGTTCTTCGGTCGGCACCGCCGGTGCCTTCTCGAAGGTGACCGGGGACAAGGTCATTTCTTTCATCGGTGATTCCACGTTCTTCCATTCCGGAATACCCGGACTTGCCAGCGCCGTCTTCAACAATCACAACTTCACGCTGGTCATTCTGGATAACGGCACCACAGCAATGACCGGTCATCAACCCAATCCGGGTGTTCAGATGGATGATTGGAAACTTGACGGCTACGGCCGTGTTTCCATTGAAAATGTCGTCAGATCCTTGGGCGTACAGCATGTGACCGTCATCAAACCCCTCAAGATCAACAAGAGCATCGATGCCATCAAGGAAGCCATCGATTATCAAGGTGTTTCGGTAATCATCAGCGAAGAAGTGTGCGTCCTCTTCGCCAAAGGACTGGAACGCGTTAAAAAACGGAAATCCTTCCGGGTCACGGACCGATGCAAGAATCACCAGGATTGTGTGAAGGAACTGGGATGCCCGGCATTCTACATGGCGGACGACAGACCCGCCATCGATCCGGTCATGTGTGTGGGATGTGCTGTCTGCGCCCAAATCTGCCCCGAGAATGCCATTTCTCCGGTGAAAGATAAGGCTTGATGACATGAGTACCTGGTCTTGGTAAGGATGTTACATGATTTAACCGTCCAGAATATAGGGAAAAAGAATGGATATTAAAAGATTGATCATCGTAGCGGTTGGCGGACAGGGGAATTTGCTGGCATCCAGTGTTTTGGGTGAAGCCGCACTTCTGGCAAATGTACCGGTTAGAATGAGTGAAATCCACGGCATGGCGCAGCGCGGCGGGGTGGTGGAATCGGCCATTGTGTTCGGGGATGCCAAAAGCACCATTATTTCCGACGGCGAAGCGGACCTTTTGGTCGGATTCGAACCTTCTGAAACACTGCGGGCATTGAACAAATGCAACAACAAGACAGTTGCCATCACCAATCTGTCACCAATGCCGCCGTTTACGGTGGCCATCGGCAAGGGCGTGTATCCGGATCTCAACGACCTGCAGGAAAAACTCCGGGCAAAAACCGCCAAGCTCATCGCATTTGATGCCGTTGCCTTGGCCAAAACAGCCGGCAACGTGCTTTCGGTAAACATGGTGCTGCTGGGGGCATTGACCCAAACCGCCATATTGCCGATGTCGGTGGAACATACTAAACAGGCCATGAAGAATAAAACCAAACCGGCCTTTCTCGATTTGAATTTGAAGGCCTTTGATCTCGGATACGAAGCGGCAGCAGGCGCATAGCCGTTACGTGTTCCGTCAGGAGGACCGGCCCCGGGCGGTGAACAGGTAAAAGGTGCCGTGGTATCGGTCCGTGAGGGAAAATTCGGTTCCGGCGATATGACACCGGGTTGATCGGTCATATATCAGCCGCTTATGTCCGGACAGCCGATGGATCCGGTTGGTTGCTCATGGTAAATATTTACGAAAAAGCAGGTTCCCGGCAACACGCACCGAAGACCTGCTTTTTCACGGACGAGCTCATCTTACTTTTAAGGAGGAAAATCATGCCCTGGAACGATCAATTCGAACGCATGCCCGTTGAGGAAATGGAAAAATTTCAACTGGAAAAACTCAAAAATACGGTAGACTGGGTTTCCAAGAAAATACCATTTTACAAAAAAACGTTTAAGGAAGCAGGGATTAAAGCCTCCGATATAAAGAGCCTGGAAGACGTCGCCAAACTCCCGTTCACCCAAAAAAACGATCTTCGGGACAACTATCCGTTTGGCCTGTGTGCGGTTCCCTTGAAAGATGTCGTTCGGGTGCACGCCTCCTCCGGTACTACCGGGAAACCGGTCACGGGTCCCTATACAGCAGACGACCTGGATCAATGGACGGAGTGCATGGTTCGGAATCTATGGTCCGCCGGTGTCCGCCCCGAGCACGTCGTTCAAAATGCATACGGCCATGGCCTTTTCACTGGTGGATTCGGTTTTCATCAGGGGGCGACCAAGCTCGGCTGCACGGTCGTACCCACCAGTTCGGGTCTCACAGAACGTCAAATCACCATCATGAAAGATTTCGGGGTTGAAGTCCTCTTCGCCACCCCATCCTATGCCCTGACCATCGCCGAACGGGCCGAGGAGCTTAAAGTGGATCTTAAGTCCCTGCCCTTGAAAATCGTTGTCTGCGGCGCCGAGCCATGGACCATTCAAATGCGGGACGAGATCGAGGAACGCATGGGCGTTAAGGCCATGGAAGCTTACGGTCTCACGGAACTCGGTGGGCCGGGTGTGGCATTCGACTGCGAAGCCCAGGATGGACTGCATATCAACGAAGACTATTACCTGGCTGAAATCGTGGATCCCATCACTTTCGAACCGCTCCCCATCGGGGAAAAGGGTGAGCTTATTTTCACCTCGCTGCAAAGAAAAGCAATGCCGATGATACGATATCGGACCAAGGACATCACCCGCCTGAGAAGAGAAAAATGCAGTTGCGGCAGAACGCTCCTCAAACTGGAAAAAGTATACGGCCGGACCGACGATATGCTCATCATCAGCGGTGTCAACGTATTCCCGTCCCAAATAGAGTCGCTGCTGCTGGAAGTAGAAGAAGTGGAACCCCAGTACCGACTGGTCGTCCGTAAAAAAGGGTACTTGGATCAACTTCTTGTGCAGGTGGAAGCGAAAAAGGAAATATACGATGCCGGCGATAAGAAGCGCCTGGAAGTCGAAGGTAAAATCATGGCACACATTCGCGGGAACATGGGTATCAGTGTGGAGGTCAGTCTCGTCGAACCCAAGTTCATCGCCCGAAGCGAGGGTAAAGCACTGCGCGTTGTGGATGAAAGACCCAAACAATTCAGATAAAAAGAGAATATCTAACCGCACCTCACACAGGTGGCCGACCTCAAAAGGGGGTCGGCCATGAGGCAATCACACATATGACCAAGGGAGATAAAAATGTCAGACAGCCAAACTTTTGATCCCCGCAAATTCGCAGTTGTGGGCGCCGGACCTGTCGGTTGCATCGTTGCTGCCTTTCTGGCCAAGGGCGGCTATGAGGTCACGCTTTGCGATGTGGTTCCGGAACTCATGGAACCCGCTGTGGGCCGTGGCATTATCATCGAAGGTGCGGAGACACTTCAGCAAAAAGTCACCAACACGGTTTCCAGTGTCGATGATCTGGCCGATATCAAACCGGATGTCATCTTCATTACGGTCAAAGCCAATGTCCTGCCACTCATCGCTTCGGCAATCGAAGTTTTTTTATCCAATGGCATGGTTGTCATCAGTTGGCAGAATGGTATCGACACGGAACTTGAACTCGCCGCCGCACTGGGCAGGAAGGCGGTAATGCGGGCTGTGGTCAATTACGGATGTGGGCTCGCCGGCCCGGCCCATGTCAAAATGCCGTTCCACCACCCGCCGCATTACATTCAGGAACTCGATCCGGAATCCGCCCCGGCTGCGGTGGCCATTACCGAAGCACTGAGCAATTGCGGTCTGACAACGGAACATACCGACCAGATGGTTTCCATGGTCTGGCGCAAAGCGATCATGAATGCCAGCATGAATCCGGTTTGCGCCGTCACCGG
This sequence comes from Desulfobacteraceae bacterium, assembly GCA_013003715.1. Classification (GTDB taxonomy): domain Bacteria; phylum Desulfobacterota; class Desulfobacteria; order Desulfobacterales; family Desulfosarcinaceae; genus JABDIN01. The sequence goes on along the minus strand of JABDIN010000046.1, from coordinate 90,161 downwards.
TCTCACCATGTCGCAGGCCATGAACGATCCCATTATTTTCAAAATCGTCGATTCATTGGTCAAGGAAAACATCAAGGTCGCCCGTGCCAATGAAATCACCGTTGGTTGGGATTTTTACAACCAGGCCATTGACTACATGAAAAACGCAGGAAACCATAAACCCTCGATGTTGATGGATATCGAAGCCAAGCGTCGGACCGAAATCGACTATATCAATGGTAAAATCGTTGAATACGGGGAGCGCGCCGGTATTGAAACCCCCTATAACATCACGCTGACATCGCTGGTGAAAGGTCTCGAATCCCGATTGTAGTGTAAGGAGACCCGTATTGGCGGCGACACGATGGCAATATCCATCGGGCAGCAAATGAGAATTGGAAACACCGGACCTGAATGACCATGGGAAAAACAGATATGTCGGAAAGACCCCGCACTGAGTCCAGTATTTTTGTAGGCACCGATGTCGGATCCTCCAGGACCAAAGTCGCGGTCGTAAATCCGGATAAAGAACTCATTGGCTATAGTATCGAAAAATCAGGCACTGATTTTACCGCCACCGCTGATGCATGTCTCGCAACGGCGCTTAGAATGGCCGGAACCAACCAATCGAACATAAAAGCCGCCGTATCCACCGGATACGGTCGAAACAATGTCACCTGCGCCGATAGCACCAAGACGGAAATCGGATGTCATGCCAAAGGATGCTTCTACTATTTCCCGCAGGCAATCACGGTTATCGATATCGGCGGGCAGGATAATAAAATCATCAAACTGGACGATCACGGTCACCGCACCGGTTTCAAGATGAACCGGAAATGCGCTGCCGGCACCGGCGCATTTCTGGAAGAGATGGCGCTGAGGCTGGATATTCCCATTGACGATCTCAACGATCTGGCGCCGAAATCAACGGAAATGGTGAAGTTGGGAAGCTTTTGCACGGTATTTTCCGCCACTGAAGTACTGGAGAATATCAGAAACGGAAAGAGAGTGGAGGACATTGTCAAAGGGATTTATTTTTCCGTGGTAAAACGCATCATGGAAATGGATTCATTCACCGAGGTGGTGGTGATGACCGGTGGTGTAACCGCCAATAACCCATATATCGTCACACTGACTGAAGAGCTGATCGGCCGCAGTATCCTGGTCCCTGAACATCCCCAGTTGACCGGTGCCCTTGGTGCAGCCCTGTTCGCCCTGGAAAACAATTGTTCATAATTTACCGGTCGCAATAAGGAATTCGGCCTGAAAATCAGTTTCATTTTTCAACATCTGGAGGATCAACATGCCTGAAGAAAAAAAAGTACAGCTCAAACGACTCAATTCTTCGAAAGTATTGGGTAAGTTCATGGCTGAGTATTATTACGAGCTCGATAATGCCGCCAAGACCGGCGAAAAAAAAATAGCCTGGTGCACCAGTGTGGGACCGGCTGAAATCCTTCGCGCGCTGGGGTTTCTGGTTTATTTTCCGGAAACACATTCAGCCATGCTCGGGTCATCCCGCATGGCCACGGACCTGATCCCGAAAGCGAACGCGGTTGGGTATTCTCCGGATATATGCTCATACCTCACGGCGGACATCGGTGCCTACCTGGCCAAGGTGTCGCCGCTGGCCACTATTTTCAAGGGAATCGAAGGCCCGCCCAAACCCGATGTCCTCGTGTTCAACACGAACCAATGCCGCGATGTTCAGGACTGGTTTAACTTTTACGGTGAAGAGTACAAAGTGCCGGTGGTGGGCATACATTCCTATGTTGGCGTGCAGGATGTCACCGAATCCCACGTTGCGTCCATCAGCAAACAGATGAAAGCCATGATTCCCCTGCTCGAGGAAGTATCGGGCAAGAAATTCGACGAAGACAAGTTCAAGGAAGCAGTGGCCCTGTCACGGGAATGCTCCGATCTGTGGAAGGATGTACTGGATTCCGCATCTGCAAAACCCTCTCCCCTTACCTTTTTCGACGGCACCACCCTCATGGGGGCGGCCGTGGTGGGACGCGGCACGAAAAAAGCCAATGATGCCTACCGGGAACTTATAGCGGAACTCAAGGACAGGATTGCCAACAAGGAAGGCGCCATCGAGAACGAACGGTTCCGGATCTACTGGGACGGCATGCCGGTATGGGGAAGATTGAGCATGCATGCCAAATTATTCGCCGGCCTGGATACCAATGTGCTGGCATCCACCTATTGCAACAGCTGGATTTTCTCCGCTCTGGATCCGGATGATCCTTTTGACAGCATGGCCCGGGCCTATACGGAATTGTTCATCGTTCGCGCCGACGATCCCAAAGAAAAATATATCAAAGACATGCTGAATTTCTTTAAAGTGGACGGCATCATTTATCATGATGCCAAAACCTGTCCTAACAATTCCAATTGCCGCTACGGCATGCCCCAGCGCCTGGAAAAGGAGACCGGCATTCCCAGCCTGACCTTGAACGGCGATCTGAACGATCTGCGTCTTGTTTCCGATGAGCAGATGAAAACCAATGTCGAGGCGTTTATCGAACAATTAGAGGAGCGTAAATAATACAAGGAGAGAAGCACATGTTGGATTCATTGTTCAAACCAAGGGCGGTGGCCGTGATCGGGGCATCCTCCAAGGAACTGGCCATCGGTAACCGGGTAATCCGGAATCTCATTGATTTCGGCTATAAAGGCGGTATCTATCCGATCAATCCCAAGGCCGATGAGATACGTGGCATCAAGGCCTACAAATCCATCCTGGACGTACCCGAAGAAGTGGATGTCGTCCATATGGTCATTCCGGCGAAATTCGTCCCCATGGCGGTGGATGACTGCGGGAAGAAAGGCGTGAAACACATCATCATCAATTCCGGCGGTTTTTCAGAAATCGGACCGGAAGGCGCCGCCATAGAAGCGGACTTTCTGGAAAGGGCCAAAAAGCATGGCATCCGTATTTTCGGCCCCAACTGCCAGGGCATCATCAACACGGATCCGGAATACAGAGCCTATTGCAATTTCACCTTCACCTACCCCGAACCCGGGCATATCTCCATCGTTGCCTTGAGCGGGGGGGTGGCGGAGGTCATTCATCAGGAATTCTCCATCATGGGCGTGGGCACCAAAATATATGCCTCCAATGGAAACGCCTGTGATATCACCATTCCGGAACTCATCGAATACCTGGGCAATGACGACGGCACGCGCGTCATCGTCACCTATGTCGAGGGATTGCGTGATCCCGAGACATTTAAACGTGTCGCCACGGAGGTGGCCGTTAAAAAGCCGGTTCTTGCCATGAAAGCCGGCAGGACCAAGGAAGGCGCCAAGGCAGCGGCTTCCCACACCGGTGGATTGGCCAAAGAAGATATCGCCACGGATCTGATATTTAAAAAGGCCGGTATTGTCTCGTTCAATACGGAAGCCGAACTCATCCAGGCGGCCGTGGCGTTTGCGACCCAGCCTATCCCCAAAGGAAACCGGGTGGGCATCATCACCAACACGGGCGGTCCGGCGGTCATTGCCACTGATGTGCTGGTGGGCCGGGGCTTGACGCTGCCGCCGTTGTCGGCGAATACCGAAACCTATCTGAAGGAGCATCTCTATCCGGAGGCGTCGGTGCACAACCCGGCCGACGTGTTGGCCACCGGAAACGCGTCGCACTATCGCGCCTGCCTGGATGCCATGATGGATGACGATAATTTCGATAGTATCTATATCAGTTTCGTGACACCCTTCTTTGTGGATAATGTGGCCATCGCCAAAGAGATTGTAGCGGTCAACCAAAAGCAGATCAAACCCATGGTCTGCAACCTCATGACCAATCGCGAACAGCAGGCTGAAACCGTAAAAATCCTGAAAGATGGCGGTGTTCCCTGCTTCAGCCTGCCCGGCGCAGCCGCATCGGCCCTGGCCGGCCTGGTGGAATATCAGCAGATTCAATCCCGTGAAAAAGGTGTCGTAAAAACCTTCACGGACACGGACAAAGCCGGCGCCGAAGCCATCATTGGAACGGCAAAGGCGACGGGTCGTACCATGCTGGCCGCTGATGAAGTCTATGGGATATTGAATGCCTACAACATCCCCACGGCGGACTGGCGCATGGCCGATACCGCCGAGGCTGCCGAACGCGCAGCCGCGGAGATCGGTTATCCGGTTGTGGTTAAAGCCGATGCCCAGAGTGTGATTCACAAAAGCGATATGGGCGGGGTTGCGGTGAACCTGACGGACGGTGCGGCCGTCCGTGCGGCCGTTGGCAAAATGGAAAAAACACTCAAGGCCGATGACCTGAGATTTTTCATTCAGAAATTCGAGCCGGGTGGCGTGGAGGTTATTTTTGGTGCCAAAGCCGAGGAAGGTCTGGGACATATCATTATGTTCGGTCTCGGCGGTATTTATGTTGAAATCATGAAAGACGTGGTATTTAATCTGACCCCTGTGTCCGATGCGGAAGCGGTTGAAATGATTTCCGCCGTTAAAGGGGCCGCGCTGCTCGAAGGAGTCCGTGGACAAAAAGGCGTGGACCGCGACGGTCTGGCGGAAATCGTGCAACGGCTCAGCCAACTGGTATCGGATCTGCCGGCCATACAGGAAATGGATCTGAACCCGGTCATGGCATCCGAGGACGGAATCATCGCCGTGGATGCGCGAATCAGCTTGTAGCCCACATGCCCGAATGGCGCTTCAGGGATATGCCGGTAATATCCGGATGCCCCCTGAAGCCCGTCCGGATTCTTATAACAGACATTCTAACTCGGTATTATCCCGACCATGAAAGGAGGCATGAGTGTCACGTTGGCTTAATCTGGGACAACATCTAAAAATCAACGCTAAAAAATTCCCGAAAACGACGGCTTTATGCGATGCGAATCGCTCCTTCACTTACCCGGAGGTTAATGAAAGAGTTAATAAACTGGCCAACGGCCTGCTTTCCATCGGTCTTGCAAAAGGAGATAAGATATCGGTATTTATGGAGAACTCCATAGAAATCGTTGAATTGTTTCTGGCCGCTGCAAAAACCGGGATCATCATCGTGCCGATTAATTTTCGTCTGGTCAGCCGGGAGATTGAATACATCGCCAACAATTCCGAAGCCAAGGCATTCTTTGTCGACCATGAATTCACAGGACTGATAGACCCCATCAAGGACGAGCTGTATAACATCCTGCCCGATCATTATTTTGCGGTGGGTGAAGCGCCATCCGGATATCGGCCGTATGAGGAGTTGATAAGGGACGGAGCGCCGGACGAACCCATAGCGGACGTGGCCCCGGAAGACACCTGGATTTTGATTTACACTTCCGGCACCACGGGTAATCCCAAGGGAGTCATACGCTCCCATGAATCCCATGTGGCTTTTTACCTGATCAATGCGGTGGATTTCGGATTCAACGAATTCGATGTCTGCATGAATGTCATGCCCTTGTGCCACATCAATTCGACTTTTTTCACGTTCACCTTCCTGTATGTGGGCGGTTCCGTGTATATACATCCCGCACGATCCTTCAAACCGGAACAGATTATGGAAATCGTCGAAAGGGAGAAGATCACTTTTATTTCTTTGATTCCGACGCACTACAATTTAATTCTCAATGTATCCGATGACGCAAAAGCCTTTGATCGAAGCTCCATTCGGAAACTGCTCTGTTCGTCAGCACCGGCGAGCAAACAGATGAAAAAGGACATCATGGCATTCTTTCCGGGGGTGGAACTTTATGAGGGATACGGCAGCACAGAGGCCGGCATTGTCACGGTTCTCAAGCCCCGGGACCAGATGAGAAAACTGGGCTCCATCGGCATGGAATCCTTGGGAACCGAATTTGTCCGTCTGCTGGATCTGAACGGGGACCCGGTTCCCGTGGGTGAGGTCGGCGAGCTCTACTCCTGCGGCCCGATGCTGTTTGACGAGTATTACAATCTGCCGGAAAAAACCGCCGAATCCTTCAACAAGGGATGGTTCAGCGCCGGAGACCTGGCCAAACAGGACGAAGACGGCTATTTTTTCATTGTGGACCGCAAGGATAATATGATCATCACCGGCGGTGAAAATGTATATCCCACCGAAATCGAAGAGGTCATCAGCGGTCATCCCAGTGTTTTCGATGTCGCCGTCATTGGATTACCCGATGACAAGTGGGGTGAGAAAATAGCGGCCGTCATAATAAAACGGCCGGAGTCCGATATCACGGAACAGGATCTGCTGGAGTGGTGCCGGACGCAGATGGCCGGATATAAACGACCGAAAAAAATCATCTTTGTTACGCAGAAGGAAATGCCGCGCACGGCCTCCGGCAAAATCCAGCATGGGCGGCTCAAAGAGAAATTCAAGGACTAAAAGGATATATCGTCATACCGGAAAACCGGTGTGGCGGTCTGGATAACAGGTAGTTCGGCATCTAATGATTTAACACAACGAGGAGGATACCCAATAATGTTGACAAAGGCATTCATTCCCTACAAGGCTTATTTCAGTTCTCCATTCTGCCGGTGGCAAGGCAGCATGGCCAATGAAAACTCTATTGTCCTGAGCGCGAATACCGCCAAACGGTGGCTGGCCGAAAAAGGCTGGGATGCGGCGATGTTCGATTACCTGTATTTCGGCATCACCATCAGCCAAATCCATCAGTTCTATGCCGCGCCGTGGGCTTCCGCATTGATGGGTGCCGGCCATATCCCCGGCATGACCATCAGCCAGGCCTGTACCACGGGCACCACATGCATATTTCAGGCAGCTATGGCCGTAGAGACCGGCCTGGCCCAGACGCCGTTTGTCATGACCACGGACAGGACATCCAACGGACCGCATACCATCTGGCCCAATCCCAATGGTCCCGGCGGTGAAGTAATTTCCGAAAACTGGCTCATGGACAACTTCAACAGCGATCCCAATGTCGGCATGAAAATGATTGAAACCGCCGAAAATGTGGCTAAAGAAGAAGGGTTTACCAAGGGACAATGCGACGAACTATCCCTGATTCGCTCCCAGCAATACGAACAGGCACTGGCAAACGACCGTGAGTTCCAGAAACGATACATGTTCCCCGCGGAGATCCGGATTTCCCGGAAGAAAACCATAATGGTTGAAACCGATGAAGGTATCATGCCCTCCACGGCGGAAGGTCTGGCGAAATTAAAACCACTGATCCCCGGTGGCGTTCAGAGCTTCGGCGCCCAGACCCACCCGGCGGACGGAAACGCCAGCCTCGTCGTCACCACCAAAGAGAAGGCAACGGAACTCAGTGCCGATGCCAAGGTCTCCATCCAGGTCCTCTCCTATGGCTATACCCGCGAAAAACCGGGATACATGGCTGCAGCGCCCGTACCGGCTGCAAAGATGGCGCTGGCCAACGCCGGTCTTGGTGTCAAGGACATCGCCGTCATCAAAACCCACAACCCCTTCATCGTAAACGACCTGAACCTGGCCAAAAAACTGGATATCCCTGCCGAGAGCATTAACAATTACGGCAGTTCCATGATTTTCGGCCACCCCCAGGGCTCCACTGCCGCACGACTGATCATCGAAGGTATCGAGGAAACCGTGATGAAAGGCGGCGGATACTTCATGTGGACCGGTTGTGCTGCAGGCGATTGCGGTGCCTCCCTGATTCTCAAGGTGGATGCATAAGCAAAAAAGGCAGTGTTAACGAATATACGCTGACAGATTAAATCCGAAAGGCCGTTTCTTAAAAGGGAACGGCCTTTCGCGTTTAGGCCATGGCTTACCGGTTATCATCGGACTCTATTCCAACCGTATCATTTTTCCAGGCGTTAACCCAGTGGGGAACCCCACCATTTATTTACGACGTCCGTAAATTGTGTTAGCACATGGATGAAATGGAAAATCAATATTCTGGGACATCCGCAGGGAGAAAGGGAATGACCATACACACTGCAGTGGCGGGGAGATACGAGATGAAAAACAAACAAATTTTCAAAGGCGGAATCATCCCCAAACGGCCCGTTTCGACTTACTCGATTGTGGCGCGTGATCCGTCAACCGGTATTCTGGGCGTGGCCGTGCAATCTCACTGGTTCTCGGTGGGGAGCTGTGTATTATGGGCGGAAGCCGGCGTCGGTGCCGTGGCGACCCAATCCTTTGTTGAAATGTCATACGGCCCCCTGGGCCTGGCCTTAATGAAATCGGGAAAATCCGCGACGGTAACCCTCAATGCCTTGCTCGCAGCCGATAGTAAAAATCACCACAGCCGGCAAGTGGGTATGGTGGATGCACAAGGGCGAACTGCCGCATTCACAGGCAATCGCTGTGTTGCCGCTGCGGGGCATGACACAGGAGAAGGGTTCACCGTCCAGGCCAACATGATGGCCAAGGATACGGTGTGGCCGGCAATGAAACGGTCATTCGAGGAGAGCGCCGGGGATCTGCCGGAGAGGCTGATGGGGGCGCTGGCTGCCGCCGAATCCGAAGGCGGCGACATCCGTGGCAAACAATCCGCCGCCATTCTGGTGGTGAATGGCGAAAGCTCGGGAAGGCCCTGGGCGGACAGAATAGTGGATTTAAGGGTCGAAGACCATCCGGATCCGATCGGGGAACTGGCACGTTTGCTCAAGCTCTCACAGAGTTACGATTACATGGCAAAAGGCGATGAGTTGGCCACCACCGGTGATCTTAAAGGGGCCGGTGTGGCCTATGAACAGGCCGCCACACGAAATCCCGAACAAATGGAATGCCCCTTCTGGCATGGGATCATGCTGGCGGCTTCCGGTAAAACCGAAGATGCCATACCGTTTTTCCGACGCGTATTTGCAACGGAACCTCACTGGCGGGACCTCGTGCCCCGCCTGCCGGCCGCGGGATTGCTGCCTAATGATCTCAACCTCGTTGAGCGGATTGTCGGCGTCGGCAAGGATGAGTGCAGGTGAATCTATCTCAAAACCCAAAGGGGGGAATCGACATAAAGATATGCTCAAAAACTATCAGGGAGGACATGATGCCAAAAAAGAATATTGAAAAAATAACCGCAAACATTAAACTTGCGACACCCTATAGGAACATATTTACACTCATTTTGGATATTTTCTTGCATAAATTGTTAGTTAACACAGACCCAAGAGATTACTTTAAATATTCATTTTTTAAACCTGGAAAGAGTCTAAAAGAAAAGAGCAGATATATCAGTTTCAATGGGTCTATGTATTTCCCATATGAAAACAATCCTTTCAAATACAGCACAATATTCACCAATAAATATGTTCAGAAAAAAATATTACACCATTTTAATCTACCAACCCCAGACCTGATTTCAACTATTGGTGAGAAAAAGGATATTTCAACAAAAAAGCAGTTGGATTCCTTTTTAGAACCAATGGAAAGCGATATTGTAATCAAATTGATAAGCGGCACCCACGGCGACGGATTCCTATCACTTTCACCTAATGGTAAGAGCTTCTTGGCGGGTGACAGAAACTATTCAAAAGATGACGTGTGGGCACATGTCAATACGGATTTAAGATCTTTTAAGAATGGGTATCTTGTGGAAGAGAAAATTACCAATTCAGATTTTATTAGATCTATTTACCCCAACTCATTAAACACATTTCGTATTGTTATGATTAAAACACACGACAATAAATGGCACAACCCTTGTAGTGTCTTGAGATTTGGCAAAGGGTTAAAACAGGTGGATAATGGCCAAATATTCATCTTTGTCGATCCTTCCGGCAAATCAACAGGTGCTTATGATATCACCACATCAAATCCTGTCACCCATCACCCGGACAGTGGAAGCCCATTAGTGGGAATCAAGTTGACGGAGTATCAGAAAATCATCAATTTAGCCATTAAAGCTTCCAAGGATTTTAATTTTATGGGAGCGTTGGGCTGGGATATCGCATCCACTGACAAAGGCCCCTTAATATTGGAAGTCAATGCGTGGTGGGGGCATGATGCACTTCAAAAAGCGATGGGAAGGGGTATTATTACAGACAAACTTGCAGAAGGTTTGAAAAAAAGAACTTTTTTGCATAGATGGGACAAAACGATGATGTATCCCAATTTCAATAAAGAACCTTATCTCGGTAAAATTAGAAAAATATTAGGAAGATAAAAGCAGTGCAACTGTTCAAACTATCGTGAAGATACCAGGCAAAAAAGTAAAATTCACAGTCTTCTTCCCACACGATACTATACAGGTAATATAGAATCGTTGATCCTTTTTATACTCAATCATTTCACTCGTCTTTCGACAGAAACTGCTTAATGGTTTCAAGTAGAATCTGGGGCCGAATGGGTTTCGTTATATAACCGTCCATACCGGCTTCGATGCAGCGGTCTTTATCTCCGGCCATGGCGTGGGCGGTCATGGCGACAATGGGCACACGGGGATTTATCACTTTTGATGCGTTGTCCCGAATGGCCCGCGTGGCCGTGAGGCCGTCCATCTCCGGCATCTGAACGTCCATCAGCACCATGGAATAGTCGATCATCTCCAGCGCTTCAATAGCTTCCAAGCCATTGGCAACCGCCTCGGCTTTGTATCCGAATTTATCAAGTAATTTCAACGCCAGCTTTTGATTGACGGCGTTATCTTCGGCAACCAGCAACCGTATGCGGCTTTTCTTGGCTTCTTCGAGTGAATGCCGGGTAACCAGTGGGGTTCTTGTGGTTTTCTGGTCTCGATGCTCATGGCGGCCCAGGGCGGTGGACAAGCAGTTAAACAGGCTGGAACGTTTGATCGGTTTGGTCATATATGCCGAGAAACCGATTTCCTGCATGCGCCTGGCATCACCCCGGGATCCTGCGGATGTGAGCATAATCATCAAGGTGTCCTTCAACTCATCATCCTTTTGGATCATGATGCCGAATTCTTCACCGTCAATATACGGCATCATGTGGTCCGTTATCACCAGGTTGAAAGGATCGTTTTTCGCCAAACTTTCTTTGAGGAGGTTGAAACCGGTTTTGGCATCTTCGGCGGCTTCATAGCGGGATCCCCATGATTCCAGATACAGGCACAACAAGTCACGGTTTGTCTTATTGTCATCCACGATGAGAAACCGTTTCCCGCGGATATCGGCGGGCAGTATGGTGGAAATATCCTCCTGCTTATCCTGTTTTTCGAACACCGCCGTGAACCAGAAGGTTGAACCTTCCCCGACAATGCTGTCCACTGCGATATGGCCGTGCATGAGTTCGACTAATTGTTTGGAAATGGTCAATCCCAGACCGGTTCCGCCGTATTTCCGGGTCGTGGATGCATCCACCTGGGAAAAAGACTCAAAAATTTTGTCCGCCCGTTCCCTGGGAATTCCGATCCCCGTATCGCATACCTTGAAGCGTAATTTCACACGGGTATCGCCCTCATTGTCCAGAGAAACTTTTATGACAATTTCGCCTTCTGTTGTGAATTTCATGGCGTTACCGATGAGGTTAATCAATATCTGGCGCAGCCGCCCGGCATCTCCCCGCAACCAGGACGGCACGTCCGGGTCGATGATGCAGGCGAACTCCAATCCCCTGGTGTAGGCTTTGCTGCCAAACAGATCCGTGATATCTTCCATGGCGGTACGCAGGTCAAAGTTCAGTATTTCAAGTTCAAGCTTGCCCGCCTCTATTTTTGAAAAATCAAGAATGTCATTGATAATCTGGAGCAGGGAATCCGCACTTTTCCGCACGATTTGCGCAAATTCAAGCTGTTCGGATGTTAGCTGCGTATCCAGTAATAGTCCGCCCATGCCGATTATCGCATTCATCGGTGTACGAATTTCATGGCTCATATTGGCCAGGAATTCGCTTTTGGCACGATTGGCCTCTTCGGCTGCCGACTTGGCGAGTTTGAGTTCCTGCTGCGCTTTTTTATAAAGCATGATCTGTGAGATAAGACTGGAAAAAATTTCCAACGGCCTGACGGTGTTATCGGAGGGTAACCGGCCGGATTTGGACCGGTCCACGGCAATCACACCTATAAAATTACCCTTGTCGTCGCTCATTCGCACGAATAGCCGGTCTTTAGGGTGCCATTTTAGTTCACGGGCAGGGTGTCCGCTCTCGTCACCTTCGGTAATACGGGATTCGGCCGACTGCCGGACGGAACCATCCGGATCCACCTCAATACGCTGAATATAATGGGAAAACTGCCCCAATTTCTCGCCCTTGGCGCACAGATTCAGATAATAATCCCGGGGAAGGCTCAGGTTTTTCAGGTGAGCAATACTTTCGGGGTCGATATTATCGAAACTGGCAATCTTTTGATAAGGCGGCTCGTCCTGAAATGATACGATGATGACCCTCTCGAAATCGGAATTTGTGGTGATGGCCTTGCAAATGCGGTTGAATATTTCTTCCTCGTCCTGCATTGAAATCACGGACGCCGCCACCAGACTGTACTGCTCGGTTTGCTCGGACAGCCGTTCAATTTGTTTCCGGCTCTCCAGCAGGGCTTCTTCCGATCGTTTCCGGTCAATGGCTATGGCGACCTGCTCGGAAACCGCATTGAGAATATCCACGTCCCGCTGGTTGTATAAATCCGGGTCCGAATAGCTTTGGGTGACCATTATGCCCTTTACGACACCCCGGATCAGCAATGGTACACCAATCCATGTCAGGGGGGTAGTGCCGATGATCCGTTTTTGATGGGCGCGCATCTTTAGCTCGTCTTCATTTAAAAAAACCGGTCGCAGGGCCTGGAAGACTTCGTTGGTGAGAGAATTGGTTTTGAGATAGGAGATATGCCACTCACTCATATCATCATACTGATCCACATGATAGTCAAAGGTAATACTATTTACCTTTTTATCGTAGAGCGCGATATAGAAATTGGTGACATCAATCACCCGGCTCAGGGATTTATGGATGGTTTCATACATTTCCACCAGATTGTCCGTGGTGTTCACCGCATTGGATATTTCAAACATGGTGAGGTTGATCGCTTCGCTTTGTTTTTGGGCATTTTCAGCGCGTTTCCGGTCGATGGCCATGGCAATCTGGTCGGAAACAGACACCAGGATATCAGTATCCTTATCCGTATACAGGCCGGGATTATCGTAGCTTTGCACCACCATGGCACCGATGACCAGACCCTTGATTTTCAAGGGTACGCCCAGCCATAACTCACTGGGTGTGCCGATAATTTCCAAACCCAATTGTTCAGCCCGACCATACATCTTCTCCTTATCAAAAAAAATGGGTTCGCCTGATTTGATCACCTCGGCAATCAGTGCACCGGAACGGCTGACATTGGGAAGCTCGCGGAAATGATCTCCGGATCGGTCGATATAGAAGGGATATGACACCGAATCCTTCTGCACGTCATAGACGGCGATAAAAAAATTGGACACATCTATGACCCGGGCAAGAATCTTGTGAATGGATGCATATAGTTCATCCAGGTTGTCGGTGGTATTGACGGCATTTGAAATCTGAAAAATCGTGCTGGTGAGTTCCTCGCTGGCCAGCAACGCCTCTTCAAATCGCTTTCGTTCGATGGCAATGGCCACCTGCTCGGATACGGCGGTCAAAATATCCATGTCACGCTGATCCAGCAATGCGGCATCGGTATAGCTCTGCGTGGCCATGGCCCCGATGACCTGGCCCCGGACCTTCAAGGGCACACCTATCCATTTTTCGGCAGGTGACCCAAGCCGTTCCTCACCGGCGATCCTCATTCTTTCCACGATATCTTCCTTGGCGGCGAACTTGGGACTGCCCGTGCGAATCACTTCGGCGGTAAAGGTATTGGACGTACTGAGCCGGCTCTTCTGTGCGATATCCCAGTCCGAGACGTCGTCCATCTCATCTTCATAAAATACGAAATCCACCATATCGGTGTGGTGATCGTACAGGGCGATATAGAAATTATTAACGCGGATCACCTCACGCAGGGCGTTGTGGATCGACTGGTATAGCTCGTCAAGGGACGCTGTGCTGTTGATCGCGTTGGCAATATTGATCAACATCCGGTTTATGGCGTGTGTTTGATCATTCTCGTCCGGCGTGGGTCCGTGGCTCCCGGCGGCGCGCAATTGTGCTATCCGATCTGATAATTTTGCATTTTCTGATTTAAGCGTTGATATCTGTTCGATAAAGTCGGGTGTGGATTGTGTCTGATTCACGCAGTTATCCTCGGTTTATTATAATGGCATCAATCATATTGGTTTCTTGGTGGCTGATTTTTTTTTGAAAAACAGTTTAGCTGAACCGGGCGCGGAAGGGAGAACAAGAGGAGGCGATAGCGTATGGGGATTCCGTTTTCGACGCTGCACAATTGATCAAACTGGTATTTTCTGTATACAATTTTTGATCTATTTATACAAGCATGCAATATGCCAACCATTGCCCTCGTTGTGTTTTACTCGTATAAATCCAGCGACACCCGATACATGCCGTTCCGCTTTTGCAATGAAAGCGATGTTTTCCAAAAAGCATATGATCACACTGCCGTCCGATGATTGAACGCAGTCGCTTGCAGCATACAATATGTCAATGGATTGACGACAATTGTCGTGGCCTGGTCATCCTCTGATTTGCCGGCAGGCATCGCCCGGCAAATCAGAAATCTGGAATTAAAAATGAAAATCACCCTTTGGTATGACGACAAGACCTGAGATCCCTTGTAGGGTATACCCATAAGTCACCACTCATGATCAATTTATCCCATGAAAAGGCGGACTGAAAATGGATGTCTTTTGTTCAATCCTGGCTACGGAAACGAATAGTTTTTCAAATATACCGACTGAAATCGCCAACTTCGAGCAATTTGGGATTGTCCGGTCCTTCACACCTGATGTATCCCCAACTTTCCTGGATCAGTTTACCGGTCTCATTAAACAACAAGTCGAAGCGAAAGGGCACCGGCTTCATTTCGGATTGGCGGCATTTGCCGAACCGGCGGGTCCGGTGACCCGAACGACCTATGACCGGTTAAAGGGTGAACTCATATCCAGCCTGAAAAACGCTATGCCGTTGGACATTGTTTTCCTGGGATTGCATGGGGCGATGATTGCAGACGGGACCGGAGATTGTGAGGGCGATATCCTCGACAATGTCCGGAAGATCGTCGGCCCGGATACGGTTATCGGCGCGGTGATGGACCCCCACGCACACCTTACGGCAAAAATGACCGCCAAGGCCGATATCCTGGTTTTCTATAAGGAGTATCCGCACACGGATATTATCGAGCGTACCCGGGAGGCATTGGATCTTTGTCTTCGAAGCGCATCGGGGGATATCAATCCGGTCATTTCCGTACATGACTGCCGCATGCTCAGGCTGTGGCCGACCCAGGATCAACCCATTCGCGGTTTTGTGGATAAAATGAAGCGTCTGGAGGTTGAAGAAGAGATCTTGTCCATATCTTTTGTCCATGGCTTCCCGTGGGGGGATGTGGCGGACATCGGAACCAAATTGATGGTCATTACCGATAACCGTCCGGAAAAGGGGAAGGGCCTGGCCGCCGAGCTGGGCAAAAAAGCCTGGGATATGCGGAACGAGGCCAATGACCGATTTATGACACTGGACGATGCGATGGATAGCATCCACCAAACCATCGATGGCCCCATTGTTCTGGCGGATGTATCGGATAATCCGGGCGGTGGAGCCCCCGGGGATGCAACCCATATTCTGCGGTACCTGCTGGATCGAAAAGTGACAAACGCCGTGTTCAGTCCCATCTGTGATCCCGGTGCTGTGAAGTTGTGCTTCGCGGCCGGAAAAGGTGCCAGGCTCGATTTGCGCATCGGTGGTAAAACCGGTTGGTTTTCGGGCTTACCCGTGGATATCAACATGGAGATCAAAAAGCTGAACCGGGATGTGTGGCAGACGTTTCCCGGTAATGACAACATGCGGTTTCCCATCGGTGATACCGTGTGGGTGTCGGGCTCCGGTCTCGACATAATTCTCAGTACGGTCCGGTCTCAATGCTACAGCCTTGAGGCGTTCGTCAATTCCGGAGTCGATCCCTTGTCCAAAAGGATCATTGTGGTCAAAAGCGCCAATCACTTTTATACGGCTTTTGCCCCGACAGCGAAAAAGGTGTTGTTCATTGCCACCCCCGGCACCACGAATCCGGACATACAGCAGATACCCTACAAACAGCTCAATCGTCCGGTATGGCCCCTTTCACAGAACCCCCATGGTTGAACAGCGATGTGTAGTCCATTTATACAAAAATCAGACAATGCTTGTCAGTGAACTCATTTTGGATCCGGCCGGCGGATTTGACGGGAATCAAATTATCGGAATTAAGAACGGCCGGATCCATATTTTTTTTCACCAACACCCGGAAATCCGGCCAAGCCACCGGCTGCATTCTGCAGGTGTGCCGGACGGTAAGTTCATATATGGGTTGTCCACCCTAATCGCCCTCCCCGACCATCACCACCCCACCTGTATCCAACCCCATGGGCAGTGCAATCCGACAATCGCCGCCGGTGCCGCCGACCGGGGCAAGCATGCGGCAATATTCCCATTGAAGTAACCCACATACTTGTAATAAAAGGAATTGAAAAACAATTACCTTTTATATCCACACCTGTTCCGGTATTCAGGTGAAGTGGTGTTTATGGAGAGCCCGCTTTTAAAAACCAAATTTCATATCCCCGCCAGACGGCGGGAGATACTGCCGCGTCCCCGCCTTACCCAGCGCCTGACGCGGAATATCCGGCGAAAGCTGACGTGTATTTGCGCACCGGCCGGATTCGGCAAAAGCGAAGTCCTCTATGACTGGATGGCAACGAACCATCCGCCCGCGGCATTTCTGTCCCTGGATGAAAGGGATAATTCCCTCCAGCGTTTCTGGCGGTACTTTATAACGGCAATCCAGGAGAAAATACCCCGGGTTGGGAATTCCGCCCTGGCCCTGATAGGGTCCATCCAAATTGATGGAACCATTCAATCCGCTTCCATGGAAACCGTCATCACCGAATTGATAAACGACTTGGTGCTGATCAGCGATCCGCTGGTACTGGCGATAGATGATTTCAATACCATTGAGGAACCGGCCATTCACCAATGGTTATCCTTTTTTATAGACCATCAGCCGGCCCAGATCCGATTGATCATCGCCTCACGCTCAGAACCGTCTTTACCGCTGAATTTACTGAGAGCGAACGGACAATTATGTGAGTTCAATGCAACAGATCTTACTTTTGCCCTGGAAGAGACCACCCGGTTTCTAAATCGTTTTGGAATTGATGATTTACCCGCGAAATCGGTGAGGCTGCTCCAGGAGCGCACCGAAGGCTGGATTGTCGGGATCCGATTGGCAGCCGTTGCCTTACGCGACAGCAGTGACAATGATGCTTTTATTCAGAAACTGTCCGGGGATCACCGTTCTATCCTCGACTATCTCACAGACGAAGTACTCTCCCGGCAGCCCCCTGAAATCCAGCGGTTCCTGATAGAGACAGCCATTCTCGAACGGATGACCGGATCTTTATGTGAAAAAGTGACGGGGCAACCCAACGGGCAGGACATGTTGGAAGTAATTGAACGGTCAAATTTGTTTGTGATGCCACTGGACGACGAACGGAGATGGTACAGATATCACCACCTGTTTCGGAATCTGCTCAAGAACAGGTTGAACCATGACAGGAGGGAAGGTGTCGACGAACTGCACCGACGGGCAAGTGAATGGTTCGAGCGGGAAAATATGCCTGCCGAAGCCATTGACCATGCCCTGGCTGCCAGGGACGACCATCGTGCTTCAATGTTGATTGAGCGCATCGACTATCTGCAGATGCTCTATAACGATCCCGCATCCTTTTCACGCTGGCTGCAACTGCTGCCGATGGGATTGGTAATGCAAAGTTTCCGCCTCTCCATGTCCTGCGCCTGGTCGTTTTATGTTGCCGGCAAACTCGATGAGGTAAAAGTAAATGTGAAAAATGCACTTGGGACCCTTGGCATTGTAAATATCGAATCGATCAATTGGGTGAAGGCATACACCGGCAAGTTGGCGGAACCATTGAGCGAAGCGCTGGCATTATTGACCATTTCAGGGATATTGCGCCGGGACTATACGGCAGCCACGGATATCACACGCCAGGCACTGGACTGTTTACCTCAAAAGAGAGGGCTTCCCCGGACACTACTGGCGTGGGCGGTGGGTGTACAATTGATAAACGAAGGTGAACCCAGAGACGCCTATCATGCCCTGTCTGAGGCGAAATCCTTCAGTCTTGAAACCGGTGATGACCTCACAGCCGCAACCATCGGCATACATCTCTCCGTAAGCCTGATCCTTCAAGGCCGTCTCACGGAGGCGGCCGACACCCTGAAAGATATCCGTGACTGGTGTGCCGGACATGCCGCATCACCTTTCACCATTGGGCACGCATTGGCAGGACTTGGATGGATACATCTGGAATGGCACAAGCTTGACACCGCCGAGAAATACCTGAACAAGAGTCTGAACATATTGCTGAAGGGAGGGTATTACCTGAACGAGGAAGCCGGCTACGGGTTTTTAGCACAAACCCTGCTTGTCCGTGGTGAAACCAGCGGCGCACTGGAAATACTTAAGAAAGCACGTGGTCTGGGCCTAAACTCCGGAGCCGGTTCCTGGGCGGACCGGTTGCGGATTCTGCAGGTCCGCTGTTGGATGATCCAAGGCAAATATGAAGCCATCGAACAATGGATACACGAGCGCGGTATCAGCCCTGAAACGCCGGCAATCTATTCAAATGAAGCGGCATTGCTTATGGCAGCCACTATATGGATCTCCAGGCGCCGGCATAAGACCGATAAGAAGGCATTGAAATGGACGATTCGGAAGTTGGAAAAGCTTGAATCCGACGCCACCGCATCCGGCCGCCTACACAGTTCAGTGCAAATTCTGATTTCATTGAGTCTTGCCCACCGTGTTGCGGGTGATCAAAACAAGGCTTTCGGTTTTCTGGCACAAGCACTGACGCAGGCCGAACGGTCCGGATTGATCCATGCATTTTTACGGGAGGGCAAGGAGATGCGGACGTTTCTCCGGGAAGCGTCAGGGCTGGGGATCAGCCCGGTCTTCGTCCATAAATTACAAATCGAATACAAGACCCGACAAAACAACAACGGCCATGCCCGGTTGATTGATCCCTTGACGGACCGTGAACTGGAGGTTCTGCGCCTGATAGCAGCCGGCTTGCCCAACAAGGAAATTGCCGGGAAATTGTCGGTGAGCCTGAACACCATTAAAACACATACGACACGGATATACAGCAAACTTGGGGTGAACAGCAGGTCCCAGGCGGCAATTCAGGCGAGGGAACGCAAATTATGGTGACCTCGAATCCCTTACCCGGCCGGCGATACCGGCGCTTTTCAGCTTGATCCGTCTAATACTTTACCGATATATTAATCCGGCGACTTTTCAGGCGCCAATAGCAATGCCGGATCAGCTTAGAAGGTTCCGGCGGTTTGAGCGGGGGACACACGTCATCATAATCAGCGTCTGTGAAAAATCGAAAAAACGGCTGCCGCGTGTTTCTCCGCCGGAGCAATAGCACCATATCCACTCTTGCTTCCGTATTCGGGCTGACGACAATCTGTGATGCAACTCATAACGGGATCACCAGGATACTTGCCCATGTTAAACACCATATGGATATCGGCCGGCATCATCACCCTCCTTCTTTTTCTGATAGCGTACACCCACCTTAACAACAGGCGTCTTCAGCGAACAATTGCCGAACAATCACTGGCCCTCGCGACCAAAACCAAGCGCCTGTCCGAAATGGACACCCATCGGCACAAGATTACATCGGTCCAGGAACGAACGGAAGCCAGGTTGCGCGGTTACCTGGATTTGATGGACACGCTGATCAACACCATTCCCAATCCCATCTATTTCAAAGATGGAGACGGGGTATACCGCGGGTGCAACAAAGCCTTTGCCAAACAGATTTTAGGCCTGTCAAGAGCGGACATCATCGGCAGCCGTCCTGAAGAGATCTCCGGCAAACTGCCTGGTGAGGAGATGAGTTTCATTATCGAACAGGAACGAAAAATGAAAAGGAATAGCGGCATTTACCATTTTGAATCCAGGATACCTTGCGCGGATGGGCGGCACCGTTATTTTCTGTTTACCATGGCCATCGTCAATTCCGAAAACAATGCGCTCGGCAACATCACGGTCATGATGGATCTGACCGAAAAAAATCAAGCGGAAACCCACCGGGTACAAAAGGAAAAATTACAGGCCGTGCTGGAAACCGCCGGGGGGGTATGCCACGAGCTGAATCAGCCGTTGCAGACCATTACCGGATACGCGGAGATTTTATTGGGGGAATCGGCGGGTAATAGTGACAATCAGAAGTTTTTGTCCAAAATCAAGGAGCAAACCGATCGAATGGCCGGTATCACGCGCAAATTGCAGAACATCACCCGATTTGAAACCAGGGCTTATCCCGGGGGATCAAAAATCATCGATATCGACAAATCCTCCGGGACATAGAAAATACCTTGGCAATCCCGCCGCGCTCAATCAATGCCAGATGATGGTCGTACATATTTTCATCCCACATGCGGAAAAAGGATCTCATGGGCTCATCAACCACCGGCATTCTCTTGAAAAAAATGCCACTGGCCACGATCCTTTCTTTTTCTAAGCCTTCTTCCAGCCCTTTCACGATACGTTTCTCCCTGTCCATGAGATGCCCGAGGGCCCGATCCCACCGCTCGACAATCCCTGTGGTGAATAAGCCGCCATGGCTTGTCAACAGCGTTGTGACGGGCATGGCCCTTAGCCGGAACATGGCGTCAATCATCTTTACAAGATCACAATCCGGCCATCCATACCAGGGCCCGAAGCGGTCTACCCCCATATCCCCGGTGAAAAGAATCCGCTCGAACGGGAAGTAAAAAGACATATGACCGGGTGAGTGGCCGGGTGTTCCGATACACTCGATTCGGCATCGGCCGATATCAAAACAATGCCCCTCCCCATACACCGAATAATGTCCAAGCTCTTTATACCCTGCGACACTGAGCGTAAAATGCTTCCACAGCGCCGTCAGGGGAGATCCATCAATGGTTCTTTTCAGGTAAAAATCGAAATCAGACAGGTACCGGGCTTCAATTTCAGGGACGAACAGCTCCGCATCGGTGGTACCCATCAATTCCGAAGACCAAACCGCGTGATCCAGGTGGTAATGTGAGACGATACCGATGTCCGGTCGTTCAAGGGCCAGGAATGGTTTGCTCTCTGTCCGGCCAAGATTGGTATCGATCACCAGCTTTGTACCCTTATCCGTAACGACAAGACCGGAACAGGCCTGGTAATTGGACATGGATACCGGTTCAATATAGCTGATATTATCGGTGACGATGGTTTTTTTCATAAAAGTGTTGCCCATATAATTGGCTGATATACATCATTTTTCATTTTCTCCTGAAACCCGGAGTTCACCCCGGAACATGGAGAAAAAAGTACCCGCAACGCACAATCCGACAAAAATGATCAGGCAGGTCCGGTAGCTTTTCATAAAACCACCGAAAATTTCAGGCGTTATCAACGCATCACCGATAAACAGATTAAATACCATGGTGGCAGTGGCCATACTCACCATCTGGCCCAACAGCCGCATGGTGGATACCGTACCGGAGGCAATGCCGTAATGTTTTTTTTGCACCGACCCCATAATGGCATTCATGTTCGGAGATGAAAACAGCGCAAATCCGATACCGAGGGCTGTTAGTGTTCCCATGAAAATATAGAGGGGGGTGTCGGTGCCCGCCGCCCCCAGAACACCCAAACCGATGGCGGTGATGGCCATACCTGCCGAGGCGATATAACGCGGCTCGATCCTGTCGGAAAGCTTTCCGGCAAAAGGTGAGAACAACGCCATGCATACGGGCTGGAAGATAAGAATGCTCCCGGCGCTTTGCGGGCTCATCCCTTTAATGTACTGCAAGTACAAACTCAATAAAAAGGTCACGGCATAGGTGGCGGCATAATTGATCATTGCGGCGAAACTGGAAAAGGCAAACAATTTATTGTCGGAAAACAGCCGCACGTCGAAAACCGGCGCGTCCACCCTGAGTTCCTGCCGGATGAACGCCCCGAGGCTCAAAATCCCGGCGGTGATCAGCCCGGTTGCCGTCCAACCTGGCAGCCGTCCCGCACCATAGATCAGCAGTATCAGGGCCACGGCATAGAGTATGCTGCCGGATATGTCAAACTGCTCTCCCCGGGCGTCCGCCCATTCGCCTTTCAAGAATACCAGGGTTACGACAATGGAAAACACACCGATGGGGGCCACCAGAAAAAATATACTCTGCCAGCCGAATTGTTCCGTTAAAAACCCGCCGGCGAACGGACCGCAGGAAAGCCCGATATAAACTGCCGACACATAGATACCGATGGCCTTTCCCCGTCGCTGGGGTGGAAAAATCGAGGTGATGATGGCCATGCCGGTTGTTACCATCATGGCGGTTCCGGCGCCCTGCCCCACCCGAAGTATGATCATCGAGGTGACCGACCATGCAAATGCGGTCAGGAATGAAGAGGCGGTGAACAGATAAAGCCCCCACAAAAAAATCTTTTTGCGGCCATGGATATCTGCAATCCGGCCCAGCGGAACGGCAAAAACGGCAATGGCCAGGAGGTAGGATGTCGCAATCCAGCTCAGGCTCACGGCTGTGGCGGAAAAATCCCTTTGTATCGTCGGGAGCGCCACATTCACCGCCGATATCATAAATGGCCCCATGAAAGAGGTCACCGTGGCAACAATGAGTGCGGAACGTTCCCGTTTCTGCTGCTCTGATGTCATTATTTCATCTCCGGGTAAAAAGTGGGGATTATCGTTTCGGCAATAGGTCGTTCATTGAAAGATCCAATTCACAGCCGCATTGTATACCGCGAAGCCGTCTCATTTAAAAGGGAAAACAGGGTGATTTCATGGTGATTCAGCATGGCATCAGAGGCCTCAAACTATTGGTATGTTTTGATACAAGATATTGTTTTAATATCAAATAACCAAATTCAAATGCCAAATGAAGGAATGCTGTCGTCTTATATTCACTTTATCGTCAGAGCTGTCCTTAAAAAAAGATAGCATACCACCATTTGAAATTTGAGCTTTGTTATTTGACATTACCAGTGGTCATCGGACACTGTTCCAACCGTATCAATTTTACATGCGTCAGCCCTGAAAATTAAATTGAATGGTATCCGTCCACTCAATGTGTCATTTTTTTGGCGTTTTCAATTCCGGCGCCGGCCGGTGCAGCGGATTCCATCGATAAAGGAGAGGAAAAAAAAGGACGGGAGAATCAGGGATTGGCCGAAACCAGCTTGGACTTTTCCACCCGGGCGGTCAGGGTTTCAACAAGCATCAGCCGGGATTGAACTGTCGCATGGTACTTATCCAACAGTTTTGCCTGCAGGGGATTCCCCTTCATGGTTTTAATGGAGTTGGGATTGATAGGTTTTCCATTGGATCGAATTTCATAATGAACATGCGTACCGGTGGCGGTTCCGGTTCTACCGACCTTGGCGATGGTCTGCCCCTGTTTGACAAATTGCCCGTTTGCCACCAATAACTTGTTGCAGTGGCCGTAATAGGTCTCATAGCCATTGGCGTGACGAAGGATTACCAGCTTGCCGTATCCTCCCTTCCATCCGGAAAATTTCACTTTACCACCGGCCGTCGCCAAAACTGGCGTACCAAGAACGGCACCATAATCAATTCCGGTATGTCGTTTATACTTCTTTGATATCGGGTGGAAACGACGTATGGAATAGGAAGAGGTCTTCACGCCGAATTTGACCGGTACGCGTAAAAACATTTTTCTCAGAAGATGCCCTTGCTCATCATAGTATGCCGGGACATTTCCATCATCGAATAAAAATGCCGAGTGGGTTCCGTTTTTCCCGATATACCGGGCAACCAGAATATCGCCGTACTTTACGAATTGTCCGTCCTTCAGATAGCGTTCGAACAAAATAACGATCCGGTCACCCTTTCTCGGATACAAGTAGAAATCGATATCCCAGGAAAAAATATCGACAAATGCGGAGACCAGATTTGCGTTCTCACCCGCATTGAGGATGGCTTGGTAAAGGCTGTTTTCAAGCACAAACTCCTTGGCAGCCAGCTCCTTCTCCAGAATAATATCCTGTTTATAGATATCAAACCCGCCATCGTCTGTTTTCTGGGCGACATACTGGTTCAGTACATCTGTTTTATAGGTGAACTCATGAAGCTGATTGGTGCTGGTGAGTATCAGCCGGTATTCATCGTTCGGCCTTGCTCTGCGCAGATCAAAGACCTTTTTGAAGGATTTCGACAAGGAAATCACCTCGGCCGGCGTCAACCCAAGGGATACCAATTCGGTGTAAACCGGATTTTTCCCGATTTTACCATTTATGACCGTCAGAGATGGGGCTGTGGATTGCAATTCCCCGGCTGTCGCGGTTTCGGAACCAATGGTTACCGAATTCCGGGTGCCGGCAACGGTGGCGTGCCCGTTGGCGGAAAGTAAAAATAAAAGTGATATCAAGGTCCCGCAGAATGAGGAAAAACGAACTGAAAGATTGATCATTATTATTCCGTCTATTGCGTCGCTGAACTCAGATTTGAGGCGTCCAATGTGAGATCGAGTGTCCGCCAGTCTTCTATCTGATTAATGAATCCGTGTCAACCCAATGACATTTCAGTGAAAAAGTACTTGCCTCCAAGAGAAGGTTCCCTATAATGTCGGTAATACTTCAGCCAGGTATTCAAGCAAAAATCGGACCAGGATAGAAATCGCCTTCACCGGCTTGCCGGTCCCGAAAAAGAAACTATCTTGAGATACGCTAGTAAAAAACCCGAACTCAATGATCGCAGATCACTTTTTAACACATACGGAAAATGAGGTAACCATGACTTGTAATCACAAAGATAGTGAAAAAACGCAGAACATTGTCGCTAAAAAGCTGCTGGAGACACGGACGATTACCATATTCGGAGCCATCACCCAGGAATTGTCCCAGGAGGTTACCGAAAAACTGATTGTGCTCTCCGAGACATCACCCGATCCGATTAAAATCATCATCAACTCTCAGGGAGGTCATGTGGAGTCCGCCGATACCATTTTTGATATGATCGGTTTCGTGAAACCGGTGGTCAAGGTCATTGGCACCGGATGGGTGGCCAGTGCCGGTGCACTGATCTATTCGGCGCCGGATGTCAAAAACCGCTTCTGCCTGCCCAACACTCGGTTTTTATTGCATCAGCCCAGCGGCGGTGTGGGTGGGCAGGCAACCGATATCAGTATCGAAGCCAATGAAATGCTGAAAATGAAGGATCGGCTGAACCGGATTTTTTCCCGGCAGACCGGCCAAACCATTGATCAAATCGAGGATGATACGGATCGCAATTTCTGGATGTCCGCAGAGGAAGCTCAAAAATACGGACTGGTCGGCAAGATAATAACCTCCATGGACAAATTGTAAGCCAACCGGCAGCATGGGGGAAGCGCGCAACCCGGCTTCGCCGTCGTCACCGCACCCCGAATACGGCAACATGGGGTTAACAGCATCCGGGTAGACATCGACATCACTGTAGTGAGTGATGGACGACGTGGTTAAAATCCGGGCGATCATTCATTTCCAGGATGCACGACCGTTACGCCATTGAACCACTGGAGACTTGAAATGTCCGGATTCGGGCCTGTTGCAGCCATTCAACAAAAACATGCGGGCCACTTGATGAAGGTGGCCCAGGGAATTACCCCTGCCGATCTGGCCATCGTCAATGCAAGGGTGGTCAATGTCTATACGGCGGAAGTACTAGAAAACCAAAGTCTATGTGTGAGTGGGGATTGGATCGCTTATGTGGGGCCGGACCCCGGAAAGATGATCGGCCACACGACACGGGTAATCGATGCTGCGGACAAGTATGTCATACCTGGTTTCATCGATGGCCACACCCATCTCGCATGGCTGTTCAGTATCAGTGAATTTCTAAAATATGCCATTCCCGGCGGCACCACGACAATTATTACGGAAACACTGGAACCCTATCCGGTATGCGGATTAAATGGCGTTATCGATTTTCTGAATTCGCTTCAGAATCAACCCATTAAATTGTTTGCGACAGCCCCCGGCATGGTTTCCATCAGCAGAATGACCAGCGGGATAGCGCCGCAGGACCTGGCGGTCCTGTTGAAACGTGATGACATTCTCGGACTCGGTGAAACGTACTGGCAGGGGGTGCTTCAAGCGCCGGAAATATATCTGCCCCAATTCGAACAGACCCTGGCAGCGGGAAAAACCATCGAAGGGCATTCGGCCGGTGCCCGGGACAGAAAACTTGCCGCCTATGTTTCCGCAGGTGCATCGTCCTGCCATGAACCCATTACCCCGGAGGAAGCGCTGGATCGGCTTCGCGCAGGTATGTATGTGATGGTCAGGGAGGGGAGTATACGAAGGGACCTGGAGGCCGTTTCCACCATCAAAGATGCGGCGGTGGATCTTCGCCGGTTGATCCTTTCCACCGACGGCATATCGCCGGGAGAACTTATGGGCAAGGGTTATATGGACTATGTGGTCCAACAAGCCATCCATTATGGGTTCAAGCCGATTCAAGCCATCCAAATGGCCACCTTGAATGTGGCCGAGCATTTTCATATCGATCATCTGGTGGGAGGTCTTTCTCCCGGGAAATATGCCGACATGCTTATTTTACCGGATCTTCGGACCATTACACCGGAACTCGTCGTCAGCAACGGCCGGGTCATTTCAGAGAATGGCCGTGCCCTGGTAGCCCCAAGGGTTCACGAATACGAAGCCGCGCATCGCAAGAGTATCCGCTTGCCCCACAAACCGGACGCCGCCGATTTTTCGATCGATGCCCGGATTGAAACAGGCCGGGCCCGTGTACGAACAATAAAAATGATCAGTGACCTGGTCACCGCTGAGGACATCATCGAGATTCCCGTTGCGGACGGAAAACTCCAAATTGAATCTGTTGCCGATGTTCAATGGATTACATGTGTTGACAGAACCCATAAGCCCGGCAAACTATTCACCGGCTTAATCCGTGGTTTCGGTTTAAAATCCGGTGCCGTCGCCTGCAGCGCTGCCTGGGATTGTTCGGATATCATTGTCATCGGCACCACCGGCGCAGATATGGCTGCGGCGGTGAACCGTATCCATCACCTGCAGGGCGGTGCCGTAATCTGCGATGGCGGCAGGACGATTGCTGAAATCCCGCTGCCCATTTTTGGATTGATGACAGACGCCCCCATGCCGGAGATCGCGCATGATATGGAGCTGATCAATACAAAAGCAAGGGAACGCGGTGTGCCGTTCACCGATCCGATGCTGACCTTGATCACTTTGACCGGTGCAGCCATTCCCTACCTCAAAATTTGTGAAGAGGGATTGGTAAACCTGAAAGATGGGCAACACAAACCCTTGATTGCCGGTTATGGTGCCTGAAAATATCGTCACGATAGTGCGTCGGAAAAGACGCCGGCCGCACAGGGCTGAAGGCCGGCGCTTGCATCACCGGCCATGATGCTTAGACTCAATGAATACGGTTTTTCTCACGATACCAGCAGAGAGTGCCGGGACGGAACAACCTGCAGGGAGATCCAGATTCCATGCCAAGACTGCTCAACGGATTGATCAGATTACCCACCGCCAGATTATCGCGACGAGTAATGTTCTGGATTTTCTTATCCGTGGTGGTCATCGAGGGCATCATTCTGGTTCCCTCATATCATATGCGCCGGACACAACTTCTCCATCAGCTCCTGGAGATATCCAAGGCCCGTGTCTCTTTGCTCATGAAAATGGTGGATCCGGAAGCCTCGGATCAAACCGTACTTTATCGGATGACAAACCTTCTTGATGACCAGACCGTCGTTGGTGTGGTACTTCTGTCAGGCGGGGGCGAAATCATCGGTTTTCACGGTGAAAAACCGGAATACACCTCATACCAGGGTAAAGATCCGGAAGGATTCATGCAGTTGAGCCGGGACGGGACACGATATGAAGCCGGATGCGCAGGTAATACCCGAGCGTCGAACTATACCCTGGTGCTCCGCCATGATGCCACCTCGGTCAAAATCGAGCTCCGGGCTTACGTAAATCGAATTGCCTGGCTGGTCCTGATCATCTCTTTGGTGGTGACCACCGGGGCCTGGCTGGCCCTTGGTCCCATCGTTGTGACGCCCATTATCCGGTTGCGCGACGATCTGGTCCGTGCGGGAGAAGCCATCGAAAACGATGAAAAAACACCCCGGTTCCATGCAGCCGGTGTGGACCGGAAGGACGAGTTGGGAGAGGTGATCACCGCCTTCAACCAGATGTATCTCCGTATCCGTGCCGCCATCAGCGAACGCAAACGGGCTGAGTTTGACCTGCAAACCAGTCTTGAAAAGGTTGAAGCGTACTCCAATGCCCTCAAGGAAGAGCTGGAAAAGGGGAGAAAAATGCAAAATAACTTTCTCCCCTGTGATTTGATAAATAAACCGGGATGGAAGATTGAAGCATTTTTCAAACCGGCAAGACAGGTGGCCGGAGACTTCTATGATGTATTTGACCTGCCGGGGAACAAGCTGGGAATTGTTGTGGCCGATGTCTGTGATAAAGGCGTCGGGGCCGCGTTGTTCATGGCGCTGTTTCGGAGTTTGATCCGCATCTTTTCCGGCCAGCCCATGCTGAATGGCCTGGATTGCCGGTTGATCAGCAATGGTTCGGGGGATACGGATGGTGCCTGTGACATAAATCCCTTGCAGGCCGTACGCTACACGAATGATTATATCGCTAAAAATCATGGCGAACTGGCCATGTTCGCGACC
Organism: Desulfobacteraceae bacterium; assembly: GCA_013003715.1. GTDB lineage: Bacteria > Desulfobacterota > Desulfobacteria > Desulfobacterales > Desulfosarcinaceae > JABDIN01. Next base: position 61,462 of record JABDIN010000046.1, on the reverse strand, counting down.
CTGTTTTTCGGCGTCCTGGATCTAACCGAAGGCCGTCTGTCTTATATCAATGGCGGTCACGATCCGTTATTTGTGCTTTCCCGGGCGGGTGCCATAAAAACACAATTGTCTCACACCGGACCAGCGGTGGGTATAGCCGAAGGATCGGAATTCATCGTTGGCCATACGCGCCTGGGACCAGGAGACATCTTCTTCGGCTATACGGATGGCGTGTTTGAAGCCCGCAACACGGATGACCAATTATTTTCAAAAGAAAGATTGCTGTCCCTGTTCCCGGGGGATGCCGTTTCGGCAGCCACCCTGATCCAGCGGATCAAACACCAGGTATCCCATCATACCGGATCGGCCGATCAATTTGACGACATCACCATGGTGGCCCTGCAACGGGATGGCAATCAGTATATCAGTGAACACTAATTTTTCGGGAGCAATGACAGATGACGGAATTCATCAGGGAAGCACTGGGTGAAGCTTCTGACGCGCTGACACGTTTAATGAACGATAAACATGCCCATCAACAGATCGAAAATGCCGCCGGTCGGATGGCAGCGGTTTTCAATGCCTCCGGACGTGTATTCAGTTGCGGCAACGGCGGGTCCATGTGCGATGCGATGCATTTTGCAGAAGAATTGTCCGGTCGATTTCGTAAAAACAGGAAACCGCTGGCGGCTGCAGCGATCAGTGACCCCGGCTATCTGAGCTGTGTGGCGAATGACTTCGGATATGACCGGGTATTCTCCCGCTATATTGAGGCTCACGGCCGCACCGGCGACCTGCTTTTCGGGATCAGTACGAGCGGTGCAAGCGCCAATGTCATCAAAGCGGCGGAAACCGCAAAAGCCAGGCAACTGAATGTCATCGCCCTTACCGGTAAACCGTCAACGCGTCTGGGCGAAATTGCCGACGTCGAAATATGTGCGCCCGCTGGTGCATTTGCGGACCGATCGCAGGAACTGCACATCAAAATCATCCACATTCTTATCGAATTGGTTGAACGCCGATTGTTCCCTGAAAATTACGAGGGCTAACGCGGAAAACCTCTATTTGGTGTGAGTCGGAATCAGTCAGCGTTCGGCCGGTTCATTGAAATACATCCGGAACGGCGCTAGTCGTTGGATACCCCGCGGCCTATATGTAACCGCCGGGATTGTCCGATTGCCAGCGCCAGGCATCGGCGCACATCTCCGCAATACCACGTGTGGCGCGCCATCCCAAATCGCTGTTGGCTTTTGACGGGTCCGCGAAACATTGGGCTACATCACCGGGACGTCGATCCTCGATTCTATAGGGCAGCGGTCTTCCGAGCACGCGCTCAAATGCCGCCACAACTTCAAGAACACTATAGCCTTTCCCCGTACCCAGGTTGTAAACCACCTTTCCGGGTGATTGTTCAAGTTTCTTCAATGCGTCGATGTGCCCCAGGGCAAGATCCACGACATGAATGTAGTCCCGAACCCCTGTACCGTCATGCGTCGGGTAATCTCCGCCAAACACGGAAAGTTCAGGTAATTTTCCCACGGCCACCTGGGTGATGTAGGGCAATAGATTATTGGGTATGCCGTTGGGATCCTCTCCGATTTTACCGCTGGAATGGGCACCCACCGGATTGAAATACCGCAGCAGTGCAATATCCCATTTCGGATTCGAGACATATAGATCCCCCAACAGCTCCTCAATCATCAATTTGGAACGACCATAGGGATTGGTGGCGGACAAAGGAAAATCCTCTTGGATGGGTACGGTGCGAGGGTCGCCATATACGGTTGCCGATGAGCTGAACACCAGATCGTGAACATCATGCAAGCACATCAATTCGATCAGATTCAGTGTACCGGTAACATTGTTTTGATAATATTTCAGCGGGACGAAGACCGATTCCCCCACGGCCTTGAGGCCGGCAAAATGAATGACCGCGTCAATACCGCTGCCGGCAAACACCTTGTCCAGCGACGCTTTATCCAGCAGATCAACCTGGTGAAAGGTCATATTCCTGCCGGCCAGACCCTCCACGCGTTTAATGGATTCCATTTTGCTATTCGATAAATTATCAACGACAACAACTTCGTAACCTGCAGTGAGAAGTTCCAGACAGGTATGGCTGCCGATGTATCCGGCACCACCGGTTACCAAAATTTTTTTCATTGTGGGATCTCCTTTACCCTTCATGGCAAATCTTGGGATTTACTATAAATTTTAATTTCTTCTACATGGAAAGCCTTCAGGCGTCAATACCGGCGATCCGCAGGGCCGGCGCAATTGGTTCTCATATGCGGTGCAACGGCCTGGAAATGCTGAAATTAACTGATTTGATTCTCAATTTAACCCGTGCTACACTTCCGATGTATCAAATATACGCCTTACGGAGATCAAGAGAAAGGATTACCACTCCAATGAACCAGAACCGGATTGTAATTCAAAAGAATACACACAGGTCATTTATTGTATGAAAAATTTAACATCATGTGGTGACATCGCCTATGTTTCCGGCACGAAACATCAAAACACCGGAGATCCCTCGCTGATCTTTGTGCACGGTGCCGGGCAGACCCATGATTTCTGGAACCGTCAGATCGATACCATTGGTGACCGGTATCATTGCATGGCGCTCAGTCTGCCGGGCCATGGCGAAAGCGGCGGAAAAGGGCGGAATCTCATTTCAGGGTATGCCGCCGATATTTTAGATTTTTTGGACCGGTTGGAGATAACCGCCCCGGTGATCTGCGGGTTGAGTATGGGCGGTGCCATCGTACAACACTTGCTGATAAACCACGCGAATACAATTAAAGCCGGGATACTCGTCAACACCGGGGCGCGCCTGAAGGTTCTGCCGGCCATATTCGAGGTCATTTCCAACGATTTCGATCACTTTATCGATATGGTCTATGCCCAGGGTGTGTCGCCGCAACATCAATCCGAAACCATGTTCAAAAGAGTCAGGGCTTTCACCGATTGCACACCACAGGTTACATCCGACGATTTCATCGCATGCAACGAATTCGACACTATGAACCAGCTGCACCGGATCACCGCGCCGGTATTGGTACTGGGAGCAGAGGATGACAAATTGACCCCGGTAAAGTATGCTCATTTCCTGGTCGATTCGATCCGCGGCGCCAAATTGGAGATAATTCGGAAGGCCGGTCACTTCTCACCCGTGGAGAGGCCGGAGACCGTCAATCGGGCTATCATTAAATTTGTGGGTGGTTTGACACATTCCCACACAGAGAAATTATAGAGGACCTTATGGATAACGCGCATTTATACTCGTTTTTGGACGAACATAAGATTGCCTATGAACGGCATGACCATCCGCCGGTATTCACCTGTGAAGAGGCCGACCAATTGGTGCCGTGCCTGCCCGCGGCCAAAACCAAAAATCTTTTCCTTTGCGACGACAAGGGGCGAACACATTTTTTGGTGACCATGCCGGACGCCAAGTCGGTGGACCTCAAAGCGCTAGCCGGTGTACTGGACATAAAGAAGCTGCGTTTCGCTTCTGCAAAGCGACTGGAAAAACATTTGAAAATTATCCCCGGAGCGGTGACATTGCTGGCGACCATCAATGATGATCAGGGAAATGTGCGTGTGGTCTTAGATCGGGAAATTGACACCTCGGATGCCGTTTTATGTCACCCCCTGGTCAATACCAGCACCCTTTTGATCAGCATGGACGATCTGCGACGATTCCTGACCACCACCGGACATGAACCGGAGGTCATCGATATCCCTCAAAAAAAGGAGTGAATACAATGGATTATGCCGAAATAAGGTTTGAAGCCGAAGGGCCCATTGCAACCATAACACTAAATAACCCAAGCAAAATCAATGCATTATCTCAAAAAATGGTATCCGAGCTGAACGATGTCCTTTCGATGATGGCGGATAATGAAACCGTGAAGGTAATCGTATTGAAGGCCGCCGGCAAACACTTTTGCGCAGGCCACTATCTGGCTGAAATGACAGGTAAAGGTGCGAAAGAATATCGGAATTTATTCAATAAATGCACAGAAATGATGCAATTGATGCATAAGATACCCCAGATCATCATTGCGCAGGTCCGGGGCATTGCAACGGCCGCAGGGTGCCAGTTGGTGGCATGGAGTGATATGGCAGTGGCCGATGATGGCGCAAAATTTGCAACTCCAGGGGTGAAGATCGGTCTCTTTTGTACCACCCCCATGGTGGCCATCGCGAGATCCATCGGACGCAAAGCCGCAATGGAAATGCTAATGACCGGACGATATTTTTCGGCAACAGAGGCAAAGGAATTGGGATTAATCAACCGGGTGGTATCGCCGGAAAATCTCGAACAGGAAACCCATGAGTTGGCCCTTCAGGTCATCGAGGCCAGCGGCTTTGTTTTAGGCATAGGCAAACAGGCATTTTATGCCCAAATTGATCAGCCGGACGATACGGCATGGAATTATGCGAAACATACCATAGCGCTGAACAATTTAGCTGAAGATGCCCAGAACGGTATCACTGCATTTTTGACTAAATCAAAGGCGACATGGGCGAACCGGTAAATGTAATGACGAACAACTTAATGAGTGTCAGCTATTGTTTCATCCTGAGCGACAATAGCCAGGAAATTTTTGAATTACAATTGGACAAGGAGACGGTCAGACTCGTCAACAAAATTAAGGGTAAACGGCCGGACTGGACCCGTCTCGGCGTCCATCAGTGCCCGCACTGCCAGTTGTCCGTCAAAGAGGAAGCCTTTTGTCCCGTGGCGATCAATCTGGTCCCGCTGGTGGAACGATTCAGCCACATCATGTCCTTCGAAAAAGTGACGGCCAAGGTTCGGGTCGAACATCGCAGCGTGTCCACGGAAACGTCGGCCCAGGAAGCGTTAAGCTCATTAATGGGCATTCTGATCGCCACCAGCAAATGCAGACATACCGACTTTTTCAAACCGATGGCCAAGTTTCACCTGCCGTTCGCCTCCCGCGAGGAAACGATATGGCGTGCGGCTTCCACATATTTGCTGTCCCGATACCTGGAAAGGTGTAAAAACAACGGCGGGATAATTGAAACCGATGACAAGGACGGTCCCGACATACTGGATGGCCTGGTATCCATCTACAAAGATATTCAGATCCTGAACGATTACATGGTAAACCGAATCCGCCAGGCAAGCATTAAGGACTCCGCAGTCAATGCCTTGGTTCATCTGGACGTGATCGCCAAATTCCTTGCACCCAACATTGAGGACTCTTTAGAGGAACTCAACAATATATTCAAACCGTTTCTGGCCGGCCGGGTGCCTGCGACATAACCATACCCGCCGTCATACCCGGCAATCGAATATCAGCTTCGCTTGGAGACCCACATGATTTCACAGGAAAAACTCAACAAGACGGAACCCGGAATGGTGGCCGTCATCGGTATACCGCATGATGAAAATTCCTCCTTTATGAAAGGGGCGGCCCTGGCCCCGGAAAAGATCCGGTCAGTCATGCACAACGGGGCGTCTCACTTATGCGCCGAAAACGGCGTTGATCTGTCGGCCGAAGCCGGTTTCATCGATCTCGAAAATATGGTTCTGGACGGAAAAACACCGGCTACCGAGGTCATCGAATCGACGATTTCAGGATTGGTCGAACAGGGCGTTTATACGATATCTCTGGGTGGCGACCACTCGGTCACCTATCCCATCGTTAAAGCATATGCCAAACAATACGGCCCGATGAATATCGTTCAATTTGATGCCCACCCGGATTTATATGACGTATACGATGGCAATGCCCTTTCTCATGCCTGCCCGTTTGCGAGAATAATGGAAGAGCAGCTTGCCGAACATCTCATACAGGTGGGTATTCGTACCCTCAATCCGCATCTGCGTGAACAGGTCGACAAATATGCGGTGGAAGTGATTGAATTGAAGGATTGGGAGAGTAGTTGGATCCCAAACATTTCCGGGCCCGTTTACCTTTCCATAGACCTGGATGTCCTTGATCCCGCTTTCGCACCCGGCGTCTCACACCATGAACCGGGTGGATTGACCACAAGAGATATCATCAATTTCATTCAAAATTTGAATACACCAGTGGTGGGCGCTGATATCGTGGAATTGAATCCCAAACGTGATATTAACGACATGACAGCCGCGGTCGCCGTAAAACTGCTCAAGGAAATCGCCGGGGTAATGATCCGGCACAACACGCTTGAACTCTGATGAAGCCCGACCTTTCCGTGGACCCTAAATGCCCTTATCAATGATACGCCGGTTATGTTTGAGGCGCTCCTGGACGCCTTTTCCGATATCGTAGGTCTTGGTAAAATCGGACCAGAAGTTGCTGTCCTTCTCTTTCCAGTCCGGGCCGAAGCGTTCATCAAAAAACGGGCCCAACTTAGTGAACAACAGTTTCCATGGGGGGTCTCCCTGCTCGTATGCCCTGAGAAGATCGTTCAAAAGTTCATCGAGCTCGGAAAGTGTTTCTTTTGGCAGGTAGGAAATGGCGCCCTTGCGTATCGATGCCATCAGGGTTTCCTGATTCACGGCATGGGCGGTGAGCATCACCGTGGGGATGCCCTTGGCCACTGTCTCTTCAAGGAGCTTCAATCCATCCACGCCCATGATGTCCAGGATGGCCAGGTCATAATGATTATTACGGATGTTTTCAGATGCGGTAGTGTAATCCCGGGCTGTATCGACGGACGCACCCACCAATATGTCCTCAATGGTTTCAAGAATGTCCGGTTCATCATCGACAGCAAGTATATTTTTCTCGCTCAGGTAGGACTTATCAGTTGCCATGACATCAGTCTCCTTTCAGTTTACCGAATATGATAATAGTAATGATCCACAACAGAATTGCAAACCACCCCGGTGATGTGTCCGGAATTGAAAAATCAGGGGCCGGAATCCCCGGCCGCAGATGCAGGCATAAACGGCAGGGTAAACCGGAAGGTAGTGCCCTTACCCGGTTCACTGAACACTTCAATCTCGCCGGACATGCCCCGCGCCAAAATTCGGGCGCCAGCCAATCCCAATCCATGGCCGTTTCGTGACAGGCCATTGATATCATCAATTTGTCGATAGCGCTGGAATATGACCTGGTGATGCTTTTGTTCTATTCCAGGTCCGTCATCCACCACATCCACATACCATAATTGACCCATAATTCCGAATTGTATTCCAAGCCGCTCCTTACGATAATGGAGAGCGTTTTTGACCAGGTTTGAAAGGATCTGCCGGAATTTGATTTCATCCTGCAACATCCGAATGTCTGCAACATCCGCCTCGCACGCGATAACGATCTTATATCTCGCAAAAAAAACCATCGCGGCATCTGAATCGGAGAGGATCGATTCCGACACGTCCACGGGACCTGCAACGGTTTCCACCACATCGAATATGGCTGCCAGTGCGGCGCGGTATGGATGGAAGTTGCGGCAGTCAACGCAACTAGCTTCGGTCCGGCCGATTTCCAGCAGATTGTGCAGCATTTCCCTGCTCTTCAGCGAATTCCGCAACGCCCGATTGAGAAGCCTTTCCTGTTTGGGATTCAATGCACCGAATACATCCTGTTTGCGCAACAAGGTCTTTATGGCGGTTTCAATAACGGTAATAGGATTTTTCAGTTCATGAATCAGAAATTCAATGTTAATATCCTTGAAGAACCGGTCCGGGCCCTCTTTCCGGCTGTCATTGCTGATATCTGGGATACTTTTCATGATGCACTCACGATGTTGGGTTGAAACGGATTATCATCGTGGTATAACCCGATTGATAACAATCCGAATTCGTTTTACAGAATTCACACCATTCGATTTTCCCCGGACATAAATCATCTTCACCGGGAATAAACGTGCATCGCTTGGAAATCAATTTTGTCTTGAATCCGTAGCGCTCGGAAAAAATAGTAATCCTCAGGAGATCAAAACCTTTCCCGCCGGCGTTGAAATCAAATGGTTTTTTTGAACTATAACTCATGGGATCATCCGCGGCAAAATAATTGTCGATAATCAGGCTTTGTTTCCCGTCGGTGATACCAACCCCGAAATCCTTGACCTCAAGCTCGGGACCGTGATCGGTATTGCGGACGATCACTTCGATTTTTCCGCCATCCGGTGTATTTTCGACTGAATTGCGAATCAATGTTTCAACGATTTTCGCCAACACTTCCCTGGGAACGGATACCGGGATTGTTGAAAAAAATCGAGTGGTCAATTGTATCGACCTGTGGGAAAAAGCAGGGCGCAGATCCTGAAGAATGGCGCCGACGGCTTGATCCAGGTGAAGGGTTTCCGTCTTGGCCGCATGCGGACCGAACAACACATCGATTTTGTCTTTGACCGAACGAATGAGCTCCGGTTCGCCGGCGCCGGCGGAGACAAGTGTTTCCAACTCATCGCTGCAGGCATCCAGAAGTTTGGACAGCATCAAATGGGAAGCGTATTCCTTTCCGCGTAGAATATCTTCTATCCCATATTGCATTTCAAGGAGACGATTTAAATTCCGCCGCGCACGGTCGAATAACTTTTGTATGGATTTATCTTCCGGTGTCGAAATCCGCTTTTCCAAGATCGAAAGGGACGCCGATAATACGGAGAGCGGCGTCTTTAACTCATGGGACAGATGATGGATCACGCGATCTTTCGCCCGGTTGAGATTTTTGACGTTCTCATATGATTTTTTCAGGGCGTGATGAATTCTGGCATTCTCCAAGGGGAGCGCAACCATATTCCCCACGGACATCAGCAGATCCACATCTTCATCATCGAATGTGCCGGCTTTTTTATTGACGGCACACAGGACGCCAATCATCCTGTCTTTTATCCGGAGGGGCACATCCAGCATGTTCCGGGTGCTGTATTTGGACTGCTCATCCACATGCCGGTAAAAGTATGGGCTCTTGGAGGTATCCGGTACAATAAGCGGTTCGCCGGTGCGGTAGACATGCCCGGCAACGCCCTTATCCACCGGGAAGCGGATTTCCCGGATTTTGCTGCCGGTATCGGAATCTTCATAGGCAGCGACGGGGAAATAGAATTCTTTCTTGTTTTCATCCAGAAGAATCACCGACGCGCCATCCACGGACATCAACGACTGGATCTCCCTGGTGATGAATTCAAGCAGATCCGCCAACCGGCGATAACGATGCAGGGCCTGAGCCACGCGGAATAATGCCTGGTTGATACGTTCCGTTCTTTTTTCGCGGGTGACATCCCGGAGGGTGATCACCTGACCGGCCGGCCGTTGGTCCTGATCATAAAATATGGCCCCGTCAATTATGATATCCCTCAGGCGCCCGTCTTTGGTGTATCGCTGGGTCACAAAATTGTGCAGCACTTTTTCCCTGAATAACCGTGATATGCCCTCCCGGGTTTTTTCCTTCATATGATCGGGCACAAACAAGGGGATTCGCCGCCCCTTGACCTCCGCGAGGGTCCAGCCGAAAACATGCTCAAATGCGGGGTTCAGATAGGAGACCGTATTGTCCAGATTGAAAACAAATACGGGGTCCGGCAAAAAGTCGAGGAACTGCCGATATCGTTCTTCGGATATGCTTGCGAACGTTTTTGCAGATCCGCCCTCGGATTTGTTGGCTGACATCCGTTTGATTGTCCGGTTTAGCTCAGGTTATGGGATGGAACATATGATAGACGCAAAATGTCAACCGTTTTCCAAAATGCCGAAACTTTCCGTGGTCAACAGATCTATGCCGCTTTTCTTCAGTATTTCAATCGCCTTGTCATTGTCGCTGAATCGGAAAATCATGACGGCGTTTTCAGATGATTGCCGTATCAGGGCGTACATGAAGATTACATGAATATCGGCATCCATGAGCGGTTTCAGCAGATCCGCCAGCTTTCCCGGATGATCCGCTATCTCCGTGGCCACCACCTCGGTTATCTGTGCCGGAATGTGCATTTCCATGAGTATACGCCGCGCGGTCGCCACGTTGGAAACAATCAGCCGAAGTTGCCCGAAAGCACCGGTATCCACCAGGTTAAGCGCTCTCAGGTTAATGCCGGCATCGCCCAGGGCTTTTGTCACCTCGTAGAATCGTCCGGGGGCATTCTCGATGGAAACAACAATTTGCTTTAATTTCATTAACCCTCCAATACGCACACCCATGCCTGTTTCATTCGGTATAAATGGTGAGGTCGCGTGCGTGTTTCAGAAAAACCATTAATCGACTTCCGCAGGCAGTGAACCGGAACGGAAAAGTCCGGATTTTTCCCAATCCCGGTGTACATGCTGAAAGGCCTTCAACTGGCAACGTTTTTTTTTGTCGCGAAGATCTAATATGCCGTGACGTAACAAAATGAGCGGCACGCCGCCTTTTAAATTCACCGTAATCTCGTACCTGGTGAAGCCACCGATCAATCCGCGAATGATTTCGCCCTCAAGCAGGGTAAAGAACACCACCTGTTTTTCCGCCATCAATGCATACAGCGTTTTGTTTTTAATAAAATGACGATCTTTGAGGGAGATGATCGGCCCGTTTTTTATTGATTTTACTTTTTCATCCGTCTTCACCAGAGACCGGACCGAAGCAAGGTCATCCGTGCTGCATACCATTTTTATGTCGGTTTTGGGCGACACCTGCTTCCCCTGACCCTCAACATCCAACTCCACATCATAGGTCTGATTGTCCGAAACGCTTGCCTGTATAACACGATCGCCGTGAAGGAACCAGTACCGAGCCATCCGATCTTCAAATGCGCTCTGAAACACGCTGGTCTCATATTGCTGCTCAAGATATCTTTTCAGCCCTTCCAGGTATCCCATCACAATCCCTTCCACCGTTTCCGAAACCAAATTGAATCAACGCTTCACTCTTTTTTTGCCATCGAAGCAAATTAGTCAAGAATAATATCACTCCTTGTGATTATGGTTGTCTTAAAACAGAGAGCCTGCAATGGGACCAAGCCCGGTTTTCAACGAAGGGGGTTTAGATATTCAAACCTGCCGGATTTACAAGGCAAATAAGTTAGTTCATGGATCGGATAATTCCAGTGTTTGGACAAAAAAACGTGTAAATGATGATTCAAAACAGTGATTCCCGGTGATTCCTTCCTGCTGAATTTTCGGCGGATACCGGACCTGACGATTTAAAAGGTGTACCCGATGGAAAAATGGAGTCTGCCCGGGCTCTCGTCGTCGCGTGGATTCAGTTTGCTGCCGTAAAGAATACCAATGGGACCAATGGGTGTATGATAACGGAGCCCGGCACCAATGGAGGATCGGAACTCATCCTGTTCAACGCCCGTCTCAAGATCTGAAATCCTGCCCGTATCGTAAAAAAACATCAATTCCACATTTCGCCCGACATCTATACGCGATTCCAGGCTTCCGGAAAAAAACTGCCGTCCACCCGCCGGGTCAAGATTTTCATCGAACTGGAGCAGATTCTCCTCAAATCCCCTCACATCGTTTGTACCGCCGAGATAAAAGAGCTGATCCGATGAGATGTCGGATCGACTGCCGTAGGGAACGAGAAAGCCGGCCCTCCCCATCAGGGCGAAGGTCAATCTGTCGGCAGGGGTATAGTAGAGCCGTGTTTCGAAACGGTATTTCGTGAAATCGTCCAGTGAATTTTGAATGCCCCGGGATACGTCCAGATCAACGGCAGCATAAGCACCTCTCGTCGGTCTAACAAACGAATCTCTGGAATCGTATCGGATGGAAGGCGTGGTCACCAGGATTTCCCTCGGCTCGAGTTGTTCATCACGGATATCCGTGACTTCCAGGGCAAACTGATCCCTCCGTTCGAATCTGAACCCCAGATTGGCCGTCAAAAAACGGGACAGCGGACGATTAAAGTTTATTGAAGCCCCCATGGTCTCGGTGCCGAAGCTTTGATTGAATTCAGACAGCCTTTCCATGAAAACAGAGAGATCAGCGGAGATTCGGGTACCCAGCAGCTTTGGATCACTCAAAACGGATTCAGTACGATATCCGACCTCGCTGAGTTCGGAACTGATCCATATGTCCTTGTTTCTGCCGAGCAGATTTCTATCTCCCGCTTTTGTTCGAACCAGGGCGCCCCTGTCGCTCTCATACCCGGCGCCGACCTCGAAAAAATAGGGCTTTTTTTCTTCCACAGCCACCCACAGATGCACGGATTCGTCTTTTTCCTTTAGACCGGTGGTGTCCACATCAACGGATCGGAAGGTGTTCATATTTCGAAGATTTCGCCGGCCGTCAAGTATGCGTTGCATGGAAAGCGGCTCACCGGTCCGGATATTCAGTTCCCGGAGAATATTTGAATCCCGGGTGCGCATATTCCCATTCAGCATAATATTGCCGATTTTTACTTGAGGCCCCAAATCGACTGTATATGAGAGGTCCACTTGTCGGCGGTCGTCGCTGAACTTTGTGCTGCCAGCAATATCCGCATGGGGATATCCTTTTTCTGAAATCATGGCGGCCAATGCATCCCGGTCATTTTGGAACCCGGCGGGAGAAAACGGTTTACCTGCCTGAAGGGCAAGGGCTTGCTTGATTGGTTCAATGGATATGGACAACTCCGGATCAATGGATACCGAGCTTACAAGTGTTCGTGGCCCCTCCTTGATGTCGATCCGGATCCGGACATCCTGCCGGTCGGGAGCGACCGTTTCATTGCTGTGGATCTCCGCATCCAGGAATCCATGCGCTTCATACATGGTTTTTATGGCCAGCAGATCCGCCTCCAAGGTGGCCGAAACATAATACGCCCCCGTAAAAAACCCTTTTCGGCCGGTCAATATCTGGTCGTCTATCCGTTTTGCCGTGAAATATTCATTCCCAGTAACTTCAACCGATTCAACCATGGTTTGAGATCCCTCCGCGATATGGATCAGAATTTGATGCAACGGGGTGGGAGATGCTTCCAATAGGGTGGATGTTGCATCGATTTTCGCTTTCTGGAAACCGGATTGCTCGTATCGTGAGCGAATATTACGCAGACTTTTTCTCAGACCGATGTTGTTTACATTACCTTCCGTGAATATCACCAACTCCCCTTTGAGTTGCCGGTCGGAAAAGGTCTTATTGCCCTTCCATTCGATTTTATATTTGGGCCCCTCGGAAATCGACAACCGAATATCGACGGTGCCGCGGTCTTTTGAATAGGTGACAGCCTGGGTAATTAAAATTTCGGCAAATCCTTCTCTCCGATAATAGGCGGTGAGCTTTTTGATATCCTCGCTGAGCTTCGATACCGTGAACCGCCGGCCGTTGCTGATGGCATTGGAAATACCCAGGATTTTCATCTTTCCTTTCAGGATGTCGTCTGAAAACAACCGGTTACCTGAGATCCCGATACTGGAGACATGATAATAATCTCCCTTCTCGATGCCGACAATAAGCGTATAATGCCCGTCCTGATCATCCCTCACAGCCTCGACGCTGACCTGAGGATCAATATATCCGTCGCGTCTATACAATTCGGTTACCAGTTCCTGTTGCCGGGGCACCTGCGTTTCAATGAACACATCTCCGGGCACCACCGACAGCACATTGAGTACATCCCGGTCAAACAACGGATAATTACCGCGAATCCGGATATCCTTTATGAGTTTATACGGTGTCAGGGAAAACAGGAGGCGCACGCCACCCGAAACCGGCCCGGTATCCACATGAATGTGCCGGAATTTCCCGCTTTGCTTCAATGCGTCGATAGCATTCTCAATTATTTCCGTGGTCAACCTTGTTCCCACATCGATCGATATAAGAGAACTCGCTGCTTTTTCCCAGGCGGGTGCGTCTTCGGACGAATCCACAATGGTGATATGCAGATCCGCAATCGGTTGATCCAAAGCCACCGATTCCGGTGGGTCCGACGGTTGGGGTTCCGCCTGCACGGAAAACGGCAGTGGCGCAAACAGCAGACATGTCAGCAGAATACCGCACGGGATCAACAGCTTGTTTCGGACTATGGCCATCTCTTGTATCATCGAAATTCCATCCTGAAAATCAGCTCGCCGCCATAGACGCCATTGGTATCCTGGAATCCGTTGATTAAAATGTAGTCCAGAAAATGGTATTCCGAAATTGCCCGCTGGTTGGTCTCACCGTCTTTGGAGACCACGGAATATTTAATGGTCATGCGTTCGGTCAGATTCTTTCCAACGGTGACCCTTACCGACTCCGAGGCTTCTTCTCCGGCGACCGGTGCGGTATCCACCTCCAGGATATCCAGTCCGGTAGAGTCCTTGACCCCATCGCCCAGTTGAGAACCGATCAATTGCGCCATCATCTGTTTGGTTGAGATCACCCCGCCGTTCCCGGTATCCGACAACTCCCCGGCGGTCTTTCCCACCAGCAGCAGGGAAAGAATGTCCGCGTCAGCTTCAGGCGGATCAGAGGACAACCGGACCTTGAGGTTATCGGGTGTACCTGATGCTGCCAATGTGATCATCCACCGGCGTACCTGAATTCGCCCCTTCACGTCAATAAGCGGTTCCGTTTTATACGGGTTCACAAAATCCACCACCCCGCGGGTGACGGTGAACGCTTTTTTCCGGTAATAGATTTCCCCCATTTCCACATTTGCCCGGCCGTTGAGTACCGGCCGCCTCGCCGTTCCCACCAGCCGAAGATCGGGTCTGATTTCAAGATAGGCCATGTTATTATCGACGATAACCGGATTCCGGCTGTGAATGGACAGATCAAGTGACGTATTGCTTAAATACGGGAGTTCCATTGGTTTGCCTGGCGCTTCGGTGGTTCGCTCTTTTTTCCCCAATGCATCGGCCAGATTCAACACCACATTTTTATAATAAACCGCGTCGACGACATCGATATTTCCCGTCAGATGGGCATTATCCGGCACGCCTTGCAGGGATAGCCGGGTATTCAATTTCAAGGTCATCACATCCGGTACCTGCACCGGCACCTGGTGGGTATGAAGCACAAGGTTCACTCTATCGGGCCGGAGATTCAGCAGGGATAGGGTTCCTGTCGCATCAAAGTTGCCGGTATCCAAATCGCCGTGCAGTTGATCGAATTTTATCATTTTCGGGCTGACTGCAATCCGGCCATTCAGGTTCCGTATGGTCTGCCCCCCTTCGGCATAGGTGAATCCCAATGCCTCCAGTTTGACATCGGCCTTGACTTCCGGTGCGGGCCAGGTGCCACCGGCTGAGGCGGTAATGGACAGGTTTCCGTTGAAACCGGATATTTCATCGACGAAAGGATCGGCAACCGCTAACGGGATGGAACCTGAGATCTCGATGTTCATCGGCCCATCAAATCGGCCGTTGCCGGAGATGCTCAGGCGCCCCTGATCCGGAACGCTTATCTCAAACGGTGGAATCCGGAATTCCTTGTTTTCAATTTCGACATTTACGGACCGGCTGCCGGCCATCAATTTATCTTTATACCTGACATCTATATGCGTCAGGTTCATGCCGGCAGTGATGTCCGCCGGGCGGTTCATATTGCCCTCGACCGCCATGGTGCCGGTGATCTCGCCATCCAGATCCGGCCGGCCGCCAATGGCGGCAAACAGATTAAGCCGGGTCCGGTCCATGGTGAGAGTAGCGCGAAAGTCCTTTTTGTCAAGGGAATAGCTCGCGTGTAAATCCATATTCGAAACGGCATTTACCACGGCCGTCCGATTGCTGAATGCCAGATTGAAATTCACGTCCGGAATCGGGTTTTCACGAAGCATGATATGGGTGATGCTGCCGCTTCCTTTTACATCAGGATCGGTTAAAAAACCTTCCGCCTGGATTGAAAAAGCCAAATCCCAGTCGGAGATGCCTTTCCCGCCGAGCTGCGGGATATTATTCAAGTCAATATGCTGAGTCGTCACCGACAGGGACATGGAGCGGTCAGCCGCTATCCAACCGGTGCAATTGATGATATCCGATGGTGTTAAAGCCATTTTCAGGGATTCAACAAACAGCTTCTTTTCCGTGATGACCGAGGCGAGATCCAGGGAATCCAATTTCCCGTATCCGAGATCAAGTGACTTACCGTGGAGTTGTACCTTTCCCGCGGGGTTGGAGACTGGCCCCTCTAATTCGGCGGAAAAATTTAATTCGCCGGTGATCTCCCCGGACAGAAGACCCAAATCAATCTGTTTTCCCTGCAAACTGAACTGAAACGTCGGGTCCTCTAAAAGGGTGAAGGCATCGGGTTGAAAAAGGTCGATATGTCCGGTTCCATGAACACTGGCCCGGCCATGGGAGAGTGAAATGTCCAGTAGACTGAGCCTCCCATTGGATAAGGTAAACGCGGTCCGGCCGTCCGTGGGCGGCAATGGCCCCAAGCGCATACCGGTTCCCGTCAAAGAAGCCGAGATTACCGGTGTCCGGGCATCACCGGTGATATCAACCGACCCGTCGAAATAGCCGTCCATGGGTATCTGTTCACTAAAATCCTTAACATCAAGCCCGGACATGTTCATCCTGAAATTCAGGGGCATCCGGGGATGCAGACCGTAGGTCTCCGATAATAAGTGGATTGTCCCCTGCCCTGAAACCATGGAATCCTGGTTTAGTAGTTCCATTTGTGCAATTCGCAGCATGCCGTCTGAGGTCAACTCGCCATGAATTTCCATATTCCCGAGGGTATATTCCGCAAACTGCAGTTTATTGCCGGCCACGGCGAATCGGGCGGTCGGGTGGTGCAGTATGCCTGAGATATCCGCATTCAATGATACTGACCCGTGTATGCCTTTCAAACCGGCAAAATGCGAAATTTCAGCCGCATCCGGTAAATGAACAGCGACTTGCGCCCGGACTGCCATACCGGTGGTGTCAAGGGCACCACTCAGGTCCAGGGATGATTGGCCGGATGCCAATTGAAACCGGTAGACTGCTTCTCCCGGAACCGGTGAAAATGGAATAAATCCATTGGGGAAGAGCGATCCGACATCCACACTTCCGGAACCTGAAATGGCCTGGTGCCCCATCTTTACGGTTAGATTGCGCATCCATATCCGACGGTCGGTGATACCGGCTTCAAGGCGGGCGTGGTCGATCTTCCGGTCGTAAACAATTCCGCCCCGGTGTTCAATCACCAGCTCGGTGGCAGGATCAGATAATGGGCCTTGGAGGTGGAGCTTTGCATTCAATAACCCGGTGGCGGGAAATCGGGCGAAACCAAGGTGCCGGACATCTGCAAGATCGGCTTGCAGGTCCGCGTCGAGGTCAAACAGTGGTTTGGTGGAGATCTCCCGAATCTGCCCGGCAACACAAAGCTCCGACCGGCCTGCACCGATCACCACGTTTACAGGATCGACCGTATCCCCATCGACATCGGCGGCAACGGAAATCCGGTCCAGAGGAAGCGCGGTGCCATTTTTAATCAAGGTCACCCGCCCGGTTTTAAGATCACCGCTGAACCTGGTGTTCAGCCCATCCAAGGAGAGGTTCAGGTTTATATCGGTTGCATCCACGGAAATGGCATCCGTTTTATCCTGAAAGGCAACCGATCCGGATGCGCAGTTGAAGTCTTCAATGACGATGGGAATGGGTGTACCGTATGTAAACGGTTGTGCCGAAGGTGAGGGTCGGGGCGAATTTAAACGGATGGCTTCCATAAGGACCAGACTTCCGGACTCCCCCCGGGACAGATCTATCTGCGGTGTGTCCAGCAACACCTGGGAAAAGTGGTATTCTTTCCGCCATATCGGCATATACTTGATGTCGATGGACAGCCGGTCAAGTTTAATCGGTGAACTCCCCGAAGGCGCCGTGAGGGAAAGGTCAACCAGATCGATCCGCCCTTTCAGCAGCGATACCCGATGCTGTCCTATGCGCAAGGTGCCCGGAATCGATGCATTGATCCTTTCAAGACAGAACCGCCGGAAATGGGACGTCTTCAACCAGACCGGCACGGCTGATCCGATGATCACCATGATCAGCAAGGCAATCCCTGAACCGATGATTATATGTCTGAAAATCTTTTTCATTTTTGCTGCCGTGAATAATGGTGTTGGTGAATCATGAATTCGACGACTTCATTCCATCAAATGGTATATATTGCAATCACTATATCAATAAGAACACGGAATTTATTTATCCGAAAATTATTGTCTTTAATCAACAATGGCGATTGTAAAAGGGGTCATGGCCATTTACATCCGACGCCGAAAGGATTATAGTTGAACCGAATTAAGGGGGCGGCTCGGTATAGGATAACATCAAGAATACCAACTATTTGAGGGGTCGGGGAATTTTTCCAATTGAGCCGCGAGCTGGATGATTTTTCATTCCGTTGTGCAAACTCATGCTTAAGGACTCGTAACTAAAAAACAGTGTCTATTCTATATTTACAACTATTCAGGAATAATTAGGAATATCAATGATACGAGAGCATGCTATTTCCGTGCTGAAGGTCGAAGCTGCCGGTATATTGGGGTTGATCGACCGGATCGATGCTAATTTTGAAAAAATGGTTGAATGGATCTACCAGGGTTCCGGTCGAGTTATCGTGGCGGGTATCGGTAAATCCGGGATCATTGCCCGGAAAATCGTCGCGACACTTAACAGCACCGGCACCCGCGCACTGTTCCTGCACCCGGTGGAAGCCATGCACGGTGATCTGGGAATGGTCGGAGCGGATGATGTTTTCATTGCCTTGTCGTATAGTGGTGAAACGGACGAATTGAATATTCTCCTGCCGAGTATACGTAAAATCGGGTGCCGGACCATTGCGTTTACAGGTAATGGGGCATCCACACTGGCCTCAAACAGTGACATTGTGATCGATGTATATGTGGAGAAAGAGGCCTGTCCGTTGGGCCTGGCACCTACGGCGAGCACCACGGCCATGCTGGCCATAGGGGATGCATTGGCTGTCACCCTCATTGAAAAAAACAGTTTTAAACCCAGCGACTTCAAGAAATATCACCCCGGTGGTGCATTGGGCCAACGGCTTTCCAGTTCAGTCGAGGAGATGATGCTCACCGGTGATTCCATTCCAATGGTCACGGCCGGTGTGTCGATGGAGGCCGCCCTGACGGAATTGAACCGGCTGAGCTTCGGGGCGGTCTTTATCGTTGATGCGACTAAAAAGGTCATCGGCATTTTCACTGACGGCGATCTGCGCCGTCTGGCCGCCCATAAGGCCTTGGTGTACGAAACCCCGGTGGACGAGGTCATGACGGCCGGTCCAAAGCAGGTCACCATGGGCACACCCGCCTATGACGCCTTGTATCTGATGGAAAAAGCCCAGATCACGGTTTTACCCGTCTGCAATCGTGATGGTGCCATACAAGGTATTCTTCACCTGCACGATATTTTGGGAAAAGGTGATTTTAAATTCAATGGCGAACAGCATCCGTAAGGAGAATTTGTAATGGATATCGATTATAGCGCCGCAATCATCAACAATCTCGGACCGGCAAAAATAAAGTCCCCCCTGATAAAAGCCGCACCCGCTGCCCAAATCCACAATATGGTAACCGACGATGACCGGATACTGATCAATATCAAAGAAAAAGATCTCCGGCTCATGAATTGCCCAATTGAAAAAATACCCTCCTTCGAGCTCGCCGGGGCCAGAGAGAAGATTTTCTTTGACCCCAGCAAACTCAGATGCGCCCTGGTCACCTGCGGCGGCCTCTGCCCCGGACTCAACGATATCATTCGGGCCATTGTACTTGAATTGTATCACCACTATGGTGTCCGGCAGATTTTCGGTATTCGGCATGGTCTACAGGGATTTATACCCGAATTCGGTCACGAGACCATGGATCTGACGCCCGAATCCGTGGCCCATATCCTCAATATGGGAGGCTCCATCCTCGGCTCATCGCGCGGCGAACAGGATATCGAAGCCATAGTGGATTGCCTGGAGCGGTTGAACATAGGGATTTTGTTCATGATCGGCGGGGACGGTACATTAAGAGCGGCCAAAAAAATCAATGAACTCATATCCGGAAGAAAAATAAAAATCAGTGTGGTGGGTATTCCCAAAACCATCGACAATGATATCCATATGGTATCGCGCTCATTCGGCTTTGATACCGCCGTGGATGTGGCCACACAGGCCATTACCGGTGCCCATAACGAAGCCCAGGGGTATCCGAACGGTATTGGATTGATCAAACTGATGGGCCGCCATTCCGGCTTTATCGCCGCCACCACTAGTCTGGCCCAGCAGGACGTCAATTTCGTCTTGATTCCTGAAGTGGATTTTGATCTTGAAGGCCCGAATGGGCTTTTCGCCTCCCTGGAAAACCGGTTGAAACAGCGCCGCCATGCGGTAATCGTAGTGGCGGAAGGAGCAGGCCAGAAATATTTTCAAAGGAAGAATATCGGCACGGATGAATCAGGGAACATTCGATTGATGGATATCGGTTTGTTCCTGAAAGATAAAATCAAGGTATATTTCAACAACAAAAAGATTGCGGTTACCCTTAAATACATCGATCCCAGCTATATTATCCGAAGCCTTCCCGCCAATGCCAACGATAGCGTTTTCTGCGGTTTTTTAGGCAGGGATGCGGTTCATGCCGGAATGGCCGGTAAAACAGGCCTGATCATCGGTCACTGGAATAACCATTTCGTCCATGTGCCCATGGAGTTGAGTTGTGTAAAGCGAAAGCAGGTCAATCCCAAGGGGAAGCTATGGGCCACGGTGCTGGAATCCACAGGCCAGGGCTCACTCAAAAATGTCTGATTAAAACAGAGGAAGGTCTACGCAGAGGGGAACTCAGGGCCACAATTGCCATCGGGATTTCTTCACTTCAACAAATCGCTTGCCCTTGATCTGGAGCAGATACAAGTCCTTTTCCGCATCACCATTGGCCGGAAATGATGTAAGACCGGTCACACCCCTGAATCCCCTCACGGATAACAGTGCATTTTTGACCTCGCTCCGCAGCATGATGTCCGGTTGGGACAGAATATCCATCAGCATCACCGCATTATCAAAGGATGAGGCCTCAATAATGGAAGGAGGGGTTTCATATATTTGCTGGAACGCATCGATAAATTTCCGAACTTCAGCGGAGTTACTCTGGGCAAAAAAGCCATCGACCAGCAGCGCACCTTGAACATACTGCCGGGCCATCTCAATAAAAGGGTCTGAATGCCATAAATTGGTGCCGAGCAACTGAATACCAGTGATGTCATTGAAAGCCAGTTGGGGTAAAATCAATCGGGCTATTTTCGACGAATCCGGAATAAAAATCGCCTCAAAATCGATCAGCGGCTTGGATTCACCAGGCTCGATCACCGTATTCCGGTTTGCGGTCAAGTCGTCTTCGGCATCGGAGAGTATCCCCATAATTTTGCGTACCGGACCACTGAACAAGGTTTCAAGCCCAAAGGCCGAGGCCGCGTATGTTTTCCCCCGTGCCCGGTCCGAAGCCAGGAGGGATGAATTTTGTATGAGGGTGTCGGGAATCTCGTAGTAGCCGCCAACCATTTTTTTTATGGCCTCCGAAAAATCCGTCCGATCCGGCGAATAGGATTCAATCGCCGTCACTTTTGCACCGTGCGCCGTGAGTTCGGCCCAGAACAAATTCATGAACATTGTTCCATAGGGTTCTTCAGGATACATGATGGCAAACGTTTTCAGGCCCAGTTGGCCCACGGCATAATCGGCAAGGGTTTTGACCTGCATTCTGGGGGTGATAAAATTCCTGAATATATAGCTGCCGATCTCGGCGATATTGTCTTTCTGGGTAATGGTTATCATGGGGATGTTCAACCGCTGTGCTTCCACGGCGGCTGATTCAGCCACGTCAATGGGTCCTATGATCGCGGCTACCTTCGATTGGGCCAGCGACCGAACCGCTTCCACGGCTGTTCGGGGATCGGAGGCGGTGTCCTTGACGACGATTCTGAAGGGCAAATTTTTTTCATTTGCATATTGGGTTAACGCCAATTCGATTCCCTGCAGTGCGCGTTTCCCATATGTTTCGTATGGCCCGCTCAAAGGCAGCAAGCAGCCGAAAGTATAAGGTTGAAACGAAAAATGCTGGAACAGCTGGTCCAAAAATTGGTAAGCAACGGCAACCATTTCATTTTCAGGGTACTTTTCCACAAACTGCGTCAACGTTTCCAATGATTGATCGAAGGCCATCTGGACGGCTTGGAGTGATCCCAGGTGGTAAAGAATATAAGCGGGAGCGGGAATTTCCAAAGCCATTTCCAGAAGGCCGGCGGCTTCTGGTTCGGTGAGTTGCAGAATCGCTTCTTTCAGCCGGATCAGATTTGCATCAGCGGCAATTCCGGAAAGCCGGCCTTGTATTTCGGCGTAATACGGAACAGCCTTGAAGGATTCGCCGGAAGCCATATGGGCATCCGCCAGGAGCCGTTGCACCTTGAGAATCTGCGTTGCCGACAATGGATCGCCAAGCAATGCCTGAGCAATGCGGATCGCCTCGCCATATTGACCGCTCAGGTAGTATACATCGGCAATCTCCATTTTCGTTTCAATGGTCAGGGCACTGGCCGGGTATGTGGAAATGAGTTGATTATAAGTATTAAGTGCCCGATTATAGCGCTCAAGTTTTTTGTAGGCGTGGCTGATTCTAAATATAATCGAATCCGCACTGGTATGAGAGGGGTTGGTGGTCAAAAACTGCTGATACAATTGTATGGCGGCTTCCCAATCTTTATTCAGATACCGCGCCTCGGCCTGACTCAGCAGTTCCGACTCCCCCACCGGCAACTTGATCAGGGGGCCATCGACTGACGGCCCAATGGTTGACGGCGTGCACGCAAAAAGGAAACATGCGGTCAAAATGATGTTAATGATGACAATTATTCTCATAAGAATACGGTCGTAATGGTTTCTTTGATGTTTTCCACTTTTTATTGTAATCATAAAACATAATTGTGAGAGAATACAGGCGGCAAATTCACGAACTATCTACACAAGTTACATTTATTGTCAAACAATTGTTGATGCTTGACAGGGCATTCCACAGAAACGTATATTAAATGGAATTAATTAAAAAAACGAATCTGAAATATGACGGAACTATATTGTTCACCCGAAAATTTCAACACCCCACAAAGGAAGGTCTGCGAATGATATTTAAATCATCACTAACAATCCTTATGATTCTACTCATGTTATCTATCCCCGCTGAAGCTGAATTTTATAAATATGTGGATGAGGAAGGGAACATCTTATATACGGATGACTTGAGCAAAGTACCACTGGATCAACGGGAAGGGCTTAAAGAGTATACGGAAGTCAGATCCACCCCCCAACTGCCGACGGCGGAAACGAATCAAACCGAAGCACCGGCCGATCCCATCAAGAATCTGGAAAAACGCAGGCAGGAACTGGACCAGAAGAAAAACCAGCTTGATAAGGACTATCAGGCATTAATGGAAGATCGAAAGCAGCTGGAATTGGAAAAGGAAGAGGCTGTCACCAAGGAACAGATAGCCGTCTATAACGAAAAGGTGAATGAATTTAATAAAAAATCGCAGGCATTCGAAGAGAGAAGAAGTGCCATTGAAAAGGAGATTGCCGAGTTTAATGCTTTGATTGACAGCACAATTGGTGATAGTACGGGGAAACCATCTGAATAATCCGATGGTGAGTTCTTCACTACTGTCCCGACAATCCCTTTCTACGCGGATTCAATTCCTTTCAATGAAATTATAACGATCGCCGGTGTCACCGCTCTCTGAAAAAGGCGGGCGAGGACGCTGTAAAATACAAAGGAGGTTTCCTATGTCGGTAACACGAATAGATGATTCAGGTGATTTTGAAAGAGCCCTTTCCGTGGGGCGTCCACCGAATATCGTTCAATTGTTTCCCAACTCAAAAGCACTGCTGGTGAGTGGTAAAATTATAGACCGGGCCATGCTGACTAAGGGCGATGCCATCTCCATAGCGGCAAACGGCCGGAGTCAATTTGTCATCAGAGGGGCATTGCGGGCCGCCCAGAAAGCCAATTCCGTGTTGATAATCGAAATTGCCAAATCAGAAGGGGGCACAAATGCCTATTGCGCGACAAATTATTGGAACATGGCCAGAATGGTGGATGCGATCTGCAATGAATTGAAAATCACCGTCCCGGTGGCACTGCATGCCGACCACTACGGCATAAAATCGGAAATGGATGTGGCTGCCGCGAAAATTGAAATCCCCACGGTTTTCGAAGCCGGTCTGACCTCCATTGCCATTGACGCTTCCCATTTACCCGACGATGAAAATCTATTGGCCAATCTGGAACTCCAGGATGTTATTCCCCCATGGGCGGGACTGGAAACCGAAGTTGGTGAGATCAAAGGGAAATCCGGACTTTCGACCACCCAGGAGGCGTTGTTTCTGATACAGGGTCTGAACGCCCACGGTATTTTCCCGGACTGGATCGCCTTAAACAACGGCACCACCCATGGTATCGAAGCCAGCGGACAAGGCATTCAGGTGGAATTGACGGCCGGGATTCATGAAGCGCTGGCGCCTTATCATATTTCCGGTGCCCAGCATGGAACGTCTGGAAATAATTCGGATCGATTGCGCGAAATCGCCAATAAGACCAAAACAACCAAGGCAAATGTGGCCACGGCACTTCAAATGATTTCCTGGGGTCTTGAAGTCAACGACTATGGGAATGCCATCGTAAATGAGGATGGCGGCTTTATAAAACTCGGGAATGAAGGAACCACAGACCAGAATTGGGCCAAAATGGTCGAATATGCATCAAAACAGGGGTGGTCCGGTGGGAACTACAAAAAACTGAATCTGCCTTTTGAAAATGTATTGTTGGCCCAACCCCTGAAAATACGGGAACGAATGGTTCGACGCGTGGAAGATTTTGTATATAATATGCTGGTATCCGTTTTTAATGCTTCGGACACCGCACCCATCGCGCTGAATCATATCCTCGAGGCCCAAAGCCATGACTTGGGACCAAAAGCCACGCAGATAGAGGATACAAACAACTGGACCAAGGAGCAGATCATTGAAAGGGCCAAATCCATTGAATCCGACAAGGGCCCTGAAGGCGACTTTGATGATTGAAACCGAGCCGATACCATCATGGACGGACGACAAATTTTCTAAATCTTAGCCCCATAAACGCCGGATTAATGTCGATGATATCGAAAAATCCGGCGTTTTATTTAACAACGGACCAGATGGACCACAGGAGCGCGAAAGCCTGATATGAAGACCAAAACGAATTGCCCATATTGCGGTGCAACCTTGACGACCAGATTTACCGAAGGACGTGACCGGCGATATTGTGACCAGTGCCGGACACCGATATATGAAAATCCCATTCCGGCGACCTGCCTGGTGGTAGTCGACAGTGATGACCGGGTGCTGCTGGTAAAAAGAGGGGTTGAACCGAAGATTGGCATGTGGTGTCTGCCCGGGGGCTTTATGGAACTGGATGAAACACCGGAAAATGCAGCGTTCAGGGAATTGTCGGAAGAAACCGGCCTTTCCGCTGCAAATGCCAAGCTTCTCGGCGTGACAAGCATGCCCAATGACCAATATCATACAGTGCTGATGATCGGCTATCTGGTAACAAAGTATCGGGGACTGCCTGCGGCCGGGGACGATGCAACGGATTTAGCCTTCTTTGATTCGGATGACTTGCCGGAGGTCGCATTTCAAAGCCACAAGGAATTCATCGAAGCTTATTTCAATTAATAAATGAACTATAATTATAAATAGTTATATTTAAATTCCACCAATCCGCCTCTTGATGCTGCAACAGCACACCGAAATTTATTATTTCTAAAGTGATTATCCTCTCCTGCCGATAACATGTTCGGAGGAACCCAAATGCACATACCCAGCTATCAGATTCATAATGTCCTGAACGTCTACAGGCGCCAATTGAGCAAGAATAAACTACTGGCGAATCAGTTATCCCAGGGATTGAAAGAACCGATTGATACCATAGAAATTTCTCCCCAGGGGAAACGAAAGTCGGTGATGGAAAAAGTTGCCGCCGATATCGTGAATAAAATTACGAATTTCGGTGATAAATCAGATTCCGTATTCAAGGATGAACTGGTCGGACAGATTCAGCGGGGCCAGGCGGAAAATCACCCGGATGTCGGACAGGGTCTTCCCCAGGGTCAATTTGAATACAATATTATTGATCAGCATAATCGGAAGATAACCAGCTCCATATCCACTGACGATTCGCGCGTGCTGATTAACCGCCTGGACCAATTGGCGAAACGTGCAGTCGAGGAAACATAGGACAATACCTTAACCATCCGGACCCGGGGCACTGAATCCGGAAAAACAAGACCCATGGGAGGTAAAGAGGGTCCCGAAACCATTGCAGCAACCAATGAGCACCAGTCACATCATGCAAGGGTGCTTGGCAGGAGGATTAAAAAATGTTTGATTCCATAGGCGAAACCGCAATCAGAAATGTACCTCGCCCGGAAAGCGGGCTGGCAGCGAGCGAGAAGGTTGCCAGTATCGAAAAAAAAGACAGGCTTAGGGCGGATCGTCCCATTGAAAAATCAGGAACCGGCAACAAATCTGAAATGAGTACGCAACAACAGGAGCCATCTTCCAAGTATAAGATTGAAGATAAGCGGCTGGTATTTGAGAAATATGATAAGAATGGGCAGCTTATTCTCAGCATTCCGCCAAAATACAGCCCGATAGACGAGAATGCTTAAACACAAGATTCATGCTTCAGTGGAGGCGTGCCCCTCGGTTATCACCGATGCTATCTGTTGATTGGTAATGCCGCCCGATTGATGCCGGGCCGTTCGGGCATCACTAATGCTGTCTGTTGATTGGTTATGCCACCCGATCGAAGCAGTGCCGAGTACAGTTTTGCCGGCTCATTGTGAGTGCCACCCGATTGACGCGGTGCCACTTTGTTCAAGTGGCGAGTCCGGTCATCCGTTTACCGGCTGATCGGATAGGGACATCTGTTACCATTTTTTCTTCGCCGCTTCCCACAACCTTTCCTTTTCGTTTCTGGATAAAGATTCAAATACCGTGCCCTGTTGCCGCGCGGTGTCTTCCATATGCCTGAATCGTCTTTCAAATTTCAGCACCGCTTTCGTGGCGGCCATTTCAGGATGTATTTTCGCGAACCGCGCCACATTCACCAAGGTAAACATCAGGTCCCCAAACTCCTCGGCAATTTCCGGGCTTGCGCTAGCTGACCCCTTGCTTTTTTCAAGCTCAATTTCGAATTCCTGCCATTCTTCATCAAGTTTTTTCATCACGGCGGGCATTTCATCCCAGTCAAAGCCCAAGGCCGCCACACGCTCGGATATTCTGAATGCCCGCATTAATGCAGGTAAACCATGGGGTATGGAATCCATTGCGGATACGACGCCGTCAGAGGTCGTTTTTTCTTTCTTTTTAATGTCGTGCCATTGTTTTTTAACCTGTTCAGGGCTCTCAACATCGCTGTGGCCAAATACATGGGGGTGCCGGCGAACCATTTTTTCAATAGCCCCGGAAATGACCTTTTCCAAACTGAATCCACCGGATTCACCGAATAACTGGACAATGAACAGAACTTGAAAAAGCACGTCCCCCAATTCTTCGCAAATATTCTCGATATCTTGAGATTCAATCGCATTCACGAGTTCGAAAACCTCTTCGACCACATATACGGCAATCGAGTCCGGTGTCTGCTCCCTGTCCCAGGGGCAACCGTCCTTGCTTCGAAGGGTTTTGATGATGGATATCAGATCGTCAATGGATTTACCGTCAGGAGGGGTTATTGAATTTTCCACTCTTTTTTTAATACCCTTATTTTAGATCCGTATTGGCGCTTCAGATCATTGGTAATCACCAAAGCCACATTTTCGGAGATGATGGTGAGGTGCGGATAAATTACTGAATTTTTTACCAATGGATCACCTTGTGGCAAGAATGCGGTTAGACCGATGAGTAGAACGGTGACAATCAAAATACCCTTCAATGCACCAAAAAAAAATCCGCAGATACGATCGATCCAACCAAGAAAAGCAATATTCAACACATACTTGATAATAATCCCCACAATGCTGATAATGGCGAACACTACTAAGAATATAAGAAAAAATGATATAATTTCGATATGTTTGGTTTCAACAAGCCAACTGCCCATCCATTTGGTCGCCATCGGATAATAAGTGTAGGCCGCGTAAAAACCGGTCAATACTCCGATAATCGAAGATAACTCTCGGATTATACCCCGAAAGATACCCCTGGTCAGACAATAGGCCAAAATAATGATGACGATTATATCGAGCAGGTTCATTTTAACCCCTTGTGATAATCAACTGTGGACCCTGGTTTGTCCCCCTCGCCAAATAGCACCATAACATACTGATAATTTATGATAATTCAGTATCATAAACACAAATAGTTTTAACTAACAGAGGCCCGGTGGTGAGTCAAGTCTTTTAATACTTATATCCCGGATGATGAAATTTGTGATTTGCTTTCAAATTAAAAGTTGGATAGTGTTGGGGTTTAAAGTTTTGGTTCGATAATCCGGCAATAGGATCAACAAGGCGAAGCACCTGAGCAAAGACGGGGCAATGGGCGAAATCACAGACAATAAACGGATCAAGGTCACCTTCTCGGATGTAGAATTGTCGCGGCAATTGTTCGGCGAACATAACAGCCATTTGAAACGTATCTCAGATACCATCGATGTGACAATCCATACACGCGGAAGCTCCTTATATATCAAGGGCGACACCATTGAGGCGGCACTGGCGAAGAACGTACTTGAACAATTATACGGTTTGCTCAAAGAACGTTACCCTGTTTACACCAAAGATGTCGATTATGCTATCAGGGTGCTGAGCGAAGACCACCGAGTGGATTTGAAGCATATTTTCATGGATACCGTCTTTGTCACATCCAAAAAAAGAGCGATTACCCCTAAAAGTCCGGCCCAGAAGGACTATATCGATGCCATGCGGAATAATGACATCGTCTTTGGCATCGGTCCGGCCGGGACAGGTAAAACCTACCTTGCCATGGCCATGGCAGTGGCCGCCCTGACCAAGGGAGAAGTCGACCGCATCATCCTCACGCGGCCCGCGGTGGAAGCCGGCGAAGCATTGGGTTTCTTACCGGGAGATCTTGCAGACAAGGTAGATCCTTACCTGCGACCGCTATATGATGCGCTCCACGATATGATGCGGTTCGAAAAGGTGGCCGGATTGATGCAGAAGGGGATCATTGAGGTTGCGCCCATAGCATTTATGCGGGGACGCACCTTGAACGATTCATTTGTGATTTTAGATGAAGCGCAGAATACGACATCCGAGCAGATGAAAATGTTCCTGACCCGGATTGGTTTCAGCTCTAAAGCGGTGATTACAGGGGATATCACACAAACGGATTTGCCGGCAGGAAAGCCTTCGGGACTTATTCAAGCCAAGGACATTCTTAATGATATCGAAGGGATTCAATTTGTCTTTTTTTCAAAAAATGACGTCGTACGCCATAAATTGGTACAAAAGATTATCATGGCTTATGAAGAACAGGACGCGTCATAAGAGTGTCCGTAAAACGGATGAGTGTGAACCCTTAACAGGTATCGGTATATGAAAATCAATCGGAAAACCACACCGCTGAACACAATGCTAATTTCGAATATGCAAATCCGATGGGTGTTGCTGGCATTTCTACTCATCTTGTTCACGCTCATCATCTACCCGAGTATCGCTGTGAAAGAGTTCACCTATGACATGGGCGATGTGGCGGATCGGGATGTCAAAGCCGTGGAAGACTTCTTTGTAGAAGATGAGGCAGCGACTCGATCCAACAGGGAACAGGCGGCTGGAGCGGTTCTCACCGTATATGATTACGATCCGGTGCTATTCCTGAAGATTAACGAGCGCGTATCCAGATCATTCTCTGAATTGCAGGGTTTTTTCGAGACAACACCTGAAAATCCCGCCCCATCTTCAATGCCGCCCGCTGAAGAGAATGTCCCCGGAACCACACCGGATGAATCCATAGCACTCCCGGATCAGTCAACCGGGACTACCCGGGTGGATCTGGCGGAGGCCGCAAGAGAGGATGCTAAAACCATCGCACGAACGGACCTGATCTGGTCTAAAAAGGAGTATTTTGAACAGGAACTCGGCATACCGGTAAGCCATGGCGCTTACACCATTCTGGTCAAGGAACAATTTTCGACCGGAATATCCGATTTGATAAAAAAAATTGTCACCGAAATCATGAAAAATGGTGTTGTCGCTAACAAGGAAATTCTACTCAAGGAGGCGGAAAAAGGAATATCGCTGAGAGATGTAGGCACTAAAACCGAGGCGGAAATTCGCAATCTAAGACGTTTCTACAGCCCGGACCAGGCAAAAACCATGGTAAGGGTCGTCGGGGATCCATTGCTTAAAAACGGCAGCTACGAAGTGGTAAACCTGATTGTGGAATTTTCCCAGTCGTTGATTCAACCCAATATAAGCCTGAACCGAAACGGCACCGAGGAACGCAAGAAAATTTCGGCTGAGGATATCAAACCAGTGCTCTATAAAATCAAGGCCGGAGAGATGATTCTTCGTGAGGGAGAGCGGGTGACCGAGTTTCAATTGTTGAAATTGAAAGCCATGCAGAACCAGTCCAAGCGAAGCAAAGTGTTTCCAACGCTGTTTGGGGTATTGACCATTCTGACCTGTTTGTTCCTATCCATCTATTCATTGCAATTGAAGTCGCACCGATCGTTTAATTTAAACCATAACAAGAACCTGCTTTTTTTGGTCACGGCATTATCGGCATTCCTGATCATCATACAGTTCACAGCTATCCTTGCAGAGTCAAGGGGGGTCGCCTCGTCATTTTCAATACCGGCCGCATCCCTTGAATACGGTATTCCCATCTCCGCAGGCGTGATGCTGGTTTGCCTGTTCCTGGGACTTGAGGTGGCCACCGCATTCGCGATTGTGCTTGCTGCCAGTGCAGCCATCCTCCTGCAAAACCGATTCGAAATATTCACCTATTTTCTTCTCAATGGTGTCATGGCAGGGTATTGGATTAAAGATTGCCGGGATCGCAAGGCCATCATCCAAGCCGGTGCCAAAATCGGTGCATTGAATGTGGTGTTGGCCATCGCCATTGATTTTTATCTATCGCAATACAGCGGATTGTCAATATTATGGGATAGCATTTTTGCATTTCTGGCCGGAATCGGCGCTGGAATTGTGACCATTGGTGTTGCGCCGATCATTGAAATCGCGTTCCAATATACCACCGATATCACCCTGCTCGAGCTTGCCAATCTGGACAGACCCATTTTAAGACGGTTGATGATCGAGGCCCCGGGCACCTACCATCACTCGGTGATTGTAGGTTCACTGGTTGAAGCCGCAGCTTCCGATATTGGCGCCAATCCGCTTCTGGCAAAAGTTTGCGGTTATTACCACGATATCGGCAAAATCAATAAACCACTGTACTTCATTGAAAATCAAACCAACGGCAAAAACAAGCACGATAAACTGGCCCCGTCCATGTCCAGCCTCATACTCATTGCCCATGTGAGGGATGGGGTGGAAATTTCCAAGAAGAACAAGCTGGGAAAGGCGATCACGGATACCATTGAACAACACCATGGTACAAGCCTCATCAGTTTCTTTTATGAAAAAGCGAAACAACAGCGTGGTCAGGATCAGGTTAAAATAGAAGATTTCCGGTATCCCGGTCCCAAACCCCAAACCAAGGAAGCCGGTCTGGTGATGCTGGCGGACGTCGTTGAAGCGGCATCCAGAACACTGGACAACCCCACGCCATCACGAATCCAGGGACTGGTTCAAAATCTGGTAAATAAGATATTTTCCGACGGACAGTTGGATAGTTGCGAATTAACCCTGAAAGATTTACATAATATTGCCAGAAGTTTTAATAAAATTCTCAATGGTATCCACCATCACCGGATTGAATATGCCGACAGTCCGGCAAGGGGGAATGGAAAGGGAAAAGATGCAGGTGCTGATAAACAACCGCCAGACACGACACGAGATGCCGACAGAAATCGTGAGGACGAAAGCAGAGGCCGTCTTAAACGCCTTGGATTGTCCTGAGGGCGAGCTTTCCATAGTTTTAGCCGATGATACACAAATTGCCGAACTTAATACGGCCTATTTGAACCGAACCGGTCCCACCAATGTTATTGCGTTTGCCATGCAGGAAGGCGAATACGCTGATATTGAGCCGAATCTTCTGGGAGACGTGGTTATATCCCTGGATACTTGCGAAATGGAAGCCACGGACGCAGGTTTGCAATTCGAAGAAAGATTTGATCAACTGCTGGTTCATGGCATATTGCATTTGTTCGGTTATGATCATATTCATTCTGAGCAGCAGGCAGCTGAGATGAAACGAAAGAGTAATGAATTGACCAAGCTGATTTCCTAACCGAAACCACAGGTTTACCTCTGCTGTCGAACGAACAATAAACCCTCGTCGATTTAAACCCAAAATACCGGGCGGTACACTTTTATCCGATCCTCCACTGGTTTCTCACTGAAGAAACAGGACAACATGCATGCAAAAAACGTGAGGAAAAAACAATGGCCGGAATCATCGTGAGTGTTGATCATATCGCCAGAATCAGAGAGGCCTGCCATGCCCGGACACCCGATCCGATTGCCGCCGCTGTCCTGGCGGAATTGGCCGGTGCGGACGGCATTGCCATGCAACTGGATGAAGTGCATTTGCAGAGTCGCGAGCGTGATATCAGGTCGCTGAGAAAGGTTGTGCATACCCAGTTGGTTATCTACATGCGTCCAACTTCAGAGATGGTCGGCATTGCGCTGGATCTGCGGCCAGACCTGATCGTTCTGATCCCGGAAACCGGTCACGAAACCTTGCCCGAAAACGGCTTGGACTTGGTTGTTCACAAAAAAGATATCGCCGAAACCGCGTCCACACTTCAGGACAATAGCATTCCCGTCGGAATTTCAATTGATGCGGAACTGGAGCAAGTCAAATTGGCTCACCAATTGAATGTCGGTACAATTGAATTGCATGTCGGCGCCTATAATCGGGCAAGCTCAGGTTTCAGCCGGGAACAGGCGTTTTCTCAGATCTCAAATGCAGCCAATCTTGCCCGCAAACTGAGGATGAATGTCAATTTGGGGCAAGGATTGACCTATAAAACCATGAAAGCCTTCAGTGGACTCAGGGAAATCGACAATTTCAGTGTGGGACACAGCATTGTCGCACGGGCGATTCTCAAGGGAATGGAGGCGGCTGTCAGTGAGATAGCGAGTTTTGTCAGGGGTGTTTGAACGAACCATTGCGGGTTTCGCGCACTAAAAAATGCAACTGAGGGAAGGGTCTGACATGTATATTGTGACGGCCGAAGAAATGCAGCGGATGGATCGCGATACCATTGATCAGTTCGGTATTCCGGGACGGGTGTTGATGGAAAACGCAGGGCGCGGTGCCACGGCCGTATTCCTAAACAATAATCCTCAGGCATCATGCAGGCGGGTGGGCGTCGCCGCCGGTCGCGGTAATAACGGTGGTGATGGGTTTGTAATAGCCCGCTATTTGTTTGAGAAGAAGATTTCCGTGACGGTTTTTTTATTTGCCGGTAAAGAAAAACTCACTGGGGATGCTCAAGCGAACTTCACGCTTCTGGAACGATTGGGTGTACCGATGGCGATCATCCCCGATGCTGAAGCATTTCGCACCGCCATGGACGAGCTACAGCAACAGGATATTTGGATAGACGCCATATTGGGTACAGGCTTGACATCGATGGTCCGGGGATTCTTCAAAAAGGTCATCCAATTTATCAATGACGCCGGTAAACCGGTCTTTTCTGTGGATATTCCCTCGGGCCTCAATTCAGATACGGGGCAGCCCTGCGGCATATGCATCAATGCCGACACCACAGCGACATTTGCATTTGCCAAATGCGGGCATGTGGTCTACCCGGGCGTCACCCACACCGGCAAATTGGAAGTTGTGGATATCGGCATCCCCGCCATGATGAGAAAAACGGTGGGGCCCGGACAATTTCTGATCACCGACAATTATGTCAAAAACCACATGCCCCATCGAACGCCCATTGCCCACAAGGGCAACACCGGGCATGTGTTGATAATTGCCGGTTCCACCGGCAAGTCCGGTGCGGCCGCCATGACGGCAATGACCGCCGTTCGATCCGGGGCAGGCCTGGTAACCCTGGGCATTCCCCGACATTTAAATCCATCACTCGAGAGCCGGGTGATCGAACCCATGACAGAACCCCTGCCGGAGAGCAAAAACGGTACCTTGAGCCTAAAGGGGCTGGATAAAATTCTGCAGCTTTGCGAAGGGAAACAGTGCCTTGCATTGGGACCCGGACTCGGACATGGTGATTCCGTCGCCCAATTGGTCCGGCGACTCGTGGTTGAGACATCCCTGCCCCTGGTGATAGATGCAGACGGTTTGAATCTGTTGGCCGGCCATTTGAATTTATTGGGAAAATTAAAAACCGAAGCCGTTCTCACCCCCCACCCCGGCGAGATGGCACGGCTGACCGGCGAATCAATCACCCGCATTCAACAGGATCGAATTAAAAGTGCGCGGGAATTCGCACAAAAAATCAACCACCTTATTGTATTGAAGGGCGCAAGGACCATCGTAGCCCATCCGGACGGCCGCATATTTATCAATCCCACAGGTAATTCAGGTATGGCTTCCGGGGGCATGGGTGATGTCCTGACCGGATTGATTGCAGGCCTGATCGCCCAGGGCGGCGGCATCGAAAAAGCCGTCCACACCGCTGTATTCCTCCATGGCTCGTCTGCTGACGCTCTGGCTGTATCCAAGGGTCTAATCGGCTACACCGCAAGAGAGGTAATGGACCATATACCGGAATGCCTGAAATCACTCAAACCCCACCAGCCGGCAGGCTTGCCGAAGAGGTTGCCCTTAGGATAGGTTGTCTTGGCGACTCAAGAATTGACGGCTCGATTTCCATTGATACGAATTTGCGCATTGTGCTCAACAATCAGTGTAATTATCCATGAACATCATCGAAACACGGCACATAAAATTGAGTTCCCCCGGGGAAACCACCGCTTTTGGTGAAAAATTGGGCGGCTTGGCTTATCCGGGGCTTTTCATCGCATTAAGCGGGAATCTCGGCAGCGGTAAAACCACTTTTGCCAAGGGATTTGCCAGAGGGATATCCGTTCCGCCTGAGTATTATGTCACCAGCCCGACCTATACCCTGATAAATGAATATCCCGGCAAATATACTTTTTGCCATGTGGATCTATATCGATTGTCCGGATTCGCCGATATTGAGGAAATCGGCTTGTACGACATCCTGGTCTCCGATGCCGTTGTATTGGTCGAGTGGCCGGATCGGATGCACGAAAGCGACCTGCCCGCCGGCCGCCTGGTGATTGAGTTCACCATTCAGGATAAGGAAGCCCGCCACATTGTGATAAAGGCATATGGACTGAACGCAACGAATCTGCTAAAGACATACGGGAACTTCGATTGATCATCCGTATTGAATCTGAATAGTGAGGATGTGCATGAGCTTAATCGTTCAAAAATATGGCGGAACATCCGTTGCCGATCTTGAACGGATTAAAAATGTCGCCCATCGCGTGATATCGACATATGAGAAAGAAAACCAGGTGGTGGTTATTCTCTCGGCTATGGCCGGTGTTACGGACGGACTCATCAGCATGGCCCATGGCATCACCAACAATCCCGATCCCAGGGAACTGGATGTTCTACTGGCCACCGGCGAACAAACCACGGCAGCGCTGCTGGCCATGATGCTGACATCCATGAACTATCCGGCCAAATCCCTGATGGGACACCAGGCCGAGGTGGTGACTGACCGTGATTACGGCAATGCACGGATCCTGGAAATCGGGGCGGGTCGCATCAAGGACCTTCTGCAAAAAGGCAACATCGTCGTTGTGGCGGGGTTTCAGGGGACGGACATCAAGGGCAATATCACCACCCTCGGAAGAGGTGGATCCGACACCTCGGCGGTGGCCATAGCGGCAGCCCTGACGGCGGATACATGTGAAATATATACTGATGTGGATGGTATCTACACCGCCGATCCGAATGTGTGTAAAAAAGCTCAAAAATTGGCGTACATCTCTTATGATGAAATGCTGAATATGTCGAGTCTCGGTGCAAAGGTTCTGCAGATACGGTCGGTGGGTTTCGCCAAAAAATATAACATCCCCCTTCATGTGAGGTCATCTTTTTCCCAGGAGGAAGGCACAATGGTGGTAAACGAAGATTCCGGTATGGAACAGCTCGTGGTATCCGGTGTGACACATAACAAGGACGAAGCGCGTATCACCCTTAAAAAAGTGCCGGATCAGCCGGGTATCGCCGCAAAAATTTTCACACCCATAGCGGAAGCCGGTATTATTGTGGACATGATCATTCAGAATACACGGGCGGAGGGTCAGACGGACCTGACCTTCACCGTACCCAAAACAGCCTATAAAAAGGCCTTGGAAATTGAAAAGGAAGTGGCTGCCCGGATTGGCGCTGAAGATGTATTCGGGGATGATAATATCGCCAAAGTATCGGTGATCGGGGTCGGAATGAAAAATCATTCCGGCGTGGCATCGGTCATGTTCAATACCCTGTCGCGTGAGGGCATCAACATCCATATGATATCAACGTCCGAAATCAGGATTTCCTGCGTCATCGATGAAAAATACGCGGAACTGGCGGTAAGGGTGTTGCACACCGCATTTGGTCTGGACAGGGACGAAGAAGAAAAATGAAAAAATTTTATCCGGACCAGTTGTTGTTCATACTGATTCTGGGGATGGCGCTGCTGTTCATTTCACTCCTGAGGTATGTCCGCTGAGCTGTCGGGTCAGGCCGGATTTTCGAATGGTCTTTTAAAACCCGGTTTATGCGGAAATTATGGGGCTTTCTCGATTTCATCGGCAATCAGCTTTACCGCTTGCACCGGATCTTCCGCATCCCGTATCGGCCTACCGATAACAAGGTAGTCGGATCCGTGATGAACAGCTTGTGCCGGTGTGGTGATTCTCTCTTGGTCATCGTTATCGCCGTTGGCCAGGTCCGGCCGTATCCCCGGGGTTACCGCTACAAAATCCTTTCCGAAATGCTGTTTTATGATTTCGACTTCCAAACCGGAACAAACCACACCCGCCAAACCAGCGGATTTGGCCATGGCTGCGCGATGAAGCACCAGCTTGGACAAGCCGGCATCTGAATCGGTATGGAACCCGGCCGACTTGATATCATCACTGGAAACACTGGTCAGAACGGTGATACCCAGGACCGAGACCTGCCCTTTGCTGCCGGCCACAGCAGCTTCAAGCATCCTCGTACTTTCACCGCAATGCACGGTGGTGAAAAGGACGCCTAAATCCGCAATACTTTCCATGGCGCGAAACACGGTTTCAGGAATGTCATGAAGCTTCAGATCCAAAAAAACACCGGCGGATCCGGCCTTTTTTATCAGCTCTACAATTTGTGGCCCGCACCGGATAAACAATTCAAGGCCGACCTTGAACATCCCCACATATTCGGAAAGCAGATCGACAAAGTGTTTCGCTTCCTCCAGACTTCCGACATCCAAGGGAAAAACAATGTAATCTTTAGGCATTTTCATGGATTGATGTATCCTTTTCCGAAAGCCTCGCGTGCTGATATGCGCGGCAACTAGTGGTTAAAAGTGAAAAAAACGGGCTGGGCAGCAGTTGAAGAACCCTTTTCTGAAAAAACATCTATACAGCCTGTTAAATACAACGTCAAACGTTACACTGCAACCGACACAATCAACAGAGATACAACTTGTGTCCATCCAGAGATGGATGGACACTAACTTGCGAATGTATATTCTCAATCTTATATCAAACTCATTCTCCGAGTTCAACGTAAGATAAATATTGAAAAATGTCGGATAAAAATGCTATCTTTTCAGGCTAATTAGAAAAGTGCAGCATGGAAGGCATATATGGAAAATCTTCGAAAATATCATGTGGCCGCGGGCAGCTATTATGTTGACAGCTCCAATGGCGTCCTGCTGCAGGCTTATCTGGGTACCTGTGTTGGCGTCGCGCTATATGACTCGATCTCCGGTATTGGGGGAATCATCCATTTGCTTCTTCCCGAACCGGTTTCAGCCACCAGTGCGCTACACCCTGAAAAGTATGCATCCACCGGACTTCCGGTCTTTATCGACACCATTAAAAAGGCCGGGGCACAAATAGAGAATTTAAAAGCATGCGTGGCCGGGGGTGCCCTGGTGGGCCCACTCAGCCGCCAGGACCTTGATCTCGACATCGGCGGCAGAACGGCGGAAACAGTGAAAACCATTCTGGATGCCAGGAAAATTCCCATTGAACAATCCGAAACCGGCGGATTTTTCACCTGTTGCCTCAGCCTGGATACAAGGAAGTACAAATTTGCAATCGAACCCGCCGGGCAACTCCAACCGGGAGTAACATTAAAAGCTAAAATACCGACCCCGGAGGATATCGACCGAACGATTGAAAATTTACAGCCCATCCCCCAGGTGGCGCTGAAAGTCCTGCGGCTGATCGGTGAAGGTGAGTATGATATCGGCCGCATAGCCGAAGAAGTCAAAAAAGATCAGGTAATCAGCGCAAAAACGCTTCAAATATGCAATTCCGCCCTTTTTGCCAAGGCTCAAAAATTTGATTCATTGGATCACGCATTGGTATTTCTCGGCCAGCATCAGTTTGTGAAACTGGTGCTTTCAGAGGCGGTACAAGGCTACTTCAATCAATCGGATACGGGATATTCCTTATGCAAAGGGGGCATGTATCATCATGCCGTGGGCACAGCGACCATTGCCGAAGAACTGGCCAAGCTGACGAATATGATCAATCCGACGTCGGCATACACTGCCGGACTCCTGCATGACATCGGCAAAGTGGTTCTTGATCAGTGGGTTAATTCGACCTTCCCGCTTTTCTATCGCCAAATGAGGGAGGAAGAAGCCAATATTCTCAATATAGAGAAAAAAATTCTGGGGACGAACCATACACAGATAGGTGGAATGCTCGCTGAGAAATGGTCATTTACGGAATCCCTCATCTCGGCTGTGAAAAATCATCATGATCTTGAGAAAGACGATTCGGACACACCGCTGAACAATATGGTGCACATGGCCGATTTGCTCATGTGCCAATTTGGTTCCGGGTTCGAACTGGAACGGATCGATTCAAAAATGCTGGCATCCCGGCTCAAGGCACTCAACCTGTCAGCGGACCGGTTCCCGTCCATTGTGGATTTGATCCCTCTGAATGTGTTGGAAACACCACCCACAGCGGAAATTCAATAGTATTAATGACACGGAAACGACATCGACGATCAATTGCATGAATGAATTAAGCCAAAAACGATTACGCAAGCTTCCAGGGGTCGATAAAATCATCGAGGCCGCGAAATCAGACGCCGACTTCGTACCCTTTTCCCAGGGGTTGGTGACTGAATATATCCGGAAGGTAATTGACCGGTTGCGCGCCAGGATTATTGCCGATCCAAGCGAAATACCGGAAGCGCTGCTGACGGAAGACGCCATCATTGAAACCATCAAAACCCAGGTGAGAATTGCCGGCTCCCCGAATTTACGTCCACTCGTCAATGCCACCGGTATCGTCATTCATACAAATCTCGGCCGTTCGGTTCTGAGTCATCGTGTGCTGGACAATGTGTATAAGGTGGCCGCCGGTTACTCGAACCTGGAATATGATCTGACAAAAGGGAAAAGAGGGTCTCGGTACAGTCTGATCCGGGAGATCCTCTGCGACATCACCGGCGCGCAGGACGCGATGGTGGTCAATAACAATGCCGGTGCGGTATTGCTGTGTCTGGATACCATCGCGAGGGGGAAAACCGTTATCGTTTCTCGCGGTGAACTCGTGGAAATCGGCGGTGCTTTCCGCATACCGGATGTTATGATCAAAAGCGGCGCTTGCCTGAAAGAGGTGGGCACCACCAACCGGACCCATTTGAAAGATTACGAAAATGCGGTGGACCCCGATACCGGATTGTTGCTTAAAGTCCATACCAGCAACTACAGCATCATCGGATTTACGGCCTCAGTTTCTTTGAATTCACTGGTCTCTCTGGGAAATCGGCTACAAGTGCCGGTGATGGAAGATCTCGGCAGCGGCACCTTTGTGGATTTCTCACGCCATGGCCTCGCCGCCGAACCCATGGTACAAGACAGTGTCCGCTCCGGCGCGGATATCATAACGTTCAGCGGTGACAAGCTTCTGGGCGGTCCCCAGGCCGGTATTATTCTGGGGACCAGGGAGATGCTGAACCGGATAAAGATGAACCCGTTGACCCGGGCCTTGAGAATTGACAAACTGACCCTTGCGGCGCTGGAAAGCACACTCCAGCTCTATCGTGATGAAACCCTGGCCGTCAACGAGATCCCGACCTTGCGAATGATTATGGCGCCGATGAACGAGATCGAGCATCGCGCCCGGGACCTGCGGGACAGGCTGTTGGACCTGCATGCACCGGACATGAAAGTCGATCTCCTGGATCTGGATTCACGCGCAGGCGGCGGATCGCTGCCGATGCTGGAAATACCGAGCAAATGTCTTGGAATCCGGGTAACCGGCATGTCCCCCAATACACTTGAAAAAGGTCTGCG
Organism: Desulfobacteraceae bacterium; assembly: GCA_013003715.1. Taxonomy (GTDB): domain Bacteria; phylum Desulfobacterota; class Desulfobacteria; order Desulfobacterales; family Desulfosarcinaceae; genus JABDIN01. Next base: position 20,978 of record JABDIN010000046.1, on the reverse strand, counting down.
CAAACATTCCCCCCCGGTAATTTGCCGTATTGAAAACGATTACCTGGTGATGGATCCCCGAACCATCCAGGCCGATGAAATTGAGACCATCGTCGATGCAATCGAAGCCGTGCTTGGCACATAAAACATCCGGCTACGGAAATGCCTTCCAGTCCTTGATTTTTCACATATGATCACCGGGGAAACGGTTCATGGGCCAGCTTGAATAAACGTATAAAATGATTAGTTATAATTGATTGCCTATTTGGTGGGAAATAAAATCTTCAACTATCGCCGGTGAAGAGGCAAACGATCGAAGTGACAACGAATACCGGCCATGGGAAACAAGGAGTGAATCATGCCGATATATGAATATCATTGCGAAGAATGCGGAAAGGATTTCGAATACCTGGTATTTGGCAGCGACTGCCCGGAATGCCCGGAATGCGAAGGGAAGAAAGTCTGCCGGTTGATGAGTGCCTGCGGATTCATTTCAAAGTCAGGCAGCGGAGAAACGGTAAGCTCTTCGGCCGGCGCATCATCGTGTGGCGGTTGCGCGGCAACAAGCTGTTCGGGTTGTGGTCACTGATGGCATCCCTTCATATCACCATTGGTTCACGGGGCAGCAAACTGGCCCTATGGCAGGCGGAATGGGTAAAATCAGCTTTGGAAGCACGCCATTCACAGTTGCACTGTGATATTTCGATTCTGAAAACAAAAGGTGACAAAATCCTGGATGTGCCGTTGGCCAAAGTCGGCGGCAAGGGATTGTTTGTGAAAGAGATCGAGGAAGCCCTGCTGGACGGCCGGGTTGATGTGGCCGTGCACAGTATGAAGGACATGCCCTCCGACATCCCGGAAGGACTCTGCATTGGCGCCATTCCCATACGTGAGGCGGCATCGGATGTATTGATTTCAAAACAGGGACAAAAACTGGCCGACTTGCCCGAAGGTGCTGTTGTGGGCACGAGCAGCCTGCGCCGCGCCGCCCAGATCAAAAAAACCAGGCCGGATATCACCATCGCGCCCTTGCGCGGAAATCTGGATACACGGCTGAAGAAATTGAAAACAGAGGCACTGGACGCCATCGTCCTGGCGGCAGCCGGGGTTAAACGCCTGGGCCTTACCCGCGAGATCTCCGAATACCTGGATGAATCCATCATGCTGCCCGCCGTGGGCCAGGGCGCCTTGTGCATCGAGATCAGAACGAATGACCCTGAAATCACGCCCCTTGTTTCCGGTCTGAACGATCCGGACACCTGGTGGGTGGTTTCAGGCGAGCGCGCCTTCCTCCATCGTCTGGAAGGCGGTTGCCAGGTGCCCATTGCCGGACACGGCAGACTGGAGAACGAAAATATCCATTTGACCGGTCTGGTCGCCCATGTGGACGGCACCCGCATACTGAAAGAAACCATCACCGGTCCGAAGCGGGAAGCGGAAAGCCTTGGTGAACAATTAGCCGATATCCTCCTTTCACAGGGGGCACGGGAGATACTGGAAGAGTTGACAGCATATGAAACAAAATCCTGAGGTGGGAAAAGTATATCTGGTTGGCGCAGGACCCGGTGATCCCGGTCTTATCACCGTCAAAGGGACCTATTGCATCCAACATGCCGATGCACTGATCTACGACTATCTGGCTGCGCCGGAGCTGATCAGGTATGCACGCCCCGGTGCCGAACTCATTTATGTCGGCAAAAAAGGGGGCGACCATACCATGTCCCAGGAAGAGATAAATGCCCTGATAGTGGAAAAGGCCCGGCAGGGATTGACCGTCACGCGGCTAAAGGGCGGGGACCCGTTTATTTTCGGCCGGGGGGGAGAAGAGGCGGAAGAACTGATGAACGATAACATTCCGTTTGAAATCGTACCGGGCGTGACCTCGGCCGTTGCCGCCCCCGCCTATGCCGGTATTCCTCTGACCCACCGTAAATTCGCCTCCAGTGTGGCCTTCATCACCGGACACGAAGATCCCACCAAGCCGGAGTCCAGTATCAACTACCATGCGTTGGCCGACGGGATCGGAACACTTGTCTTTTTTATGGGGATAAAAAATCTGCCCAACATCATCCGGAATCTGATATCCGGCGGTAAACCGGCGGAAACGCCCGTTGCCGTTGTGAGATGGGGTACAACACCGCGTCAGGAAACCGTTACCGGCACGCTGGACACCATTGTGGAAATTGTCAAAACAGCCGGTATCAAAGCACCCGCCTTGATTATCGTCGGTGATGTGGTCACGCTACGGGACCGGTTAAAATGGTTCGAAACCCGGCCGTTGATGGGCAAATGCATTGTCGTTACGCGGGCAAGAGCGCAAGCCGGATCATTTACAGCACGACTGGCCGGTCTGGGTGCTGAATGCTATGAATGCCCCACGATCCGGGTGGTTCCACCGGAAGACTGGTCGCCACTGGACGAAGCCATCGCGCATTTGCGGGACTACCACTGGCTGGTATTCACCAGTGTCAACGGTGTTGATTTTTTCTTCAAACGGCTGTTCGAAAAGGGGAAAGACGCCCGTCATCTGGGCAACCTCCGAACGGCGGTGATCGGTCCCGCAACCCAGGACCGGCTTCAGGATTTCGGGCTCCGGGCCGACATTGTACCGGAAACATTTCGGGCCGAATCCATCATCGACGCATTTAAAAATGAGCGGGTGACCGGGCAAAAGGTATTGTTGCCCCGCGCCCTGGAGGCCAGACCGATACTGCCGGTGGAGCTATCCGCAATGGGGGCGCAAGTCAACGAAGTCGCAACCTACCAGACCACCATGACCACCGAGGGATCCGACGAACTGCTCGAAAAATTGAAGAACCGGCAGATCGACATGATTACTTTCACCAGTTCTTCCACTGTAAGAAACTTCTGCCGTATGATACCGGAAACCGATCGCCATACCTTATTGAAAGACATTGCCATTGCCAGTATCGGTCCAATTACCACCGAAACCGCTCAAACACTGGGTTTGAATGTCAGTACCGAAGCCACGGATTACACGATTGACGGATTGTGCTGTGCCATTCTTGATTATTACGCCAATTAGCTACATCGGCGGAATTTCGCTGACAGTATTCCATATCCACCGCCACTGATGCGGGTGCTCTGCACTCTGAACGAGATGGTAAAGGAATCACCATGGACGACTATCTTCAAAGACTCCCGGGTTTCGTGGATGTTATTGGTTCCGCCATGGAGACGATCCTCACCAATATTCTACTGATCGGCCAGATACCTGCCCCCACATTTCAAGAAAAGGTCCGGACTGCCGTTTTTCTGGAAAGGCTGGCTGATTTCCAGGTGGATGAATGCACCACGGACGGATATCGAAATCCCATTGCCATCATTCGTGGCACCTCGCGGGCAAAACCCCCTATTTTTGTTGTCGCCCATCTGGATACCGCGTACGAAAAAACAGTGGATCATAATTATACGGTAAAGGAAAAAACGATTTCCGGATCAGGTATCCTCGACAATTCGGTGGGTGTCGGCGCCCTGCTCTCCCTCCCCGAGATATTCAGACGGCTGGAGCTGACCTTTGAATCCGATATCGTTCTCGCCGGGGTGATCCAGTCCATCGGCAAAGGCAATCTTCGCGGCATCCGTCATCTGTTGAAAACCTGGTCCACCCCCATCCGGGGCGCCGTCATTGTTGAGGGCGGCGAACTCGGCAGATTAAACTATTATTCGGACGGCATGATACGCGGTGAAATTATTTGCAGAATAAAAAAGACGGAAGGCCAGGCGCACGGCACCAAGGTAAATGCCATCCTCGTGCTGAACCAGGTGATAAATGAGATTTTAGAGTTGCGGCTTCCCCAACGGCCGCGATCGGAAATCATCATCGGGAAAATTACGGGGGGCATCAAACATGGCGTGAGCGCCCAGGAGGCGAAACTTGGTTTCGAGATTCGCAGCGATTCGGATAAAATGGTCCGAATGCTCCACAATGATATCAAGGATATTATAGATGGTATCAGTCATGAGTACGACGTAGACCTGGGGTTATCCACCGTCAGCAACGTGAATGCGGCCCGTTTGAAATTCAACCATCCACTGGTGAAGGCAGCTACTCAGGTTATGGAAACATTGGGATTGAACCCGGTGAGCGAACCCAGTGAATCCGAATTATCCATCTTTTTATCCAGGAAGATCCCGGCCGTCACCCTGGGTGTGACCCATGGCAAACACTATCTCGATCAATACTCCACCATGGCCATTGCACCGGCGTTTAAAGGGCTGGCACAAATCATCGGGGTCATCATGGCGATCAACAATGGGGTTTGCGATGAACGATGAATGGATCAAGACCAACACGTTTCATTACGCCCGGTTTTGCGACCTGAACCAGGTGATGGCGGCCAAGGAAAAGAAAGGCGTCACCATATCCTTGTGCCTTCCCACCCTGAACGAGGAAAAAACCATCGCCAAGGAACTGGTGATACTTCGATCCGAATTGATGGCCCGGTATCCCGTGCTCGACGAAATTGTCGTAGTGGATTCCGGGTCCACCGACAATACACGGCATATTGCGACCAGCTTCGGAGCGGATGTTTACAATGCGGACGATATTTTACCGCACCTCGATAAATTCAAGGGCAAAGGTGAAAATTTATGGAAGGCGCTGTATATCACCAAAGGGGATATAATTGTATATCTTGATGCCGATATTAAGAATATCCATCATCGTTTCGCCTATGGATTGATCGGACCGCTGTTGCTGGATAACGACATTAAATTCACCAAGGCTTTTTATGATCGGCCCATCGCCATTGGTAAAAACAAAATCCGTCCCACCGGTGGAGGTCGCGTCACGGAGCTGGTTATACGGCCGCTCTTTTCCTTGTTTTTTCCGGAGTTGACGCAAATACTCCAACCCTTGTCCGGCGAGTATGCGGGATACAGGGCGATATTCGAAAACATCCCTTTCCCCATAGGATACGGGATCGAAACCAGCATGATTTTAGATATTTACCATAAATGGGGGCTTGATGTGATGGGCCAGGTGGATTTGGAACGGCGGGTGCATCGTAACCAGGATACAAAATCATTGGGGAAAATGTCCTTTGCTATCCTTAAAACATTCATCAACCGGAAGGTACAATTAAACCTGATAGACTTGAAAAATGAAATGTTTGATGAAATGATCCAATACAAGTTAATCAAGGGGCGGATCGAACCGGATATTTTCCGGTACGAAGGCCACGAAAGGCCGCCGATTGTCGAAATCCCGGAGTACCGCGAAAAATTCGGAATCGACACCGGCCCACAGCATTGACATGCATCATGCAGCCGAAATGAAACTACCAAAATGAAGCTAATAGACAATTACAACCGACAGCTGAACTACCTGCGGATTTCCATCACGGACCGCTGCAATCTCAGGTGTGTTTATTGTGTGCCTTCCGGCCGGATCCCCAAACTGAACCATGAAGACGTATTGACCTACGAGGAATTTATACGGGTAATTAACATCGCTGTGGACCTGGGCATCACCAAATTACGGGTCACCGGCGGCGAACCGTTAATGCGGAAAGGTGTCTATGATTTCCTGCATCGAATCTCGGAAATCAACGGATTGAAGGATATCTCCCTCACCACCAATGCCGTTCAGTTGACGGACAACATCGAAAAAATCAAATCCGCCGGGATTCACCGGATGAATATCAGTATCGATTCACTGCAACCGGAAAAATTCAAGTTCATTACGGGGTATGACTTGTTTGAAACGGTGTGGAATGGCATTACCAATGCCCACCGGCTCGGTTTCAATCCGATAAAAATAAATGTGGTGGCGCTTAGGGGGATCAACGAGGATGAAATATGTGATTTTGGACGATTGACCCTGAAATGGCCGTTCCACGTCCGGTTCATCGAATATATGCCCATCGGTATCAGCAGAATTAATCCGGAAGATCATCTGCTTGCCCCGGAAATCAAATCCAGACTCGAAGATATCGCACCGCTCGTTCCGATAAACAGTGACAAATACGATGGGCCGGCATTACGGTATAAATTCGAGGGCGCAACAGGAGAAATCGGTCTGATAACGGCGGTCAGCAATCATTTCTGTGGCCAGTGCAACCGTCTGCGGCTGACGGCCAACGGTCAATTAAGAACCTGCCTCCTGTCCGACGAGCAGCAGGATTTGAAGCTGCTCCTGCGAAGCAATGCCTCCGATGAACGCATTGCCGAAATTTTTATCAATGCCGCAAAGTTGAAACAGGCCCGCCACTGCCTTAGTGATGGACGAAAGCAGGTATCCAGCCAGATGTCAGGTATTGGTGGATAAGGTGCCGGCGTGATCGGCAGCGATGCCGGCAAGTGCATCCAACGGTAATTGAATCACACCCGAACAAAACCAGGCGTAGATAAAAAAAGGCCCGGAACGGAGCAGTGGGAGGCTACATTTACTCACACGATTTCTCAAGGCGTTCCGGGCTTCTGAACAATCCGGATAAGGATTTCTATTACCAATGCGTTTTGCAGGACGCAAGCTTTTTTTCAGGATCTCAAGGTAGCGGTCAGACGCAAGGGAAATTGCAGCAATTCCAAGGCGGATACGATGGACGTGGTCACAATATCGGCATCTACCAGGGATTCGACAGCCGCTCCTTCTCCCAGAACAACGGCAATGCCCAGAATGGCGTCTTTAAGCATCAGACGATCGTTTCGCCCGTTACCGATGGCCACCGTCCCCTCCCTCCCCAAATGGTGAATGTACGCCAGTTTGCCCTGTGCCTGGTTGTCCGGCGGCAATATGGACAAATGACAGGGAATGCCCTCGAGTCCGGACTTTGCCTGCCCAAATGTATCGGCGGTGATCACGTGCACATCCAGTTTCTCTGCCAGTTGGATGAGCGCGGGGCGGACGCCCCCGATGAGGGTGCCGTCACATGCCAATGTACCATTATAATCCAACACCAGATGATGCATGTTCAATAGACGATAACCGGGAATATCGATGCGGATCATAAATACCTCCTTGATCAAATGGGTACATAGATTTCTTACAGGTGTCGTATCGCCTAATCGCTGATCACATCCTCCCCATAGAAATTACGGGAGGTGTTGCCGCCGGATTGTTCACTGGCACGAATCCAACCGGCCACCCGGTCGTTCCCATAAGCGCTGCGCCACGCCTCGAGAATGGCCTCGAGCGGTAAATCAGGAAAATGCCCATGGTACCGGACGTATTCCATGAATCTTTTGCGCTGGTTATTGTAAGGTTGAAACAATGAATCAGACCGGCCATCGAAGTCGAGGGGGTCCACCTTGTGCAACCGGCATAAACTGAGATTGAAAGCCGGTGTCGCGCTGACCCATTTGTCTTCCAGATAAAACTGAGTGTATCCATGATAGACGAATAGATTGGTGCCGATGAAATCCAGGAGTTGCCGGGTGGCGATATGATTGCGGACATCGGCGAATCCAAGCCGCGCCGGAATGCCGACAGCTCTGGCCAGGGCGCAGAGCAAAACGGCTTTGCTGACACAATATCCCCGGCCGCTTTTGATGATATTGCTGGCACGATAATGCCCGGCAAGATAGAAGGGGTAGTAAGGATCATACCGGATGCCGTCCCGCACGGCATAATAAAGGGCAATGGCCATCTGCCGGTGCGATGCCGGATCATCGCCGATTACTTTTCGGGCATATCCGGCAACGCGTGGATGGTCGCTGTCGATAGTCTCGGTGGGTATCCGACATGCGTTTACATCCTTTATCTCACTGGGTGCATCATGCATTGATTTTCCTCAGTCTGAAATAATCCGAAACCGTGGTGGTCATATATATACCGGTCACCACGAACACCACACCAACCAATAAGGATGACGATATGGGCTCATCAAGAATGATATAGGCAGACAAGATGGCGCTGATGGGCACAAGATTGATGAACAGACTCGCCTTGGACGGACCGATAGCCTGAATACCGTCATAGTACCACACAAAACCGAGAACGGTGCCGAAAATCCCCAGATATCCCAGGCTCAACCAGTCCGTAACAGTATAATCGAAACAACCGGTCACCACACCTTCCCACAATGCGGGCGGCAGCAAGGCGATCGTGCCGATAAAGGCGGAATACCCGACGGACAGCATGGGCGTCAGATCACTGAGTACCACTTTGCCGATGAGTGAAAATGTGGCCCAGCTCAACACACAGCAAAAAATATAAAATTCTCCCATACCCAAGGATCCGGAAAACAAGGCGGCCACATCTCCGCGGCTGATGGCAATCAGCGCTCCGGATACCGATATCAGTATGCCGGCAACTTTTATGAGCGTCAGGCGTTCATGAAAAAAAATAGCGGCAAAAAGGGTAATGACAATCGGATTATTGGCGATGATCACGGATGCCCGGCCGGCAGTGATCGATTTCAACCCGCTGAAGAAAAAGGCATTGTAGGCAAATACACCGGACAACCCAAGCAGGATCAACGGAAAAACATGTTTTTTGGCCGGTAACGGCAATTTGCCCTCGAGACTGCGAATGATCATCAGCAGGCAAAAAGAGGCAATGGCAAAGCGGATAAATGCGGCGGAGAAGGGTCCGACCACCGGTGACAGTATCCGGCCGGCGACAAAAGTGCCGCCCCAGAAAATGGCCGTTAATACGAGTTTAATATAAGTAATCATGGGCACCCATGAATTTTAGGCAGTTATTGAAAGCGGACCCGAGAGTATTGTGTTTCGGTGCCGGATTCAAGCTGTTTTTTGCCGGTTCTGAACATTTTACAATGCCTGCCGAACATGATAAGGAGGCGGTATACTTCTACAAACGTGGTTCTATATCGCAGATGTTCCTATGAAAACCAGCTTTATACGAAAGGAACACCAATGAGTAGTGCTCCGACGGCCGCCGGGCAAGGCGCTGATCTCATCGATTTCATCAGCAACCTGCCATTGTTCGAAAACCTGGATCCTGAAGGATTATCGGTGGTGAAGGACCACATGTCTTTCCAGAATCTTCAGCGCGGAGAAATTTTCTTCAATGAGTGGGATCGGGCGGAGTTTGTCTGTTTCATCGAATCCGGCTCCCTTGATGTGATGAAAAAGAGTGGCCCTGAAACGTATTCGGTATTAAGAAATTTGCGCCGGGGTCAATCCATCGGTGAGATGTGTCTCATTGAAAATTTCCCCCGGTCCGCCACGGTGAAAACACACACGGACACACGCGTGGCGATTTTGAAAAGGGAAGGATTTGATGACATCGTCGACACGTCTCCGGCCATCGCCATCAGCATACTGAAAAATCTCGCCCGGATGTTGAGTCAGAATCTCAAAAAAACACGTTCCAGACTGTCCGATTACATGCTTCCGCTGGATTGAACCTCCGGTGCGTATGACAGGTGAATTTTTGCGGGATGTATAAAGATACCGAAAGCGATGAATGCATCCGGCCAAACTAAAAAAGGACAGGGATACGCGCGGTTGGCGCATAGGCTACCAGGGAACAGGCATCGGAACCTATTCCATTTCAGCATCCATGTCGTATTTTTGTTCGAGGTACATGCGTTCCTCGTCATCCAGTTTACCCAATTCGACCAATAGCGTCCCGATACCATCCTGGCGCAGGATATCAATTTTCAGGACATTCTCAGCCTTCCGGTTGTCTAGACTATAGAAGGTATAATGCAAGGACGGCTCGGCTTTTTTCAGCAGGTGAAACCACTTATCGTTATAGATAAAATGGTGGGTCATCACGAACCATCCCGCTGCAATCAACACCGCGTATAGAATATAATGTTTTATTCGCTGGTTTAACATTTTACGAATTTCCTCTTGGTTTGGCGCCCGATTGAAGCGTTTGGTTGCACCAACAGGCATCTCATAAGATTCTCAGAAAATTATCGTCACAATCATCCTGAAACTTGAACGAAAACACAAAAAAGATCCCGATTCAAACCAGGTTCAACTGTGATGGCGGTACCACTTCAACCCGATCCACATTCTGGAATCCGCGGGGCAGTTTCTTGCCGCGCCGGCCACGCTCACCCATAAATTCGACCAGCAGTCCGGGGGTGAGCTTGAAATGGCGCCGACCCGAGAAAACCGTCAATGTACCGTGTTCGGGTACCAGAGCGACTATGGTCATGAATTCAATGCGTTCGGCAACCCGTGCCGGGAGAATCTGTATAATCTTATTCCCCTTCCCTTTTGGCAGTATGGGCAAATCCTGCAGCGGGAAAACGAGCATCCGGCCCTCATTGGTAATGGCGGCAAGCAATTGGGAATGGTAATCTTCAACATATTCGGGATGAACCGGCAATGCCCCTTTGGGTAAGGTCAAGGCCACCTTACCCTTTTGGTTTTTAGTATATAAATCTGATAGTTGCGCGATGAATCCATACCCGGCATCACTGACAATCAATAGTTGTTGGTCGGGTTCACCCAAAAGCACGCTAACGAATTTGGCTTGGGGCGGACAACTGAATCGCCCGGTCAACGGTTCACCATACCCTCTGGCCGAAGGCAGGCCGATGGCGGGTTGAGCGTATGACCTGCCGGTGGAGTCCATGAAGACGGCCAGTTGATTGCTTTTACCCTGAGCGGCGCTCAGATGATAATCACCGGCCTTATACGACAATTTTTCAGGATCCACATCGTGGCCTTTTGCCGAACGAACCCACCCGTTCTGTGAAACGATGACGGTCACCGGTTCCACCGGGGCCATGTCGGCCTGGGAAATGGCCTGGGCCTCATTCCGGCGAACGATGGGTGTCCTCCGCGCGTCCCCATGGGTCTTGGCATCGGCTTTGAGCTCCTTTTTAATTACGGTATTCAGCCGGGTTTCCGATGACAAGATCTTTTCGATTTGCTTACGCTCTTCATCCAGATCTTTCTGTTCGGATTTTATCTTTATCTCTTCCAACTTTGCAAGATGCCGTAAACGCAGTTGCAGAATGGCTTCAGCCTGAATATCCGTGAGTTTGAATGTCCGCATGAGCACCGGTTTGGGAGTTTCTTCCTTCCGGATGATACGGATGATCTCATCGATGTTCAGGTACGCTATCAGCAGTCCATCCAAAATGTGGAGGCGTGAAAGCACCTTCTCCAGCCGGTGTTCGAGTCTGCGACGCACGGTGTCTTTCCGGTATTGTATCCATTCCGTCAGAAGGTCCAATAAACCTTTTACCCGGGGTTTACGGTCCAGGCCGATGACATTCATGTTCACGCGAAATGTACGTTCCAGGTCGGTGGTGGCAAACAGATGCGCCATCAATGCGTCCTTGTCAACACGGTTGGACCTGGGAACAATAACCAGGCGGGTGGGGTCCTCATGGTCCGATTCATCCCTTAAATCAGCCACCATGGGCAACTTCTTCCCGGTCATCTGGGCGGCGATTTGTTCGAGTACCTTGGCCGGGGACGTCTGGAAAGGCAAGGCGGTGACAACGATATCACCGTTTTCGAACTCGAATTTAGCGCGCATTCGGATGCCGCCCCTGCCCGTGCGATACAGGCTCAATATATCCTCGGAAGGGGTGATGATTTCGGCACCGGTGGCATAATCAGGTCCCTTGATGTGCTCGCAGATCTCCTCAAGGGTCGAGGTCTTCTTATTGATCAATTGGATGCAGGCATCCACCACCTCGATCAGGTTATGGGGCGGGATGTCGGTGGCCATACCCACGGCAATGCCGGAGGTTCCATTCAACAGCAAATTGGGAAGCCTGGCCGGAAGCGTCAGTGGTTCTTTGAGTGTGCCGTCAAAATTATTGCCCCAGTCCACCGTTCCCATACCCAGCTCGGTCAACAGCAGATCGGCATAGGAGGATAGACGGGATTCCGTATACCGCATGGCGGCAAACGATTTCGGATCATCCGCGGACCCCCAGTTGCCCTGGCCGTCCACCAACGGGTAACGGTACGAAAAAGGCTGGGCCATGAGCACCATTGCTTCGTAACAGGCGGAATCACCGTGGGGGTGAAATTTACCCAGAACGTCACCGACGGTTCGAGCCGATTTTTTATATTTTGCCGTGGCCTTTAATCCAAGCTCCGACATGGCGTAAATGATTCTGCGTTGCACCGGTTTCAACCCGTCACCGATAAACGGCAGGGCGCGGTCCATGATGACATACATGGAATAATCCAGGTATGCCTTCCGGGTAAAAGAATCCAGTGTCATCTGTTCGGTGTGGTCAGTGTTCAACGTTGTGGAATCAGTCATGGGGTTAAGTTCAAATGGTTCGTGTAAGGTTTCAGGATCATGATCGACGGGCTTGCGGATTGCCCGGTTATTGCGACTGGGCCAAATCGCCTTCCGCTTCCAACCACTTTTTTCGATCACCGGCTCTTTTTTTGGCCAGCATCATATCCATAATCGACAATGTTTTTTGCTCATCGTTGTAATTCAATCGCACGAGACGACGCGTGTCAGGGGCCATTGTCGTTTCCCGCAGTTGTATGGGATTCATTTCACCAAGCCCCTTGAAACGCTGGACATTGATGGTCCCTTTTTTCTTTTTGGACTCTATCCGCTTGAGAACCGCGTTTTTCTCCGATTCGTCGAGCGCATAATAGACGTCTTTACCGATATCGATTCGAAAAAGCGGCGGCATGGCGACAAATAGATGCCCGTGACGGACCAGGGGCCGGAAATGTCTCATGAACAACGCACAAATCAATGTGGCTATATGAAGGCCATCGGAATCCGCATCGGCCAGGATGCATATGCGTCCATATCTGAGACCGGAAAGGTCGTCCGAACCGGGATCGACGCCAATGGCAACGGCAATGTCATGAACCTCCTTCGAATTCAGTATGGTGCTGGAATCCACTTCCCAGGTATTCAATATTTTACCCCTCAATGGCAATACCGCCTGAAATTGACGGTCCCTTGCCTGCTTTGCCGAACCGCCGGCGGAATCACCTTCAACCAGGAACAATTCCGCATCCTCACAATTCTGGCTGACGCAATCGGCCAGTTTACCAGGCAATGCAGGACCGCTGGTAATCTTTTTTCGAACTACTTGTTTACCGGATTTGAGGCGATGGCGCGCTTTATCAATGGCCATTTCCGCAATTCTCTCACCGACGTCCGTGTGGTGGTTCAACCACAGGCTGAACCGGTCTTTCACCACGCCGGAGATAAACGATGCGCATTGCCTTGATGAAAGGCGTTCCTTGGTCTGACCGGAGAATTGGGGGTCGGCAAGCTTGGCGGAAAGTACATAGCAACAATTCTCCCAAACATCCTCAGGTGACAGCTTGATGCCTCGGGGAATCATTTTGCGGAAGTCGCAGAATTCCCGGATTGAGGCCAGCAATCCCGCGCGAAATCCGTTCACATGGGTACCCCCCAACGGAGTGGGAATCAAATTGACATAACTTTCGGTTATCGTCTCACCTCCCTCGGGCAGCCAGAGCACGGCCCATTGCACGGCTTCGTCTTCACCGTCGGATTCGCCCATGAAAGGGTCCGCCGGGAGAAGCTCATACTGCTGCAATCCGTCGGTCAGATACTCGCTCAGTCCGTTTTCAAAATACCATTCTTCCGAATCTCCGGTGATTTCATTATGGAAAGTTACCAAGAGTTTTGGGCAGAGTACGGCTTTCGCCCTTAAAATATGGTGTAGTCTTCGAATTGAAAATTTCGTTGTATCAAAATAAACGGGATTGGGCCAAAATCGAATGGTGGTTCCGGTATTCCGAATCCCCACGGTCCCGATGGCGTCGAGTTCGCTGACTTTTTTACCGTCTTCAAATCGAATATGGTACTTTTGGCCCTCTCTTCGGATCTCGACATCCACTTGCGATGATAGCGCGTTGACGACGGATACCCCTACACCGTGCAGGCCGCCGGAAAAATGGTAGTCCTTATTGGAAAATTTCGCACCGGCATGAAGCTTGAGCAGAATCACCTCGACGCCACTGATTTCTTCCTCGGGATGAATGTCGGTCGGCATACCGCGCCCATTATCCGAGACCTCCAGGGAGCCGTCTTCGAAAAGTTTGACATCAACACGGTTTGCATACCCCGCGATGGCCTCATCAACAGCATTGTCGATAACTTCCTGGGCAAGATGATTTGGACGCTGTGTGTCAGTATACATACCGGGACGTCGTCGAACCGGATCGAGTCCTTTTAAGATCTCAAGGGATGCGGCATTGTAGTCGTTTTTACCCTTCCCGTTTTTCTTGAATAGTGCGTTGTGTTTTATAGTGCCACCTCCACAGCCAAACCGTAAGATTTGAAAGATGTTTTTTAAGAATAGGTCAACATATGACGGTTGCAAGGGGGAATACGCTTTATTTGAGCCGAGGACGGCCTTCTTGTATCCGCAACCTGCCTTTAACTACTATATGTTGTGGGCATACAAGTCAAGAGGTGACTTTCCAAGGTGTTACGGCTCGATATCCAGGGGGAAAACCGGGACGTGCCGGGCCCGATTCACTAAAAAACCGGCCATGATATGACCTCCATCATGACCGGTTTGTATGGATTTTTATTGCCGGTATTTGCATTGCGGCCTTGCCATCATCCCATTCCATCCACGGGCCGTTATCACCCCTTGATCACGCGTGGCAACAGCATCTGGTGCTGCGGACAAATGGATGTGGGATTCTGATATATGGAACCGACGAATGCCTTAAGGTAGTTCCGGACATCGCTGAAGTTGGCCACTTCATCAATCAGGCCGTGTTGGGCGCAGTAAATGGGTCGGCTGTAATCGTAATATTCCTGCACCATTTTGTTCATCTTTTCAATCACGGGATCCAGGTCGTTGCCGGCGGCCTGCTCCTTGACCAGACGACGCGAAAAACTGGCGGCGGCGGCCGTCTCCCCATGCATGACATAGATTTCAGAAGTCGGCACACCCAGGGTGAATGCATTATGCCTGTTGGCGGTGGGGCCACCCATGACATAATGTGCGGCGGCGGTACCTTTGCGCAAAACCACCAGCATTTGCGGAACATCGGTACTTTGTATGGAATAAATCAGCGACTGGCCCAACCCCAGCAACTCGGCTTGCTCGGCTATATCCCCGACGTCAATACCGCTGGTGTCCTGAAACCAGATAATCGGTACCCGGTCCCGCCCGCAGAGGGTAACGAATTCGTTCATTTTAATGAGGCCCTGCCGATAAAGCTTTCCGCCGATCCCCGGATAATCCGCATATTCCGGATAATCTTCACCCAGGAACCCCTGACGGTTGCCGATGACGCCGGCCAGGAAACCATCTATTTTGACAAGGCCCGTATAGATTTCCGGACCGTAACCCGGACGGAATTCCATGTGTTCACTACCATCCACCAGCCGCGAGAGCACTTGATCGAAGTCATACATCTGTTTCTGATTGAAGGGTACCAGCCGATATAGGTCATCCGCCGGGAACTTGGGTTTCTTGGGTTCCGCCACCCTGAAATATTTCGGGTTATATGCGGGAATATCTCGCATATAATCTTTCAGTGCATCGAGCACCTGGGTTTCTTCTTCAAACACATATCTGAAGAATCCGGTTGCATCATGGTGTATTTTAACCGATCCGGGTGGTTCCGCCTTGAATTGTTTGGCCGCGGTAATGAGCTGTTCCGCGCCTTCCTTGTCAAAATAGCCCTTGGGTGACATACCGCTTAAAATACCGCCGCCGCCGACAGCGATATTGCAGTTTTTATGGGCGAACAATATGGTGGGGCTGATACCCTGATATCCGCCACCGGCCGGGTTTGTCCCGTATATACCCGCCAGAACCGGAATACCCATTTGATTCAGCTCGGCGTGGCGGAAGAAAGTGGTCCCGCCACCGCGACGATCACCATAGAATTTATGTTGTGTGGTCAATTGTACACCGCTGCAGTTCACCAGCCAGATCAATGGGACATGCAGGCGCTTGGCCATATTGGTTACCCTGAGGATATTCTCATATTGACCGGGCAACCATGCGCCGGCAAAAACCTTATTGTCAAAACCGATAATAACCGCCCATTTACCGGAAATCTTCCCCAATCCGTCGATGACATTGCTGGTCCCCTCAGGATTATCCTCCGGATTGTACAAGGTATGCAGCGGGCACCACGATCCGGGGTCAACCAGATAGCGAAGGCGTTGCCAAACTGTCATCTGCCCCCGGGCATTGATTTTTTCTTCAGGGAATCCGGCGGATTTCACTTTATCAATCGCTTTTTTGACTTCGGCTTCCACCGCTTTGATCTCTCCGACGTTTTTTTCCGCGCTGGCGATTTGGCCGGGTGTGAGTTCACGGCCGAAATCCTGCATCTTTTCAAAATAAGGCTTCATGGTGTTCACTCCTGATCGGACTTAGAATTAAAAATATCGTATGAATATCGTTGTTTTTGAGCAATGTCAACAAACGGGGTTAAGGCTCACGCACCTATTGCTCTCGCGAATTATCCACCGGCCAGAGCCCTTTTTCCTGCAATACGGTCCGAACTACCTTCAATGCGGTATTGACCGTCGGGATGCCACCATAGGTGAAGGTTTGAAAAATCGTCTCAACAATCTCTTCCACACTGCAGCCGACGTTTAGCGCCGCTTTAACATGGAGCTTCAATTCATCGGGCCTGGATAAAACGGTGAGCGCGGATATGGTAACCAACTGGCGTGTTTTATGGGGCAGTTTTTCCCTGGCATACATTCTCCCGGTGATAAACAGGGATAATTCCTTACCCAGTTCCTTGTCAAAAGAACGCCACAATTCAAATGGTTTTTCATCCTCGACACCATCGAAGTATAACGCAGCGGTTTTTCGTGTTCGATCGGCGATGTCATTACTCAAGATGGCCTCCCCTTTTTTCGAAAACCCCTGTATGCAAATTCCAGCTCATATACTGCCGCCAGGGACCGTAATTGTAGATTTATCCACCCGGCCGGGCACATCAGCGCGCGACCGGGTAAATGCGACTATCTGTTGGCTTTGCGGTAACCCAGTTGATCAAGGGCGATGATCCATTTGCAGATATTCGCCGATCCCTCTACCATGTAATACGTCGGTGTGTCCCGATAATACCGGGCAACCGGGTACTCCGGAGAATATCCATAGGCGCCTAAAATTCTCATGGCATAATTCGAACATTTGTTGACCGCCTCACCGGCAAAATACTTAGCCATTGCCACATCGAGTCCGTTATTCAAATTCCCCTGGTCTTTTCCCCAGGCGGCCTTGTAAACCAATAACCGGGCGGCTTCAATCTCTGTAGCCATCTGCGCCACCATATCCTGGTTCATCTGAAACTGGCCTATGGGCTTACCAAATTGTTTGCGGTCGTTGCAATACTTCGTCACCACATCAAGGCATGCCTGGGCCAGACCAACCCCACCTGCCGCTGCTGAAAGCCGGGTCTGGTTCAAAGAACTGAAAACGATTTTTGCGCCGTCACCGGGTTCGCCAAGAATGTTTTCCTTGGGCACTTTGGTGTTATCCAGGAAAACCTCTCCCGTGGGCGAAGAATGAGATCCCATCTTATCCAGCTTGGTCGTCTTGATACCATTAAAATTTTGGGGCTCGATAACGAATGCGGACAAGCCCTTGGAACCCTTGGATTGATCCGTATAGGCATAACAAATCAAAACATCGGCTACATCGGCATTGGATATCCAGGTTTTAGATCCACTCAACAGCCAATGATCCCCCTTATCCTCAGCAACGGTTGACATGGCCATCACATCCGACCCGGCATCCGGTTCGGTTATGCCGAATCCACCGATGAACTCGGCAGTGCACAATTTTGGAATGTATTTTTTCTTAATGGTTTCGTTACCGTATCTGAAAATGGTGAATGCACACCCGAGGACTTGCATATTGACTTGAACACGCAGCGAACTCGATGCCCTTGCGATCTCTTCGGTGACAATCATGGCGGCCAGCCACCCCATGTCCTCACCTTCATACTCTTCGGGTATCACGGTGCCAAAAAAGCCAAGTTCGCCCATGGGCTTGATGGCCTCCTTATACGGAAAATAATGATCTTCGTCCCATTGATCCGCATTGGGGGCGATTTTTTTGGTGGCGAATTCACGAACGGCTTTCCGCAACATTTCGTGTTCTTTTGATAATGCAAAATCCATCGACTTGCCTCCTCATGGTAATACGTTATTCTTAATAAAACAGTGGTTCGAAAAGTAAAATTGTTTCATATTATAAAACATTGTTCTATAAATTATCAGAAATTGCATATCAGAATTACGGATTTTATGTCAAGCCCTTTCATTAACAAGGTTCAACGGAGAAATAAAAACCTTGACATCAAACCTCGATTTCTGGCATGGACAAACAATAATAAGAACAAGGTGTTTTATATTATGAAACAGAATGGGCGAAAATCCAACTCAATCGAAAAGGCGTTGAAACTCATCCTCTCGTTTCAAACCCACCAACCGGTTTGGGGGGTTAGAGAATTGGGTGCGAAAACCGGTTTCAGTCCGGCAACCGTACAGCGCATTCTTCAGACCTTAAAACGATACGGTTTTGTTGCCCAGGACATGGATACAAGACAATACCGGTTGGGAAATATTTATTTTTCGCTTTTGCATGTGTTGCAAAGCTCACTGCCCATATCGCGTACGGCCCTGCCCTTCATGAAGCAGTTGGCCGGAAGTACGGCGGAAACCGTTCATCTCAACATCGTGGACGGGACGGAACGGATATGTATCGAAAGCATTGAGTCCATGCAAACACTCAAGGCCAGCATGCCCATCGGTAGCCGGTCTCCGCTGTATGCAGGCGCGTCGTCCAAATGCTTGCTGGCATTTTCGACATCGGATTTCATCGAATCCTATCTGGATACGATCACCTTAAAAGCCCTGACCCCCCATACAATCACCGATCCCCAGGCCCTGGAACTCGAACTCAAGGAGATCAAGACCAATGGATATGCCACCAGCCTGGGAGAACACAACCCCGGACTTGGAGCCATAAGCGCGCCGGTGATCAATCATGAGGGAATCCAACTGGGCGCAATCAGCCTGGCCATACCTGAAATCCGCTACAGGGAACAAGCACACCGTGAGGTCTGCCTGAAGGAGACATTGCGGATTGTCAATACCTGTTCAGAGATGATGGGCCGCCAGGCGTCCGCCTCGCCCAATGGATACCCGGAAGTGATATAAGCAGTGTGGAAAAAACAGGCAAGGTCTTGTCAAGGGACCTTGCCTGTTTTACCTTGCCGACTGGCATATCAAACTTATTGTCGGATTATATTGACGAAAACGATTATATGAAATGAGCTATACAAAACCCATCATTTTAGGTAACCAAAGTACAATACTGGGGAAATAAGTCATCAAAAGTAATACTGCCATTTGAATGGCCAAAAAAGGCAACACCGCCTTAGACACGTAAATCAGATCTTTGTTGGCAATGGCCCCTGTAATATAGAGGCTAACCCCCATGGGTGGTGTACAATATCCGATGGCCAAATTCACCGTCATGATCAAACCGAAATGCATCCAGTTCACATTGAATGCATCCAGCATGGGTAAAAAAACCGGTCCGAGTATCATCGTTGCGGAAATAATATCCATGAACATACCCACTATCAATAGCATTATGTTCATGGCCAGCAGGAATATAACTGGAGAGGATATTGCCGATAACACGGTTTCGGTGATTCGTCCGGGAATACTCTCAAGGGTCAGAAGACGGCCAAAGCAGGTCGCACCGGCCACAATGATCAGCAGTGTTGCCGAGGTAACCGCTGATGAAACGGTAATTTGCTTGACCTGACTGAATTTGATGGATTTATGGATTACCAGTTCAACGAAAAACGCATATACGCAGGCAACCACGGCAGCTTCATTGGCCGTGAATGCACCGGAGAAAATACCGCCAAAAATGATGACAGGCAGCATCAGGGACCAGAAACCCTCTTTCAATACGGCGATGGTCTCTCTGAATGTCGGAACCGGCATTCTCGTAATTTCTTTCTTTTTGCGGAAATAGAGGTACGAATAAAGGCACACACCAAACATGATCAAAACACCGGGCACAAATCCGGTCAAAAAAAGTCCCTCCAACGACACATTACTGATCATTGAGTAGAGGATCATGCCGATACTCGGTGGTATGATGACCCCCAGATTCGGTGAAGTTGTCATCAATCCCATGGTATATTTTTTCGGGTATCCATTTTCAAGAAGTGCTGGAATCATGAAACCGCCCAGAGCGACCACGGTGGCCACCGTGGATCCGGAAATGGCCCCGAACAGCCCGCAGGCAAGAACACCGGCCATTCCAAGGCCACCGGGCAGCCAACTCACGAGAACGTTGGCGACTTTAATCAATTTTTCCACGATGGATCCGGCTGTCATGATGTTGCCGCAGAGTATGAAGAACAAAACCACCACCAGAGCAAAATTATCCATGCTGCGAAAAATCGACTGGGCCAGCAGCAACACCGGAAGGTCCGTAAAAAACACGAAACCCAGGACGGATGTAAAAAACAAACACATGAATACCGGTATATATGTGGCCATACAGCCCAGCAGGATGGCCATGATAATAAGATCACTAGATTGCATATTGCAGATCTCCTTTTTTAATTCCGTATGTCATCAACTCAGTTCGCAGCGGTTCTTTTATTCTCTGCAAAGTCTTCATACATAACTTGCAATACGCGGATAAACATCAATACGCCCATCAATGGCAGTATCGAATATAAATATACCAGAGGAATTTGAAGGATAATGGTTTTCTGAAAGGTTTGTGCCTGTAAGGCGGCAATTCTCCAACCATAGACCATCATCATCACGGAAAAAATGATGGTGACGATATTACTGAAAAAAGTAAGTGGAATCTTAAGCTTTGGAATCAATTGAACAGACGCATCAATTTTTATCATGGTTCTGTTTTTCACGGCTGAGCAGCATCCGATGAAGGTAGTGTAAATGATAACTTCCCTGACCAATTCTTCCGACCACGCCAGTGAATAGTTGAATCCGTAGCGTAACACCACGTTGAAAAACAGCGCGATGAGCGCCACCATCACCGTGATGAACAACGTCCACTCTTCAAAAAAAGTCAGTGCTT
>JABDIN010000037.1 GCA_013003715.1 Desulfobacteraceae bacterium | reverse complement strand
CCGCTGCCTGCGCGCAGAGCCGGTCTAATTTTATTTTAGCCGCTAAAAGAAAAACGCGATTTTATTCAAATGGGTTTGGATAAGAAAGCAGGCGTAAGGGCTCTATGAAACGATAATCACGCTGATTTTTTGATACCAGTGAACCATCCTCGGATATGGCGGTGGCGGCAATCAATGCATCTGCGATTAACAGGCCATGGCTTAAGCGATACCGCTTCAAAAGATCAACGGCCGTTTGAGAAATATTATCGTTTATACCCACAATCTCAAACCT
This sequence comes from Desulfobacteraceae bacterium, assembly GCA_013003715.1. Taxonomy (GTDB): domain Bacteria; phylum Desulfobacterota; class Desulfobacteria; order Desulfobacterales; family Desulfosarcinaceae; genus JABDIN01. The sequence continues at coordinate 3,224 of JABDIN010000037.1, read as the reverse complement.
GTCTAAAAAATGCTCCAAGGCGTTGAGTTCGCTTTTATTGCGGCAACCGACGATCAGTTCCATCTGGGTTACCACACTAATTGCCATAGGGCTTTGCTGCTCGATTGCCTGCAAACAGGCCGCGGCTTCGTCAATGCCCCGGCCCACATCAATCAAAATATCCGTATCCACAAACACCAATGCGGTCACCTTAATCTTGCCACTGTGTTCGGCGGGTTTGGCGTACCCATGAAACGCTATCGTTCATATCCTCTCGCTTTTTCCAGATGCCGACAAAGGATTCTTTTGACCAGTCGGCAACTCTCGGTTTTTGTGTCGAAGGCGGCTTATACCGCGTTCTGAGAAAAGCGATAAAGTCAACAACCTGGCGTTGGGCTGCGGGCGGCAGATTTGTAAAGTCGTTTATAATTTTTTCTTGTTCCATTTCTTATCCTTACTTTGCGGGCATTAGTGCATGGCCAACTCTTCAAAACGGTGTTTTTTGATAAAGGCTTCAAGAAGTGCTTTGAGAATGTCGCGATCCTTGTCCGGCAGCGTATCGACTTGGGCAAAACAGTCGAGCAACTGCGTGTCGCGAATTTTACCGGCAACCCGGTTTTTGCCGTTTTTAAGCAAATAATCCAAACTTACATCCAGCGCTTCGGAAAGCTTCACCATGATTTCGGTCGTCGGTACAAGGATATTTCTTTCATATTTTGAAATACGTTGAATATCTGCGCCTATTCGTTTGGCAAGTTGACCTTGGGTCAAGCCTCTTTGCTTTCTGGCTTGTTTAAGCTTTGTCGCCAGATCAGATGATATCGTTGAATTTGTGATACTTTTCGGCATAGCTGCCCTCCTGTAAATTCAATCTATCCATTTGGGTTTGTTGGGGCAACTAAAAACATATTGACAAATGATCATGAATTGCCAAAAAGTAAGCACAATGTGCCACATAAATTTGGCTTTTGAAAGCTTTTTTTATCGAATCTTCAGGGCAGACAGAGACTAAACCGCAAAAGGAGACAGCCTATGCCCCGCATCCCTGATGAACAGATCCAGCGGCTAAAAAAAGATGTCTCATTGGAGCGGCTGTGCGGCCGCTACAACATCGAGCTAAAACCCCAGGGTAAAAACCTGGTGGGCTTTTGCCCCTGGCACAAAGAGGATGCGCCTTCGTTTATCGTGACCCCGGAAAAGAACCTGTGGCACTGCATGGGCGCATGTGATCAGGGCGGAGACGTGTTCAGCTTGGTGATGAAAGCAGAAAACGTCTCGTTCAGAAGGGCTGTCGAGATCCTGTTAGAAATCAGCGGATCGATCCCGGCATCTGCGACCGTGCAAACCCGCAGCGGCTCCGAACATCCCATCTTAGTGCGGCCCGAAGACGATCTGTCCGAACCCGAACTGTTAAACCACGCCGCCGGTGATCACACCGGCCATCGCCGATCTTCAGGCCCCGCCGGCCGTCAACCTCACCATGCAGCAGCCCTTTGTGCTGCGCGGCAGCGTGACGGAAACCCATCTTGCCGGTGTGGCCGTCAATGACCAGCCCGTCACCGTCACACCCCACGGCACCGCCGACACCTGGTCTTTTTCCGTTGGCTTGTCCCTGGTGTCCGGTGAGGATACCCTCATCGAACTCTCCGCCTGGGATTTCGCCGGCCACCGGACGTCAACCGAATTCATCATGCAGCTCGGTACGGACCTGGTCATCGAAATCATTTCACCGGCCGCCGGTGCAAAGCTCGTATCCGAAGGTGATCAGCTGGATTTGACCGTCACCGCCAGGGTGTCGGGCAGCGCAACGGATTACGTGTTCAAAGCCGGCGTGGACCAGGCAGCGCCCGTCACCCTGAACCGTTCCGGCGATACCGGTAATGGTCTCGTGATCGTGGATGCCACCCAACCCGGCCATACCCTTACACTCTTTGTGGAAAACAGCACCGGCGACACCATGGCCCACAGGTCACAGGCTTTCACCGTGGTCAACGGCAGCACCATTCCCCTGGAAATCGAAAAACAGGAACCCGCCAATGGCCAGGCCGGTGTGGAACCCAATGAATTCATCGCCTTTTATTTCAATAAACCCATCGACCCGGCCCTGCTCCAGGTCCAGGTCAGGGAGACCGCCCACGGCCTGATCTACAACACCCTGGAAAGCGGCGCCGACATCACCCGGCTCAACGATATCAAACTCATCGAGGTGCACCGGGACCAAAAGGACGTGCCCGGCGGGATTTCTCTATTGCCCGGCGACACCATGGCCGCCTTTTATCCGGAACGGGATTTCGCATACAACGGCACTGTATTTGTCACCGTTTCATACGACGGCGCTGAGATATACCGATCCTCCTTTAAAATCCGGCCCCTGCCGACCTTTATCCAGGGGTTCGTCGCCGACCAGTTCATGACGCCGATACCGGGAATCGAGGTATATATCCCTGAAATAAATCAGACGGCGATCACCGATACCGAAGGCAATTACGGCTTTGGTTTCGGGAACTCAGCCCAGGAATCCATACCCGGCGGCCGATACCGGGTTATTGTTAATCCGAATCTGAAAAACAAATCCTTCGGCGCATTGGAGCGGTGGATAAATGCCAAACAAGGGCGATTAAATGAAGTGGGGATCACCGCCATACCCATATTGAATCCTGATGAACCATTCCGGTATATCGACCCCGATTCGGGACAGGCTGTTCTCGCACGGGGGGATCTGGTTCTGGGCATGAGTGACGCCGCCTTGTTTTTCCCGGACGGCCGAAACGCAGGAAGTGTTCACGTGCAGTTCATGAATATTGAGCACATCAGTTATCCGTTTGTCCCGCCTGCTGTTCCCCACTGGCTCTTTGCAATTCAACCCGCAGGCGTCGAGGTCTCTGGAGAAATACAATTAATTATCAAAATGCCGCCGTTGTACGGCAGTTCGGACTATATAAACAGAATCGGCGGGCACGTCGTCCTGGTGGGATTTGATCCCGACTCCATGAGTATTGTCCCCATCGGTGTGGGCGCTGTGAACACTGCAACGCACACCGTGGAATCGGTGGGGCCGGTCCACATGAAAAGATTGGATTATATCGGATACGCCGTAGTGGGAGAAAATCAACTGCCGGATCTTGAAGCGTACGCCCGGGATGAAATCGGATTGTCCCGGTTGATATTGAATATTGCTCAGTAATCCACGACGAAAAAAAGCATGTTAATGATTTTAAATATGCGGAGATGAATGAGTCCTATGA
>JABDIN010000018.1 GCA_013003715.1 Desulfobacteraceae bacterium | reverse complement strand
TGATCCCGAGTTTTCTGGCAATGGCACGCTGCTTGATCCCGCGCCTGTGTAAAGTGAGTATGTCCAAAATGGTCTCCTTTTTTTTGAATGCGGCCTCCTGTGGTGTTTTGATTATGGTTGTTTGTCCATCTCCATAATAAACACCATGGGAGCCGCTGCCCCGGGGATTGCCCAGGGGGGCTTTTATGGCCCCCCCTGGGCAGTCCCCTAATGGCTCACTTTTAAACGACCATTATTGGCTCACTTTAATACGACCATCTACAGTCCCCGAGCCATGCTTTGCCAATGGTTTATCCAATTCGACCACCTCCAGCCGATCATCCGGTGGCAAGTTTCGCAGCACCATGAATAACACCCTATACGCTACGCAATCGATCTGAGGCCATAGGGCAATATCCGCCAATCCCTCACCAGTTGTAAGGAAGCGATCAATATTTCCTTGCTGATCATTCGGAATTTCCAGACCAACATGCGTAACTCCAACTTTTGCCAAGATCGGAATCAGCGACGCTACAAATTCAAGAATAACAGGCTGTTTATGATATGATCCCAGAAATACCAAATCATGCGCCTTTAATTTTTCAAGTACATATCTGGCCGAGGCCATGTCCCCACCTGGCAACTCATCACACACCCCCACCGAACCCCAAAAGGGCAGGGCGATAAAACAAAATACCCCAACAATCAAGATAACGATAAATTTCATTTATTTTTTCACCCCATCTATTGACAAAGTCAATTTTATGATTATAGGAAATGCTATGGTCAATGAAATGATGCCCGGAAATAGCGTTTCATCATCATTGCAATAGTTTAATACATACCTTCCAAATTCGTCACCTCTCAATATACAGACCATTTTCTAAAAGCTTCACGTTTCAACCTTTATCACTGATCATTTTTTTTTGCTAAATTAAACCAATTCTGAATAATGCACACAATCGTTATCAAATTTCCTATGCAAAGGCCTCCTCGGTTTCTTTCATCGAAGGAGGCCGCATTCCTCACCATATTGAGATTCAGACTTCTTGGAAATCAATGTGACCGTCCTTTAATAAATATAATAATGAAGTATCATAAATGATCCCACAACATATCAACAAAAAGCAACTGGGATAAAGAAACAAAAAAGAATGTGCGAGAAGCATTCCTATCAAAAGGTTTGCTTGGCGATATGACGGTGTTGTTGATAGTATTACCGCTTTTCCTGGGATGTATTGAAATGTTCTTCCATTGGATACTATCCTCAATAAATATCTATTCGATCAGATAAATGCATTTTAATTTTATTATTTGATGCTAAAGGAGCTATAAAGGATGAATTCTATAAATTACATATTAGAAGGCACCATTAAAAAATTGACAGCTCATTTTTTTATAATACTTACAGTAATCATAATCGCTTTGCCTGTTTTGGGTGATTTTTCTTTGACGGACATTATAGCCATCGGCAGTGATGGGGATTGGTTGTATACAAATCCTATGATTTTAAGAATAGACCAAGATGGGAACACTTTATATGAAAGGCGACTACCATTGACTAAATACGGGAACAGAGGAGAAAATTATGGACATGATCGGAATTTGAGTGAGGATTCCTTTTATTTCACTACTAGGCTCGATGAGAATAAAATCAACGGCAATAATAGGATCATCAAATTAGATTCAAATGGTGATCTGGTTTGGGATATTGCCTTCTTACCTAATAAAATATTGATTTCAGCAAATCCTGTTGGCGGAGGTATCTACGCTGTTGATCGATTCGCAGGACTCTATAAAATTGACGTAAATGGTGATGTGATCTGGGGGCCATATGATTATGGTCATATGGATTTTGTGTGTCTATCGACAGATGTTGTATTAGGGGGTGTTTTTGTCGGTACTGGTATAGATAATCATTTATTAAAAATAGATCGTGGTGGGAATCTAATTTGGGAGAAAAACCTTCAAATTAGAGTAGATCGAGTTCATTTTAACCCACTTGATGGCGGAGTATATACAGGTCGCAATCGTGAACCCAGTAAATTGTTCAGATTAGACAGCAATGGAAATGAAATTTGGCAAAAGTATGGCTATCCATCGCATAATACTTACGGAGCAGCAGTAAGCTCAATAGACGGATCTTTATATTTGGGAAGTGGGTGGGGACACTATCTGGCAAAAATATCAATGGATGGTACAGTGAAGTGGCAAATCAGTACATGCGATTATTGCCCGTTTGTGGCTGCTGCAATTGATCATGACATTGTCTATGTTGGTGCACATAGACATGTGAATGGGATTCCTTGCGGTATTCATCAGCATGACGGCAATAGCGGCAGCCTAACATGGAGAAGAATAGTCGGCCCTGAATCTTGGACAGGTCGATATGGCGTTATAGCAGTTTATACAGGAATGCCTTCTTTTGCTATTAACCAATCTCCAGTTGCTGACGCTGGTCCAGATCAATCATTGAATGTTGACTCAAATTGTACAGCTGTAGTCATTTTAGACGGTTCCGGTTCTGTAGATCCTGACTCTTCACCGGGAACCAGTGATGATATTGTTTCTTTTGAGTGGTACAAGAATGGTGAATTTATAGGTAGTGGCGAGACAATTGAATATGCATTCCCACCCGGAGAGCATACTGTAGCATTAGTCGTGACAGATACTTCAGACGAAACTGATTCAGATCAGGCCTTGATCGTTGCTGAGGATGTTACGCCCCCTGGGATTGATGCCGCTTTTATACGGAAGGGTGAGGAAAGATATAGGATCGAATATGCCGCCTTTGACAACTGCTCTGAGGAACCGATGATCAATATGTCGGCTATCAAAGCTTGCGGAAGAAGTTTCAACGTTGCGTATGGCCAGGTACTTGAATACGAATCAGATGACGATTGTGAGGTTGAGCTGGATGATGGTTTATTGGAGATTGAAAGTCCAAGTATCTATCTTGAGGTGACCGCAGAAGACGAATATGAAAACCAGTATAGTATTAGGGTGTTCCCACCTATGAACAATGGTGATGATGATTAGTAGGACTCTCAGCTCTTCCGATCGTTGGTGCGATCTTTGGACGTCTTTGACTGACTGGACCAACAGGGACCATCTTATTTGGTGCTTAAAAGAGATTCCGGCTGTCAAAAAGCTTCGCAGAAAAGGGATGGACCGTATCAAAGGTGATCAGCGTATACTTGGGCGCTCGGATTTTGTGATGGAGATACTCGAACAGGCCAAGGAACGTTTTGAACGATCTTATGAACTGCAACAACAGCACATCGATCTATCGTTTATTGCAAAAAAAGCGGCTTCCATATTTAAAAACGAACCGAAAGAGATTTTTATAAAGAGCCGGATTCAACCGCGCGCAGATGCCCGCGCGCTTTATTGTTTCTGGGCGGTGCGTGAACTCGACCGGTCATTAAGCGATATTGCCAAGGCCTTAAACACCACTACCTCGGGCGTGGCCTACGCGGTTCAAAAGGGTGAGGTATTGGTTAAAAAGAAGGGATTGCAGCTTGTGGATTGAGTTACTGGATTACTGACGGATGTTCCAACAGATTGGAAAGTAACTGCCAGGGTAATGGCCAGTTCACACGGAAGCCTGACCGGCAGTGAAAACTGAAGTCTGGTGACGAAGGACCGAAAGAGTTGAGGAATCTGAGGCAATTCGGTGCCCGGTTGGACAAAACGGACCGGTTTTTTCTTTATTAGATCGGTGACGCCTATGATGTGTTTGACGGCATCGAGCCGGCTCCTGTCGCCACTTTACTCAGGGTAAAGTGCGGGTAAATTCTCACTTATTTCCGGATATGGCAAACCATACCATGGCATCCACCGGGAGTATTTCTTCGGGATGAACACCGTGCTTTTTCAGCCGTTCGAAAAAAGGCAGGGTATCGGCCTTTTTTACGATGACCTTCTCGGCACCGGAGAGCCTAGCGGTTCGATGAAAGCCGGTGAACAGCCGGTCGATTTCAGGATATATCATCACCTGGTTGGCGATCTTTACAACCGCCTCATTGTGGTTCCCCGTCACCGGTTTGCCTTTGTCGCTGTCCCATAGATCCGATCGATGGGCGGCCAGGGCCAGTCGAAAGGCCATTTCATTTCCCAGTTCCTGATCCGCCTGGAACAATCGTCCCCAGAACAAGGTGTGAAACACATTTGCAATGGATTCGTCGCTGACGATTTCGTCAAGTATGGCGGCGATGATGGAATATTGCGACTCAAGCGGCGTGGGGCAATTCGCCAGGTGTTTGATGACGCCGGAATTGACTTCAGCCTTATAGACGATCCATCGGATAGCGCAGCCGTCTGTTTTTGAAGCGAAGTGTTTCTCCATGAATTCGGGATGTTCAATGATTTCCACCGGCAGGGCGCGTTGATAGATGAAGGTCCGGGACGGTGCATCCGAACTTGACCCACCGGCCAGGGCAGGGGAGCTGATCAATATCGCCAGCGCCGGTATGACCACCAAAAGGTATTTGAATCTGAATGATGTATACCAGATGGCGCCCTTTTCCTGGCCTCGACTGCTGCAGACCGCTTTCGTTGTTCTCATAGGTTATTTCCTTTGCCGTTTTTTGTCATATGCCATCACTCCCGCTGCCAAAGGCCGGACACTATTTGATAATGCAATATGGCGATGATTTCAATACCAATGAAGGGCGATGCCATGGTGGTCGCATGTGGATTCGGCATGGCATCGGATACTTTAATATTGGTATGCGTTGTTGCAAGCAACGGTAATAATGTCAAATGACAAAATCCAAATGCCAAATGGCGGAAGTCTGTCGTTTTATCTTCACTCTATGATCAAAGCGATCCTTTAAAATGGATAGAATACCTTCATTTGAAATTTGAGCTTTGTCATTTGACATTACTTGTATTCGTCGGACACTATTCCAACCGTATCCTTCATACATGCGTTACCCCTGAGGGCGATGCCATGCGCGGACATGTCTGCACAACGGAAGGGAGAATTATCCGGTATGCGGTTGAATGGAAAAACGCCCTGATACCCTGATAAAATTCTTGACATTGCATTGATCCGAAGGTTATAGGGCACCAAACATTGTACGAGATTTGTCATTGAGGAACGGATGACCCAAAACCATAACCATATGCATAAGGATCAAAACCAACGCCAGCTTCATGGGTGGTGGCAGGCTCATACCCACAGGTGTGCCTGCACATGCAGTACCGACTGATAAACCAGAAATAGTATACAACGAACCGCGGGCAGCCTGATCATCCACGGTTCGTTTTTTTATAGGGGCCGTGGCGCAATCCACGGCCCTTTTTGTTTTTGAATCCGGTGGAGACCATACCGGAAAAGGCTGAACCGCCATATCCCTGACATCATAAACATAAGGACGGCTCATGCTGTTGAGACAATTTCCCGGTAAAACCGAATACCTGCATCTGGCTGAAAAATACAATGTTATCCCGGTCTGCATGGAGATATTGGCGGATCTGGAAACCCCGGTGTCGCTGTTGACCAAATTATATCGTGTAGGCAAACCGTTGTTTTTATTAGAAAGCGTCGAGGGCGGGGAAAAGTGGGGGCGATACAGTTTCCTGGGTGTGTCGGCCAGAGCCCGGGTGCGGGTGTTTGAAAAAGAGGTGCGCATTGAACAGAGCGCCGGGCATGCCAATATCCCCCATCACGGAGATCCCTTTGACGTATTGAAATCAATCATGGCGGACTATCATCCCGCCGTATTGTCGAGCCTTCCCCGTTTCTGGGGTGGTCTTGTGGGTTATTTTTGTTATGAGATCGTGTCCTTTATCGAGGATATACCAGTGAAATGGCCCGGGGATAAACCCATGGGCCATTTCATGATTCCGGATCAGGTGCTGATCTTCGACAATATCCGAAACACCCTGATTAGTGTGGTGGTCAGTTTCCCGGATGATTTTAAAGATGCGGATTCGGCATTCGATGCCGCCCAACGCGGCCTTGTCACCCTCAATCAAAAGGTGGGCCGGATCATGCCGGTGGCACCCCCCCCGGCCACAAAACCATCACCGGTGCTGCGGAATACGGTGGGCCACGATGTCTTCCGGGCGCGCGTGGAGGCGGGAAAAAACCACATTCGTAATGGGGACATTATCCAGGCCGTGATCGCCCAGCCGTTTGTGAGTGATGCCCCCGGGGATGTCATTGCCCTATACCGGGCCCAGCGGTTTATCAATCCGAGCCCTTATCTGTTTTTCGTTCAACTGGACGGCATCACCCTGGTGGGGTCCTCCCCGGAAACCATGGTACGGCTGGAGAACGGCGCGGCAACCTTGCGCCCCATTGCCGGTACACGTCCGCGCGGCCACACGGAGCAGTCCGACCGTGCCCTTGCCGATGATTTGCTGAACGATGACAAGGAGCGGGCGGAGCATGTGATGCTGGTGGATCTGGGCCGAAACGATCTGGGGCGGGTGGCACGGGTGGGGACGGTTCAGGTCACCGACCTCATGGTGGTGGAACGGTATTCCCATGTGATGCACCTGGTTTCAAACATCACCTGCGAACTCGAATCCGGTTGCGATGCCTGGTCATTATTCAAAGCGACGTTTCCTGCGGGTACGCTTTCCGGTGCGCCTAAGGTCCGGGCCATGGAAATCATCGCTGAACTGGAAGACACGCCCCGGGGGCCCTATGGTGGCGCGGTGGGGTATATTTCGTTTGATGGGAATATGGATATGGCCATTACCATTCGCACGGCCTGCATTGAAAACGGCCATCTGACGGTCCATGCCGGTGCCGGTATTGTGGCGGATTCGATACCGGAGGCCGAGCGGGTGGAAACCGAAAATAAAGCCATGGCGATCCGGAAAGCACTTGAATTGGCATCAAGGTCCGGCGCAACGGAGAGGTGAACGATGGTACTGGTAATAGATAACTACGATTCCTTTACCTATAATCTGGTTCAATATCTGCGGCAGTTGGGGTCACGAGTCCTCGTGCATCGAAACGATGCTGTCACCCTGCCCGATATCAAGCGCCTCAAACCGGATGCACTGGTCATCTCACCGGGCCCTGGCCGTCCTGAAGGTGCGGGGATCTGCCTGCCGGTGGTCAAAGTGCTTTCAGGGTCATTGCCGATTCTGGGCGTGTGCCTGGGACACCAGACAATTGCCCGGGCCTTCGGCGCCGGCATCGTTCCGGCCGGGTCCTTGATGCACGGAAAGAGCTCCTTGGTTGAAGGGGATGGAGAGTCGATTTATCAGGGCATAAACAAGCCGTTTCAGGCCATGCGTTACCATTCGCTGGCGGTGTCACCGGACGATCTGCCCGATTGTTTGAAGGTTTCCAGCCGGTCAGATGACGGTGAGATCATGGGACTGCGTCACCGGCATCATCCCACGGAGGGCATGCAATTTCATCCTGAGTCCATCATGACACCGCTCGGCAAGCGCTTGCTGAGAAATTTTCTGAAGTCAGTCCATCATCAACCCGGCAACTCAATCGGCAAGGTGCCGGATGTCGGAATCGCGTAGGGCGTATCCGGCGGAGCAATAAGATCCATAAAGGAGAATATCACATGTTCACATTGAACCTGCAGCGCATGGTCCGGGGAGAAAACCTGAGTGCATCCGAGATGTCGGATATGATGACCCGAATTTTTACCGGAGAGATCACCGATGCCCGAATCGGCGCGTTTATGGCCGTCCTGGCCGCAAAGGGCGAGACCTTTGAGGAACTGGCCGGGGCAGCCAAAGCCATGCGGTCCGCAGCGCGCCGGATTCAGGCCGGCGTTCAGCCGGTGGTGGATACCTGCGGCACCGGAGGAGACGGCGCTTCTACCTTCAACATCAGTACCACCACTGCTTTTGTGGTGGCCGGATGCGGTGTTACCGTGGCCAAACATGGAAACCGTTCGGTGTCCAGCAAATGCGGCAGTGCCGATGTGCTGGAAGCCCTGGGTATCAAACTGGATACGGACCCTGAAATTGTCGAGGAAGCCGTGCAGCAGATCGGTATCGGTTTTTTATTTGCGCCCCTGTATCACAGTGCCATGCGGTTCGCCGCCAAGGCACGCAAGGAGGTGGGGATCCGGAGCATATTCAACATGCTCGGTCCACTCACCAACCCGGCGGCAGCCAATTGCCAGCTGGTGGGGGTATATGCAGCGGAACTCACCGAGATGTTTGCCGATGCCCTGCGCCTGTTGGGGACCCGAAGCGCTTTAGTGGTGCACGGGCACGATGGCCTGGATGAGATCAGTGTCTGCGCCGCCACACGGATCAGCGAACTCAAAAACGGACTGGTGCGCACCTATGATATCCATCCCGAAACCTTTTTCGGCAGGCGTGCCGACCCTGCCGCCCTGGCCGGGGGGGCAATTGCGGAAAACGCCGGGATCACGCAGCGTATCCTGGACGGCGAAAAAGGGCCGAAACGGGACGTGGTGATACTCAATGCCGCCGCCACCCTTATGGCAGCCGGTAGCGTGGCGAACCTGAAGACCGGCATTCAAATGGCCGAGGCGGCCGTTGACCGGGGTGAAGCCGCCGAAAAGCTTGTGGAACTCGCTCGATACACCACGGAGAACGGATGATATGAAAACGGATATCTTGTCGCGGATCATTGAACGAAAAAAAATTGAAGTGGCCGGGGCCATGGCGAAAACCCCTTTACATGTCCTGCGCAGACAGGCCGGGATATCCAGGGTTGTTCGTCCGTTTTATCAGCAGCTCCGGACACCTGGACCGAGTGACGTCAATATCATTGCGGAGATCAAACGGGCTTCCCCATCAAAAGGGCTCATCCGGGCGGACCTGGACGCCGGTGCATATGCCGCCGCGTATCAGGCCGGCGGGGCCATTGCCATTTCGGTGCTCACCGATGGATTTTTTTTCAACGGCGACCTGGAAGACCTGAAAGCGGCCCGCCGCTCCTGCGACCTGCCGGTCCTGAGAAAAGAGTTCATTGTTTCGGACTACCAAATTTACGAATCCGCAGCCGCCGGTGCGGACGCCGTCCTGTTGATCGTTCGCATTCTGGCCCCACCGGTGCTCGAACAATTTATCACCCTGGCCGCCGACCTCGGTCTGGATGCCCTTGTGGAGGTTTATGAGGGAAAGGATCTGGAAATCGCACACCGGGCAGGGGCGACCTTGATCGGCATAAATAATCGAAACCTTGAAAATTTCAACACGGATATCCACAGAGCCGAGGCGCTGGTGTCACAGCTCTCATCTTCCCGGACCGCTGTGGCCGCCAGCGGTATCCGAAACCGGTCGAATATTGCGCAAAATCGCCGGGCCGGTATCTTTAATTTTTTAGTGGGGGAGTGCCTGGTGCGCGCCGAAGACCCAAAGCGGGCGGTCGCCTCTCTTTTAAAGGATGGCATATGAGTGAAAAACGGAAAAAGCCGGTGCTGCTGAGCGGCATTCAGCCCACCGGCGAACTGATGATCGGAAACTACATTGGGGCCCTGCGCAACTGGGTGGCGCTTCAGGACCAGTACGATAGCCTGTTCGTGCTGGTGGATCTCCACGCCTTGACGGTAAGGCAGAACCCGCCGGACCTGCTGCGGCGGTGCCGTGAATTCCTGTGTTTATATCTGGCATGCGGCGTTGATCCGGACAGGAATACGATTTTTGTGCAGTCACACGTCCCCGGACATTCGCAGCTCCTGTGGATATTGAATTGTCTCACCCCCATGGGTGAGCTGAAGCGAATGACACAGTTCAAGGAAAAGTCCTGCAGCCACAGGACCAACATCAATATGGGGTTGTTTGATTATCCCGTGCTCATGGCCGCGGACATCTTATTGTACGGCACCGGCCTGGTACCGGTGGGCGACGACCAGAAACAGCACCTTGAGCTGGCGCGGAACCTGGCGGAGCGGTTCAATGCCCGCTTCGGTGACATTTTTACGGTCCCGGAACCCTACATACCCGTCACAGGGGCTCGCATCATGAGTCTTCAGGACCCGACCTCCAAAATGTCAAAGTCGGATAACAACCACCTCAATTATATCGCGCTGCTGGATTCGCCGGACCTTATCCGGCAAAAACTCAGGAGGGCCGTGACCGACGCCGGGAATCGCATCAGGTACGACGCGGCCCGGCCGGGCATCTCCAATTTGCTGAACCTGTTTTCCGTCATTACCGACACACCCGTGGATCTCGTCGAACAGGCCTATGACGGCAAAGGATATGGTGAATTTAAAAATGATCTCACTGAAGTCTTAGCCGGGTTCCTGGGCCCGATTCAGGGACGCTATGCGGAATTTATGGCCGAACCGCCATATATTGAGAAGATATTAAGGGAAGGGGCCGCAGCCGCCCGTGCCCGATCGGAGATGATGTTGGAAAAGATTCACGATGCAATGGGGCTTATACCGTTCATCCGGGGCAAAAATCCGGGGTGAACGGTCTGGGAAGAACAAGGCCGCCGGCCTTTCTCCGTGTAAAGGTCCGGGATTTCGGCGGACACCCGATAATAAACGGAAGATCCTTCATCCATGAAAAACCACCATGATATCGAGATAAAGATTTGCGGGCTCACGGATCCGGCACAGGCCGCGGATTGCGCCGGTTATGGTGTGGATGCCGTGGGCGTCGTATTTTTCCCCCGGAGCCCGCGGCATGTATCCACTGATATGGCCGCCGCCGTGGTACACGCCCTTCCACCGCCGGTACTACCGGTGGGCGTGTTCGTCAATCCCCGGTTCTCGTATGTCATGGAGAAGGTGGCGCGATGCGGTATTCGCGGTGTTCAGCTCCACGGACAGGAAACCCCGGCGTTTGTCCGCAGACTGTCGGCCGAAGGTCTGAAGGTGTATAAGACCCTGTTTTGGGGCCAGGCGCCGGTTCCGCCTTCTACTCGGGATTATAAGGTGGCGGCTTATGTGGTGGAATGCGCCGGCGGAGAACTCCCCGGCGGCAACGGCATGGCTTGGAGCTGGCGGGCGGTGCGGGATTTACCAGGGAGCCGCCCCCTGATTCTGGCCGGCGGCATCACGCCGGAAAACGTCACCCGGGCAATGGATCAGGCCCGGCCGGATGCAATGGACATCAGCTCCGGCGTTGAGACCGAACCGGGCCGGAAAGATCCGGAGAAGGTCGGACAATTAATCCAGCAGGTGAGGAATCATCAGAAAGAAACGGGTCTGAACCGGATAAGCCCGGGACCTGTTTTTTAACAGGGCAGGCGGGGTGATGGCATGTATAACTGGCATGGTATCAGATAATTTAAAAATTTGTTTATGCGTTGATACAAGGAACGGTGATAATGTCCAATTACAACATCCAAATGATAGACTATCACCCGGCGATAAAGCGGGTTCATTGGTAAATTGGTGAGCGAAATTCTATCTTATATGAGGGGTCGGAACGTTTTTCCCAATGAGCCGCGTGCTGGATAATTTTTCATTCCATTGTGCAAACTCATGCTCAAGGACTCGTAACTAAAAAACAGTATTTGTTCTATATTTACAAATAGCTAAAAACTATGAGCAGCACATGCAAATAAATATGTCTCTATTGCCCTGTTTTTTACCAACGATTCCTAAAGCAATCAAACACTGCACAAGCGTACTGAAAAATCACCCAACCCGCTTGCCCGCTAATCTGCTGTATTTCAGTGATAAACGCTGCAATCCCTTAACATTTCGAGGATAACCAAAAAGCAAATTGATGGAGCGCAGCGCCGCCACCATTTGACATTGGAAATTTGTCATTTGAAATTGCCCCACCCCTATCATCTGTATTCCCGGTAATTCACCCCATATTTTCGGGCTTTGTAACCGAATATACGCACGGTTGTATTCAGGATCTGGGCGGCCATGGTGATATTTCCGCGGGTATTCTTCAAGGTGTCGATGATCATCTCTTTTTCCAGGTTGGCCACGGCGTCATCCAGGGAGCGATTGGGCAGGGTATTTGACTCGACACCGGTCTGGAGCGTAGGGGGCAGATGATAGCTGTGAACCACGCCGGTTTCGCACAACAACACCGCACGCTCGATACAATTCTCCAGTTCACGGACGTTGCCCGGCCAGTGGTAGGCCATGAGCATATCGATGGCCGGGGTCGAGAAGCGTTTGATCTCTTTCCGGTTCTCCACGGCGTACTTCTCCAGGAAATAGTCGGCCAGGAGTAAAATATCGGTCTTGCGTTCGCGCAGGGGGGGCAGATAGATGGGGAACACATTCAACCGGTAGTAGAGGTCCCCCCGGAAGGTCTCATCCTCAACCGCCTGTTCCAGATTCTTGTTGGTGGCGGCAATGATGCGCACATCGGTCTTGATGGTCCGGTGCCCGCCCACCCGTTCGAACTCTTTCTCCTGAAGGACCCGCAGCAGGTTGGTCTGGACATCGAGTCCGATGGAACCGATTTCGTCTAGAAAAATCGAGCCCTTGTGGGCCATTTCGAATTTTCCCAGCTTTTGTTTGATGGCGCCGGTGAACGAACCTTTCTCATGCCCGAACAATTCGCTTTCGATGAGATTGATGGGAATGGCGGCACAATTGACTTTCACGAACGGATTTTTAGAGCGGTTGCTGTTGTAGTGAATGGAGTTGGCGACCAATTCCTTGCCGGTCCCGCTTTCGCCGCGGATGAGCACCGTCGCATTGCTTTTGCAGACCTGGGAAATCATCTGGAACACTTCCCGCATTTTATTGCTGTTGCCCACAATGTTAATGATGCGGTATTTGGTTTTGAGTTCGCTTTTCAACCGCTTGTTTTCCGCCTTGAGCCGTTCTTCCTCCAGACGGATGGTTTCCAGGTTGATCACATGCTGGGCGATCATGCTGGCCACCACGGACATCAATTGCTTGCCCTTGTTCAGGGGATATTTTTCATCGTAGGTTTTATCCACGCTCAGGGCGCCGATGACCTGTTTGCCTTTTTTGATGGGCACACAGATAAACGACAGCTCCTCCACCGGTGTTTTGGGCGCGCGGGATGCCGTCCGGTTCAGAAAGAGCGGTTCTTCGCTGATTTTAGGTATGGCCACGGCCTCACCGGTCTGGATCACGCGGCCGGTGATGCCCTCGCCAAGCTTGTATTTTACCTGGGCCATGGTCCACTTGGAGAGGCTGTGGGCGACTTCGATATTGATTTCGTCTGTGACCGGATTTAGGATGAATACCGTACCGCGTACCATGTTCAGCGAATTGGACAACAGGTCCAATACCGTGTACAAAGATTTTTTCAGGTCCAGATGCGCCTGGAGCGCTTTGCTGATATCGTAGAGCAGGGTGACTTCTTCGATGCGTTTCATGGGCTTTCCCAGGCCGTGTGCGGCCGAACAGGGTGAAAAAAGGTAATTCCGTCAATGTCGCGGGCATCGTCACTCAACCGGTCATTATCCGCCACAGCATCACCGGTATGAGGAAGAGCGCATGATATAACAATATTGTAATAAACTGCAAGCGCCGATTATGATTTTACATCTGGACATGGACGCCTTTTTCGCTTCCGTCGAACAACTGGATAATCCGGATCTGGTGGGCAAGTGTGTTGTCGTGGGCGGGCAATCCAACCGGGGGGTGGTGGCCGCAGCCAGCTATGAGGCCCGGAAATACGGGATTCACTCCGCCATGCCCATCTTTCAGGCCCGGGAACGGTGCAAGGACCTGGTCATCGTTTCCTCTCACCGGCGCCGGTATTCGGAAATTTCACAGCAGGTCATGGCCATCCTCGGGGAGTATTCACCCTTGGTGGAGCAGATATCAATCGATGAAGCCTTCGTCGATATCACGGGTTGCGACCAGATCACCGGTTCCACCCGTGACACCGCATTGGCCATCAAAAAACGGATAAAAGAGGCTGTTGGATTGACCTGTTCCGTTGGGGCGGCCCCGGTGAAATTCTTGGCCAAGATCGCTTCGGATATGGACAAACCCGATGGGCTTTACATCATCCGGCCCGATGAGGTGGCATCATTCGTTCAGCACCTGCCGGTGGGGAAAATATCAGGGGTCGGCAAGAAGACACGGTCGGCCCTGGAGCGGTTGGGGATCCGCCTCCTGGGTGACGTCCAAAAATTTAACGAACAGAAGATCATCGCGCGTCTCGGCAAATTCGGGTATCGGCTCATCGAGCTGTCCCGGGGCATTGACAAGTCCAAAGTGACGCCCCATTCGCCAACAAAATCCATCAGCACCGAATCCACCTTGTCGGCGAATACCGACGACAAGACTTTTCTGACAACACAGCTGCTGGGCCAGGCCGAAGAGGTGGGGAGGCAGCTCAGAAGGAAAGCAATGAAGGCGAAAACCGTGACCTTGAAATTGAAATATTCGGACTTCAAACAGATTACCCGTTCCATAAGCCTTGTGGAACCCACACAGGTCTCCACGGTAATATACGGAAAGGCCGGTGATCTGCTGTCCGCCGAAACACTCCGAAAAAAGGTCCGTCTTATCGGCGTCGGTGTCTCCGGTCTTGTGCCCGGTGACACGCCGGTGCAGTGTGGCTTGTTCGACCAGGTCTGCGACACGGAAAATATCTGGGGGAAAGTGGATGAAGCCCTGGACCACATCCGTGGAAAGTTCGGAAAAGACATCGTGGTTAAAGCGTCCTTAAGACGGCGTGATGAATCCACGGAATGAATAATCCGCCGACACGCGACGCATGGAAAACATGAACGATTAAAAATAAAGCGGCTGATCAGCACCCTTCAGCGAGAAAAACGATGACGTCGATTGAATTGGAATTAAGGACACTGTGTGACGGGGACGAAGAACCTTTCAAGCGCGCGGTGAAAGCGTTGGAAAATGACAATCCGCCCTGGACCTTCGCATTTGATTTTGACGAATCCGTCGTGTTTTCGGACTACGTCGATAAGCTCGACCTGTGGTCCCGCGGCCAGGCGCTTCCGGAGGATTTTGTGCCCAACACCTTTTTTGTGGGTGTTGTCCGGAATATCATCGTTGGCCGCTTATCCATCAGACATCACCTGAACGACTATCTGGAGAAAATTGGCGGGCACATCGGGTACGGGGTGATTCCGGCATATCGCCGGCAAGGTTATGCCACGGAGATGCTCCGGCAGGCCATCCCGGTTTGTGCATCGCTCGGCATTGAAAAAGCGCTGGTAACCTGTGACGAGGGCAATGCGGGGTCGAGAAAAGTGATCGAGAATTGCCGTGGAATCTACGCGGGGACGACAAGTTTGCCTGAACTTACGGTGCAAAAGCGGCGATATTGGATTACCACCGGGCCGGTTTGATAAAAGAAGGGTTGCACTCATCCGTACCAGCGAATTGCCGGGTATTGTTGCCCGAGAGATCGCGAGTTTTGAGACGGCATTCACCTTTTAACACAGCCCCGGTCATTTTTGTTCTGAACGACTTATCGATCCGTCACCGGTCAGTCAGATCCAAGCCTGTCATTTTATCTCTCAATGCCATCCGGACCTGAACCATGGTTTCCGCCGGGGTGAGTTCCGAGGCCTGAATCACAAGGTCTGCATATTTTTGATACAGGGGATGCCGTTCATCAAAAATCATGTCAAGGGTCTGATCGGGAGCGCGCAGGACCCCACGGGCATCAAGTGACCCGACGCGTCGCCGGAGGGCTTTGACGGTGATGTCCAGAAACACCACAAGGCCCGTGGACTTCAAATGCCGCATGACTTTTTCGCTGTAGACCACACTGCCGCCGGTGGCCACGACCATGGATCTGCGGGGTACGGTGAGCAGATAGGATTCCTCGACGGCGCGGAAACCGCCGATACCCTGTTTTTCGATGATCTGGGCGAGCCGCAACCCTTCGCCGTTCTGGATCAACAGGTCCGTGTCCAGAAAATCAAAGCCGAGGTGTTTGGCCAGAATGACACCCACCGTGCTTTTCCCGGCGCCCGGCATGCCGATCAGGTTGATATTTGAGCCTGTGTCGAATGGCGGGGATGTTAATTTCATTTTTGTATTCCGGCTCTCCGTTTTTTGTCCCTGGTGTGGTTTGGATTGGACTGGTTACCATATCCCATGGTGGAAATCCAGTACGTTATGAACGGCCGCCAGGGTGATCGCATGTGGATTTGACATGGCATCAGATACTTTAAAAAATGGTGTGCCTTGATACAAGGTACGGTTATAATGTCAAATTAAAAAATCCAAATGCCAAATGAAGGAATGCTGTCGTTTTATCTTCACTTTATTGTCAAAGCGATCCTTGAAAATGGATAGCATACCGCCATTTTTAATTTGCGCTTTGACATGCGAAGCGGTGTTGAACTAAACTGATCACAGGTAAAGATGGATACTTGAACCGCTTCCGCCGTTGACAAACCTTCTCATTGAAACTCCGGTAAAAGTTAATATTGCAGAAAAGCGTATAATTTAATACGTGAATTCCAAGGCGTGATCTGATTCCCCCAGGATCGGGTAAACTCCGCAAACGCAAAAGGAGTCCGGGATGATTAAGGTAAAAGATATCATGTCCACCAAGGTGATTAGCGTGTCACCGGAAACCGAGATCGTCGAAGCCGCAGATCTGTTGTTGAAGAACCGAATCAACGGTCTGCCCGTTCTCGATACCAGCGGGGCGCTGGTGGGGATCATCTGTCAGAGTGATTTGATCGCCCAGCAGAAGAAACTGCCCTTACCGTCCCTGTTTTCGTTTCTTGACGGTTACATCGCCCTGTCCTCCATGAAAAATCTTCAACGGCAGGTGGATAAAATTGCAGCCACCACTGTGGCCCAGGCCATGACACCAACGCCGGTGACCATAGATTCCGCCACGGATATCGAAGCGGTGGCCGCCTTGATGGTGGATCATAATTTTCATACCCTGCCGGTGGTGGAGGGTGGAAAACTGGTGGGTATCGTCGGCAAGGAGGATATCCTTCGAACCCTCATCTCAAATTCGACGATGAATACCGGGAGCACCAGCGGTGAACACGGCCTTGCCTGAACCCGTTGTTCTTCGACATGAGCAAGGAGGAAAAAATGACCATTCGACATATCGCCTGTTGCACTGATTTCAGTGAAAATGCGGAGGTTGCCGTAGCCACGGCCATAGATTTGGCTGATAAATACAAAGCCCGTCTTTTTATCCTGCATGTCATGCCGCCGGCGGTTAATCCCATGTTGACCGACACCGAGTGGGTCATTGCGGAGGAACCGAGATCTTCTCTGGTGTTAAAATTGAAAGAGCGGATGCAGAATACATATGCGGACCGGATACCGGAAAAACTTGAGCATGAATTGATTGTCCTTGACGGACATGTTTCCACTGAAATATTAGGGTTCCTCACGGAAAAGTCCGTTGATCTGGCGGTTATGGGGTCTTTCGGCTTTACGGGAATGGGCCTGGTGGTTTTTGGTTCCGTGGCCAAGCGGGTGTCCCACAAGGCGCCCTGTTCCGTGATGATCGTGCGTAACCCCGAGGCTGACCGGAAATCGTGATACCGGTAATGATCGCTACCGCCGCATTATGAAAATTCTGATTGTTTACCCCTACTTTCTGGAAAACCGCATCAACACCGAGGATATCAGTGCGGTTCCCATCGGCGCATATTATGTGGGTGCGATGTTGAAGTCGCATGGTTACGATGTGAAGATCCTGAATCTGCATGATGCCGGTAAGGATGCGGATCGCATCAAAGAACTGCTGGTGGCCGAAAAACCCGATGTCATCGGGTTCTCCATATTCAACGCCAATCGTTGGGGCGGTATCGACATTGCCCGGATGGCCAAACAACTGGATCCGGAGGTGATTACAGTCTTCGGCGGCATCGGTGCCACATATCTCTGGGAACACCTTCTCGGGCATTTCCCGGCCGTGGACTATGTGGTTCTTGGTGAGGGTGAGTACACGTTCCTGAACCTGGTGCGGTTGATCGAGCGGGATGACTTGTCATCCGTATATGAACTGGCGGGAATCGCCTGCCGGGATAATGGCAAACCCAAAAAGAATCGGGCTGTTGAAGCCATCGCCCGCCTCGATGATCTGCCGGATCCCGCCCGGTATTTCACCTGCAATCATGTGGTGCTTACCCGGGGATGTCCCGGGAATTGCAATTTTTGCGGATCACCGACATTCTGGGGACGCAAGGTCAGGTTCCACAGTGCGGACTATTTCGTGCGCCAAGTCAGGAGACTGGCCGAAAAGGGCGTCTCCTTTTTTTATGTGTCCGATGACACGTTCACCTTGAAAAAGCCGCTGGTCATCGACATCTGCAAACAATTGTCGGCATTGAACCTGAACATCGCCTGGGCGGCCATATCCCGGGTAAACTATGTGGACCGGGAACTGCTGACCTGGATGCGCAGGGCCGGGTGTATCCAGATCAGTTATGGGGTGGAAAGCGGTTCCGAAAAAATCCGCGATTTTTTTTGCAAAAATATCAGCACCCAGGATATTCGGAGTGCCTTTCGTCTGACCAAGTCCCACGGCATTATGGCCCGGGCTTATTTCATTTACGGTGCCAAAGGGGAGACCGCTGATACCATCGACGAGAGCATCCGGCTGCTGCACGACATCGGGCCGCTGAGTACGATTTTCTATATTCTGGATATCTTCCCCGGTACCCGCCTGTATGAGGATTTTCTGTTACAAACCCACAATACCGATGATATCTGGTTGAACCGTGTGGAGGATATTCTCTATTTTGAAACCGATGATGAACTGGACCGGGACATGGTTCTCGACTTCGGGAACCGCCTGCGAACCGCTTTTTTTAAAGGACTGCCCGAATATGTGAGAGAGCTGACACTCGTGGACGACAAAACCCTGTACCCCCACCATGCCGATTTTTTGTCGCGGTTGGCCATGACGTTCAGCCATGGGGATTATGCGGCGAATCCCGCCATTATCGATGCCGGTTCACTGAGTAATTATCTGCATCGAAAAGCCCTCACCTATTCTCCGGATCACCGGGCCTTTCTGGGGCTGGGTATCGCATTGCAGAAAAAGGGCGATTACCCGGGATCCGAAGATATCCTTGCCAAAGGTATCTCCCATTTTCCGGACAGCCCTTCCTTGCACATCTGTCTTGCCGTCAGCCTGATGAACCGCGGGGAGTACCGGGAGGCATTGGATCTTCTGTTGAAATTCCATCGTCATCCCGATGCCGTCCCTCGAATTGCCGCATGCTATGAGGCCCTGGGGGACCGGTCCCAAGCCGGACGGCACACACACGATACGCACCGTCAACCGTGATTTGAATCACAAACTTTCATCTCCGGATGGTCATTAAGTTGTTTTTCCGCGAGCCTTAAGTTAAGTTTTTCTCCATTCATGCCGATATCCTAAGTAACTCTCCTCCATGATCATGATCCTCATATATGGTACACAATGGCAATTGATAAAGAGCAACAATTTGACACTGCAGCTGATTTCTGTGGATCCACTTTCTCTGAATCCGCCGGACTATGCACCGGGGAAGGCAAACCCGTGTTCGATGCCTTTATGGGGCATCTGCCGGTTGTCGCTTTCTTCAAGGACCGCGAAAGCCGCTATCTGTATATCAACAATTACGGATGCGAACTGTTCAAAAAACCATTAGCGCGGTTTTTGGGCCATACGGATGCGGAAATCTGGGATGTGAAGACTGCCTCGGTCACCCGTCAGAATGATGAAACCGTATTTTCCACAGGAAAAACCGTAAAAAATATTGAATCCATTCCGGTAAACGGGGAACTGCGGTACTTTCGGGTTACCAAATTTCTGGTTTTAAAAAGCGGAAACGGTCCCCGGCTCGCCGGCTTCTATATGGATATTACCGATAAGGTAGCGGCTGAGAACGAGAATACCCGGTTACACCAACAACTCCTGCAGGCGCAGAAGATGGAGGCGATCGGTACGCTGGCCGGTGGGATCGCCCATGACTTCAATAACCTTCTGGCGGCCATCATCGGATATGTGGAAATTGTCCGCCACGATATGGTCGAAGACAATAAGGCCGCTCACCCCCTGGACCAGGTGCTGAAAGCCTCCCAGCGTGCAAAAGAGCTTGTCAACCAGATTCTGACATTCAGCCGGAAAAGCGAGGTGGAGAAGAAGCCGGTTCGGCTCACACCGGTCATAAGAGAGGCCATGCAATTGATCCGGGCTTCCCTGCCGTCATCGATAGAAATTGAACAACATATTGATGTGGATAAGGATACCATTCTCGGAGATGCCACCCAGATTCACCAGGTGGCGATAAATCTGTGTACGAACGCCGCCCATGCCATGACGGAAGACGGCGGCATTCTGTCCATCACGGTGGATTCGGTAAACTTCCGCGCGGGAGATCATCTGCCGGCCCGGACGATGAAATACGGGACCTACATGCGGCTGATCATCTCGGATACGGGGCTGGGCATGTCCTCGATAGTTCTCAAACGGATTTTTGATCCTTTTTTTACCACCAAGGAGGTGGGCAAGGGCACCGGTATGGGATTGTCCGTTGTCCACGGGATTGTCCGGGACCATGGTGGGGAAATTTTCGTGGACAGCGCCAGGGGCAGGGGAAGCGCTTTTCAGGTTTTGTTCCCCTTGATCGATGAGGATGTCTATTCCGATTCGGTTGCAGATGCCGCGATTCCCGGCGGCAGTGAAACCATTCTTTTTGTGGATGACGAAAAATATCTCTTGGATATGGGTAAACAAATGCTGGAGCGATTGGGATATACGGTGGAATCGAGAGCCAGCGCGATCGATGCCTTTGAAGCGTTCAACAACAATCCCGATAAATACGATCTGTTGTTCACCGATCTCACCATGCCCAACATGGCCGGGGACGAGCTGGCCCGCCGGATTCGGCAGGAACGGCCGGACATTCCGGTCATTATATGCTCCGGATACGGGGAATTTTTTAAGGAATTGCGCGCCGGTGATCTTGGAATTGATGCCTTTTTAAAAAAACCGGTGGGTATGATTCAGGTGGCGAATACCATCAGGCAGGTACTGGATCAGCGAAAGAGTGACGTCGTCAGGTAAGGTCCACCGGCGATACCGGGCTCAGTGTATCAGGTCCGCCCCTTTCCCCGTGAGTTTAAGTGTCTTTTGGGGTTTGTCGACCTTGACGACCAGGTCCTTGGTGATCAGTTCTTTCACGGCTTGCTTAAAGCTTTTTTGATCAAATGCATCCAGGGAGGTATAGTATTCGTCCTGCAACCACCCTTCCGGTAGTACATGCCCGGCTTCAGCATCCATTTCTCTGAACTTGTCCAGAATGTCCTTCTTGATCGACTTTTTATCTTTCGGCATAGTCGTGTTCCTGTTGTTGCACATATTCAGATATTCAGGTCGCCGTCCGGTGATGTAAATCCGTTTCCGAGGCTTACTCAAGAAAAAAAATCGATTCTCCCGACGGCAAAAGTTTTACGGTTTTTTTCGCGCTGCCGCTCAATCCGTCACAGTCCAAGGCTATTGAGACAGCATTGTGAGGGACCCGGACGATAAAAATAGATTAGCTATATATGTAAGAAATAAAAAAAATGCAATGAAAATCCATTTCTTAGGGATAACCCGGAAAAAGGGGAGGGCAAATCAAACCACAGTATTCCTCCTATTGGATTTTTTAATATGAATCCACAACGACAGATTGCTACCAGGTGAGAACCGGATACAAATGTTTGTGATACCACGCATGCAGGCACTTGCCCCATTTACGGCGGGCCGGGGTGCCTTTAGCCTCTCCGGGAACTTCGAGATGTACAAGAATCGGAAGGGGGGGGCGGGGTCTGAATCACCGGGACAAGCTGGCCGGGCGGACAGAGCTGCTGCGGGGGACGTTATACACCCAACGGCTTACACCTTATTTTCGGTGACCAGGCGGGCGAAATGCTCAAATGACCGGTCGTATGTTTTTTCACCCTCAGCGGAAAAACAACACCCCGGCAGCTGGCGGCTTTTCAAATGGTAACTGATGCATTCGCAACAAGCGCCTTTTCGGGAACAAGGTTCGTAAGTGCAGGTGCAGGACTTTATCATTTTATCCCTACGGCATTCCATGGTGTTATTCTCCTTTCAAACCGATCTCTTCGGCAACTTCTCGCATACCCATAATCGTATCGGTTATCAGCTCGGGAATTTCAACATCCATCATAACGGCTCCTTTTTCAATGATGGACCGGTCCACACCGGCGGAAAACCGTTTGTCTTTCCATTTTTTCTTAACCGATTTCGCTTTCATATCCATGACGCTCTTTGAGGGCCGGACAAGGGCGGTGGTTACCACCAATCCGGTGAGTTCATCGATGGCATACAATACTTTTTCCATGATGGTCTCGGGTTTTACATCTGAGCAAAGACCCCATCCATGGCTGACCACCGCCCGTATATACTCCTCTGGCCAATTGTTCTCTTCGAGAATCTGCTGGGACTTGGTGCAGTGCTGATCAGGAAACTGCTCATAATCCAGGTCATGAACCAGACCGACAATACCCCATGTTTCTTCATCCTCATTATATTTTCTGGCAAAATAGCGCATAACGCCCTCTACCGCTAAGGCATGTTTGATGAGACTTTCACTCCGGTTGTACTTCTTAAACAGTTCAAAAGCTTCCTCACGGGTTGGTGTGTTGCCGGACATTTAAGATGCTCCTTTTGTATGATGGCGAAAGCGATGAGAGTTATGAAAACCGTACCGGAAAAACCCGCCTATGGATCTTCATCCCGGTACCGGTCCTGAATGGCGCGGATGATTTCAATACGCGAAAAAAATATTTCCACCAATTCCGGATCGAAATGATATCCGGCATCTTTCTCTATCTCTGATAGAATTGCGGATTCATCCCATGGATCCTTGTAGCTGCGTTTGGAACTCAGGGCGTCAAAGACATCCGCCAGTGCAACGATCCGCCCGAAAAGCGGAATTTCCTCCTGCCTTTTTCCGCGGGCGCTACCATCGGGAAGCTCATATCCGTCGATGACGCTGCCGGTAAATATGTCCACGTGTCCCGGGTATCCGTTGCCGTCCCAGCGTTCATGGTGATTTAACGCCACCAGGCTGGCCGCATCATCGAAATCCGACTGCCGGTCCAGAAACAGGCGTGCGCCGTGCACCGTATGTTCCTTTATAACTTCGAACTCATTATGGTTGAGCCGGGCGGGTTTTTTCAATATAAGATCAGAGGTGGCAATCTTGCCCACATCGTGGAGCATGGCCGCCATCCGCAGTATATCCCGGGCCTTGTCGATTTCATGTTCGGAAATATTGCGTCTCAGAGCCCATTGCTCATAGATTTCCACGGAAAACCCCGCCACCCGGTTGACATGGGCGCCGGTTTCCTTGGGATCTCTCATCTCGGCCATTCTTATCATTCTCAGAATCATGGCCCGGGTCATCTGAGCGCGTTCCAAGGCGACTGCCGCCGTACTGGCAAAGTGAAGCATAATATTTTCATCTTTATCGCTAAACGGCCCGATCCTGTCTTCCGGATCCTTCGCATTGATGACCTGAAGGACACCCAGGACGTCGTTTTTCGCGTTTTTCAGGGGGACCGTCAAATTGGATTGTGTTTTATAACCAGATGCCCGGTCATATTTTTTACTGAAGCTGTAAGGTAATGAGGGGTTCAGGTCGTATACATCGGTTAAGTTCAACACCTCGCCCGTGGCCGCTGCATAGCCGGCGATACTTTTCTTGTCGATGGGCAGACTGAATGTCGAATAGATCAGCTTTCCGCCCTTGGGGAGCCGGCGTTGCAAGGTCAGGTTCTGGGTATAAGAAAAATTTAAACGATCTTTCTGACGGAAATATATGGAACCTGCATCGGCGCTCACAAATTCCCGGGCACGGGTTAGAATCCGTTCCATGAGGATATCCAGATCCTGGACCTGGTTCAGTTCTATCCCCAGCCGGATAAGGCCATCTAACTTTTCCCGTTCGGTCAGCATTTAATCTCGTATACCTTGCGACGAATCTTTCCTACCCATAACCACAGATATGCAAAAATCAGGTCAAGATGGTTCAGTTTAAAATGTAAGTATTATCTACAGGGGCATTTTTTTGCCGTCAACATAAAAAGCGTCACCCAGTCAGCACTTTCGGCGGATCATCATTTCCACTGTCGGGAAGATGCATGTGGTGCTGAAACCGTCCGCGCCCATTCCTATGATGCATCCATGAATTTCACTTCAGCGGTTATTATTGGTCGTTAATGGTAGCTTTTTTCCTATAATACCGATATTCTCAATCAAGTATTGACATTAACTGACCAAAGGAAATAATAGTCCCACTTTACTGCTTCATGCGCGGCTATAAAAAAGACCACAACTCAGTTGTCATTGTTTTTTTGATGTTCAAGATCACCACTGCATAGAGATGTATATGAAAAAGATGTTGTCCACTAAATTGGTGGCCGAATATCTGGGTGTAAATGAAAAAATGGTTTACACCCTGATCGCAGACAAGGGATTGCCGGCATCCAAGGTCACCGGAAAATGGCTGTTCCCCCTTCATCTCGTGGAACAATGGGTCGAAAGCAACACCATCAATTTCCCGGCATCGGGCACGACGCTCCCCCCCTATGAAGGACTGCTGATAATCGTCGGCAGCAACGATCCCCTGTTGGATCGGACCATTTCCTTGTTCAATTCCCTGCATGCCGATCATATGGCGGTATTCGGAAATCTGGGCAGCATGGGCGGGCTCCGGGGGCTGAAACAGAATATTTGCCATATCGCCACCAGCCATCTGCTCCAGAACAATGAGGCGGAATATAATTTCGACTACGCCAAACAGGAAATGAACAAGATGCCGGTGGTGATCAATTATTGCCAGCGGGAGCAGGGAATACTGATGAGAAAGGGAAATCCTAAAAATATTCTGTGCGTGGCGGATGTGGGTCGGCCGGATATCACCATGGTGAACCGATCCCTGAGTACCGGAACCCGGTTGCTTTTTGACCGTGAACTGAAAAAAGCCGGTGTGGCGGGCGACAAGATCAATGGTTACCGGAATGAAGTGAACCGTCATCTGGATATAGGACTGGAAATCCTGCGCGGCAGGGCGGACGTGGGACCGGGTATTCGTCCGGTGGCTTCCATGCTTGATCTCGACTTTATTCCCCTGCGCTGGGAACGGTATGATCTGTTGATCGCAAAGGAGCGGTTTTTTGACCAGGGGGTCCAATTATTCCTGGGGATCCTGCATGAAAAGAAATTTAAGAAAATGGCGGTAGAATATCTTGGATACGATATTTCCCTGAGCGGACGAATGGTATTTCCACAGGAAACCGAATAATTGTATAAGGAGAGAAAATGAAAAAACACACATGGATTTCAGTCGCAACCCTGACGCTGATACTCGCTCTGACAACAATACTGCCGGCGTCCGGTGCCGATCGGGCACTGATGATGGCCACCACCACCAGCACCGACAATACCGGTCTGTTGGATGTGCTGGCCCCTGAGTTTACAAAGGCGACGGGAATCGAACTCAAGTGGACCGCCGTGGGTACCGGAAAGGCATTGAAAATGGGCGAAAATTGTGACGTGGATGTCCTGTTGGTTCATGCGCCTGCAGCCGAGATGAAATACGTGGTCGATGGCTTCGGCATCAATCGCCGGGAAATCATGTACAATGATTTTGTCATCATCGGTCCGGCGGCCGATCCGGCCGGTGTTGCAAAAAAAAGTGTCAAAGACGCCCTTGGTGCCATCAGGGCCAAAAAGGCGATTTTCGTCAGTCGCGGTGATAATTCCGGCACACATAAAAAGGAACTCTCCTTATGGGAGAGTACCGGCGCGGATTTGCCGGAAAAGGAACAATGGTATGTACAAACCGGCCAGGGGATGTTGACCACCATCAATATCGCAGCGGAACGAAATGGATACACCATGACCGACAGGGGTACCTATATAAAATATGAGGCCAACCTGAATGGCAATCCACCATTGAAAATCCTGGTTGAAGGTGACAAGATCCTCCTGAACCAATACAGTGTGTTGGCGGTAAATCCGTCCAATTGTGAGAAATCTCAATTTGATCTGGCAACCGAGTTTTCCGATTGGTTGGCCGGCGGTCAGGCTCAAGGCCTGATCAGGGATTTTAAATTGATGGGAAAGCAGTTGTTTACACCCAATGCTGAGTGATATTTTCATACTGCAATAAAGCTGAAGTTATAACCCAATGCTGAGTAAGGTTTTTACCACCACAAAATCTCAGTTATAACCCAATGCCGAGTGATTTTTTTTCTACCTTAAAACTAAACCGCGTATGAACCAAACGATGCCTTTCATCGGGCCGTTTGTACGCCAGGTTATTCAGTGCCATGGAATTTCTGGTCGATGGTTTTCTCACCGCATTTCAGCTATTGTTTTCTGCGGATGAACAGACATTTTCGGCGATCTACGCTACACTGAAGGTTTCTATCTATTCCATGGTCGCCAGCCTGCTCATGGGTGTGCCCGCCGGATTCTGCCTGGGGTATTTTCAATTTCCCGGGAAACGGCAGATCCGTCTGCTAACGGATACCTTGCTGGCGCTGCCCACTGTGTTCATCGGGCTGTTGGTATATGCCTTCATATCCAGCCGGGGTCCCCTGGGACATATGGGATTGCTGTTTACCCTGCCCGGCATTGCCGTCGGTCAGACCATACTTGCCCTTCCCATCGTGATTTCCCTCAGCGCCACTGCTGTTGAATCCATGGACCGTCATTTGCGCGTCACCCTCATCTCATTGGGGGCGGACCGCAAACACCTCCTTTTCAGCAGCCTGTGGGAGATTCGTCACAGTATTCTTGCTGCTGCGCTGACCGCATACGGCCGCGTGATGACGGAAGTCGGTATTTCCATGATGGTGGGCGGCAACATCAAATGGCATACGCGGACAATCACCACGGCCATTGCGCTTGAGACCAATAAAGGGCTTTTCGGCATGGGCATTGCCCTGGGGCTTGTATTGATGGGCATCGCCTTTGCGGTGAATATTTCCGTGTCGGCCCTACGAAAGCGATAGGATGGGATCCGTCGAACCAATTTATAAATTGAGAGATCTCCGCCACGCCTACCACCACCGGCCTGTGCTGGAGATTGAATCTCTGGATATCCGGCGAGCCGCCATTGTCGGTCTGCTAGGTCCTAACGGCAGCGGGAAAAGCACCCTACTCAGGCTGCTGGGGTTTATTGACCGGCCCACCCGGGGTTCGATATTGTATAATGGCCACCCGACCTTGCCATTTGCCGATACGGTCAAATCCCAGGTGACCCTGTTGCCCCAGGAACCCTATTTAATGAAGCGAAGCGTCTTCGCCAATGTCGCCTATGGGTTGAGCCTCAGGGGGCGAAGCGGCAATATTCCGGACCGTGTCCAGTCGGCGCTGCGCCAGGTAGGGCTCAGCCCGGAACGGTTCTGCCGGCGCCAGTGGAATGAACTTTCCGGCGGTGAAGCCCAGCGG
The DNA here is from genome assembly GCA_013003715.1 of Desulfobacteraceae bacterium. Taxonomy (GTDB): domain Bacteria; phylum Desulfobacterota; class Desulfobacteria; order Desulfobacterales; family Desulfosarcinaceae; genus JABDIN01. The sequence continues at coordinate 3,332 of JABDIN010000018.1, read as the reverse complement.
GTGGCATTGGCCGCGCGGCTCGTACTGAAACCCGCGGTGCTGCTTCTGGATGAACCGACAGCCAGTGTGGACGCAGCCAGCGTGGAATTGATCCGGGCAGCGTCGCTGAATGCCCGGAACGAGTGGGGGACCACCCTGGTCATTGCCAGTCACGATCGTCAATGGCTGGACCAGGTTTGTGACGATATGTGTTATCTGTTCCAGGGACGAGTGGTGGACACCGATGGCAGTAATCTTTTTTTCGGCCCTTGGGAACCCCGCGCCGATGGACATTATGAAAAAAAACTCGCAAACGGACAATGCCTGGTGGTGCCGCCGCCGCCGGGCCATTCCGCCGTGGCCGTTATACATCCATCCGGCTTTCGGATTGTCCCACATAAGCGTGAGACCGGCCCTGAAACCGGGAAAGACCCTTGTCACCTCGAGGGCCTCATCACCCAAATGACCCTTCGCCGCGGACGGGAACAACTGGCGGTGACCCTTGCCGTCGGAGATCTGGGATTGACTGTTACCTCTGCCCAGCATGAAGCCGATCAGCAACAATTGTATCCGGGGAAAAAGATCCGTGTCCGATATCTGCCCGCCGATGTGGAGTGGATTTCCGGCCGAAACTGATGGTTCCCATTGAGACTTGGAAATGGGGCGGTATGTTCACGGGGTTGACGGATCGAATCATTGTGTAGCCGCTGCATCAATGACCTTCCGGGGCTTCCACATAATTGGCCGTCAGGAAATTAACAACTGTTTTGGTAAATATTTCAGGTGCTTCAGCCGGTATTGAATGGCCCACACCCTGTAGTTTGACATGACGTCCACCGCAGGTCCGGGCGATTAGAAGGGCACCTTCGGCGGTCACCAGTGGATCATCCGCACCGGATATCACCAACAATGGCCGGTCAAGCGGTTTCAATGATTTCGACATGGGGGTGTAACTGAGCAAGGCCGTGAGGTGAGCCTGGAGCGCCTCGCTGTTGTTCCGGCGCACCACTGATTTGACAATACGATCGAGGATGTTCGCATGCCGCCGCAAAAAGGTTTCGCCGAAAACATGGGGCAGGGTGGACCAGACCGCGGCGTCGAGCCCGCCGGTTTTTAAGGTTTCCAGCCAGGAACGGACAATGAGCCGGGAACGAAAACTTGATTGTGCACCGACACTGCACATGACCAGACGCCTCACCCTGTGGGCGGATTGCGCGGCCAGGGAATAAGCCACATATGCCCCATGACTGACCCCCACCAGGTGTGCCTTGTCGATTTCCAGATAATCCATCAGGCTCATGAGATCCTGGATATGGCCTTGGAGTGACAGCGGGCTGTCACCGAGTTCACTGGCCCCCTGGGACCTGGCATCATATAGCAATACACCGAAATGATTCCGAAACTTGTCGGCCAGCACTTTCCAGTACAAAGTGGTCTGCATGGTGCCGTTCAAAAAAACCACCACGGGCTTTCCCGATGAAAACCCCAGGTCTTCGTAATAAAGACTACACCCGTCAGTTGTCTTAAAAAAGGACATGAAATCCTCTACCGGTCCGATGTTTTTTGTTTGGTGCTAAAGCAGGGGGAGAAAGGTGCCGTTGAAGCTATTATCATAAAATGGTATGAAGGCGCCAATTATTTACAGCGTTGATGCTGATGACGATACAAACCGGACTATTGATCCCGTACAATGATGTTTCTATGAACATAACGCCTTCATATCACCAACTTGAATTTCTCAGGGAGGCCGTGGCTTTTTTGCCGGAAGATACGGATCCTCATCCCGGAGTGGCTTATTTTCACTTTCAGTCCAAGGGTTTACCCGAGGTTCGGTTTTGCACCTGCAGCGGTCCACATAATGAAACGTGTGCTCTCCGAAATAGCAGGATAATTTATTCCGATTGAACCGTTTGGACTTGATTCGAATGCAGGCGTTGACCGAAACACCCGTGCAAATCGATCACGATGCGGCCCAGGGCGTATTACTGGAAAAGATTTTATCCGTATCTCCCGGTTCGCCGATGCCCGAAATCAGGGGCATGCTATCCCCCCTGCACCAATACCAGAACATCGGGATTGAATGGTTATGGTATTTGCATGAAAATGGATTCGGCGGCCTGCTCTGTGATGGCATGGGGTTGGGAAAAACGCATCAGATTATGGCGCTCATGCTTTGTCTGGTCAATAGAGATGAAACTGCCGGGCCATTTTTAGTGGTTTGTTCCACCACGGTATTGAGCCATTGGCAGCACAAGATTGATGAGAATGCACCCGGATTGTATGGTATTTCTGGCAAGCCTTCTGGCCGGCGGCAGCGGGATAGATCTCCAGGCGGGAAATGTTGTCATTCACTACGACCGGTGGTGGAATGCCGCGAAAGAGGATCAGGCCACCGATCGTGTACACCGCATGGGACAAAAACATGGTGTGCAGGTGTTTAAACTGGTAACATTAGGTACCTTGGAAGAAAAAATATCGGCAATTATTGATAAAAAAAGAATGTTGGTGGAAAGCGTCATCGCCCACGATGACCCGCGGGTATTGAAGGCATTTTCAAAACAACAGCTGGTTGAATTGTTATCATTCCCCGAAAACCTCCAAACCGGAAGTGAAATATAAAATGATCAAAGCCCTGCTCATGGATCTCGACGGAACGGTATACCGGGGAACCACCGTAATACCGGGCGCGTCTGAATTTATTAACAACTTGAAAACCCGCGGGATCCGGATCCGTTTCGTCACCAATCGCGCCAACCGGACGGTGGAAAGTATTGGCCATACCCTTCGCGATTTCGGCATCGAGGCCGATGCGGATGACATCGTGACCTCTTCCCAGGCCACTGCGGCGTACCTCAAACCGGGAACCGTGTTTTGCATCGGAGAGGAAGGCTTGCGGGAACCATTGAAAAACGCCGGATTCACCTTTACCGAAAACGCCCCCCAATATGTCATCGTCAGCCTGGACAGGGAATTGACCTATGCGAAACTGGAAACCGCCTGTCTCCTGATCCGGGCCGGTGCTCAGTTCGTCGCCACCAATACCGATAAGGTGGTCAACACCGATAAAGGCATTTCCCCCGGCACCGGTACCATTGTGGAAGCGGTGCGTACCGCCACCGGCGTGGATCCGCTCGTGATCGGAAAACCGCATCGGCCGATCCTGGAGATGGCCCTGGCACCACTTGGACTGCGGAAGGCGGAAGTCGTGTTCATTGGAGACAATCCGTATACCGACATCAGCGCCGGTATCAACGGCGGATTGGCGACGGTCCTGATTCTCACCGGGGTGATGACAACGTCCGAAATCCCCGAAGGGATCCAGCCGGATTGGGTGGTGGCGAACTATGATGAAC